>CANLOE010000015.1 GCA_947492745.1 uncultured Cyclobacteriaceae bacterium | reverse complement strand
CGCGACATCAGGGACTTCGGAACGACCACCAACTACGACTACGGAATGAGGATATACAGCCCGGCAGTGGCGAAGTTCCTCAGCGTCGACCCTTTAAGTTAGGTATTCTATTATTAACATATGCATATTTACAATTATGATTGCCATTCTATCTCCTGCCAAGACTTTGGACTTCGGCCCAGAAACAGCTTTGAACTCAGAGTATACGCTGCCCCGTTTCACCCAGCAGACAAAAAAGCTGGTAGAAGTACTCCGTACAAAGACCTCAGAAGACCTACGGTCTTTGATGGGTATCAGCGAAAATATCGCTGAACTGAATGTGGGCAGGTACCAAGGTTTCGCCAGCAGACATACTGAGAAGAATGCGAAGGCCTGTTCTTTGGCCTTTAAGGGTGATGTTTACGTGGGACTGGAAGCCGAAGGATTCGACCTTGAACAGGAGCGGTATGCACAAGCACATCTCCGTATACTATCGGGGCTATACGGTCTGCTTAGGCCGTCGGACCTGATTCAGCCCTATCGACTGGAAATGGGGACCAAACTGGCCTTTGATAATCATAAGACTTTATATGCATTCTGGGAGGATGAAATCGTCAAATTGCTCATCAAGGACCTGAAACAACAAGGTGATGATCTACTTATCAATCTGGCTTCCAATGAGTACTTTAAAGCTATCGACCGTAAGCTCTTGAAAGAAAATGTAAATGTCATCGATGTGGACTTTAAGGATTTTAAGAACGGGACTTACAAGGTCATCTCTTTCTTCGCCAAAAAAGCGAGAGGAATGATGGCCAAGTATATCATAGAAAACAGGCCTGAAAACCCCGAAGAGCTAAAAGGTTTTTCATCAGGGGGTTATACTTTTGATGAAAGTGCCTCCAGCGCCGATCTGCTGGCATTCAAACGGGGATAATCACATTTTGTACTCAAGCGCAATTGGTATGGGACAGGATATTTTCTTGGATAGAGTGATATCTTTATGAAGCATTCCCATTGACGGGTTCACTGATGTACAATAAAAATACTTAATGGATAATTTCCGATAGGAATACTTAACTTTACAAAAAAAAGCATGCTCTCCAATAACGATATTCTGAAAAAACTCCGCGTGGCTCACAAACTTCGTAATGAAGATATACTTGATATCCTGAAATTAGTGGACTTCAAGATATCCAAGGGAGCTCTGGGCGATATGTTCAGAAATGAGGATCATCCGAACTATGTGGAGGCAGGGGATCAGATACTACGTAACTTCCTGAACGGACTGATCATACACCTTCGTGGTCCCAGGCCAAAGAAAGAGCCTAATGACACAGCACAAAAGCATAAAAAATAGCCTATCGTCTTTTTTTGGATTTTCCTTCTCTATGTCCGGGTTCCTTATACACTTTGTAAATGGTCATGGAAGCCTGTCTACCTTTTAGGGTGACCGTTCCCACGCACTCTTTATGGTAAGTATGGTTCCAGTCCAGTGAGTCCGCCAATACTTCCGATATCAGCGGGCTACAGTTGAATTCATTGCATTTACTCTGTATCCTGGCCGCTACGTTGAGCGTATCTCCATGGTAGGCCAGTTCTCTTTTGATGTTACCTACTTCCACACCCGTAACCCAGCCCAAGTGTATTCCCGCTTTGAAGATGGGAAGAATACCGTACTTTTCCATATACCTATCTTTGTGTTTATCAAAGTTTTCCCGACAGGCAAAGTAGAAAGAAAGACAAATGGTAGGGTCGATTTTTCTGTTGATAGGCCAACAGAGTACTACTTCATCTCCCACATACTGATATATCTCGGCATGATACTTCAAGGATATCCTATTGATGTCCAGAAAGCACTCTCGAAGTAGTTCGCTGTACTTCAAATGGCCGAGTTTTTCTGCGTGCCGGGTAGAGGACTGAAGGTCAAAAAACATAAATATCCGTTCTTCCTCCTGAGGCTCTCGGTACTTTCCGAGTAAAACGGGAAGTAAGATACCGGGTCCGAACCTTTTGTTGATCTGTAGTATAAAACTAACTACAAAACCCATACAGAAAGTATACACTGCCGTGATGTAAAAATAGTACCTCCAAGCAGTTTCGTTAATGATGGGTGATACGCCGTCAAAGAATATAGGGATAATGATATGGCCCCAAACACTGTGGCGGAGCACGCCGAACATCAATATGGTCAGGAGGGCATAGAAAATACCCTTAATAAACGTGAGCATGCCCAATGGTTTCCCTTCGGACCACTTGTCTTTTAGGTAATAATCCATAATACCAAGGATAATACCATAAAAAATGGCCAAAGATACGGCCGTGATTATACTGGGACCAAGTTTTACGGGAATATCCAAGCTATGCCCAATACTTATGGCCTTGGCGTCGAAGTATAGTATAACGGACAACAAAAGAAATGCAAATAACCAAAAGTTGACCTGCGTTGTAATAGCTGTGAGCAAAGGATACTTATAGGTGAACCTTCGAGCTTCGAAAGTATAGTCTACTTTAGAGGTCATGAAAACATTGTTTCTTCGATTTTCTGTCTTTGGGGCTTTCGAATCAGGGACACCCCCTGTTCCATACAGGTCTGCTCTTTTTGCCGATGTCGGATTGGTCTAAAAACAATGCGTTCACAGCCAAATCAACAAGGTCAACAGCTCCAAGTACAAGAGTAGAATGTTTCTTGCGAACACTACTTTCTATTCTTTTATACAAGATATAGTCGCACAACAACTGCTTTCCGCTCTTTTGAATACAAAATCTGCACCTGTCGGGAAAGTTACTCAAGAAATACATTATCGAAAAGGAATCATAGAAGACAATTCATGTACGATGAAATCCATTCAAAAAAAGGGAAAATAACCTATTTTTCGATAAATTGGAATTTTTAATGACACTTCTAAATACTATTTCACTTTTATAAGGTAATTCTCAACTCCTATTCGTAACTTTCCAAAGTCTAATTTAGGGACATTTATAATTAAAAATTTAACTTACAATCCAAAAAAATGGCAGACCTAACAGCAAGCGATCACAAGTACATTTACTTATGGAACAAGTATCGTCCCGCTATTCTGAAGTTAATGGTAGATGCTGAACAAGGCAGTCAAGAGTATAAGTTTTCCAATCACGAGTTTCGTGATATCGACCCTAAGCAAAAGGGAGGGTACTCCTTTACTATGGAAGTATATAAGGGAAAGGCTATCAATAATATCAAAACTTCGGTAGTCGCTAAAGAATTACTCATTATACTGCAACAATCCGCTAAGGCATCCGAGTTAACAGAAGAAGCTCTTTATGTTTTTACCATGGATAAGCAGTTTCTACTCCGCATAGAAAAGAAGGAAGCTCCTCTAGAGGACTAGGTGGCCAATAAAGTTACTCTCTTGATCATTCTATTGTTTTGAGCTATATGTCATATTGTCGAATAGATAGTGATATTTCCTACCTCTAACCGAGGTAGGATTTTAATGCTTTACTTCTCGAAGTATGCCTGAGCCTTCTTGTAGCTTTTTCTTTTATCTGACGTACACGCTCTCTGGTTATACCGAATTTCTCACCGATTTCCTCTAGATTCATTGGTGCGGAGCCATTGAGTCCATAATACGCGCAAATGGTATCGGATTCTCTTTGCGTTAGTGAAGAAAGGGCTCTCTGGATTTCGTTACGTAGGGAATCCGCCATCAAATCGGAGTCAGGTGTATCTATTTTATCGTCTTCCAGGACATCCAATAGGCTGTTCTGTTCACCACTGACAAAAGGAGTATCCATAGATACGTGACGGTTGGATATCTTGAGGTTACTGGCTATTTCGTCTTCTGTGACCTCCAGTTCCTCTGCCAGTTCGCCGGAAGTAGGGTCACGCTGGAACTTCTGCTCCAGTTCGGAGAATTTTCTGGATATTTGATTTATGGAACTCACCCTGTTCAGTGGTAGGCGTACTATTCTGGATTGTTCTGCCAAAGCCTGCATTATCGACTGGCGTATCCACCACACGGCATAGGAGATGAATTTGAACCCCCTTGTCTCATCGAACTTGCCGGCAGCTTTTACCAAACCCAAGTTACCTTCATTGATCAGGTCTCCCAAAGCCAGCCCTTTATTCTGATATTGTTTAGCTACGGAAATAACAAAACGCAAATTGGCTTTGACCATTTTCTCCAAGGCAATCTGATCGCCATCGCGAATTTTTTTGGCAAGGGTTACTTCTTCCTCTGCCGTAATTAAATCTACCTTGGAAATCTCCTGTAGGTACTTATCCAAAGACTGTGTTTCGCGATTGGTAATCTGTTTTGTTATCTTTAGCTGTCTCATTGGCACTGATTTAGTAAATAAATGTATATTCTATAGACCGTATTTGTGTTACAAATCATCACTTTCCTATGACACTTTGAGAAGCATTCCAGCCTTTGAACTATCATGGACAAGTAATGAATCTCATTAAGATAAGCGATTTAAAACTTCTTTCCTTCGATATAATCATCTTTCTGATAATTTATTAAAAAGTAAGAAAAGATAGATGTGAAAATAATCGGGTAAAAGTAATAAGTGGAGTATTTTTAGTCTTACTATCTATAAATAGTAAACGTTGTACCGTAGCTTAAGGTTCAAAAACCTGTAGGCTAATCTCCTATTATCCCCGGTAAAAGACACTTTCGGAAATCCCGACCTTTTGATACCTGAAGCTATATCTACCTGAAAGGCAAGCGAATTAGACATAAAATCCAACTTAGGCCAACGCTAGTGACCTTTCATGATTAATCTATGGAACTACTACAATAGTACCCGTGGTATTGGATAATATTTATTTCAAAATAGTCTCCACCTCCCCTCTGAAAAGGGAATTCTTTGTAAGTGTGTCCGATATCATTAACGATTTAGTATATTTGAGATTGCCTTCGTTCAAAACAGTTTCTTATGAATACCAATGCCGAAGTTGTAGTACTGCAAAATGATGCCGTTATTTTCGGCATACTGATGGTCATACTTGCTTTGATTTTCAAGACCGCATCCAGTAATCATCCGCTATGGCAGCGTTTCTATCGGTTTGTACCCGTCATTCTTCTGTGCTACTTCCTTCCCTCACTACTGAACACTTTTGGATGGGTAGACCCGGAAAAATCGCAGTTGTATTTTGTTGCTTCCCGTTATCTGCTACCTGCCTGTTTGGTACTGCTGACCTTAAGTGTCGACCTGAAGGAATTTGTTCGGCTAGGTCCCAAAGCCTTGATCATGTTCTTGACAGCAACAGTGGGCGTGATTATAGGAGGCCCACTGGCCATACTACTGACTTCATTTATCGATCCATCTATCGTAGGTGGAGTGGGACCGGATGCTGTCTGGCGCGGTATGGCCTCCATTGCGGGTAGTTGGATCGGTGGTGGAGCCAATCAGGCTGCTATGTATGAGCTCTTCGAACCCAGCGCTGCGCTGTACTCGGCAAGTATAACCGTAGACATCATCGTAGCAGAACTGTGGATGGCAGCTTTGTTGTTGGGTATCGGCAAAACTGCGCGTATCGACGCTTTTTTCAAGGCAGATAGTAGCTCTATCGATACGATGAAAGAAAAAATGGAAGCCTATGCCCTCAAAACGGCCAGAAACCCAAGCTTGACGGACCTGATGTTGATATTGGGCATCGCCTTCGGTGCCACGGGCCTAGCGCATTACCTAGCGGACACCCTTGCTCCGCTTATCGATGGACACCTGCCCTACCTACGTCAGTTCAGCTTGCACAAAACTTTTTTCTGGATTGTCGTTGTGGCCACCACTACGGGCATATTGCTCTCTTTTACGCGACTTCGACAGTTAGAGGGTGCCGGCGCATCGAAAGTAGGGATGGTCTTTATTTTCATACTGGTCGCCTCTATCGGCATGAAAATGGATGTGATGGCTATATTTCAAGACCCAGGTTTCTTCTTGGTAGGCCTCTTATGGATGGGATTTCATGCAGGCCTATTGATAGTAGTCGCTAAGGTCATCAAAGCTCCTTTTTTCTTTCTGGCCGTAGGCAGTAAGGCCAACATAGGTGGGGCAGCTTCCGCACCCGTGATGGCGGCGGCCTTTCATCCCAGCCTAGCCCCTGTCGGCGTTCTACTGGCGGTCATTGGATATGCACTGGGGACTTATGGGGCTTATCTCTGTGGCCTGTTGATGCAAGCCCTCAGCCCATGAAAGATAGCTCAGGATAGAACGCCACTTCCATTGATCCGTCCTCATAGCCTTTTTGATACAATACTATCAGATCAATGGAGCAATCACGCTTTTTGGAGGTCCCAGGCCCATAATCGATTTTCCATGGGGCCTCTGGGTCCTGTTACATTCACTTAGCTCTTTCGGGCTGTAGGAGTTCTTTTCGATGTGTATCTTTGGCTTCCTGGATGCTCTTTCTGTACAGCACCATTTTCTTTAGTTTACCTTCAAGTTGCAGTTCTCCGATAGCATGAAATAGAGTCCGGTGCTGTCGAGGCAGTACAAAGAGCAGCTCTCTAGAGACCAAAAGTGTGGTCTCATAATAATTGCATAAGCCCTGTATCCTAGCGGTGGTATTCAGCACATCCCCGGTATAGATAATCTCTTTTTTCAAAACACCTATTTCCCCCGCAGTGACCTTTCCACAATGGATGCCTGCTTTGAATGCAGGGACAAGACCATAGGTTTTCTCATAAAAGTCTCTTTTTCGCTGAAATACCAGTTCAATATCAAAAAAGCAAACGAGGCAATTACTTTTTTTCAGACCTTTATCTTTTGCCCAACTGATAACGATTTCATCGCCTACATATTGGTACACTTGACCCTCTGCGGAGAGAATAGCTTCGGTCATGTCGGCATAGTAGTCCTTTAGTAGTTCGAAATAGCGAACATGTCCAAGGTGTTCCGCTATTCGGGTAGAAGACTTCATGTCCAAAAACATAAACACCCTCTCCTCTTCCCTGGGCCGATGATACCTTCCCATCAGGTAGTTGAGCACGACACCCTGGCCAAGGTTACTCTTCATCTCTATAAAAAAGAGGCATATACTGGTAATAACAGCGATATAAATGGCAATGCTCCAAAAGGAAAAACTTGAAATGAAGTCCTTCAAAAAGATAAAATTACCATAAGAATTCAGGGGAATGGCATATCGTAGTGAGTTTAGGAACAAAGCTGTTGTTGATAGAAAAAGGACAATGAATATGAGATAGATAAGGCTTTTCAGGAACAGTTTTCTTCCAAAGGTCTTCCCGACGAAAAGGTCCCGTAAAAGGTATACCTCCGCAAAACCGTGTAGAAGTCCCGCTATCGAAGATGAGATGAGAATGATGGGAAGCGAATATCCAAAAGCGTAAGTAGTATTGGTCGAGGGATAATGAGTGGCATCACCTATAATCCCTTTTTCCAGTAGGGCGTAGATAAAACCGAAAATCAGCCATGAAAAAGCCAAAGGAAATACCTTACCGAGGTGCTGTCTATTTCTGGGGGATATGTACACGTCCGAATATTCTGGGTGAGCAACAAACCTAGATGTATTAGACGTTCTAAGGTTTGATAAAATCAGTAAAAACACAAGGTACCTTCACGTTGATCTATTATTACCATAGCTGAAGCTATGCCTTCTCTCCTATGGCTCTATCTCATGATGAGGTTGTAGACTTTTCTCTAAAATAGGTAAAAAACGTGGTATTTTATTGAATCCAGTATGAAATAGAGATTCAATAGGAAAAAATAGCACAACATGACCCGAGGAATCTTATACGACAGTTGAAACCTAAATTTGTATTAGATCCGCAGTAGATTTTTCAATGCATGATCCGGGTTGAAATACCCTTGATAGCGAAAAAAGTAAGCTGCATGGTTCTACATGACCTACAAAACCATGATTTTCATAAAGCAGATCGACTATTGATTTATATCCTGAAAAACCCGTGAATTAGATTTTGTCTGTATCCGTACCGAAAAAGATAGGTGATGCCCAAAAGTTTTTTTGAAGTATTGCATAACACATTTATTTATCTTTACTAATATTGGTTTTATGGATAAGAGGAGAAAAGAAAAGCATAACTATGCCGTAGGACAGATGGAGCAGAAGACTGGAATAGTATTGGATATAGATGGTGAACCCTATCTTGGTCAAGGAGAGTTATATACTTATTTTGATGACATCAAATCAGCAAAAGCTTTTGCTAAAGATATGATTCGATATGACCATCGTATCTCCTGTTGGATAGAAGATGCCAAAGGCCATCAAATACTGACTATGGACAGGAAAGGTGAGCATAACAATTAGACCATAGATTCTCCATCGCAGAAGGGAGACAAAAATGATGGTATATGCTCGGTCCACTCTTCTGAGCGATTTTCCTACCATTAAACCTGTATCATACACTTGCCCCTTCAGCTACAACTTCAAAAACTTCGAACCGGTAAGGTGGACATGTTTCGTGGGTTAATCGTAGCACTGCTACGATTAACCCACGAAAACATGCTGATTTATGACATCCTATATAGTTTAGATCACACTGTTTTCTTTAGCATAATTCAGAAGGTCTTCTCGGGAAGAAATTTCCAATACCGTTTGGGTAGGTGCTGTAAATGTAATCTTGTATTCTTCCGCTCTTTGATATTGGTGGCATCAAAGTAGGTCTTCCACAAATGTTCCCAGTCTGCCTCCCCTTCTGATAAACATTCCCGATTTATTCTCTTCTCTGAGGTTAGGTAGGCCTGTTCCAGGTGGATTGTCTTCAAATCGGTCATATCATAGTATAACCCCAGTTGTCTGGTAACGTCATAGATTATCCATTTTTGATCTGCATATCTTTTTTCAAAGTGCGTACCTATAAGTGGTATAACATTAAAATCGGGGTCTATGGTCGCGGCAAAAAGGTTGTCCTTGGTCTTTTGAAAACGGACAAAAGCATGCATACGGTGTACTTCTCTGTCTACTTTTCTTGCCAGTTGCTTTACAAGAAGAATATACGGCTTTCTGAAATCAGATTCTACATTCATCTTCTGAGAAAACACGTACCTGACCATTTGATAAATCTGTAGCTCCACTCCCTGTTGTTCGGATAGATATGCTTTGAACAGGTTGGCCATGCCTACAGTAGTCATTTTCTTTCTTAGTGCTTTTAAGACCCTGGTCGCTTGTCTTTCTTCAGTGGGTACAAATTGATATTGGGTAAAAAGGTCATTGGTCAATCTGCCTTCGGAGGTGATGGAACGAGGGCTTTGTTTGCCTTTATATATTTCGAAAATAACGGTCATCAATCCGACATAGGAGCCGTCATAAGAGTAGTCGATAGTACTGCGCATCATCATGGATTTCCAAAAAGTGTCAACTGCTGTTGAGGTTTACGATTGCCCAAAAGAATATGTGACTTGATATCCTTAGGCGTATATTGAGGACGGATAAAAGTAGAAGGTAGGTGCAGAAAGTATTTTGCCCTGTTCATGGCGATTCCCATTTTTTTCAAGTGGGCAAAGCTCAACTTACCGAACTTCCGGGTTTTTATGATCATTTGTGCTGATTTCAGTCCGATACCGGGTACTTTGAGAATCATTTCATAGTCCGCTGTGTTGACATCGACAGGAAAAAGATGAAAATACCTCAGTGCATAGGCCAGTTTGGGATCTATCTGTGTATCCAGATCGGGATATTGATCGGGTACTATCTCATCGACTGAAAAACCATAGAAGCGTAAGAGCCAATCCGCTTGGTACAAGCGGTGTTCCCTGACCAGTGGAGGCTGTTGGATCATGGGTATCCTGCTATCCGTTTCGATAGGGATATAACCCGAGTAGTAGACCCTTCTCAGTTGTTGGTCGCGATAGAGGCTAGAGGCCAGAGAAAGAATCTCTTTATCGTTCTCAGGGGAGGCGCCCACTACAAATTGAGTGCTTTGTCCCCCCGGCGCGAATAACGGTGATTTACGGTATTTCTTTCGCTCTTCCTTCGACTGGACCAATCTCTCTTTGAGGAAGTTCATCGGTTGGTAAACACTCTTGTGATTTTTTTCGGGAGCTATTTTTTTCAGGCTTTTCTCTGTCGGTAGCTCTAGATTGATACTGAGCCTATCCGCATAAGTACCTGCTTTTTGGATCAGTTCAGGGCTACATCCAGGGATGATTTTCAGATGGATATAACCATGAAAATTCTGCTCCGTTCTCAATAATTCCGCCACCCTGATCAGTCGCTCATTGGTATCATCGGCACTTTTAAAAATCCCCGAACTCAAAAACAAGCCCTCAATATAATTTCTCCTGTAGAAATGAATGGTCAGATCGACAATCTCCCTCACTGTAAAACCAATGCGCTGTACATCATTACTCTTTCTACTGACACAATAGGCACAATCGTAGATACAATAGTTGGTCATTAATACTTTGAGTAGGGATACACAGCGTCCGTCTTCGGTATAACTATGGCATATGCCCATTTTTGAAGCATTGCCCAATCCTCCTGTACTGTTTTTTCTTCGGCTTCCACTACTTGCACAGGATACATCGTACTTAGCTGCATCTGCCAATATGCTCAACTTCTTAAATATCCTTTCATTCATATCCAAAAATACCAAAAAATTTAGTTTAAACTATTTTTTTTAGTAAAAAAGGGAAAATTGTACGGTTACAACTGTACAAAACCCGAACAATCGTCAATTGTATTTTGTTAATTGCATACAGTTTCTTAGATTTCTTTATGTTTTTGGATATCCTATTTGCTCTTTTTGCTTTTTATCTCATGATTCCTTTTGTAGCGGGTTATTTTGCTTATAGCTACGGAAGGTCTTTTTGGTTGTGGTTCTGTATTGCATCCGTACTACCTGTTGTGTCACACTTTCTATTAGTGTTTTTGATTTATTGGGATGAAAAAAATTGTCCTGTACATCGTCTCAGTCGACGGGAGGAAGCAGATATGAGCAAGTTGATAAAAAAGGTATTTATGGAAATGGAAAACAAAAGAAAGGCTGGGCAGAAAAAAATAAAATCTTGAAATATTGATATTATATTATTAATATAGTTCAAAAAAACTTCAAGATAGACTTATCTATTTTATATAGTGATACTATTGATGTTTATGATAATGCATTGGATATTTTCTTCGAACCTGCGGTTTGCCCTATTATAGCAATCGATTTAACCCGGATCCCGCATTGGAAAACCTACTGCGAATCTAAATAGCTGCAAACCGGTCGTTGCACTACGTTTTTTGAATTCACCATAGCGGTGCCCTGCTAAATCCAATAAAACTCCCTTATTTATGGATATGTAAAACCTCGTGACGAAGTTACAACGCATGATCCGGATTTAAAAAGTATTCATTGAATACACGGTTTGTCCTCTTTCATAGTAGTTACCCATCAATGAAGTGTAAGACTTTTTGAATCGTCCGTATCACTCAAGAATGGTCCCAAGGTGCTTTCTTCATACTTGGTCATGTTTCGTTCCGTACTCGAAATGAGTGATGATAAAACCTAAAATAACCCCAAAACAGTCTCAAATTCGGTAAGGACAAGTTGCTTACCGATAGCCATCTCGCTACTGGTTCATACTTTTTTGAGGGCAGAAATCAGATTATCGGAGGCTTTCATAAAATCGTTGGAAAAAACAGTAAGCGAATCACTATCCTCATAAGTTATGACCTGTTTACCTTTGGCGACAAGTGCTATCAAAGCATCAGCTCGGAGACTTTCCAGTGTAAATTTGACCTTATGGGCAACTTTGCCAGCTACTTCTTCCTGTTTATTTATTACGGCTTCCAGATACTTTTCCTTCAGCTCTTCTATATTGTCAATGTAGAGTTTTGCCAGTTCTTTTTTAAAATTTTCATCTCCTCGGGACAGTGATTCCATGGATGACAAAGGGTCTTCTATTTCGTAGTCCGTAACATTGGTCTTGACAGTTTTGTGCCCAACTGTCTTTTCCTCTCGCTCTATGGCCGCTTCCGGTTTTATCTTCAGGTATTTTGTCATCTTGGTGTAAATCTCACTAGAGTCAAAGGTTTTCGACATAAATCCATTCATTCCTGCCTCTAGGACCTTATCTATAACGTTGCTCATTATCGAAGAGGTCAGTGCTACGATAGGAACGGTCCTATAATATTGGTCACCTATACTGCGGATAGATTTTGTTGCTTCAAAGCCATTCATCACGGGCATTTGAAGGTCCATTAATATCATATCGTATCGGTTTACCCTCGATTTGCTCATAGCCTCTTTGCCGTTATCGGCCAGCGTGACACTCACGCCCATTTCTTTCAGCAAACTGGACATTATCATCTGATTGGTCTTATCATCTTCGACAATCATTACATGAAGCTTATGTTGACTAAGATCTTTCGGTGTCATGGGTCACTGAACAGTTGGCTTATTCTAACGAAAAAGGAAATACCATTTCTTTTTTAATCTTTTCAGAATGTAATCCGGTATATCGTCGATTACTTCGGACTTATTGATATACAATATAGCCCCATTATCAATACATTTTCTCTTGAGTATTTCATCTTCTATCGAAGTAATGATTATAACCTTGGCTTTTTTATTCTTTGATTTTATTCTCTTGAGTACATCGAGGCCATTTAATCGCTCCAAACTGAAATCCAAAAAGATAAAAGATGGGTTTTCAGTATTCATGCTTTCTAGGGAAGATTCTCCATCTGAAAAAACCTTTACATAATCTTGTTGATGACGCTTGAGGTGATTGCTCAATATCGTGGTAAAAACGGGGTCATCATCAATAATGTATATCAGCTGTTTTAACATCAAGCAAAAAAGTAAATAACATATTCATCTTTAAGTAACTACTTTTTGAGCAATTATGTAAGAAAATAGGAAAAACTTTTCAGCCTCCGAGGTCAGGTTTTCTCCCTAAGGCTAATCTATCATGACCTTACCTACATAATTCCGACTACCTAGTGTTACTCTAAAAAGGAAGATTCCCGCTCCCAAGGGTGGCAGTTCTATCACTTTCCTCCCTAGATCCAGATTACTGACAATCAAAGCTTTACCTTGACTATCGTATAGAGTGAACTCTGCCTCTTCATTATCTTCATTTTTAAAATCGATGTTGAGCAGCTGTCCCGATTCGACAGGGTTAGGATAGATAATAACATTAAGCTCCCTTAGAGAATAGATGGTCAACTCTTCGGAAAAGATTTCCTGATCATTGTTCAATACCAATCTAACACGATAGGTATTGTTTCCTGACGATGGCATTTCATCTATATATTCCATTAGCTCATTAGCGTCATCGCTACCTATGGTCGCTATGGCCTGAAAACTGCCTTTGTTCGCGGACCGTTCAAATATGACTTTCTCGATGGCAAAAACAGTGGACAATCGCGCTTCTAATGAAATACCCCCTCCTACAGTGGCTTTCCCTGAGAAAAATATCTCATAACATCCAAAACTCAGCGACTCATAATCAAAGGTAGGACTCCGTGCTGTGGACAAACCACTATCTGTCACCGGTTGCACTGAAAAAAAACGCGAATCGTAATCCGTCGTACGGATTACTGCTAGGGTATCGCTTGTAGTCAGTGCGGTGGTCCGTGTTCCATCCTCCATATAATTAAACAACATATATTCTTTTATGCCTTCGAGCCTACTCCATTGAACAAGGATCGAATCTGCACAGCTCAATCCTACTATAACTCTAGGCGATCTGGAAATCACAAAAGTATCCGAATCATAAGAGTCAGGCCCCACGGTCATTCTCAGTTGTGCCTTTGTGATAACATCAGGTATATTCCATGCATGAGCAGCTACTGCCAAATCTATACCACTGGCGATGCGTTTCCAGATCTTGCCATCGTCCGTACTATATTCCAAATCGCCCATAGTACCTTCGGGAAAAGTACTGTCCCAGTAAAGTATATCCTCAGTAAGTTCTCCATCAAAGGGTAGGTTGTCACTACCGGTAGGATAAGTCCATTCGAACCTGTTCTGCTCCCTCCATTGATACGCGATATAAAAAGGCTGCGGACCTATGGGCAGTACTTCGCTATTGATTTTCAATAGATAGGTACCTTTAGTGGGATTTTTGAGCGTAATCTGCTCCACAACGTTCAGGTGATCTTCTTTTCGCACTGCGGGTGCCATCAACTTCTCTACACTCGGAGTACTGTCCAGCACCCATGGCAAGAGTACTGCTCCACTAGGGTCGGTAATTGTAAGGTCCAGGTCATTGACCAGTGCTATATTACTATTGGCAGCTGCCGCAGGATCGTTCCATACCATCGTTACTTTCAGATCCGTGGCATTACCGGGAATATCAAGTTTGAAAGTGGCTGACTCTCCCTGCGATATACTTCCTTCAAAAAAACGGTCTATATTACCTATACTACGAACAGCATCGATACTTCCATATCCAGTAAGAAAATCGATGCCCGGTGGCCCTACATCTCTGGCACTATTGATAAGAAGCGCTTTGACCAGAGCAGCAGCAGGATATTCTCCTGCATTCTTCTCTTTGTAGGCTTGCTGAAGGGCAATGGCCGTACCGGATACCAAAGCTGCTGAGTTGGAAGAACCTACCGTGCTATAGGTCGTCAGCTCGGGTTTTACCCGTCCATCGTATGTGGGTCCTTTTGATGAAGAGAACACACTGTTCTCACCGAGGTCCACAGAGCCAACAGTGATGATATTTTTAGCCATTTTACTATTACCGGTCAGGTTAGCAAATCCGGACAATCCCTGATAAATACCTTCGGAAGGTGTGGCATTTCCCCGGTTCCCCGAAGAGAACACATGCAACAGCATAAAATTATTGTTGGCGCTTTCATCAAAAGCCTTGGCCCGTAGGCCATAAAAATTCTCGACAGCAGTACCATAGGAGTGGTTTTGTACAAAAGCATTCAAATCCAGGTAGTCTTGATCACTGTCAGGAAGCACACTATCAAAATCAGAAGAAGTTAGCCTGCTCTCGGACACTACCCCTCTACTGTTCATCGACGAATTGCCCGCACCTGCTGCCAAGGTGGCCATATCCGTGGCATGTGCACTGGATTCGAAAGCCGCAAGACCCGAGGCAATATGACGCCCCTGCAAATCGATATCATCGATTTTATACTGCTGTTCTTTGATCGAAAGTGTCATGCCCTGACCTTTTAGGTCGGGAAAGGAATGATGCAGTTTACGAATACCATTGGGAACCAAGTTCATATCGAAAACTATGCTCTCAGGGTGGGGTTCCGTATTTTCTATCCCTATATAATCCACTTCCTTTATACCCAATAGATATTTCTCCATAGCTACATAACTACACCTGACCTCGGCCCATGTGTCATCAATCTGTAACAATTCGATAGCAGGTAATTGTTCTATTTTTAACTTGACGCTTTGAGCATCAATGACATGTAGTGTAAATACCGTTGCCCCTTCTTGCGACCTCGATGAGGTCATACCGGGGGCCAGCTTCCAGAGATCGTTAGCATACCATACCTGCTTGAAGTAATTTCGATACTGACTCAGTACTTCTCTAGTGGCTCGAACGATATAGTGCTCCGTATCCAGTCTTCTCTCGATGTCGATATCCGCTTCCCGTAATCGGTATAGCTCTTTGTTCTTTATGGTAGCTAGAAAATGGTATTTTCCGACGAAATGGGCTTTTCCCGTAATCAAAGTTTCTTTGTATTCGGACTCTATGAAATCACTCCATGGATGCAGTCGGTCAGGTGATTGTCCCTGTACCGAAATCGAATACAAGAACAGCCAACCCACCATTATTGTACGTACTGATAATAGCTTCATTTCACACTTTTTTTTTCAAAATCTTCTACCTAAGCCCTCGATAAAAATAGTCCAATTATTATAAAACACCAACACTTCCGTTCGAAGCTACAAATACCTCTATATACAGTATATTATTCTACTATATTAAGCATTATCGATTGATTACATCAATCAATGTAAAACAGACCATCTGTTTCTAAAAATATGTAATTATATTTTTGAAAGACCATCCAATTCTGAGTATATTTGAACTACTTAAGCAAAAACCATTTATACAATTACTACGATTCTTTTTAAAGCAACACTTTATCTGAAATGAGTTAAAAAAGTCGTTTCGATAAGCTCGAAACGACTTTTATTTTGCATCCGTTTCGTTCAGAACACTTTTTAACCCCTCCAACATATCTTCGATATCCGCTTTCACTACTTCGAAGGTGTCATCATGTTTCACATTATGTATATAGTGGTTCCATTGTTTTTCTACCTTTTTCAGTATTCTGGGGGTGATATCGAATTCCCCAAAATCCAGATAGGACTTTGCCAAGGTCTTCGCTTTAAAACTGCCATTGATATAGATTTTAAAGATTTCCAGAAACTTATCGCGATAGTCGAAAAGTTCTATTGCAGAAACCATATCTCCTTGCCGACCAGCATTATCTTTGTGTAGAACAGCCTGTAGGAGTATATCCAGTCCCTGTTGGTTGTCCTCCATATTGCCCAAGGTCTGCGCTGCGAGATAACGTACCTCATCGCTGTCATGATAAAGTAAGGGCTCCACAGCCGATATGACCTCTTCTCCTCCCAAGTCCGCCAGGTTTCTCATATATCTATAGGCCTCTTCCTCTTTTTCATCACAGATTTTAGAAATCAGTTCTTTTATTACTTCGTGCTGCATCCCGGCGATATTGTAGTTTTTTTTACTACTTCAAATATAGTTAATTAAAATCACCTACACTCTGCCCTACCTACAACAGTATAGCTTACGATAGTATGCTCGTGAACTTAGGTCTTCATTAAATTAGTCAGCCATCTGACGATTCGATTGTATTTTTATGTTTTTGATTTTATATATTTGAGATAACCATTGAGGTGTGTTGTTATCCGAACAACGGGTTCGAACCATGACTCAAAACGCTATATTTTTCTTACCTGTCTTCTTAGTGACTATTTTAAAATGTATCTTTTATTTTCCCACGTAATCTTTTGGTATCCGAATTTCATTGGAAATCCCCTCAGATAGTGCTGTTATCTTTGTCAATGGCTCACGCGGCAGACCGGCCCCTTCACTGATAATGCCCTCGGGGCATTATTTTAACGCTCGATCCTATCCAGAATAAGTGACAACAAATTCTAAAATAATATCTTCAAAACAGTCTCTGAGATGGAAAATCTTTAATTACTTTTTCGACTTTAAAAAAGAGCCTAACGATGAGGGTTCTTTATGTCTATACTTATATTGAAAAATTCAAACAATCTATTTTTTGTAAATAACCTATATTTTTAAGATGAAACAATTTACTTCTTGGGCATACTGCTCACTATTTTTAACATTTTTGGTCATAATGACCACTGGTTTTCAGCCTGTAAAGGGGCAAAAGTTTATTGAACTGATGCAAAAAGAAAACATCAAGGTCAAGAAACTGGAACGAAAAGGGAAACGCTACTTTCAAAACCGCGACAAAGGAAAAGGCAGTGGCTATAAGTTATTTATGCGAAATCTGTACTGGGCCAAAAGGAATGCCGATAAGAACGGCCGAGTCATAGATGATACGAAAGTAGTAGACGAAAGAAAAGCTTTCCGAAGCTCTTTTCAAAAAAAGAAACCCGGAATTGTTAGGCACAAGTTTCAGCAGAATGGCTGGAAGGAGCTCGGCCCATTTAACTGGACCAATTCCCAAAGCTGGAACCCGGGATTAGGTAGAATAACGGCAATAGCTGTTGAGCCAATAGAGCAAAAACTCATCTATGTAGGCTCACCGGGAGGTGGCATCTGGAAATCTACCGATGCGGGAGAAAAATGGAACCCCATGGGAGACGATATGCTCAATATGGAAATATACGCTATAGCATTAGACCCTAACAATAGCGACATTGTCTATTTGGGAAATACTCTAGGGCAGGTCTTGAAATCAATGGATGGTGGTACTACTTGGAATAAAATTTTCAAGGGAGAGGGCGTAGCACGAAAGATACTTCTCCACCCCGATGGAGATATAATTATGATCGCCTCTTCGAAAGGCCTCTATCGTTCCACGGACAATGGAAAAAGCTTTACTAGGGTAGTAAAAGCTAAGGTCGAGGACATCGAGTTTCAACCCGGCAATACCAATATCGTATATACTTGTGGTAGCGATTTTTTCCGATCTACTGATGGTGGTGCCTCTTTCAGTAAGAGTTCCAAGGGTCTGACCCACTCGGAAAGAATGAAGCTCGCCGTGACCCCAGCGGACCCTGATGTAGTCTATATTGTACAAAAAGATGACAGTGCTTTCGGTCGACTTTACCGCTCCACTGATGCTGGGCTGAACTTCAATGTAACCATCGATAATACGACTGCCACCGATAGGGAAATATATTTTACTCAGGCTTCTCGAGACATGGCCATCATGGTATCCGATACCGATGTCAATGAGGTCCATCTGGGAGGTTTGAACTATTCGCGCTCTCTGGATGGAGGTTCCACTTTCACTACTTTGGCGGCTTGGAACCAGACCGAAAGTGACTCTTATGTACATGCAGACATAGAAGTGATGCAGTATATCAATGGAACCATCTACATAGGCTCCGATGGAGGTATCTTTAGAAGTACCAACCATGGCGATAACTGCGCCGACCTTACTCAGGGAGGACTTGCCGTTAGGCAATACTATCGCATCGGCGGGTCCGCTACAGATGCGAACATGATCGTAGGAGGAGCGCAGGATAACGGCACCAATATCATGAGCGGAAGCGACCGGAAATTCAAAGAGTGGTTAGGTGGAGATGGTATGGAATGCTTCATCGACCCCAAGGACAGTGATATCGTGTATGGCACTACACAGGAAGGCAACCTTCACAAAAGTAGCGCAGGCGGCGATAATACCATCTATATCACTAAACCGGGGCAAATGAGCGGAGAATGGGTGACCCCATTCCACAATGACCCTTTGGAGAGCAAGACCATTTATGCAGGATATGAAGATCTGTATAGAAGTAAGGACGGCGGAAGTAGTGGAAATTGGGATAATATGACTTCCACTATAGATATCGGGGGCAAACTTGACGAAATGGCCATAGCTGCTTCTGATAACAATTACATCTATATTGCCGATAAGTCACGTTTGTGGAGAACCAAGAATGGGCAGGAAGACACGCCCCTATGGACCGAAGTAAGTGATTTTGAGAACTATGTCAATTATATTGCCGTTGACCCGAACAATCCCGAGCACGTTGCTATCGCGACAACAGGAACAGGCGTATATGTTTCTACCGATGCGGGAAATGTCTGGAAAAAAATCACAGGAAACCTTCCTCGTATTGCAGCTCAGTGCTTGGTCTTCGATGATACCGACAAAAACGGGCTTTATGTAGGTATGCAGTCCGGGGTGTATTATACCAATGATACTCTCGCCGAATGGGTACCCTTCTCGGAAAACCTCCCCGCAGTACTGACTTCAGAGCTGGAAATACACTACCCTAGCCGCAAAATAAGAGTGGCTACGTATGGTCGGGGGATTTGGGAAGCGAACCTGTACGATGATACGGGAGACAATCAAAAAATTAAGACCCCCCCTAACTTCACGGTCACTGTCGTAGATAGTGATGCTAAGCTGAGCTGGGGAAAGAGCAACATGGACATCGATGGCTTTGAGATTGAAAGGAGCAATGGAGGAAGTTTCGTTAAAATCGGTGAGGTGGCTATTGACGTACGGAGATTCAGAGATAAGAAGTTGACACCGGGAACATATACATACCGTATCAGAGCCAAAAGAGACAATAAGTTTTCAGCTTACTCGATCCCCGTAAGTGTAGCTATAAAAGGAGATAAAAACTCTAGTACCGTTTTCGATGACTGCATCGGTTGCAGGGTATACGAAACCAATAGTGAGGAAACTACAAAGGCCGACTATAAAAAAGAGTATGCTATAGATAGCGACCTCACAACTTTCTGGCACACTGCTATAGAAGACGAGAATATCGACCACCCTCATTATGTGGCCATTGACCTGGGGCAAACACAGAATTTGGTAGGCTTCTCATATACTGCCCGACAGGAGCTCAATGCCAGCGGTGCTATCAAGGGTTTTGAGTTTTTCGGTTGGGACGGTACAGAATGGAAACAACTGGTACTTGGACAATTTCAGAAAACTCCGAAAAAGCAAAGCTTTGAGTTTGATGCTTTCTCATGCCGCTATGTCTATCTCAGATCTGTTTCTGCAATAGATGGAAAAAGGTGGGCCTCTATCGCCGAGTTTTCGGTAAGGTACCTGTCGAACCTGAGCAAAGCCCCCTATGCGGGACTTAGGAGTATCCATAACGAAACGCCTCCCGCTGTTGAACTGAACAAACACGGGGACTTGGAAATCTATCCGGTGCCCTTTCAACAGGAGCTGCACATCAAGGGACTGGAATCGAAAAAAAGTATCCGTTCAGTGCGTATCTTAGGTGTGGACGGTTTCACTTATAAGCCAAAATATGAGTATAGCAACGGTAATATGCGCATCGATACCCGCCCCCTGAGCAATGGAATCTATATCCTGAGCTATGAAGATAAAGGTATCAGTAAGTCCGTGAAAATCATAAAGAATTAACCGGTGTCCCCTTTGCTAAAAAGTACTGATGTGATTTTTTTAGCGTAAGTGTGGCCGGTCTACAGATTTAGTATCAAAAGGGGCTGTCCGTACGGACAGCCCCTTTTTTATCCCTATCGCACATAGAGTCCGAGATAAACCCGGATTATACGTTGGAACTTCGTAAAGAGGGTTTAAACATCAATAAATCAGGGAGTTTTATTGGATTTAGCAGGACACCGCTATGGTGAATTCAAAAAACGTAGTGCAACGACCGGTTTGCAGCTATTTATACAAATTTGGGTTTTAAATGTCGTATAAGATTCCGCGGGTCATTTTGGTTTCAATCCAGACGATAACCGCAGGGATAGCAGCGCTATCCCGAGGATGGTCAACGCAGAGTGAAGCAAAATGAACAGGAAGATAGGCGATAGTTAAAAGCTAAGTTTGTATTAGATCCGCAGTAGATTTTCCAATGCATGATCCGGGATAAAAGCAATCAAGGGCATTGGTTCTTATGGACATCCCTCTTTCTCCATACTGAAATGGAACAAAAAGGTATGAGCGCCAAAGCACTGTACCGTATCGGAATAAATCGTAGTTTTGTCAGGTATTCAATTTTCCATACTTCTTTCTGTAAGTCAATGAACAGGCCCCTCAGTGATGATCTTAGTACACAGGTAATACGTCTATTGGATAAAACAACGGTCCCCAAAATCTATGATGTGGAAAAGCACCGATGGCAATGGTCACTCCCCGAAGCAAAACACTCTATCTACCTGAGATTACCTATACATATGTCCCTATCGGATATAGAGGATATCGGACCCGATGAACAGGACGAAGAAGCTCCTCATCGCTATATCATCCTTCTGGTGCAGACCGAGAGCTGCGCACTTGCTTACTGCGAAGGAATACATATCATCGAACACAAAGCCTTCAAAACCTATGCTGTCAGGAAGAAGCAGGGCAAAAGCCAGATCAAATACCTGAATACCCGAGGAAAGTCAAAAGCGGGGTCCAGGGTACGCTTGGCCAATACACTGGCGTTCTTCGAAAATATCAATGAACGGCTACAGGATTATTTTCATCACTATACGGTAGACCGGGTTGCCATGAGCTGTTCGAAGATATTGATCCCCTACCTGTTCAATAGTAAGGTAGCCTGCCCTTTTGACAAGAAAGACGAACGTATCTATCGTATACCCAAGCATCTTCACACCCCAAATTTTGAAATCCTCAAGCAAACACAACAATATTTGATCAACTCAGAGCTGATCTATGAAAAAGAGGATGAAGCACTGATTACCGAACTCATCGATGGCCTACTGTATAACTAGGAAGCCGTTACTATTTTTGCCATCTTTGCTACTTTTACTATACCATCATTTAAGCGACTGTTGCGAAATGTATCTTTTATTTTCTTATGTACTTATTTGGGTGCATAATTTCGTTAAAATACCCTCAGATAGCGCTGCTATCTCTGTCCATGGCTCACGCGACAGGCCGGCCTCTTCACTAATAATGTCCACAGGACATTATTTTTACGTTCGTACCTCTCCAAAATATGGTACAACAAATTTTACTATTATACTATCTTTCAAAATAGTCTCTAAGTTATGGCTATGAGCCAATGCACATCACCCTCCGTACTGTTACTGACTCCGCCTTTTACCCAACTGAACACACCCTACCCTGCCACGATGTATCTCAAGGGGTTTCTGAATACGCAAGTTATCTCCAATCGGCAGGCCGACTTGGGCATAGAGGTCATATTGAAGCTCTTCAGTAAAGAAGGGCTACTGCAATTGTTCAGTACTATCAATGACGTTGAGAAAAGTGCCTGGTCCGACAATAGCCAGCGTATGATTCGTCTGCAAGAGACCTATATAGCGACCATCGATGCGGTAATCTCATTTTTACAGTATAGTAACCCTACCCTCGCCTATCAAATATGTAATGGTGATTTTCTACCCGAAGCGAACCGTTTTGCGCAGTTGGATGATATGGAATGGGCCTTCGGTACACTTGGCATTCAAGACAAGGCGCGACATTACTCCACGCTCTACCTAGAAGATCTTGCGGACCTGATCAAGGAAACTGTTGACCCGCATTTTGGTTTCAGCCGATATGCCGAACGTCTGGCCATGTCGGCCAATAGCTTTGATGAACTTCACGCTTATCTACAAGCTCCTCTGAGTTATACGGATGAGCTATTAGCGGCTTGTCTGGAAAAACAACTACAGTATGGTATCCCACAGCTCGTCTGTATTTCAGTACCCTTTCCCGGTAATCTGTACGGTGCATTACGCTGCGGACAGTACCTAAAGGAAAATCATCCGGATATCCGTATTGTTATGGGAGGTGGTTTTCCGAATACGGAATTGCGTTCGCTCAGTGACCCCAGAGTCTTCGACTATGTGGACTTCATCACCTTGGACGATGGGGAGCGTCCCTTACTCTGTCTATGGGAGTACCTGCAAGGCACTCGCCCCCTCCATGCACTGAAGCGTACCTACGCTTTGGGCACCAAGGGAGAAGTGGTATACCATGATGCCAGTAAAGCAGGGGACATTCCCTTTGGCAAGACGGGTACACCGGACTACAGCGACCTGTCCCTGGACAAATACCTTTCGGTCATCGAAGTGGCCAATCCCATGCACCGTTTGTGGAGCGATGGCCGATGGAACAAGTTGACCATGGCGCAGGGCTGCTACTGGAAAAAGTGTTCTTTCTGTGATATCTCATTGGACTACATTCAAAACTATCGCCCGGTGAATGCGGCACTGCTTTGTGACCGTATCGAAGAAATGGTCCGAAATACGGGCGAAACGGGCTTTCACTTTGTGGACGAAGCTGCTCCCCCGGCCCTGATGAGAGACCTGGCACTGGAAATCCTGCATCGCCGCCTCACCATTACCTGGTGGGCCAATATCCGCTTTGAACAACGTTTTACCGATGACCTATGCCAATTACTGAAAGCCTCGGGCTGTATCGCTGTGTCCGGAGGCCTAGAGGTAGCTTCTGACCGCTTACTGAAACGTATGGAAAAAGGGGTAACAGTGGCACAGGTAGCGCAGGTGAGTCATAACTTTACTTCTGCGGGCATCATGGTGCATGCCTATCTTATGTACGGGTTCCCCACACAGACCGAACAGGAAACCATCGACTCACTGGAGATGGTACGCCAGCTTTTTGAACAAGGGGTCATCCAGTCGGGCTTTTGGCACCGCTTTGCCATGACGGCACATAGTCCGGTGGGGCTTGCACCGGAAAGCTATGGGGTAGTACGGACAGGCCCTGAAAAAGGTGGTTTTGCCTATAATGACCTGGTCCATGAAGATCCCGAGGGCGCCGATCATGAGCTGTTCAGTACAGGACTGCGCAAGTCCCTGTTCAATTACATGCATGGTATATGCTTTGATTTCGAACTTCAGGAATGGTTCGACTTTGATGTACCGGAAACGGATATCCCTACATGGTATATCGAACAGGCCTTAGCGACCTATGCAGGCACTCCTGTTCATGATAACTCAGTCGTTATCTGGCTAGGTGAGGTTCCATATGTAGAGGCCTATCGAAAAAAGAATAAGGGCAAACAGAAAATCAAGGCCAAACTTTTCTTTGAAAACAAGACCGATACCCTTCAGGTAATCTGTGGGGAGGCAGAAAGCCACTGGTTGTCGAAAATGCTATCGGAACTTCGCCCTCAGCGAAAACAGCGCCTACAATGGTCCGCGCTAAAAGCTTCCTATGAAGCTGTAGGACTTACTGATTTTGAAAAATTCACCCGAAGTCAGGTATGGCGGGAATTGCGAAAGCATGGATTGCTCCTTGTTTGATTTTCGAAACTTGGAGTCCCCACAGTGAAGTTGCAGCTCCTGATCACTTCCGACATCAAGACGAACCCACACCGCATTGGTCCAAAAAAGGGGCTGTACCGAATAGGATACAGCCCTAGAGATGAGACTACAGCTCGGTAAGCCTCTTCGAATAGCGTTACTCTATACCGATATAGGGATTGTAGAGATACCTTTTGGAAAAAGGACTACCCTCTCCATCAAAATAGCGCTGAAACAGACCGGCCGGGTCGGTAGCGATTTTTCCTCTTTGACAAGGACCGCAATTGCTATCGTTTCCATCATCCCAGTTCCATGGTGCATCGGCATTGCCATTGGTCCATACCGAAGTGTGGAAGCGCTTTCCATCTCTAAGGAAGTTAGCGTTAAAGCGCTTTTCCCACAATTCCCGATAGATGTCCCTGAGCTGATATTTCACATTTCTGTCATAGATATCCGTAGGTCTTTCTGCCGTATTTCCGGGATAGTAAATGACGTAGTCATTTCCTCCCGGCTTCTGTTTGCTATAAGCTTTCATACCATGGCCTTTGGCCTCTTGCGAGGTTTCCGCTCTTCGGATACCGTTATGGTTCCTCAGGGATAGTGTGCCATCCACCGACTCGTGACCTGACCGCAGGCCACTATTGGGATATACATAAGAGTAAAAGTCGTTGTGGAATACGGTAATCATTCCTTGGGCAGTACCATACCTATTCGAAGTTTTACGGACCATGATCAGTGCACCTTCCAGATCATTGTCATGATTATCGAAATAGTAGGCGAAAGAATTGTCCGTCCAGTCACGAGGATGGAAGAAAGCGTAGGTGATGTAGTAGTGGCTCTCGGTTTCCACTACAGAATAATAACCATAGGCTCTGGTATTCGAGGAGGAAGAAATATTGTCCCAATTGTTTCTGGAGTTGAGATCACCATCAAAATCAATGGCCGTAATGTAATCGGACTTTCCTCCCAGTGCATACCTACCCGTCCTGTCCACGTCCTGAAAGTGCACGGGAGCATGATGAAAGGCAAGGTCATAGTAGAAATTTGCTCTTTTCTCAGCCAAAGAAAGACTTTTGCCTCCAGCCTCTGTAGGATGATGTGGGGCTGAAGGAGTAATCTCTGTTTCCTGACAAGAAATACCATAAAGTAAAATCGATAATAGCAGTACGATTTTTGTTTTTTTCATTTTGTGGATAGATTAGGTTGTGTAACAAATACCTTCGAAATATAGGAATTTACATGCCTTTGGTTATTAATGAATTATCATCAAACCGTAATGCTACTACCTTCAACTCAGTGGCAAAAAGTAGCCTATGTTATCCATCTATTTGGCGAGGAGAAAAGTCTGGTTTTCATAGGGGAATTCGGGCTTTTAAATGACAAAAAATGCAAAAATGGCTAGGTAGGAAAAAATAATATGAGTTGGCTTCACCAGGCGAACCGAGAGATAGTGCAGTCATTAAAAAAAGCCCTACCGAAAGAACTTCTTATGTCCGTGTTTTTGTGGCGGCGAGTACGTCGCCATGGAAGTAACTGTTTTAACCTGGATTATGCATTGAAAAATCTACTGCGAATCTAATACAAACTTAGCTTTTAAAATCGCCTATCTTCCTGTTCATTTTGCTTCACTCTGCGTTGACAATCCTCGCGATAGCGCTGCTATCCCTGCGGTTATCGCCTTGATTGAAACCAAAATGACCCGCGGAATCTTATACGACATTTAAAACCCAAATTTGTATAAATAGCCGCAAACCGGTCGTTGCACTACGTTTTTTGGATTCACCGTAGCGGTGCTATGCCAGATCCAATAAAACTACCTGATTTATGGATATGTAAACCCTCGTTACGAAGTTCCAACGCATAATACGGGTTTAGTCAAATCCAATAGCATTTGACCTTAAACCCACTAGGGTTCGGATAACTTTTAATTAAACCTAAGAGGCCTGAGGCCAAATTATAAATTCGGTCCACTATGTTATCTACCTCTATAGGTGGTCATGATATGCAAGTTCAATGATTCCGCCAAAAGACAGACAAAAGGGCTGTCAACTGACAATTCACTGATTCCGTAAAGACGATAAACAATATTGGCTATCTTCCATCAGCCCTTCTGTTGCAGAATACCCTTTTCTCCGATCAATGAAACGGACATGTTTCTTAAATCCACTTTCGCGGTGCTACAATGAACCCAAAGAGATATCCCGATTTATCCTATTTTGGTCCACAGGAAGAAACTCCAATACAGTGTATTCGCGAACTCCATCACCTCCCAATTGATCAATAGGATTTCGTGATGAGGACATAAAGAGCAATAAAATCAGTGGTTTGGGAGAGGAGGCTTTTGCATCACTAAGGTGACACACCTACGTAGTGTAAAACCGCTGATCTTGAAGCAGTTTATGTTCGGAATAGGAAGGCTACTGATCATTTTGGGTCAAAACAGACATAACGGTAGGCTAGTGCATGATCCGAGTTGAAGAAAATGGTATGAATTTACCGATATGGAAAGTGCATATTCTCAAGTTTTTCCGCGTAATTTGCATCTGGTATTGCTCAATATAAATCGAAGAGAATAAGGCCCATGAAAGAACCCCAACCCAACAACCCACTACACGGCAAAACACTGGAGATGATCATTACCGAACTGGTCGACTATTATGGCTGGGAAGTGCTGGGCGATAAGATACGAATCAACTGTTTTAACGAAAACCCGAGTATCAAGTCCAGTCTCAAGTTTTTGAGGAGAACACCTTGGGCCAGAGAAAAAGTAGAAGCACTCTATATAAGGAGTATAGCGAGATCATGAACAGGCCGTCATCTTGAAACCACCGCTGGGATAATTGAAGATAAAAAAATCCATTAACCTCCTAAAGAGGTGGACAAATCGGAATGGTTTTCCTTTGATCCTTTCGAGGCGGTAGCAAAGTTCAGCCTAGCCAATACCCATAAGGGCACCAGGGCATGCGGCAATCGGTACACTACTTCGAAGGTCCATTGATGAAAACTTTCCATCATAAAATCAGTTTGGAAATTGGCCACTAATCGCGCTGCTGCTGTCATCAGCCCCCAGACAAAAGCATACAGTAAAAATGCGGGAGCTATTCTGGGCAGAAATATCCCAATGGCCAGAACAAGATCGATGATACCTGCCCAGTAAAGCAAGTGATGTGCATCGGCTTCGCTAATGGCCAATATATCGATGGTCATGTCCACAAAATTACCGGGTCTCGGATAATAACCCACAGCGTAAAGTCCATGACAGATAAAAGTCAGTGCAATCAGCACTTTAGCATATACCACGACTTTTTCCGTATCTACCTTTTGAAAAAACACCTGATAAAACAATAGAGGTACACCAAACTGCAATGAGTATTCAAAAAACTGACCGACATGAAAAAACTTCTCTTTGCAATACAACAGGGCCAGAAAAAGCAGTGAACACACTCCTGCGATGAGCACCCTGCCCCACACTTCTAGATTGGGTCTGATAAAGAGTGTTACTAAAGCACAAAGCAGGTATAAGAGACCAAAACCCCTTATCGACCCTTGTATGAGGTTATCCATGGTCTCACTAGTGACATACTGCTGCCAAGAGGCTCCTGTCAATGCCTCTACAACAGTACCCAGAATGGCCTGATCCCACAGGAGTGTACGAAAAGGGGCATCCCAAAAAAGATGCTGCCAGGCACGTCCAGCGAAAACAGTAAAAGTAGCTAACCTCAATAAAAAACCCACATCACCCAGTGCGGTCATGACAGAGTTCTGATGCTTATACAATGTTCTTTGCATGAAATTACTACGATAGTACAGAATTCATTATGATTTTCCCATAAGGTAAGAAGAATAGCAGAAATGACCATCGGTTATAAAGACAATTCCCGAGCTTATGGTCAATGATAATCCTAGGGTAATATTATGCTCATATATTCGTATCTATGCGAAACAATTACCCGTATAAAATTGTCATACGAATATGAGCAATAAAGCAAAAGACGACTGGATGAACATGGTGCTAAAGATTGCAGCCATTTATAATCTTTTATGGGGTGCATGGGTGGTCCTGTTTCCCCAGCACTTCTTTGAACTAACGGGCATGGAGCAGCTCAATCACCCGATGATATGGCAAGGTATGGGTATGGTCATCGGTGTGTACGGTCTGGGCTATTGGTGGGCCTCTTATGCGCCTCTCAAGCACTGGCCCATCATCATGGTAGGGTTTCTGGGAAAGCTTTTCGGTCCTATGGGGTTTTTTCTCAACTTCATGACGGGTGCTGCACCCGCAGCTTTCGGATATACACTGATTACCAATGACCTGATATGGTGGATCCCCTTTTTCCTCATACTGAGAAAGGTACACCTCAGTACAAAATGGAGATTGGATGCTTAGGAAAATAGGACTGACCGTAATGACTGCCTTCTATTTGCTGGGGGGTATCAATCACTTTTGGCATCCTGAGTTTTATGCTCCTTTGATTCCGCCCTATCTGCCTTTCCATCCTGCTATCAATCTACTTTCGGGGCTTGCGGAAATAGTTTTGGCCATAGGGTTATTGCTACCTAACACCAGAAGCTATAGTGCCTATGGTATCGTATTGCTATTGATTCTCTTCATCCCTTCTCATGTGTATTTTATACAGATAGACGGTTGCGTAGACGATGGTCTTTGTGCTCCGATGTGGGTCGCTTGGCTGAGGTTACTTCTTATCCATCCTTTGCTGATGCTATGGGCTTGGGCTTACCGTAAGTAGTACGGAGTAGTGTAGGGTTATACCCGAGAGAAAATGAATAGGGAAAAGTTCGAAGGAGCGGTCAATGTAATGAAGCAAGCATACCGTCCATCGTACATTGTTGAAAGGGTCACTGGGAATACTTCATAGAGATACAGTTCCCTCCAAAAAAGACACCTTGCTCCCAAACCCAATCGCGCTTGAGTATAAACACCGGACAGGACAGTACAAAAATCATTGTAGAAGTATTTTGTGATAACAGCGTTATCTATATTGAAAGTATCATTGGTCGATGAGCCGAGCTTTTGCCGGTATTTTTGATTGAACCCACAGGACTCGACCGAAAACAATCCTCTCTTGGAGAGTTTTACCGCTATAGTCCGATCGAATCCCAGTGAGATAGACTACTGATCGGAATAATCCATATATATCGTTCTCTTCTGCAAATATTCATCGACACCATAGATACCGTCCTCACCTCCTATACCCGAGGTTTTATGCCCTGAGTGGTATCCCTGTATGTAACCGACGATGGCTTTGTTGATGAATATGGTACCTACCTCCAGCCTATCGATGGCCTGTTGATGGAGCCTGTAGTCATCTGTATAAAGATATGCCGAGAGGCCTTCTTCACGGGCATTGTTCAGCGCAAGGGCCTCTTCAAAACCCGACACTTTCACTATGGGAAGTACGGGAGCGAACAGTTCATGCTTGGTCGTAGCTCCATCAGGGGCTACATTGGTCAGTATAGTGGGTTCCATCCAATTGCCTTTTTCGAACATGGCCCCTTCGGGTCTACCTCCTCCCATTACCAGCTCTGCTCCTTCTTCGATATTCTGCTTTACAAGCTTATCTACCCTATCCAAGCCCAGTGTACTGACATTGGGCCCCATGTGGGTAGTACGCTCCATCGGATTCCCTACCTTGATCTGTTGTACCCTTTTGATGAGCTTTTCGGTAAACTCATCGGCCACTTTTTCATCGACCAGAACCATTTCGTTGCAGATACATACCTGACCACAATTGGCATACCTGGAAATGGCAGCAGCCTCTACAGCCTTATCGATATTGGCATCCGCACATACGATAAACGGGGCTTTGCCTCCCAGTTCCAATATGAGTGCCGTAATGTTATCGGCAGCAGCTCTATACATGGCCCTACCTGCGTTGGTACTTCCTGTCAGACTGATAAGCTTCGTAATCGGACTCTCGACCAATAGGGAAGCCGTTTTCGCATCCTTGGTCGATACCATATTGACCACCCCTTTGGGCAGACCGGCATCATGCACTAAGCGGCAAAACTCGGATGCGGTCACGGGGGTCAGTTCATGAGGCTTGAGTATAATGGTATTGCCCGTAGCCAAGGCAGGTCCCAGCTTGCGGCCTATCAGCGCGAGGGGGTAATTAAAAGCGCATAAAGCCACGGTCACACCATAAGGGACTTTATAAATGGTCAACCGTTCGTTGGGCAGGTCCGATGGAAAAACGGCACCTTGTATCCTACGCGCTGCCTCTGCCGAATAGGCCATATAGCGTAGGGTATCGTCTACTTCACCCAGTGCTTCCGCATAGGTTTTACCTTGTTCCATGACCAGTAGTTTGGCGAAGTGCTCCTTTTCAGCCTTTAATCTATCGCATATGGCGTAAATGTAATTTGCCCGAGTCTGGGCCGGCAGTAACTGCCAAGAAAGTTGTGCTTTTTCAGCCGTTTCCAATGCATACTGTACATCATCCGTAGTACAGGCAGTGACAGTGGCAAAGGCCTCATTGGTCGATGGGTCTTCCACGGTGATAAGCTCGTGATTTACCTCTTCCAACCACTCTCCATTGATATAACACCGGTAGTGTTCCATGCCGTCTTTCATTGATTCTCTATTTTTTAGTTGAACTTTGCTTGTCTTTTCTCTACAAATGCCTGAAAACCTTCCTTAGCATCAGGTGTCGCATATAAGGCATTGACCGAAGAGGTCTCCAGGTCCAAGGATTCCTGTAAGCCAATACCTTTATGTTTTTGCACGTATTTCTTTATGGCACCCATGGCCTCTATAGGTCCTCTAGCCAGTTCGTCCACATAAGCTTGTACTTTTCCGTCGAAGCCATCTCTTTCATATAACTGATTGAACAGCCCGAACTGATAGGCTTTCTCCGGAGAAATCGAGTTGCCCGTTATCAACAGTTCCATAGCCCTACCGGCTCCGATAAGATCGATAAGCCTAGGGGTACCACCATTGCCCGGCATAAGTCCCAGTTTGACTTCGGGCAGTCCTATGAGGTAGTCACCCTCGGCGGCCAATCGGATATCACAGGCCATGATCAGCTCCAGTCCACCACCCAATACATGGCCTTTCACCTCTGCCACAACGATTTTGGCACTATTGGTAATCGCCTCGGCGACTTCCCTAGCTGCTATGACCATCGCTGCATTCTGCTCTTGCGTATTCGAGGCAAAAATCTTAATGTCCGCTCCAGCACAGAAGAATTTCTCCGAGCTGCTATTGATCAATATGACCCTACAATCATCGTCTTCGGCAGCAGTTGTTATCGCGCTGCTCAAAAGCTTGAGATAATCGTAATAATAACTATTTGCAGGTGGTCGATTGAGACTAATTACCGTTACCCCTGATGAGGTGCTGACCATTAGTTGAGAATTGATATCCGTCATTTACTTTTCAGTATATTAGTGGTTAAGCCAAAGCATCATTGATGTCCGGCAAATAGAAATAAATACTATAGTGCTGCTATCTCTTTTATAAAGCAATCATTAGCTAAGGAATTGATGCTTGGCCAAGCTATACAAACAATAGGTCCTCCTTCCCGATATGTTTGAATATAAACATACGAATTCGGGATAAGCTTTCCCACTCATAAGCACCTTCATTGTACAGTCAAACGCTTGATATCAGCAATATAGATGTATCTTTTAAAGTATATAAACTTACCTTTCGACGATCGCCTATCTTCCTGTTCATTTTGCTTCACTCTGCGTTGACCATCCTCGGGATAGCACTGCTATCCCTGCGGTTCTCGCCTTGATTGAAAAAAAAATGACCCGCGGAATCTTATACGACATGTGAAACCCAAATTTGTATCAAACATAAACTTACATTGTATGCTGAGTCCAAGATAACCTACCGATTTATCCCAGATCATGCATTAGCCTTTCTATTTCGGGCTTAAATAACTGCAAATCAGTAAATTGAATCCGAAAAACACCCTGATTCATTGCTTTTTAAACCCTCATAACCAAGCTCTAATACATAATCCGGGTTTATTGCATTTTCAAGCCTTTATCACGGAGCTCCGATCCATCATTCAGGTCAATAGGAAAAATAATAATCGGCAACTGCTTCAATGATCCTCGGTACTCAGTGCTGATGAAAATTCTTCATCTATTTTTAGGGTATGTTCACCCAGTTTGGGCATACCCACTTCTGATTTCATAAAATTATCATTGATCTGTATCGGGCATCTGGTAGTCTTGAGGCCATATCCATCACTCATCGATACTTCCTGAATCATGTCCAGTATTCTGAACCCTTCACTGTCCAATAGTTCTTTCCAGTTGTACACAGCGGCACACCAGATATCAGCAGGTTCCAAGATGGACAACCAGTGCTGTGTCGATGCTGTTTTTAGATGCTCGGCCAGTATTTCTTTTATGCTATCACGTTCATCATACCAGCTGGCTACTTCGGTATAGCCCAAGAGCGGTTCGCAGGACAACAGCTCTCCCAGAACAGGAATCTGCCCCATCGCCAAAGCCATGAACCCGTCTAGAGTCTCATATATCCCATAAGGAGCCCCCAAATAGGCATGGGCATTATTGCTCTTGGTCCGTTGTACGGGTTCCCCACCATCACGGTAGTAAGTAGTGATGGACTCGAACTGAAATTCCATGATGGATTCGAGCATACTTACTTCTACCTGTCCGCCTTCTCCCGTATTTGCTCTTCGGTATAGACAAGCCAAAACCCCTTGAACCAAATGCGCTCCCGCCAGCAAGTCTACGATTGCCAGACCTACGGGTACGGGTCCTGTTCCGGCATTGCCACTGAGTCCTGTTAGTCCGGACAGTGCTTGTAACAATAGGTCCTGTCCCGGTTTGTTCTTCCAGGGGCCTGTTTTACCATATCCACTGATATCTCCATAAATGATATCGGCATTGATTTTCTTTATACTGGAATAATCGATACCCAAACGCTCTACGACACCGGGTCTGAAATTATGTAAAACGATATCTGCTTTCTCAATGAGTCGGTAGACCTTCTCCCTATCCATCGCATCTTTCATATCGGCTTGATAGCTCTCCTTATTTCTATTGATCGCGTGAAAAACACTTGATTCTCCGTTCAATAGCGTATTGGAGACATAGACAGTGCGACAGATATCCCCTGTTTCGGGTTGTTCGATTTTGATGACCCTCGCTCCCATGTCCGCCAGCCGTAAACTTGCCGAAGGTCCTGACAGAAACTGACTGAAGTCAATGATCAATATACCTTCTAAAGGCGTATCCATATAAGATTATGTTAAATGAAACTCTTTGTCTATCCGCTCGGTATCTTCTCCTGCCGTCGGAGCGGATTTCCTTGAAAAAATGCGCTCTCCATCGATTCGGAGAGGACATCTCGTGGTTTTTATTTTCTCACCTTTGGCTGTTTCTACCTCCTGAATCATTTCCAATGTCAAAAATGCCTCATGGTGAAGAATCGTATCGTAATCATACACTGGAGCACACCATAGATTTTTTTCTTCCAGTAGTTCCAACCAATGATCTGTGGGTTCCTGCACCATTACCTCACCGATAAAGGCCATGATTTTATTTCGCTTTTTGAAAGTAGCCTCGGGTTCGGTAAATGTGCTCGGTAACTCCTTTCCGATTATTTCGAAAAGTAGGTCCATGGGAATCATGGATAGTGCTATATGGCCATCCTTGGTTTTATAGATGCCATAGGGAGCAGGAAGCAGTGGCAGTGCATTACCAAAGTGTGCCCTTTTAGGGACTTGCCCACCGTTGTTCAAATAGGTGGTCAGGCCTTCAAATTGCATGTCCACTGTAGATTCCAGAAGACTGACCGAGACTTTAGATCCGGTTCCCGTTTTTGTTTTTTGATAAAGTGCTGCCAATACCCCTTGAGCCAGATGGGCTCCCGTGAACATATCAGAGGCAGCTATGCCCATCGGTATAGGAGGGTCTTGCTTGTTTCCCGTTAGATAGGTAGCTCCGGATAGAGACTGAACCAATAGGTCCTGTCCAGGTTTCTTTGCCCAAACTCCTTTTTTCCCATATCCCGTGACTTCTCCATAGACAAGTTTAGGATTGATAGCCTTTACCGATTCGTAATCCAAGCCGATTTTTTCCATGACCCCTGGCCTGAAGTTGTGGGTCATGACATCTGCCTGAACGAGTAACTTCTTTATCTTCGCTAAGTCATCGGGGTCTTTTAGATTGGCAGTATAGGATTCCTTGTTTCTATTGATCGTATGAAACACCAGACTGTCATCGTCGATAAACAGGTTCTTAATGGCAATCTGCCTTCCTGATTCTCCTACAACAGGTCGCTCTATCTTAATGACCCTCGCCCCCAAATCGGCCAATTTCAAGCCCGCTGAAGGACCTGCCATAAATTGAGCAAACTCCAACACTGTGATTCCTTTTAATGGTAGCATTTCAATGGATTTAAAGTTTTCTGGATTCAATATACAACTTATTCAATCCATTCAATACCTGTTTGGCCTCTCCGCCCTGCATCATGTACGATCTGATGGGTGCGCCTGAATTATCCTGAAAATACATATGTCCATGATAGCGAGGCCTTAGAAAGGCTCGATCAAGGGTAGGCAGTGTATCCTTAAAATAGTCCATTGTAGCCGCATTGGTATGAGTATCTTCCCAGGCTTCTCTATGGCCCGGCTGACCTCCATTATCGAAAAAGAGTGTTTTCTGTGTCTCGGGCGCAGCCATATAAGCGGCATACTTCGCCGCTATCTCCATATGTGCGCATTGCTTGGATATGGCCAATCCTGTACCTCCCAGTGTGGTGATGAGCCTGTCCCCTTCCAGAGAAACTACATCATGAAACTTCAACAGTTTCGAGGCATAACCTTTTTTGGCATAATTGGAGTAACCGTATGCGAAGGGAGAATAGGCAAAACGCTCCGTTTGTGTCATCGCCTCGTAGACCTGAATAGGGTTCATAGCATAACAGTCCGGGTCTACATATCGACCCAGTTCCCTTAAGATTTCCAAGGCTTTCAGACCGATGGCCTCTGATACGACGTAGTCTTCGGTAGCACAAACGTCCTCACCGAGTGTACTGCATGTCATATAGAAACTCATCAGCGTATCCTGAGGTATACCCGGTATGGCTACCAGGCCCAACTTAGCGAGCTCCATTAGATCCTCCCATGTATCGGGCACTTTTTTTCCTGCTTGCTCCAACAAATCGGGCCTGCTGGCAGCTACCGGTGTAGCTGCATCTATGGCCAAGGCCCACTGGTGTTCGTTGAAACAATAACTCTCATGGGACCTGCCCACAGAATTTCGGGCCAGATCATCCATAAAAGCCTCCGGTAGATACTCGTCCAGCGGAACGATAACTCCCGTTCGGGCAGCAAAGCCTGTCCAGGGATGATCTATGATCAATAGGTCATAGCGCTCGGCCAGTTCATTGATAGGCTCATCGGCAAAAGCTTGTAGAGAGCGTTTTTCCCAGGTAATCTCTATATTTGGGTTCAACTCGTGGAACCGCTGGGCCGTGGCCACAGCCGAGGTAAACCCTCGGCTGTGATTCCATGTAATCCCTTTGAGATGTATATTTTCCTTGTCTTTCATCAGTGATACTATACGCTTACCGTTATTTTTCAAATCCTATCGCTCTTGGAACCTGTTCCCCACTTTCATACTTATGTCCGTCCTGTCCGGTAAATTCCTTGAAGAAGTGATAATAGGAACCGTAGGCTCCATGTTTGTTTTCCTGCTCCAGTCTTTCTACTTTCCATTCCTTAAAGCGCTTGCTAGCGGCTTTTTGGTCTCCAATCAAAAAGAAATAATCATTTTTGGAAATTACCTCTCCCTTACTATCCGTAAGTACCATATCGACGTAGAACTTTTCTTTTACGGTCTTCAGTACTTTTTCCCTGACCTCAAAAAAGGACTTTGCACTGTTCTCTGCGATATTGGCCACTGTGAATTGCTTTGAAGCCAGTACAGTGCCATCGTCGCCTTTAATGTCCAACTTCACCTTACAGTTGGAGTAATTTTTGTAAAAGTCATTGATAATCCAGATGTTTCCTGTAAATGCCTCGCTGTTGCTCCACCTTCGTTTTGTGAATTCGAAGTTGACCAAAAGTGGCTGATAGGCCTTCTGTACATAATTGAAAGAACGTTTGGGTTTTTGATAATTATCGATGATACCCCACTTCATATCCGGTCCATAAGTGATGAAATGACAAAGGGCAATGGCACTTAGACTGGGCTTATCGCGTCGAAAATGCTCTATGCCGTTCTGAAAGATAACCCCTTGTGCGTCTTGTGTGGCATTGACAAATTCTTCGAGAGAGCCTTTCATTTCACTACCGAACACATCCCAGTTCTGCATCCTAAGGCGAATCAGATCGGCCCAGTGATGTCCCCAGCTCAGTCCGGGAGGCCACATTTCTTTTTCGGGAATGAATTTTTTCAGGCTTTCCACAGAGGGTACGGAAGTGATAGCGAACTCAGGTACAATAGGGTAACCATCGGCATGTGTCCTGTACCAATCTTCGTGCAACCAATCTCCCATATCATAGAAATAACGTAGGGCATGCACCGCTTCCTTAGGTTTGAAACCTGCCGCTTGGGCCACGTGGTCGGTCATCGGAGAATCGGGGATATACGGTAGCTTCGCGTAAGCTTGAAGAGAATCTCCCAAGCGCTCCAGAAATTTGCGACCAAAGATAGGGTCACGTGTACGGAACATCATCTCCTCTCCTCCTTCCATCATGATCAGTGAAGGGTGATTTCTGCGCTCTTTGATGACACGTACACCTTCGTTGAAGATCTCTGCCAGGTTTTCCTCATCCGAGGGGATGTTGCCCGTCCCCAAAGGAATGATATCCTGCCATATCGTAATGCCCATTTCATCCGCATACTGATAGAATTCGGGGATTTCCGGAGGGTGCCATCCAAAAATCCGGATATTGTTCATGTTCATTTTTTTGGCCAACTGTATGAGTTCCTTATATTCTGCCACAGAAGTACGTCCCGTAAAAATATCGGGCGGTCCACCCCAGCAGGCCGAACGGATAAAGTGAAATTTACCATTGATATATGTTGATCTAGGAAAGCTCACATCCACACCTTTTTTGAAACCGGGATTCCACTTAGAGGTCACTTCCCTGATACCAAAGACCGTTTCATTGTAATCGTAGCCGATTTTCCCTTCTTTTATGGCTATGGAGACTTTGTACAGATTGGGTTTGCCCAAATCCCAAGGCCACCATAGTTTTGCATCGTTGATCTTGATGTTCTTTTCGACTTTGTTTTCCCCCGGTCGTAAGGTATGTTTGAAATCTACCTTGATTTTTTTCATAGCAAAGTTCTTACCCTCTAGGATAGCGGAGATAGTGACTTCTTTCGGAGCTTTCAATTTGTTTTCGATGGTCATCTCTAGGTTTACATCGGCACTACCATCCTTGTTGATGGTATTATTGGCATAGACATCCGTAAACCGGGTCTTTCCTGTTGTCACCATTTTTACAGGCCTCCAAATCCCTATCGGGGTCAGGTCTCTCCAATAATCTCCAAACCAGGGCGTCTTTTTTCCTGCCACGAAAGCATTTACCTGAGGAGGAGCATCCAGTTTGACCACCAGCATGTTCCTTCCTTTGAGAAAGTCATTTTTACTGATGCGCAGGTAATCGTTCACATTGAAGGAAAACTTCGAAAAGGCTCCTTTATGACTGCCCAAGCGATGACCGTTCAACCATACTTCACAACTATAGTCCACTCCTTCGAACACGATATCGACCAGTTTGTCCTTCAAGTCCTCGGTGGCACTGAACTGTAGTGTATACCACCACTCATACTGTTGCACCCACTGGGCTTTGACACTGTTGCGCCCAAAATAGGGGTCTTCGATGATCCCGGCTTTCCATAGGTCAGTATATACATCTCCCGGTACACGGGCATTGTTCCACACCAAGGTTTCGATGTCTTCTGATGGAAGTTTGTGAAGTCCTTTTTTGACACCTTCGCCAGGGAGCATCATTTTCATCCGCCACATCATTCCACTCAAATCCCTGATGGACTTGCGGCCTTCATCGATAGAGAAGGTGGTATTGGGCTGTGAATGACCTATCAATGTCCCGAAAATCAGAAGCACTGCAATTATCAATTTTCGTATGTCGGAAATATTCAATTTCATTTATATTAATTTTATATCCAAAATTCCTCATTTATATGCGAATATTTCAAATATAAAAATTTTTTTTATATTTGAAGTCATTGATATAAGATAACCATGAATAAATATCCAGCTCCGGCATTGGAAAAAGGTTTGGACATATTGGAATACTTATCCGATAAGGGTATACCCAAGTCCCAATCCGAAATCGCCCATGGCCTGAACCGATCGGCCAACGAAATATACCGCATGCTTTATTGTCTGGAGTACCGAGGGTATATCAACAAATCCAGCTCGGGAAAATACGCTATATCACTTAAGCTTTACAACCTATCCCACCGTCATAGCCCTATCGATGAATTATTGAAAGCGGCAAAACCTATGATGGAAGAGCTGGCCAACACCACAAAGCAGTCCTGTCATATGGGTGTATTGTACAACGGACAATTGATGGTGGTCTCCCAAACCCCCAGTCCAGAACCGGTATCCCTATCCATCGAAGAAGGCAGCCTGTTCCCCTTGATCAAAACGACCTCAGGGCGTGTCCTTTTAGCTTTTATGGAAGAAAAAGAAAGTACAAGGATACTTAGCGAAAACCATGACTTCATTCACCTACCAGAGGAAGAACAGCGTGTGTTCTCCGTTCAATTAGAGGCTATTCGGCGTAACGGTTATGAACTGGAGAAAAGCGAAATCACCATCGGCGTCACGGATATAGCGGTACCCATAGGCTATGCTGAGTCAGGCATATTCAGCGTGCTGGCCATATCCAGCCTGACTTCTATCAACCGTAAAAACGAGACGGGGGAGTTTTTCATCGAATGCCTTAAAAAAACCGCCAAAAATATCCATAAAGCCATTAAGCTCTGAAACATGACTACACCATCGCCCTCAATCGTGTTCTACCTATAAATAGTTTTATGTCAGCCGGTCTTGCAAAGAAGGTCAGTATGAATTATATTTATCGTAAAATAACGATTAAACATAACAGCTATGGTCACATCAAAGCAAAATTTCCCTAGGATGCATGTTTCGTTATACGTTTCCGACTTAGCATCCACAATTAATTTTTACACCGCTTTTTTTGGAAAACCTGCGGATAAAATCAGAAAGGGCTACGCCAAATACCTATTGGATACTCCTTCTTTGATTATTTCCTTCTTGGAAAACCCAGAGCGTGTATCTGCTAATTTTGGTCATCTGGGTATTCAGGTGGAGACTAGGGCTATCATGGATCGTTACCTTTCCGTAGCTAGGGAAAAAGGATTGGTCAGCAAAGAGGAAATAGGTACGGCCTGTTGCTATGCCCTACAGGATAAGTTCTGGGCGGAAGACCCGGATGGTATCCAGTGGGAAATTTACTATTTTCACGAAGATGCGGAGTTCAACGATCCCCACTATGCCGAAGAGGGTAGTTCTGCTTGTTGTTTGCCTTCTACAGAAGGTGCGGTAAGCGAAAAAGTGGAGGTTCCTAAAAATGACAAGATAAAAGTAACTATATCAGAAATCAAAAATGTATGCGACCCTCAGTCGGGTTGCTGTTAGCCTATGACCTATCCCTTATTGCCTGCCTTGGAATCCTTCCGGTCCCGATTGGATTTCGATAGTATATCTGTTGAAAGAAAAACACTGCTCTTATCCCTGACAGCCTATCTGAAAGAAAAATTAGGTGAGAGTGATGAAGCATACTTGAATTTTATCTGTACACACAACTCACGCAGAAGTCAGTTTTCTCAAATCTGGGGACAGACCGCAGCTTATTTTTACGGGTTGAATGTTCAATGTTTTTCGGGTGGTGTTGAGGTTACTGCTTTTAACGAAAGAGCGGTAGCCTCTATAAAAAGGACCGGCTTCCAACTTAGTGCCGAGGGAACCGAAAATCCGAAATACCAAGTAAGTTTTTCTGAAACGGGCAGTATCAGTACCTTTTCAAAACTATTTGACGACCCTATAAACAAAGTAGAACATTTTGCCGCCGTGATGACTTGTGCCCATGCTGATGAAAACTGCCCTTTCATACCGGGAACAGAACAAAGGATACCATTACGCTATGAAGATCCCAAGGCATTCGATGATACCACTGAAGAAGAGATGAAGTATGATGAGAGAAGTAAACAAATCGCTACGGAACTGTTCTACGCTTTTTCGGAAGTAAACAATAAATAATCGGTAGAAGGAAATAAACCTGCCATTTCCTTGCTTATAGCAGGATGTTACCATTCTTTAAGAGCTAGCAAAACAAACAATTAAGTATCCAGCGGTCATCCTATTGATTTCGTCTACTAATCAATATAATAATGGGCATGCGTACCGTCAGGATACGTCCCTCCTAGCATTAGGCTTTTCTTGTTTTTCACTGCCTCAAAGAACTGGTCCATATTTTTGACACATCTGCTATTGACTTTGGTTATGATAAAATCCTTGCCGATGTTGGTATGGGACTCTCCAAACGTAGATGGGCCGACATACTTGATGCCGTCCCGATGTCCTAATTGCTTTTTCTCTTCGACACTCAGCTCTCTAAACTGTAGGTTCAGCGCTTCTTTTCCTAGATTCAATAAAATCATCTTGTACTATTTTTTTGTGAACGATTAAAAAATATCAGCTGGAACTAGCTAATGGTACATTGCGCCTATATGAAGTCGTTCCACTTTTCCTTTGTTGCAAATGCAATTTATCGTACCCGAAATCCCAACTCTTACAGTAACAATAATGATGTCACTCAAAAGAAGCTTCAATAGGGCGGAAAGTTTTAGATTACTTCAATACCGTTGATATGAAAACGATAGTTAACTTTTTATCATTTGTATAAAATTTGCAAGGTCATCCTTTTACACAATGAAGCAATAACAATCAATACAGTATATCAACGCCTTCAAATTTCCCTTTTTATGGTTTGCTTAAGTTAACACATTTTATGGACTAATTCAAGAGTAAGAATTGAACTTAGAACTGTATTTCTTGCTTTTTTGCTTCTTATACAAACTTAACTTTTAAAATCACCTATCTTCCTGTTCATTTTGCTCACTCTGAGTGGACAATCCTCGGGATAGCGCTGCTATCCCTGCGGTTCTCGCCTTGATTGAAAAAAAATGACCCGCGGAATCTTATACGACAGTTGAAACCCAAATTTGTATTCGATAGAGCGTGTGAAAGTTACTCTATCCCGAATCATCAAAATAGTGCCCTACTTATTATTTTATACTCTAGGAAAAGTAATGGAAAGGAAACAGGTCAAGGAAACAGTTCTCATCTTTTTATTCAACATTGTTTCGGTAATTTTCTACTTTTAGAAAATGAATGCAGAAATACTCACGAAATTAGTGACCATGGCGATGCCTTTCGGCAAATACAAAGGCACGCTTTTATGCGATTTACCGGAACACTATTTGGTATGGTTTCATAGAAACGGATTTCCCCAAGGAAAACTGGGCATGATGCTGGCAACAATGTATGAAATAAAGCTCAATGGACTGGAATACCTACTGAAACCCTTAAAACAGGGGAAAATTCGTTAACTCACAACAAACTCCTGTGAGATTTTCGGGCTGAAAGACCCTATCTGGCCCCAGCCAATAGGCCTACAATAAAATATGTTGTTGTTCTTTTCAGGAAAACCATATCTCTATAGTCTTTTGCTCCAAAAAATGCATTAGTTCAGGACCATGTCTTTGGACCGGACCCCATTCTCTTTTTCTTGCGTGCGACTTCGATTATAGGTTTCCGTCATGGTTAATTCGAAAAAATAGGCTCATTTCACTGATCTGAAGCTTTCAAAGCTGTGATAATAGGGCTAAAATATGGTCAGGGCCAAACCTACTGCCCTGTCGGATGCACAGCACTGACTGATATACTTCATTCCGGATTCTCCGTTCATTTTCTCTATGAAAACCTTAATTTGGTTATACCGTATTGTATACTAAAGGTTTAAGCTGGTAAGTGTCCATTGACAACCTAAGAAAATGGTATCTTCCAAAGCTATTAATATCATTTCTACTTTCCTTATCGGGAATTGGAGCAAACTCAGAATAACAACAAACAAAATGGTCAAATTTTTATTATGGTGCATATTACTGGTCATCTGCTGGCCTATAGCACTTTTCGTTCTTTTTCTTTATCCTATCGTATGGGTATTATTATTACCTTTCCGCTTATTGGGCGTAGCAGTAGATGGGGTTTTCTCACTATTCAAGGCTATACTCCTACTACCGAGCAGAACACTGTCAAGATAAGCCATCACTTCGCTGCTAAAGATTGAACGACCCCATGTTTTCTTAATGAAGTGATGTAGACTTTTTCTTTTACCTTCAAATTTTACATTTAGCACCCTTGTTTTGTCTTTTTCCAAGTTTCGTAACTTTGGCTATGCAACGGAAGAAAGCCTTCATCAGCACACAAAAACCAAAATTCTCGGTGCCGAACAAAAAAAACAAATCACTTCAACCTGGATCATGCGTTGGAACTTCGTAACGAGGGTCTGAATAGCAATACATCAGGGAGTTTTATTGGATTTAGCATAGCACCGCTATGGTGAATCCAAAAAACGTAGTGCAACGACCGGTTTGCAGCTATTTAGACCCGCAGTAGATTTTCCAATGCATGATTCGGGTTCAATATTCTCATTGTCAATACTACCGGTTATTTACAACAAGAGACTGTACCGAACAGTCTCTTTTATGTAGGCTCTTGAACAATAATCACTAGTTGTAATAATCGAGAAGAGCGCTCAGCCTCTCTTCGCCAACGGTAGTGTGGAGCAATTTTTCATAAAACACATCCTGCCCGCTAAGGTATACCTGTGATTTGTTCCTCATCCATACCTGCATGTGGGACCATAGCTCGTGGTCTTTGGGCATATCGATAAAAGCTCGTGAAAAGTTTTCTTTGAGATTATCGGACAGGTCTTTTCTGACTACAAAAGGGCCATAGGGAATCGAATCGGATTTCCAGATAATATCGATTTTCTTTTGATCGTATGTATCGCTATCCTTTATGGTCTCTAGATAGTTACAAGAACATGCCCCTACTGAAGCCGTACCTCTTTGTACAGCGTCTACCACGTTTCTATCACTCCCCTGATAAATCACTTGTTTGAAACTTGAATTGGGGTCAAGCTCCTGATTTTGAAGAAAAAGCCTAGGGAGCAGGTGTCCTGAGGGCGAACTGGGGTTGGAAAAATACATGACCATACCTGCTGCATCATGTCTGAGTTTTTGAAAATTCTTGATTTTAGCCTTATAATTGGTAATCAAACAACTACGGTAAAAATCTGTATGACCATCTGCTTTGCCTTTGACAAGTAAGGGTTGTAGTTCCAGATTCTGTTTTGCCAGAATATACCCGAAGGAATTAAGGTAGGCCATGTCAAATTCACCACTTTCCAGTTTTTCCACGATTTTAAGATAGTTATCTTCGGCAACCACCTTTACTTCTCTTCCCAGTTTATCCGTCAGGTAATCCTGAAGTGGCTTCATGATGGTCACCCTGCGTTCCGAATCGTCCAAGGTACTGATGCCTACAGTGAGTACTGCCTTGCTCTGCTGTCCTACTGCTCGGGTCAGTGATATCACTATCATGATCAGTGAAAGGGTATTTCGAAGGAAAAACTTTTGCTTTGTAAAATTATCCATAGTCCAAAAAATTTATTTTCTAGTTTAACCCAAAATGATCAATAGAGAACCTATTCCGCGCATAAATAGCTTCATATCCGAAGCTTTGCCCACCGGTCTTCATTCACCATAGCGGTGCTATGCCGAACGAATCCAAATAGCCGGTATTTTGCTATTTATACGCTCATCACGATTTCTATCGATCATTTTGGGTTTAAAAAAATTAAAGTCCAAATGCTCGACTTAAAAACGAACTGAACGTCAATACTTACTAACCGAGCTTACGACAATGGACCACTGAGAACCCTATGAATCTTTCTGTAGAAAATTCAACAAATCTTACTTTAAAGGTGGTCCATGAGCCGTTTCGATTACGGTAGGTTTCCAAAAAAATGTTTCAGGCTAGGCCCCTTTTCCTCTTAAAAAAAAGTATTTGGTTTGAAAGAGGGTGTTATTGATTGATTACACAAAAACAATTATCGGACCAAAAAAAGCAAAAACATTACTTTGTCATGAGAAACCAGAATTCGCCAAATCGAATCCGAGTTCATATGCGTCCTGTTTTTTGCTTTGCAAAGATATGAGGTAAGCAAAGCATTGTACATGCCTATCCAATACTCCCAAGACCACTATTTTGTCTTTAACGACGGCAATATACGTCCGACCATATACGTCACTCGGACCCTGAAAACGTGCGTACCATTAGGAGCCTTGCGCTGTACTTTTCAACAAGGTTCGTCATTACTGATTTATCTTCTGACATCCGAAAATATCACTTCGTGGACAGTTCAGGCCTTAGGAAGGCCTTACCTCCTTTTCGCTGTTTTGTTTTTTTTCCGGAATGCTCATCAAATACCGTTCTCCATCGGAAAAATGGGTAAAACCTTCTTAAATCAACATTCTTGGACAAAAAAATACCTCCGATAAAATCATAACAGTTCGAGGGCATCCTGTCGGTATTTTACTAAAACTACCGCCTCAAAAAACATTCTTATCATAAAGCAGTCGGAACAAGAAGATAGACACAGAATATGAAAATCTACATTTAGTTTGAAACGTGTCTTTACTAGAGTCCTTATATTTACTATTAATACTTATATTTAAATGTAAGGTATATTCAGCCTTGGTTTACACCATTAAAAACTTTCTCTCATTATGCCTCTATGATACTAATTGATGGATGACAGAAATACTTACGGAATTTCATATATACCTTCGCTATCTTACTGATAAGTAGAGGTAGATAAAAGACCATCAAAATCTCCATATTATGGATATACTATCTTAACAATTCCCAAATTGGGAGTGAAAATGTTGCTGAAAATGACAAATCACAGATTTCCAATCACAAAGAAGTCTTCATGACGTGCTTGAACAATCGATAAAAAGAGTTAAAACATGGCCCTGAGCAATTACAATGATAAACTGAAGCACATTTATATGTTGGTACAACTTGCCAATATAGAAAGTGTTTCTTCCGAAATTGAATGGGTGTTCATACAAAAAGTAGCGCAGGCCATAGACGTGAACATAGATGACCTCAATGACTTCGATCCGGATAAAATCACACAGAAGATACCAAAATCAGAGTATGAGGTCATTCCACTTTTCCATCGTTTACTCCTGTTGATGGGAATCGACCAAAGGGTGAGCGATGAAGAAAGGCGCTTTTGTTTTGAAATGGGTATAAAAATGGGACTACACCCTCAAGCTATCGATGAGCTGATTCGAATGGTACGCGATAGCAATTCTCCCATTGTGCTGAAACCAAAGGTCGTTATGGAGATTTTTAATAAGTATTATAATTGACGAGGGGCGAAACCTGATATCCGTATTTTCAGTGCCCCGATCAAAGTAAACATCATGGATTGTGCTGAAAACGATAAGCCAGTCCAAAGGAAACGCCCGAAGATCGGCTGATGTTATTATGGGTTTCATTGCTGATAAACTGCCTGCCCATGCCATACCGTCCTTCTAGGGAAACATTGACGTGCTTGAACAAGGTATAGTAAAGTCCAGCTCTCAAATGACCAAAAACATACCGGGAACTGAGGGTTTTTCCACTCTGTTCGGCATCGAAGGTATCCGAAGATCTCAGTATGAACAGTTCATCGTTAAAAGTAGCTGCTGTGCTTATGGACGGACCGGCATACGCTTCGAACCTATTTTTAGTATAACCGAACAGGTGCGCTACTTCGATATCCAATCTGTTCTGCATTAGACACCAGCCCAGGTAATTTTCAAAGTCACCTGAAGGAGAGGTAGTGAGAGGTTCTTTTCGCTCATAATCCAGCACTACCTCACCATAGGTATATATATTTGCTCCCAACTCCCAGTTGCTGGATACGGAAGGAGTGATGGGTTTGTTGAAATTGACAAAAAGTCCCAATTTCTCTCCATACATCACCGTATTGAAGTGATTGGATTTTTGATAATCTTCCATTTTCAGATCGATACCGCTAGGGTCTTTGAGCATGCTCTGAAGCCCTTGATAGCCCATCCCCGAAAAATCCTGATGAAGCGTGGAAAATCGTAGGCCGACCTTTGCGAGTTTCCATTTTGGTTTTATTCCTTTGGGTTTCTCCACATCATGCTGTGCATAAACCTGCCACGATAATAGAAGAGGTACTACCATCAACATTACTTGTAAACGAAGATCAATAAGCGATTTTCTTTTCATATTTTTTGTTTTTGACTCTCATGACAACGTAATCTATTCTGACTTGACTATGGTAATACAATAAAGTTTATTGAAAAATTTAAAAATCCCCATAGTTCACCTGTAAGCAGGGCAAGCCCAGTTCCAGACGCCACATGTTCACCACTTGGTCCCTATCATCCAGTACAAACTGTATGTAGTACTCCTCCAAAATCTCCCTGTCAAAGATTTCTTTTTTGATAATGGCGTCTTTTCTTTGGTCCTTTGCCTGTCTCATTATCAAGCGCTCATAAGGGACTCCATGTTTTTTCAGCCAGCGTTTTGTTTCTTCTATGTGTGTATCCATCCTCCCTGATAGTAGGATAATGTGTATACCTAGACCATGATAGGTAGTAAGGATATTATAAATAGGCGTATTGAGCTTATCCTCCTCACAACGCGAAGCGTCGAAGGGATTACGCCCATCGAGCAGGGCCAGCGTCCCATCGAGATCGCAGATAATCGCTTTGGTAAGCGTCTCATCTTGTTTTTTGTATATCGGCCCCCGTTCTGCATTATCTGTTTCCGACCATTTCCCATCTCCATAAAAAGTACGATGCATCCTTTTTATGTGACGGCTTCCCACAGGTTTTTTTCGGTTTGCATCTCTTTTCAGGGCTTCTTCCAGTGCTATCGTGAATTCTTTGACTTCCACAGTGACCTGCTCTCCCGTTTGCTTTTTATAATCCTCCGCTAGTTGTGATATCCTATTGATGTTTTTCTGGGACAGATTGGTATCGTCAACGATAACATGCCTGCCTTCTTTCAGTGCTTCTACGATAAGCCAGTCGCGGGTCTTTTTAATGAATTTTTCATTGGATCTGGTAAAATGATAGGCGTCCATCATTTCCCTGAGGTCATCGCGATTGATACGCTTGTATACTCCGGGATTGTCCTTGACCAGCTGCTTGGCATAAGTGGATTTTCCCGAAGCGGGCAAGCCCCTTAGTAGTATGATTCTTTTCATAGGGTAGAAGTGATTTGGAAACTGTTTTATTTTCGTATGTATGTATTGAATTTATTTTCATGGGTCATATGGAGCTAGCAGGGAAGACATTCATCCTAAGTGGAGTACTTTCTTAACCCTGATTATTGCTATAAAACAGTCTCTTAGCAGTATTCGAAGGATTTGAACGTATAATTTTCTAAAATACCCCATTTTAGGTTCGATGGCTTACTCCTGTTGTTGTAGTTGCTTATCAGCAAAAGGCTTTTCGAACTGGGGCCTAAGCTGCTTCCATATGGCCTGCTGGTAAGACTTACCTTCCAACATTCGGAAAAGTATGTGCGGATGCTCACACTTCAAGAAGTACAGAGCGGTTTCCTTACGACTGGCGAGAACTTTGAATTCGCTTTTGGCCTGTTGTTCAATATCGCGGTACTTAGAGCGTAGTTTGGCTTCTGTTCTTCTCACCCAGGTATAGAACTCATCAGGCACTCCTTCCAATAATGCTTCTGTCGATTGGCCTGTTTTGAGGTTTTCCCAGATGGTGATAGAGGACATCATGGTGATAGTGCGGTGCAGACGAATATATTCTTCGAACTTCAGCTTCAGTCTCAGACCACTTTCGAAGCGGAGCACGAACCCTTCTCTATTGTTCTCTTCCAATTGTCCCAACTGCGGTATCGTCTTTACCTCAGGATAACGCTTGACTACTGGAAAACCAAACGCTTCCAAGGGGAATTCTTTACCACTCTGTGCTTCTATGATTCCCAAAAGCACCAGTGCTTCCTGCTCCCCATAATCTACCACTATCCTATTTTCAGGGTAAATGATTTCAAAAAGGTAGGTCATGGTCCTATCGAGTCGATGCAGGATATCTTTGTATTTACCGTGCAGTAAACTGTTGGCCTTTATTGCCTGATCACTTGTGAAAGATGCCCTCGAGGCTATGAACGGTTCTTCGCCGACCCAGTAGAGTATGCCCAAGGAACCGTCCATCTTCTCATAGACTTCAAAAGGTTCTTTTGGGATAGTCTGTGGTGCTACCTCGCCCAAATTAAAGAATTTCGGAAAAGGCCGAGCTACTACCCTACCCTGCGCATCCATGATCAAGCCCCGACATTGTAAGGTGACATCGTTCCAGGCTTTTTCAAATTGAGTCTTGGAACTATAATTATAGATAAAAAGGTCTTCTTTCGGGTGTTGCCTTACGTTGACATAACCGCCCTGTAGCATTTTCTCCAACAGTGTCCTGTCCATTTCATTTATCATTTCCAATCGAGTTCATTGTTCTGCTTTCTCTATCACAAAGGAAAAGCACTGCTGCGCAATCTTTATGCACAGCTAAAACCTGTATAACAGGAAAAACAGTGGCAGGTAGTACAAACCCCTATTTATCACCCATCGCAATTACTCCTTCCCGGACGATATAATTTCTCCTCGGAAAGCTGTGTACAGCATGAATATCCATAATGGTCAATCCATCCATGACAATAGCGGAAACAACCCTTTTGCCGGCATCGTACATCGCATCACCGACACCAAGAGTACCCTTTCCAGCACCTTTTTAGAGGCCTCTATCCTACTCGCAGACAGTATTTCATGGGCGTGTTGGAGGTAGTTTCTTAAATCCAAATCGATCAATAGGATTTCGTGATGAGGACATAAAGTACACTAAAATCAACGGTCCAGGTGAGGAGGTTTAATGGATGATTAAGGTATAAAACCTGCGCAGCGTAAAACTACTGATCTTGAAGCAATTTATACTCGGAATAGGAGGGCTATTGATCATTTTGGGTTAAATCCGGATCATGCATCGGAAAATCTACTGCGGATCCAATACAAACTTAGCTTTTAAATATCGCATATCTTCTTGTTCATTTAGCTTCACTCTGCGTTGACAATCCTCGGGATAGCGCTGCTATCCCTGCGGTTCTCGCCTTGATTGAAACAAAATGACCAGCGGAATCTTATACGACAGTTGAAAACCCAAATTTGTATAAATAGCTGCAAACCGGTCGTTGCACTACGTTTTCTGAATTCACCATAGCGGTGCTATGACAGATCCAATAAAATGCCCTGATTTATGGATATGTAAACCTTCGTTACGAAGTCCCAACGCATGATTCGGGTTAAATCTTCGGATAAGGTTACGGTAACTGAGACCGGCTCCTTCATCACGACAGCTTTTCAGTAGAGCTATCAGTCATTCGTTTTCTATAAAGGCCATTTTGGGATTACTGTCGAAAGCAGGCACTACCAAAAGGTCCGGCGGGAATTCCTTCAATCGATGCGGACCATACCGCACAAGTCATAACTGGCCAAAAAGTGGTATCTCTCGGTTACATTACCAACAAAGAACACATTGAAAAAAATACCCGTCTCTGGATTGCTTGCTCTATGAAAAGTATTTACTTTATTGAAAATTTCTAAAGTGCCGCTGATTGAGCTTATAATAAGATCGGCATTGGGAACGAGTATAGTAATATTCATCATTTTCAATAGTATTGTATAGAATATCGTAATTTATTGATTTTTCGAAATCAAGTATTTGATGGGGGAAGCATAAAAATAGTGCCGAATACCAGATAGGTTTTGTCGGTATTTCGTTTTCCTGTGGTGTCGAATTACGTGTAATCGGATACCTTTTTCGGACGGTAGACGATGACAGGGCTTATGCAGTGCTTACTGTAGAGCTATGAACAACACCGTCCTACTTAGGTGGCCATAGAACTTATGGTGGTCCGGCTCACCGATTACGGAGAACAACCCTATAGGCATTGAGTCAATGTGCCTATTACCCTCTTTAATTGGCAATGTAGCCAATAGAGATTATAACCAATGTACGATACATTTGATAATAAAAGGAGTACACTTTCATTCTAATTTACTTATTGTTAATTACTTAAAATCAAAATTATGTCTGTTTTAGAAAATGCAAAGCAATTACAACAAATGATGGGAGAAGGCAAAGCGCAGGACGCTTTCGAAAAGTACTATCATGAAGATGTAAAAGTTCATGAAATACCTACGGGCGAGGTCAGAAATGGCAAGTCTGCCCAAAGAGAGGCTATCAAACAATGGGAAGGAATGGTACAGGAGGTGCATGGTGCCGGATGTTCTTCTGTGTGCGCAGACGAGTCAGCGGGTGTCTCGACAGCTGAAACTTGGATGGATATCACTTTTCAGGGTGGAAACAGAATGAAAATGGAAGAAGTTGCCGTTCAAAAATGGCAGGATGGCCAAATTATAGAAGAGAAATTCTACTACAATGCACCTCCCCAGCAACAGGAACAAGGGTAGTAACCAATGTATATCCAGTGGTCTATTGGGCCACTGGATTTCATCCCTGAATCTCTGGACGAGTCCTATTAAGCCTGACCGGTTACAGGATTATATCTTGAACCGCTTCACTAGAGCGTTGATCTGAATCGGCCCTTGGCCTTTCAGTCCTCTCATCTTCCATACCTTGCCCATGTTTTCCTGAAAACCGATAAAGTCTCCCAGCAACAGTTTGTACAATGTGGGCAGTTTCTTATCGATGAGCCATAGGCATAGCGATGTACCTATAAAACTTAATAAAGGGGAAATGTACAACAATGGGTCTATATCTGCCATCACCAGTTTCATGGCATTAAAAAACAATACATTGAACAAGGGGTGATAGAGGTATATCGGTAATGAATAGTGCCTGCCAAATCTGGAATATATATTGTCGGGAATAGTGTTCCATTCCATAAATAGTATGAAAACGCCCAATACCAGTAAGGTCGTGCCTCCAAAAAACTGAGGATCGACCCAAGCATTTCCTGATATCACCGGGATAAAATGTGACTCTATGAGCTGTACCACTGCACCGCTGAAAATCAGTGACCAAGGAAATAGCTTGCTTTTAAAATGTACCTCTTGAGAGGACAGGAAATAACCTATATACAGGAATGGGGTAGCCATCAGGTAGCGAAACACCTTTTGATCCAGGACATGATCGTGCAGCACAAAACTGTAGGTATCGCTCAACAGTACCAAGGCCAGAAGAACACAGGATAGGATCGGCAGTAGTCTTTCAAGACGGTTGTACAAAAAATACCAGAGTATCAAATAACCGAAAATCATCGCCCCTACAAACCAAGTATGGTACCACATGCCCGAGATCAGTCTTCTGAAAGTAAATAGCTCTTCAAGTGAAATCCACCCCAAAGCAAGACCTCCAAGACCTAATGGAAGGTATACCAATAATAAAATGACAAAAAGATCAAGCAATTTCTTCAATGTATTGGTCAGTTGGACATCTTGCCGTCGGGCGTAGCCTTTAGCAAATAGGTAACCGCTGACCAAAAAGAAAAAAGGAACCGCCCATCGCCCCGACAGTCTTAGGTAAAACTGTACCTCTTCAGGAGTCTTGCCCAAATTACAATGAAGGATGACCACAAAAAAAGCAGCTATCAACCGCAACAAATCTAGAGAATGTGTTCTCTGCATACCTACTTTATTTCCCATGATATTATCCTTAGAACGGTAGCAAATCCATATTGGTTATCGATATTTTCAATTTTAAAAAAGCCTCTGTAGGGTTACCGGCAAACCTTAGGTGTTTTCTTGAAGGATATACAAAATCATCAGCCATTCAACCCTATAAATACCATTGTATATACTACAGATCGATATTTTCAAAGAATATTTAAAAATGTATCTTTATCATTGAAAATATACCTATCGGAAGAAGTGTAGGCCTGTATTCTTGGGGTTTGAAAAAAACCTGATTTATACCTAAACGCAATTGATTTGGGACAAGATGATTCTGTGACTTTGAGACTGTTTTGAAATTATGTTTAAAATCTGATATCACTTATTTTGAATAGGACCGAGTATTAAAACCGGATCATGTATTGGAAAATCTACTGCGGATCTAAATAGCTGCAAACCGGTCCTTGCACTAAGTTTATTGAGTTCACCATAGCGGTGCTACGCTGAATCCGGTAAAACTCTCTGATTTATTGCTATTTAAATCCTCGTTACGAAGCTCCAACGCATGATTAGGGTTCAACAGAAATGCCGCGATTGTTTATACTCAAGATAAAATAGAATGAGTAATCCGACAAACGCTTCGGTGGTGTCACTTCGGGGGTGACTTGTGTCAAAGTCATTAGTGAATTCAGGGTGAAAGCGTGTTTTTTCTATGGCTATTCTCTTCTTTCTCAGACCAATTGTGCCTAGGCTTAACATCAAAACGGCGGTGCTTATATGACTTCCTACAAATGTCCGAAACGTAAGCGTCCTTGGGACACGGCCATTAGGCTACTGAGTTGATAAAGCAGTCTTGCGCCTACATTGGCATCCCAGTCACTGTGTTCAGGGGAAGAAGCCACCTCTACCAAATCGAAACCGATGATTACCCTACCCGAATTGACCAATGCGCGAATGAGGTATAGAGCTTCGCTATAGTCCAGCCCCCCGGGCACGGGGGTACCTGTACTTGGACAGTAACGGGGATCCAGTCCATCGATATCAAAACTAATGTACACGTACTTGGGCAATTGATCGATAATGGTATCGCAGATTTCAGACCAGAGCCGACCTTCATAGAGCTCTCGACGTAGGGCTTGGTCGAAAAAACCAATAATTTTCCCTTGGGAGTTATGGATACGTTTTATCTCTTCTTCACAGCAGTCCCGGAGCCCCACTTGTACCAGTTTGGAGACAGCAGGTAGTCGGAGAACATTGTACATAGCGGATGCATGTGAGTACTTAAAGTTCTCATAACTCTTGCGTAGATCGGCATGTGCATCGATCTGTAGTACTCCGAAGTTACGGTGACGTTCGGCCAGCGCCCGGATCAGGCCTAGAGAGGTGCTATGGTCACCTCCCAGAACACAAGGTAACTTACCCTGCTCTAGGTACTGATGGGCCAGCGACCTGACATAGATATTCAGTTGTTCGCATGCCTCATCGATGACCCTCGGTATGATTTCCGTCTCAAAACCGTTCACAACAGAAGTACCTTGTGTCAGTCCATCGATGTATTGCTCTACCATGCGGCGAAAGCGTTCATTTTCGGCAGTCAGATGATCGGGAATTGGGAGCATGAATATGCCGGCTTTCCAAGCCTCGGGTATGCCTTCTAAGTAAAGGTCTACTTGTGTGGAAGCCTCCAATATAGCTTTCGGTCCGGCACTTGTTCCTTTATGATAGGACACTGTCACTTCCCATGGTACGGGAATAACGATGACCTCAGCATGAGCTGATGAAAACGGTAAACCGAACAAACTGCCCTGAACTCCTACCCCATTAGGGTCAAAATGCTCGATTACCTGTAATTTATCTTCCAATGCGTTAGCTTTTGTTACCAGCTGCAAATGAAAAGAAAATTCATAATTAACACGAGCGATTCGGAAAAGAATTACAAACCTAAGGCCCGATCACACCCAGCGTGAGTAGATATCCAAGTGAGGTAGCATTAAAAGTTGAGCATAGAAGGGTACTCATAGGCAATGAGATGACCCGTAGCCTGTGAAACCTGACTCCACTCCACTATGTCAAACCTGACATGGACGATACCACAAGTTGACAGGAAACCTATCTCCTCGCCTGTCAGGTATTCTGACAAATACGAGAAAGAAGGGTTATGGCCTATGAACAAGACATTATGCCATTCGTTTTTCAATTGATTGAGCAATTGCAACATTATCCTAACGGAGGCCTCATAGATATCGGGGTTGATATGTATTCTATTGGTATCATAGCCGATCTGCTCTGCAACAAGCACTGCTGTTTCTTTTGCCCGCACGGCCGGGCTGCACAACAACATGTCCAGTGATAAGTCTTTATGGCTTAAGTTGATGCCCATTCGAGAAGAATTCTGCAATCCTATCGGGTTCAACTTCCGTTCGATGTCCTTTTGGTCGGCTTGTTTTTCCTGTGCTTCGGCATGACGTAGCAAGTACAGATTTTTAGTCATAAAAAGAAAGGTTGAAAATGCTTTTGGCCAATTGAACAAACAAGCTCAAATATAGTTATTCTAAACGATTGAAATGTGATATCATTGTTAATTAGAAAAAATTAGTGATATTTGAGAAGTTCTGAAACCTAACCGGATACCCCATAATGTCTAAAAATCTAGTAATCGTAGAGTCCCCCGCCAAGGCAAAAACCATTGAAGGTTATCTTGGCAAAGAGTATAAGGTCACCTCTAGTTATGGTCATATCAGGGACTTACCCAAGGGTAATAATGCTATAGATGTTGAGAATGGTTTCAAACCTACCTATGAAGTCACTAAAGATAAGAAGGAGGTCATTAAGGAGTTGAAGAAGCTGACCAAGGAGGCCGAGACGGTGTTCCTAGCAAGTGATGATGACCGCGAGGGTGAAGCTATTTCATGGCATCTTAAAGAAGCCTTAAAACTACAGGATAATAATACACGCAGGATAGTCTTCCGTGAGATTACCAAGAGTGCCATCGAGCGAGCTATACAAAACCCTAGAGGTATCGATATAGATTTGGTCAATGCACAACAGGCACGGAGAGTACTCGACCGATTGGTTGGTTTTGAGCTCTCTCCCATCTTGTGGAAAAAGATAAAAACGGGCCTTTCCGCGGGTCGCGTACAGTCTGTTGCCGTACGCTTGGTTGTCGAGCGCGAACGCGCCATTGATAAGTTCGAGGCCAAATCTTCCTACAAGATCACTGCGGTATTCGACCTTGAGGGCGGCAAAGAATTACATGCCGAGTTACCCAAAAAATTCTCATCAGAGGAAGAAGCGCAATCTTTCCTTGAAAGGTGTAGCGGTGCGGAGTTCGATATCAAGGACCTGCAAAAGAAACCTGCTAAAAAATCACCTGCCCCCCCATTTACGACTTCCACCTTACAACAGGAAGCCAGTCGCAAACTGGGATTCTCTGTATCGCAGACCATGACCCTGGCACAGCGTCTGTATGAAGCGGGTAAGATATCCTATATGAGGACCGACTCCGTCAACCTATCCGATGAGGCTGTATCGGCCGCTACGGGAGAAATCACTAAAGCTTATGGTAGTGAGTATGTCCAGACCAGAAAGTACAAGACCAAATCCAATTCTGCACAAGAAGCTCACGAAGCTATCCGCCCTACTGACTTTTCACTTCAGGATGCCAGTGATGACCGTGGTGGACAACGACTTTATGAGCTGATCTGGAAGAGGGCCATTGCTTCTCAGATGTCCGACGCAAAACTGGAAAAAACAACGGCCACAATAGGTATATCCACGACCGAAGAGACCTTATCTGCTAAAGGTGAGGTAATTACCTTCGAAGGTTTCCTGAAAGTTTACCTAGAATCTACCGATGATGAAGAGGGTGAGGAAAAAAGTGGTATGTTGCCCCCATTGACTGTAGGACAATCGCTGGCACTTTCTACGATGCGTGCCAAACAAGGCTTCTCAAGGCCTCCGGCAAGATTTACGGAAGCAAGTCTGGTCAAGCAGTTGGAAGAAATGGGCATCGGAAGACCTTCTACCTATGCACCGACCATCTCTACCATCCAAAAACGAAACTATGTCATCAAAGAGTTCAGAGAAGGTAAAGAACGGGAGTACAAAATCATCACTCTAAAGGAAGGTAAGATAAGTGATGAGGTGAAAACCGAAATCACGGGAGCGGAAAAGAACAAACTTTTCCCTACCAATGTAGCGATGGTAGTCAACGACTTTTTGGTAGAGCATTTTCCCGACGTGACCAATTTTTCCTTTACGGCAGACGTGGAGAAGGAATTCGATGAAATCGCTCAAGGGCAAAAACCATGGGACAAAATGATCGGTGACTTCTACAATCAATTTCACTCTAGGGTAGAAACCACCGAAAACATCGAAAGATCTTCCGTGGGCAGTTCCAGAGAGCTGGGCGTAGATCCTAAGACGGGCAAGACCGTTCTGGTACGCCTAGGGAAATTCGGCCCAATAGCGCAATTGGGAGAGACCAGTGAGGACGAGGAAGCCGAAAAGCCCAAGTATGCCAGCTTACGCAAAGGCCAGTTCATTGAGAGCATTACTTTAGAAGATGCTCTAGAGCTGTTCAAATTGCCTAGGGAAGTGGGCTTGTTCGAAGACAAACCGATGACCGCTGCTATCGGTAGGTTCGGACCCTACATCCGACATGATGGTAAGTTTGTGTCGATTCCCAAAGAGGAAGACCCCTTTACCATCGATGAAGCGGCAGCTATAGACCTCATAGAGAAAAAAAGGAAGGCAGATGCTGAAAAATTCATCAAATCCTTCGAAGAAAATCCCGATGTACAGATATTGAAGGGACGCTATGGCCCCTACATCAAAGTAGGAAAGAAAAATGTTAAAATCCCCAAGGACAAAGCTCCTGAGGACCTTACCCTAGCAGAATGTTTGGACCTGGCCGAAAAGACACCGGAAAAGAAAGGTCGTGCCACAAAAGCAAAAAAGAAAAGCTAGACTCCCCATGAAAAAAATAGTCGTACTCACCGGTGCGGGCATCAGTGCTGAAAGTGGTATCCCCACTTTCAGGGCTGCCGATGGTCTGTGGGAAGGGCATGATGTCATGGAGGTGGCCACTCCACAGGGCTGGACAAAAAACAAGGCCCTCGTACTCCAATTCTACAACGAGCGTCGAAAAAAAGCCCTGAGCGTCCTGCCCAATAGCGGCCATCAGCGACTGGCCGACCTCGAAAAGTATTATGAAGTGGACATCATCACCCAAAACGTGGACAATCTCCACGAGCGGGCGGGTTCTACAAACGTAATCCATCTCCATGGTCAGCTGTTCGAGTCCAGAAGTACCCTGGACGAACGCTTGGTCTATCCCATCGAAGGATGGGAACTGAGCATCGGTGACAAATGCGAAAGGGGCAGTCAACTCCGACCCAATATCGTCTGGTTCGGGGAAGCAGTGCCTCTGATGGAAATCGCTATCGAAAAGGCCCTACAGGCTGATATATTTATTGTCGTGGGTACTTCCCTGGCCGTGTATCCGGCCGCAGGACTTATGGATTACGTTGCCAATGAAGTACCCAAGTATATCATCGACCCCAAAATACCCGAAGTCCCTTCTACTCCGAACCTGACCTGTATCGAAGAAATGGGTAGCGTAGGTATGGAGCAGCTGTACCGTGAACTGACCAAAGACATTTAGCCCCCATTCCCTTCAACCCAAATGGATGGAAGGGTTTCGATATGAAATCATAGTTGCAATAAGATAGATTCTCGACCCTTTTGGGTTCGACTCTTCCCACTCAAGTAGGAACATGCCCTAATTGGGACCCGGTAATACCGATAGGGTATGCCTACCAAAAGACAATCCCATCATATCACTTTTTTTGGGTATAATTGAAAGTTGAACAATACCTACCTACTACGCTTATGACGGGCATCCAAGATACTTCCAGTGAGACTTTCCGAAAACTATTGGGCAATGGCCTGACCTATGAAATCCCCAAATTTCAAAGGGATTATTCATGGGATATAGAGCAATGGGACGATCTGTGGCAGGATATCAAAGCATTGGAGCTGGAAGAAGAAGTGGTACACTATATGGGCTATCTCGTACTTCAAACTGCCGATAATAAAGTATATCGGGTCATCGACGGGCAACAACGTCTCATTACCTTGAGCATCCTCATTCTGGCGGTACTCGACACGTTGAAAGGACTCATCGAACGGGGTATCGACCCCGAAAAAAATGCCATACGCTCTAGCACATTGAGGAACAGTTATATCGGATATTTGGATCCGGTGTCCCTTGTTCCCAGAAATAAAATCAAACTCAATAGAAACAACGACGATTTCTATCGTCAAAAACTGGTCCCCATAGGAACACTTCCGGGTAGAGGCTTGAACGCCTCTGAGAAATTGTTGAAAAAATGCTTCTTATGGTTTGGGGACAAAACAAAAGCCGACTACCAAACGGGAGAATCCCTAGCTCGACTGGTCGATCTTATCGTTGATAAAATGTTCTTTACGGTCATCACCGTCAGTGATGAAATCAATGCCTTCAAGGTATTCGAAACACTGAATGCCAGAGGGGTTCAACTGTCCTCTGCGGATTTATTGAAAAACTACCTGTTTTCCGTGGTGGACAGTACTGGTGCGCACTCTTCAGAAATCCAAGAAATGGAATCGTTATGGAGCAGGGTCATAGGTAAGTTGGGAAGTGAAAAATTTCCCGGGTTTCTCAAAACCTTCTGGAACAGTCGCTACGGCAGTGTCAGAAAAAGTAATCTCTTCAAGGAAATACGGAAAAGTATCCATTCTAAAGAAGGTGCTTTTTCGCTTCTACGTGCTTTGGATGATGACTCGGACATCTACATCGCGCTGCGTAACCCTGATGATGAGCTATGGAACGGAAAAAAAGAAATCAGTGACTATTCTCCATGAACTGAATTTGTTTCAGGTAAGACAGCCTTTCTCGATGTTATTGGCGGCCTTTAGAATACTGGACGAAACTATTTTCAAAAAAGTATTGAAAGCCTGTAGTATTATCTCTTTTCGGTACAATAGTATCGGAGGACTGAATCCGAATGAACAGGACTTGATCTATACGGCTGCCGCTTTGAGGATTACCAAAGAATCCAGGTTCAGCTTGGACTGGCTCAGAAACATTTACCCTCTTGATACTGCTTTCGAGACATCCTTTTCCAACAAATCCTTCAAAAGAACCTCCAAGAACCAGAAAATAGTGAAATATCTATTGACGAGAATAGAGAACCACCTACACAGCAGCCATATCAACCCATTTGGCAGCTCCTCCACCGTAGAGCACATATTGCCGGAAAACCCAAGTAGCGGATGGGAGCATTTTAGCGATGAAGAAGTGGAACGCACTGTATTTCGCTTAGGAAACCTAACATTACTCGGAGTCAATACCAATAGAGACTTGGGAGCCGTGGAGTATTCACGAAAAAAAGAGGCCTATGCCGCGAGTAGCTTTGGCATCACTCGAGATATAGCCCTGAACTATGACGAATGGAACGAACATAGTATCAATGAACGTCAAAAACAATTGGCAAAAACCGCATTGCAAATCTGGAGACTACAATTCGACTGAACAGCATTCTAGCGGGTCAAACTATCGGGATGGCCGAAGTCATCAGATCAGTTCACTTTTAGCCCGCTCTTTCTCCAACTTCTCGTACATCGTAATGATTTTCTCTTTTAGGGCTTCGTTTTCCTTGCCGATATGCAGTATTATCTTGATTACTTCGTTGAGGTCGTTTATGTTTTCACGCTCCTCTAAGGCTTTTCTGATAACCATCAGTTTATCTTTGGCATCATTGACCAGACTGATCAGTGCCGGAGATTTGGCCTCTATTCCGTACAGGCCTTCCGGTTCACGGAGCAGATTGTCTTTTTCGCCGTCACCGTACATCAACCATTCCCGACTGCAACCTGTCAGGTATACAACAGCATCGACCGTACGTATAGAGTCGATTTCCCGGTCACTGTTAATCTGTGCATTCACAGTGGCCTGTTTTACTCCGATGTAACCGGCAAGTTCATGTTGTGTCACCTTCTTTTCCTTAAGAATCTGCTTGATTCTTTTATTTCTTTCAGGTATCATAGATTTGAGGGCAGTTATAAAAAAGTATGGCAAAAAAAATGATGAAAGCCTAGTCTAAAATGCAATTCATGCCCATTTTTAGGTAATAATATACATAATTGCCAAATATAGCAAATCACATGAACCCTGCGAGCCGAGCATACTACGCTCGATCACATGGATTTTAAGGGATGGCAGTATATGCATCTTCTCAAATAGAATCACAAAAAACTGATTTTCAATAATATACACTCAAATCATATCCTTTACCAGCTCATCTGCACATCAAAGCAGGACACTTTAAAAAAAGAAGTGCCCTCCAGAGTATTTTCTTCAAAAATCAAATTTTACCATTAAGATGACGGGTATCATTGAAGCTTTCTATATTAAACATAGACCCTGTATATGTGACCAAGTAGAGACATAGATTGGTATGTTCAAAACTGTCCATGGTCTTCAACGGTTTATTGAGCAGTAGGCATAGAAAAATCCTAATGGCTCTGCCATGCATGCAGACCAGAATAGTATCTTCCTCTTTTTGGGCCAGAATATGGTCAAGTGCCACCTTTTGCCTTGTCTGTACATCTTCCGGACTCTCACCTCCCTCTATTCTCAAATCCGTATTGCCATCTCTCCAGGACTGGATTACTTGATGATAATAGACGTCATCTTCGGGAGTTATCTTTATGCCTTCGCGGGTACCCCAGTTGATTTCGTTCAACCCTGACAGCGCCGTCGTCGGGAAGCCGTCTTCCAAAAACCTTTTCACCGACTGATGGGTACGCTTCAGGTCAGAGGTATATACCCGATCAAAGGGAACCCCCTTATAAGCCTGATAAAAGGCTTCTGCCTGTGCCCTACCCGTTTCGTTCAGTGAGGAATCGATACCACTTCCCTGTACGATTCCATTTAGATTATAGTCCGTTTGTCCATGTCGGACAATGTAAATTTTTTTGCTTTGCAATTTTCCTTTATTTTTAGCCCGCTAAAGTATCATTTTTTTTTCATAAATATGTTTGATAAAGACGTTACGTTACAAAGTATTAATACAATGTGCGAAGGATGCATGGTAGAACACCTCTCCATCGAGTTTACAGAAATAGGTTCTGATTACCTCTGTGCAAAAATGCCTGTAGACCATCGAACACATCAGCCTTTCGGGTTGTTACATGGAGGAGCATCGGTCGTATTGGCCGAAACGCTGGGCAGTGTAGCTGCCAATTGTGTTGTCGATAACAATCACTACTTTTGTGTGGGTCAGGAGATTAATGCCAACCATATCAAAAGTGCCCGAAGTGGTTTCGTACATGGAAAGGTGACCGCAGTGCATCTCGGAAAGAAAACACAAGTATGGCAAATCCGTATTGATAATGAACAGGGAGAATTGGTATGTATCAGCAGAATCACCATAGCAGTGCTGAAAAAAAAGGAGTAAGGAACTACTTTTAGTAGGTATCTTTTATTTCATGCGTACTTATTGATTTTCAAAGGATATATGGAATTCACATGAATGGCATCCATTTCAAGTTTTTGCTTCTTCCATCGTGTTCACTACAGTCCCGAGGACATTATATTCACGTTCGGTCCTACTCAAGATAAGTGATATCATAAATTAAATAGGATTCCAAAACAGTCTCCGGTTCTGTTTGTTTTGATTATAGTGGTGTTCGTCACCTTTAGGTCGAGAAATCCATTGTAGTTTTGAGCCGTATGAAATCAGTAATATAAATTTGGGTTTTCAACTGTCGTATAAGATTCCGCGGGTCACTTTAGTATCCATCAAGGCGAGAACCGCAGGGATAGCAGCGCTATCCCGAGGATTGTCAACACAGAGTAAAGCATAATGAACAGGAAGATAGGCGATTTTAAAAGCTAGGTTTGTATAAGGTGGTTGTTCTTTTAAGCCAAATAATAAGCGTTCTGATACCTAAAGTGCATCAAGGATAATAGTTGAATTTAATAATAACGTAATCGATAACAAATCTCCATTAGTTCTTGGCGATGTAGATTTGAAATAATCGTATTGAGTAAATGTAAAGTATGAAAGTGACTGCGGAGGAAGATCATTCGTTTCCAATACCCTCATCTACCGTACAGGCCAATACTCTCCATGCATTGGCCAGTGCTGCTTGGGCCAATGAGTCGGCCATAGCACTGTGGAGGCCTCCGAAAGAAAAGGGAAAGCATTTGATTATTGATTTCGAAGGACTAAGAACAAGTGAATTAGCCTTGGAAGAACTTGGAGAAGGCTTTCTTTTTGCTGCTTTCGAAGAAAGTAAAAAAAAGATATTCATTCATGCCGACCTCTATTATAGCGAAGTCGTTGGCGAGGTTAAATTATCCCCTGAAAAAGAGAATAGGTCAGAAGAACAGGAACAGCGCTTTTTTGATGATGTCATCCGTTACAGCGAAGAGTACTTCCCGACCACTCCCTATTATGCTTCCGAAGGTTCCGAAAAAGGCACTGAGAAAGAAGATTTCATCAAACTGGTAGACCTGAGTCTAGAGGAGATAAAGTCAGGACGATTTCAAAAAGTAGTCGCCTCTCGTACCAAGTCCATTGGCCTATCGGAGGATTTTGACTGCATCGACCAGTTCGATCAATTGTGCCTCGCCTACCCAAATGCCTTCATCTCTTTGGTGAGTATTCCGGGCATAGGTACATGGATAGGTGCCAGTCCCGAGGTACTGATCAATGTCCATGATCAGCACTATTTCGAAACAGTGGCCTTGGCCGGTACACAAAAGTTCCACTCCGGCACCTCGCTGAAACAGGTCGCCTGGACACAGAAGGAAATCGAGGAACAGGCATTGGTCAGTCGCTATATCATCAATTGTTTTAAAAAGATACGTTTACGGGAATTTGATGAACTAGGTCCGAAAACAACCATTGCGGGTAATTTGATACATCTGAAAACCGTTTTCAGTGTAGACATGAAACAAACCAACTTCCCTCTTTTGGGAGGTGTAATGCTCGACTTACTGCATCCCACTTCAGCAGTATGTGGCATGCCAAAAGAAGAGAGTCTTGACTTTCTTTTATATAATGAAAAACATCGTCGTAGTTTTTTCAGTGGTTTCCTCGGGCCTGTCAATATCAATAATAATACTTCCCTATTTGTTAACCTAAGGTGTATGCAATTACGAAAGGACGGTGCACTATTGTATGCCGGAGCAGGGATAACGGAGGACTCCCTACCCGAGAAGGAATGGCTGGAAACTGAAATGAAATGCAACACCTTGCTCAATGTCATCACCTCAAACCAGTAATATTTGATACCTAGAATTATTCTTGACTTTGCTTCCATCTGTGCCAAAAAAGGTATAGAAGAAGCCGTACTCTCGCCGGGTTCACGTTGTGCGCCCATGATCATTGCCTTTGCGAGGCATCCCGATATAAGGACACGCTCTATAGGTGATGAAAGGTCCGCAGCGTTCATTGCGCTGGGCATGGCGCTGCAATCCCGAAAACCGAGTGTGCTGGTCTGCACTTCAGGCTCTGCTGCCTATAACTACGCTCCGGCCATTGCCGAAGCTTTTTTCCAACAAGTCCCCTTGATTATCTTCACAGCGGACCGTCCGGCAGAGTGGCTTCATCAGATGGACGGACAGACCATCGTACAAGGGCAGTTGTACGGACAACATGTCAAAAAAAGCTATGAAGTCCCTGTAGATACCGAACACCCCGATGCACTATGGCATGCTCAGCGCATCATCTCAGAAGCCATCAACCTGAGCAGTACCTTACCACAGGGGCCTGTACATATCAATGTGCCTATCCGAGAGCCCTTTTATCCCGATAGCAATAAGCAGCGAATACGCTTCAACGACTCCATAAAAATCATAGAACAAACCCATTCTGACCCTCAGATATCCGATACGCAATGGAAATCACTGATGGTGGAATGGGGCGAGTATCCGAACAGACTGATCATAGGCGGTCAACAGCCAAAAGATGAAACTTTGATGGCCTTACTGCTCCAGGTACAGGAAAAGCACAGTATCCCTGTCGTGGGAGACATCATCTCCAACCTGCAAAATGTCGAAGGAAGTATCCAGTATCAGGATGTATTTCTCGACCCTGGAAACGAACATCTATCCGAGCGCTTGGGCCCTGACCTACTCATTACCTTTGGTAAGTCGTTTATTTCCAAGAACCTCAAGTTGGTACTACGTCGTTTTCCCCCCAAGGCACACTGGCATTTACAATCTACCCCCGGACCTATACCGGATACCTTTAAGGCCTTGACCCGACACATTACCTGCTCTCCGGTATCCTTCTTTGAGCGATTGCTAAAAAGTGTAAAGCCCACAGGGGCATCCAACGCAAGAAAGAACGACTTCCTCCAAAACTGGAAAAACCAAGACTTGAATGTCAAAAAATATATAGGTCATTTTTTTGAGAAATCCGCCAAAGGTGAATTTGCCGCTTTTCATACGGTATTATCTGCACTACCTTGTGGGACTCAGCTCCATCTGGCCAATAGTATGAGTGTCAGGTATGCCAACTTTCTGGGACTAGTCGCTCCGAATACAATCGAAGTTTTTGCGAACAGGGGTACGAGCGGTATCGATGGCAGTACTAGTACCGCATTGGGTGCCGCGCTGAAAACGGAAAAAACCGTAGTCCTACTGACGGGTGACATGGCTTTTTTCTATGATAGAAACGCCTTTTGGCATGCCTATGTCCCTTCGAACTTGAGAGTTATTGTGTTCAACAATCATGGGGGCGGTATTTTCAGAATGATCAAAGGCCCCGAGGAACTGCCCGAGTTCGACGAATACTTCGAAACACATCAGCCACTTTCGGCCCGATCCACAGCCAGTGATTTCGGGATGGAGTATAGCTACTGTAATGCCCAAAGCGAATTGACGGAAAGTCTGAAATCATTTTTTGATACCGATGCTTCCTCTCCCAAGTCCAAAATCCTGGAAATAGAAAGTGATAGTATGGAAAATGCTACTGTTCTCAAAAAATTCAAAGCTCAATTTCGAGCATTGCAATGAAGCAGAACAGGAACAATAGTCTTATCATCAATGGCCTTAGCGTCGAATTCGACACCATAAAACTAGGTCAGTGGCAGGATATGTATCAATGGAGCGAATTTGAAAAGTCCTCCCTGTCTTTCTGCGAGGAGTGGCTACAGGGAGAAGAGCGCTTCGAACGCTTCACCTCAGGCTCTACGGGAAGCCCGAAAAGCATCCTGCTACAGCGGTCACAACTACTGCACAGTGTTCGGCTAACGGCCAATGCCCTCGCCCTGAACTCGACAGATGTAGCGCTGACCTGTTTGAACACGGCCTATATCGCGGGTACAATGATGCTCGCCCGTTCGCTGACCTTGGGTATGAAGCCTATCATCGTTACGCCGTCTTCCAATCCCCTTGAGGCGGTAGAGGACATCGATCCTATCGATTTTATGGCCTTTGTGCCTTTGCAGTTGCAAACAATACTTGACGGGGCCCGAAGTGAACAGCTCCGGTTGCTTCATGGGGCCAAAGCCATTATCGTAGGTGGTGCCCCCGTATCCCTACAACTGGAGGAGGCGCTTCAAGAGATAAAAGCTCCCGTTTATAGTACTTATGGCATGACCGAAACGGTATCACACATAGCATTAAAGCGGTTGAATGGTCCACAAAGAAGTAATTATTACCAAGTTTTTGATGAGGTGACAATAGGAACGGACGAACGTCAGTGCCTGACCATCAAATCCGTCCTGACCCAAGGCCGTAGCCTCACAACCAATGATTGTGTGCACCTGATCGATACGCATCGCTTCGAATGGCTTGGGCGTGCGGACAATGTCATCAATTCGGGAGGAGTAAAAATACAGATCGAAAAACTGGAAAGGCAAGTAGCACGGATATTGGTATCATTGTCATTCAACTATCGTTTTATTATCATGAGCCTGCCCGATGAACGCCTCGGAGAGCAAGTGGTGTTGTTATTGGAATGTGATAGCAGTGCTGAAAAGAACGGCATCCTGAACAGGCTCATGAAAAAGATGGAAGATAGCGTCGATGGCTATGAAAGGCCCAAGCACATCGGCACCTTAGAGTCCTTTCCGGAAACTCCTACAGGAAAAGTCGATCGTCATGCCTGTAGGAACCTATATAGAAGTAAGGACAAAGACAACTGACCGAAATAGGGCTCAATCGTCTCCCTTGTACCTTCGGCCGCTTACCGGAAAAGCTGCTCCAGAGCAGCTTACCGGAATAGACATGAGCAAATCAGCCCAGTGATGTGCGTAAGTCACTTGCCTGTGCGATTTTTTCCTCTAAGTGATAGTAATCAAAATCTTTATTGGTTTCCATTCCTACCTTTTTACTTTCCAGATAATATATCACAGCTTTTCTGGGCAACTTGTTCTTCAGGTAATAGTCGCCCATAATTTCCAGGTTCATGGAACTCTTTTTGATAGCTATCGAGCGGTCCAGCCACTCATGCGCCTCCTCCATATTGATTTTCTTTCGGATACACTTTTTAGCAGCCATGGCCAATGTTTCCCAGTCGTCGGGCCCTGCATTCTCTACTTGTTGTCTGATTTTTTTCAATACTTTGTCCTGATTACCTGCATAGGAAAGTGAAGGACCACCGACAAAAATCATTGCTAGAAGAGCTACTAAAGCGAATTTCTGGATTGCTGCGAATTTTTTCATGTTTTTATAATTTTGATTCGAAGAAGTTCTGAAAATGTGTTGTCTTCCTTAATACCAAGGCCATGCCAGAAACGAAAATCATCCCAAAAGGCCAAAAAATGAGGGTTTACTCGGCTTGCAGACTAAAGATTGTCTGAAAACTGTCCATAATTTCGCTTCCGAACGATCGAAATCGAACAGATAACCCCATGATGGACTTTTTCGTTGTGGGGTTTGGCCCGACTTTTTGAACCATGATTATTCGCCCTGGGTTGTGCGTACCGAGGATTGGTCCGAAAAAAATTTCGGATTTCAAAGTTAAGTTTACATTAATAGATGTACATCGACAAATAACTGAAAGTCAGATCAAAACAATTCTCTATACCTTCATGGACATCCATATCACAGGTTCCAATTCCAATTGGGAAAAAGCAGATCAATATATAATAATATGGCCTTTTCGCTTATTTCCTTCAAATAGGGTATCTTATAGAATCACTCTTCTTCGGATAATGGAAGATCGAAAACTTTGTTCCAAAGTTCATCAAACCCATAGAATACATTGGGTATATGATATTTATACTCAGGAAAAAGTGAAATGGGAAATCCGGGGTTTGGCAAACCAAGGGAAGATCCTGCAATGGTAGAACAGTCATTAGTGGATTGTACATTAGGGTCGTTCCGGGCGGAACAGTGCTTATGCAATGATCTTCGATCTGTCCCAACACAATTGCGTTTGAGTATAATATGAGTCAGTTCATTTTTAGAAAAAAATCCCATAACGATGAAACAACTAACAGTAGTCTTATCACACTTCCTGCTCCTATTTGGGCTTATCTCATGCGAAAAGGAAAATATTGACATTCGAGCAATTTCCGAAACCTCCCGTATCGGAGGGGATAATCGGGTAAACACTACAGATATACTCAGGACAACCGTCGGTAATATTTTTGGTGTAAGCCCCAACAAGAGCAGTATTTTCCGCTACAATGGTTCTCCAAATAACTGGTCCAAAATCGGGGGGTCAGGTGCCGATTGGGTCTGGGCCGATGGAAAGCTGTATGGGCTATCGCCCCGAAGGGATGGTGTATACGAGTATGATGACTTTGGTCTGAGTTGGAGCAAAGTAGGAGGACCCACACACCAGCTCTATAGGACACTATTGCTTATAGGTTTTGTAGGGTACAGATTTTATTCATTTACTACTTCATCCAGCATGTTCATAATTAATACACAGTCGGTGAAATAGCTTCTAATATCCTCAAAAGAGGAGGAAGGCGAGTCTCCATGTGCAAACGAGTTCCTTGCATTATTAAGTGAATCAATAGAGTCTTTTAGTCTTTCGGAATGCTCATGTTCATTAAACTTATGTTTAAACGCTCTATTCCAATCTTCGTCAAACCTCTTCAACGTTTTGCAGATATTGTCCCTGCTTGGATTCATAGAACTGTTTCTTATTGTATTGTCAACATAGTTCTGTACTTGTGGAGAATGTCCAGAATGCAAATCGGAAATAATTGTTTTAAAACTGAATTCAATTGTCCCACATGCTCTTACAATAGAGTAGTTCGTTAAAAATGGAACGATAGGAGACGTACGTCCAAGTCCTTCAATTAAATGAAATATTCTTTGAAGTTCATCAGTGCATACATCAATACTTTGTTGCGCGTTACTGTTATTCATAGCTTATCCCGAATAAATATTTTAAAGCCTTGTTAATTCGTCCATGAATGTGAGCGATTTGCATTGTACCTTCAGAAATGTAAGTCCTGTATGTCTCATCCTTAAGAAGTGCTAGTCTTTTTACCTCCAAGTTTTCCGTAGGAATGTCATCTCCAAAATGCCTGTAGGCAATGGCAACTGCGGGACAAATTGAATCAAAAATTGTTGGATAGAATCTTTTTCTGATTTTGGTGTCGTCTCCTCCTGTTATGTTGTAAAATGCGTTTTCACCAATGTTTTCAATAATGAACTGCATCACATAATTGAATTTATTTCCGCGCTCTTCAATTATTTCTGGATTTTGCGATTTATTATTACCCATAAACTCATTTAGATACTTTTTCAATGAAATATTATACGATTCATTTTTCTTAACGAAGTCAGTATCTATGGCAAGAAACCTCAGAATAAATTCCATATCTCTCATTCTTGGATCAACCTCATTTTTTCCAAAAAGAGTTCTCCAATTAGAGTTCTCATTTAGTTCAAATAGTAAATCATTAAAGCCACCTTGATTCACACAGTTTCTTATCTCTTGAGGCATTAATGCTCTTCCTCCTGTATTTATTCGTTCAAAGACTTGATACAAACTTGTGTCATTGTCATTGGGAGCTTTTTGCTCAAATACTATAGCGTGTATTGTAGTACTTCTTATACGCCTTTGGTCTTGTTCTGGTAATTCAGAGTATGCCTTACCTCTGTAGCGTTCATTAATTTTATCTGTGTTCGATAGTTTGAAGGTTTTTCCATCTTTTCGCCAAACCCCTTTTTTTACATAGTCGAATACAGTCATAATTCTTTGATAGCCATCAATAATTAGCTTCTTATCATCTTTAGTATTCGCCAAAAAAATACTTGGTACTGGAAGTCCCAAAAGAATGGATTCAATAAATCGACTTGCCTCAGGTTTGTCCCAGACATAATATCTTTGAAGTTCAGGTTTTAAGAGTTCGTCCTCATCATACATTGTAATTAATTCTCTAAAGGATAAGTCAGCACCCCAAGAATTAATGTTGTATAAATCGTCATTTGAGTATGAGTCGTTTATCTCTTCTTTAATCTCTTCTATGTGTTCTTGTTCCATATTTAGTTCTATGCTTTTTTAACCCAAATTGATCAATAGTCTTCCTATTACGAGCATAAATTGCTTCAAAATCAGCTGTTTTACGCTGCGCAGGCTCGTCACCTTAGTGATGCACTAAGCCTCCTTTCCTAAACAACTGATTCTATTGAAATTATGCCCTCACCACAAAATCCTATTAATCAATTTGGGTTAAAATCAATTATTTACAACACAATATCCCATTAGAATATTAAGGTAAAGGACCAAACATCCATTTGGCCCTTTGATCTTCTGGAAGATCAATGATTTTCCAACCTATGTAGGGACAGGTGATTTCCCTTTCGGAGTTGGTACGAATCATATCCATTACTTGGACAGGACCCTGCAATCGGTATCGTCACCCCGTCACCGGGACCTTTTGCTGTTCGTAATCGTAGGCACTCATGAGCTCAATAAGGTGCTGCTCGGCCTTTTCCAGCGCATCGGCAACTTCTCCCTTGGTGTGGATAAAGCCTCCTGCCTGTAGGGTGATGAAGGTCTCCACTCCTTTCAGATTTTCATCGATGATGGGGTCGGCCTTTCTGGAATCCTCCTCGGAGAGTTTTGCACGTATACTTCCGGCAATACGGTTGGCATTGTCGCTGATGGCGATGGCCAGGGTATCCATGAGGCTGAAGGTACGTGACTGGTTGGAAGTTATGCGCCAGTGAATGAGCGCATGGGCCAGTCCTGTTATCCATTCCTTGCGCAAGGGCTCGGGAGCGACCAGACTGGGGCCGAACACATTTTCAGAGGGTATCCATCCTTCCTCTTTCAGCTTTTCGATAGTGCTATCGGCCATTTCGGGTTCAAAGGAATTCAGGCTCACCGAAAAGAGCCTTCTAAGGTCGATGGCGATATCCAGCACGAACAGCCCCGTGGTCCTCCTATTGTCGGGTATCCACTTTCTGCTGATACTCCTGTCTTTCCCTTGAAGGAGTGCCGCAATCTCATCCTCGTCGAGTGCGTTTCCATTTTCATCCCGGATGATGACCCTGTTATTGGACCGGTCACTGCGGTCGAAGGAAGCATTCTCCGAATCCAGACCGGCCAAAAGTGGGTGCAGTGCGCGCATGGCGGAGATGGACAGGGGACTCCTTCGCTTCAGCGTCCGGTCCTTCCCGCCTTTGGCCGCTTTCATCCAGCCGCCGAACAATTGATCGGCATAGGATGGGTCACAGGTAGCATAGACCTCCCCTTCCTTGAGTTCCTTTTGCTTATTGACATCGAACAGGAAGGTCGTCGGGGATGGGGTCTGGTCGATGGCCTCGCAAAGGCTATCGATGAGGGAACGTTTCACCTGCTGGCCACTGGAGAAGGGTATCCTCTTGCCGAACTGGTTGTCGTAGTAGTACTTCTGCCCATCGGATACATTGAAGACCGTATGCTCTGCCCTTTTGAGGGTTCTCAGATAGATAGTATTCATATTGGAGTAATTTTAGGGTTTTGAATGAGTGTGCGGATATTATATCCATGATAAACTTTGGAGAGCGTATTTACTTATGCCTGTTTTTCCACAAAGGCATAATCGAATTTCAGTAGGGTACAGAAGTACCCGTACTCTTCATTGGTCATGAGATGTACTTCGTCCTTTAGCTGTTTGATGGCCGGCAGGTCTTCCCCGTCAAGGTCTTTGACCATTTGCTCCAAAGCTTCGATGAAGCCCCTTTTACTGACCGAGGCAAAGAGTTCCTTCTCTATCAGGTTTTTGCGGTCCGTCTTTCTGGCACCGGCCCGGTAACGTTGTATGACCTTGGCCAGGGCCATGGTGTAATCGATGATTTCTTCTTTGTTTTTTGATAACATAGCTATTAACCAGGTTTTGTATGCTTGATAATGGATGATGTCTTCTTCTTTGTTGAAGGAAAGGTTCTTTTTGTCCCTCATGTATTTGGTCAGGTTATGGGGGCGGAGTGCGGGAAGGCCGATGCTTCCCAGCTCACAGGCCCTTTTGATATGTATGCCAAAGAGCCGCTCGAAATCCTGCTTATCCACTTTAAAGTCCCCGAACATCTCTTTGTCGATGAGCTTTCGGTATACCTCCTTGAGCGTACTGCCCGACCGGAACTGAAAAGGGATGAAGCCTATGGTCTTGTTCGTCTGTCCGAAGCCATAGACATAGCCCATCATCTCGGTCTCGGGAAACTGCCGGGAAAGGCTGAAAAACAGCTGCGACCAGTTCAGGGTGAGCGCTTCTACCGTAGTGCTGTCCACTTTGAAAAACCCCTCCTCCACTAGCGTGGCAAAATCAAAGTCCTCCCGAAACCGATAGGGGTCCATGTCATAGGTAAGCCACTGGCCGTTCCAGGTATTGATCTGGTTGCCCCGCATCCTTTCCAGACTGGGATCGTTGAGGTACTGCCGATAGACTTTCCAGCCCTCAAAAGTCCGTAGTGTTATATAAGGGTCATCGAAGAGGATGGTAAAGCCACCCGCCACGCCTATGCCCAGACCGCTGCCCATCCAGGAGAGGTACACATCTTCTTCTTCCGTGGGGATATCCATATCACTTACCAGACCCGAAGTACTCGCATATCCTTTTGTTTCGGAAGCCGGAAAACCCAGCGCAAAACTGGCATCGGGAATTTCTTCATCTACTTTTTCGTAGAGGGCCTCCAATTTTCCGAGTCTTTCGGTTTCGCTGAGCAGGTGGGCCTTTTGTCCCCGCTTCATCTGTACAAAGGGAGAGTTCGTCACCCACTGTAAGTACTTGGGTGCATTGTAAAAGAGTGGCCAGTATTCTTCTTCGAAAAACGCTTTTGCCGAAAGGTTTTTGTCGTACTTTTCATTATATGCGGTCAGAAAGGTTCTTCCAATAACGGATGTGATCATAAGAACTGTAGATTAGTGTCAAACTTCGATTTGTCGATGAGGCCTATCTCTAGGCCCAGTATCCTGCTGTAGGCTCCGTCGGGTATGATGAAAGGGCGATGTCCCTTATCGGATTGCCGCATTTCCCGCACACTGAAGTACCGTACGGGAATCTCCAGGTTGAGCCGATCTTCGAAATGGGATTCCGCATAGCGCGCCTCATCGCTCTCCGTGATACAGACTACCGAGTCGATATCCAGTAGCTCGAACAGTATGGATCTGCTGCGGTGGGTCAGTTTATCGATGCGGATACTGCCATCCGATTTGAATACGGAATGCTCCTCTATCTTCATAAAATCAATACTCGGAAATACAGTGTCGATGTACTCCTGAAGATCTCTTTCCCTCAGTACGTTCCCATCGGGCAGTACTGCAAAGGACCTGTTCAGTACCTCCAGGTCATAGGGCAAGGCCTCCTTTTCGCAGCTGGGCGGGGCTATGACATGGACGGGGCGGAGCTCTTTGGGCCTATCCTGCGAACGTTTGCGGTTGATACGGCCAAAACGCTGTACCAAAGCATCTATCGGCGCGCATTCGGTGACCATCCTGTCAAAGCTGATGTCCAAGCTCACTTCCACAATCTGTGTCGATACGACAATACAGGCTCCATCGCCCGTATTGTACCGGCCCAAGGGCCGACCCTGTACGTCCAGCCCTAGGAGTTCTTTTTCCTTTTCATTTCTATCCCCGCGCTTGAAGCGGCTGTGCAGCAACAGTATATCGATGTGGGGATATCGCTCCCGCATTGAACGATGGATTTCCTGTGCCTTCGCCACACGGTTACAGACCAGTAGCACCTTTTCCCCACCGTCCATAGCTTCATCGATGAGCGGATAGGCTTCCTCGAACGAGGCGAGTTTATGTACACGATGACGATCGAAGCCGTCCATTTCCTCATCCGAAAGTTTTACCTCCAGTATACTTTCCCGACCCAGCAGGTCCAGGATCCTGCGGTAGAGCTCGGAGGGCATGGTGGCCGTGCCGATGTGTATTCGGCAGTGGAGGGACTGTAGTACCTGGACCAGTTTCAGCACTATGGCCTGGGATATACCCGAATAGGTATGGATCTCGTCCAATATGATATCGCAACCTTTGAGGTCGAGCAGCAATGCCTCATAGCCTTTCAGCCCGAAAGCGATGGCCGCCAGCTGGTGCGGGGTCAGTATCTTTATGGAGGAACCGAACAGGGGCTGTAGTACGGCTTCTTCCGCTTCTTTCTTTCGCCTGACCACACTGGAAGAGGCATGCAGTACCCGAATGTCCAGACCGGGATTGCTCTTTTCCAGGTCTCTGCTGACACGATGGTACATCGCATTGATGGAGGCCTGAAAGGGCAATGTGTAGAATACCCTGCCCCGTGTCCGGCGAAAGAGGAAATCCGTCTTTCCCGCTCCCGTGCAGGCCACTACCAGACTGTGCCTCTTCGAAGAGCTAGCCGCCCTGTAGGACAATGGGTACAGTTCGTGCCGACGGTCGTAGAAACCGAGGTCGGGCTTTCTGAACGCCCTCTCCAGCTGGCTTTCTGTCCTACCGATGAGAGCCGATGCAAAATGGTCGGCACCCATCAGCAGCCCGCGCCACTCCGAATAGCCCCGCTCCCTGACCTTTTTCCTACAATAACGGACGGCCCACACCAGATTTTTCCCTGCCACCGTTTTGTCAAACGGGGCAACAGAGGGTACACCCAGTTCATGGAACAGCGCAAAGGCTGCCGGACTCCAGGCATCCCAATCACCGATATGGAAATCCTGATAGTCATAACCTTCCTCCAGGTCGAGCAGTCCTTTATCACCCGCGTCATTACGAACGGATTTATGATGGCCCACGACCGTTTCCAGTAATGGGCCGCGCTGCTCTTCGGGGAAAACCGATAGGAACAGCAGGGAGCTGATCTCATGGCGGAATACGATACCACTGTTGTCTTTCCCTCTCAACCGCTGCTGAAAACGGGGGTGGGCCTTGCCGATATCATGGAGCAGTGCACCGTTATGGGCGATTTCGCGGTCCATCTTCAAATAGTCGGCAAATGCTGTGGCAGCACTGGCCACTTGTATCAGATGCTCCTTCAAAGGGGTCCATTCGGGGGCCGATTTAGCGAAAAGGGTTTCCATCAGTAAGCGGTTACAGGTTGGCCCACCACTCTGATATAGCCGTACATGGCCTCCCCGGTCAGCCGATGATAACCGACAAGAAAGGATTTTTCGTTCTTTTCAAAGACCAGTTCATAACCGGGAAAAAGCATTTCGTCGTTTTCAAAGGCATCTTTGGTGGTCGCGATGGTTTCCCGTGGCAGTAGGATATCCTCATTTCTGCACAGGCAGAGGTGTTGCCCGAAAGCTATCGAAGCATCCTCTTCGGAGGTGTAGGCAAGGTGCAGCACCGGGTTGAGCAGTATACCACGAATCAAAATGGCCTTGGGGCGGTCAAAAAGGAAGTTCGGGCCTTTGCGGGTGCTGTTCCAACCTCTTGTCTGTATGACTTCCTGCTGTCCCGATACCTGATCATAGGCCAAACGATGCCCTACGATCTTCCGGATGCCCTTTGTTTTCAGTAGTTCAGGAAATTGCTTCTTTTCAATACCCTCTACGATAGAGGGGGTCAGGAACTGTTGACTGAAGGTCTCGCTGTCCCTCACGGCCGTCCAAGGTTTGATGAAACCAAAGGGACCTGTATAGCTGACAATGTGGTATTTCATGGAGTTGTGGTATAGTTGGAGTGAGATAAAGTCATGGTGCAGGATGTACTATCTGCCTACCTGCATTCATTTCCATAAGGGGTATCGGCACGCGATGTAGTGGCAGTACCTAGTGCAGGACTTCGACCATACCGAAACCCATGCTCCCTTTCTCCCCTAGCCCGGCCCTCCATATGAACTGTTGTATCTCCACTGCTGCGATTACTTTACAGTCGAATTGCCAGCCCCGCACCTTTATCGACTTTGAAGCATCTGTCCTGATTTCGATCAGCTTGGATTTGGGTACTTTCCCCAAGAGCTGGATATCCACCTCTATGTTCTCGTCTTCGCCATCGAAATCTTCGCCACTGGGGATGCACTGTGCAGCAAGGTATCTCTTCTTCAGGTTTTTGATCAGTCTTGGCACGAACTCCGCATCGCTTGGAGGAAGGTACTGCCCATAGGATTCCGTACCGCGCGCCGGGCGGCTGATACAACAGGGGGCCACGGTCCGATAGCTCATGGTCCCTTGGTATTCCGGCTGTGGGAGCAGTCGGATTTCGCTTACTTTCAGGGCGATGTTCCTATCCGGTGTGCCGATGAAAAAGGTATCCTCTTCATATACCCCCTTCACAAAGTGTTGGGCCATTTCCGAAAGTGAAAAACTGACCGTAAGCCTGATTTCCTGTCCCAGAAGTTCGAAATGACCACTGTCCCAGTCTGCCCGATAGGGTCTTAGGTCCAAAGGGCCAAAATTGAAGAGCTTGAATTTATGAGGCCCTTCACCAAATCCTTCGTCGTGGAGAAAACGGGCGTAGTTTTCATCGGAAGCTTTGATACGACTGTAAATCCAGCTACTGATATAATACTGATAACCTATAGGTAGTCGGTTATCTTCTGGCAGAAGTGAGAATATGATCTGAAAACGCATGTGGTATAGTATCTTTTGGTCGTTATGCTATCAAAGTAGCAATAAGTCTTCCCAATGGGGACAATACTTTCCCAAAGACCGCTTACGGTTTCCGAAGGTGGGGATTTCTACCTTATATCGGATTTCTTCTATTGGATAGGTTTCTGCCATAGGTTCCTCTGTCAATAAGGGCTATTGATTAAATAGAACGGTATTGTTAAAGTCTGCCCAATTTTTCAGGCTCGCAAATAGTTCTGTTCGCCCAAAAAGTTCCGGTGAGTAGGTCATTCGTATAGAACTTGCCAGTGTATCGATGCTTAAGCTGCGGTGATTCCATTGTGCTCTTGAATATCCCGCAAATATATTTATACACAAACGCAATTGTTCCAGGACAGATTGAAGATCATTGCGAAAGTACTGTTCCGTCCGGAACGACCCTAATGTACAATCCACTAATGTAATTTTACCAATGCAGAATTTTTCCCCTTTTTGCCCGACCCCGAATTTCCCATTTCACTTTTTCCTGAGTATAATACTGCCAAGGTTTGCGTGAACTGTTTCGAGGGCTTCCTCAATCATTACAGGGAAATCAAAGACCTGATGCATATTTCGGAGCAGGAAATCAGGGCGTACCTGCAGCTATTGGGACAAGGGCAGCGTGTTGGCCATGATTGACCATGTGGCCAATTTAAAACATAAATGCATCTTGTCACTTTTATACTCAGCGGGTTTGAGGAAGTGGGAGTTGATCAACCTGACCATCAAGGACATCGATAGCCAAAGGATGGCCATCACCATCAGGCAAGGAAAAGGCAAAAAAGACCGCCCTCAACACTATCTGTTCGAATCCCCGGAAGGTAAGCCCTATTCGCCCACAAAGTGTTCAAAAAATTGTAAGTAAGGCAGCAAAAAAGGCAGGGGCAAATAAAAAAAGCAGCACCACATATGCTCAGGCACAGTTTTGCCGCACACTTGCTGGAATCAGGTGTCGACCTGAGGTATGCTCAGGCATTATTGGGGCATAGTTCAAGTAAAACAACAGAAATTTATACCCATGTGGCCATCAGTACTTTTAAAGGCATAAAAAATCCCTTAGATTAGTTAAAAATATATAGGAAATAGGTGCAACGTTGCACATATCCAATTGTTATGTGCAATTAAAGACCAAGAACATACCAAATTTGGAAACAGATGAGTAAAGGCGGATACATAGGATACACATATCAAAATCACGTAACAGAACTGTTTTTATCAAAAATGGACATTGAACGTGAAATTGATGTTATCCAAATTGAAGCCAAAACTGATGACAAATTTGACGATTTAGTAATCAACAACAATAAAGACACATATCAAATTCAAATAAAAGACATTTCAGGGGTTAAACTTGAAAAACTAAATGTGATAGAAAATGAAATATTTATAGATAATAAGCCACATAAACTTTCAAGTAATACTAATATCATTTTCTTTAATCAGATAGATATTGCGCCAAATTGTGAAATATTAGGATTTTCAGCATTTAAAATGTCTGATTTGTATTTGATTTCACTTAACAGAGTAGAGATTGATGAAATATTAGCCAGTTTTTACGAGCTAAATCCATTCCGAAAGTCTGTAATTCAGAAATTTCTCAGTAACTATTTAGATAGTAGAAAATGGATAATTCAAAAAAATGAATTGCCTGTCATTGATATTTTTAATACAAAACTTATTGATACAATTAATATTGAGAGAGAAATAATTGAATTTGAAAACATTTTGCATATTGAGGGAAAACCAGGTATAGGTAAAAGCCATTTAGTCGAATTTTTACAAGGGAAATTTCCCAACAATCTACTTTATAGATTTTGGCTTCATGAACAAGACTACGATAAAGAAGACAGACTTAAATTTCAAAAATTCTTATTTGACCTTTCAAAAAAGTTGTTCCATGATATTCGCCACAGAGATGAAAATGAAATAATTAACCAAATAAAACGAAACAAGCATGCACTAATTATTGATGGTCTTGACCATGTCAAGAATTACAATCCATCAGAATTTAAGCAATTCGTTACATTTATAGACCGATTAAAAGAAGTCTGTAAAGTTATTGTTTTATGCCGACCAATTGAAAATGAGTTAGGTTGGAAGAAGCAGCAACTTACAAATTGGAATAGACACCAAACAGAGAGAGTTTTAGAAGAATTGTTTCATATAACTGATTATAAAACTAGAACTTCAATATTTGATATTACTGATGGTTATCCAATTATTGTAAAATATGTAGCAGAACATTTTAAAAAGACTGCTATTTTACCAGAGTTAAATAAAATAACAGAATTAGATGGCTATTATGAACAAATACTAATAAATACAAAAGTAAAATCCTCCCTTTCGTTATTTCTTTGTTCTCGTGCATATTTTATGAAATCAGAAATAAGCATGTTATTAGGCGATGAACTAGCAGAACTTGTATATGAATTTATTGATGAACATCCATATCTTTTTGAAATCCGATTAAATAGAATTTCGCTTTTTCATGACAGTTTTACAACTTATTTACGAAAACAAAATATCAATTTTTCGCAAAGACAAAACAAAATCAATGAGTTGGTTTTCATATCAATAATGTCTTCTGAGAAAAGATTTTTATCTCGTTTCAACAGTTTTAGTCTTTCTCTCGAACAAAAATGTAAAATTGTATCGAAGTTCACTGTAATTCAGTCTTTCAAAGAATTAATGCATAGTGTTGTTGATTTTGAAGCTATACAAAGTTTTTATACTCAAATACGAGAAGAATTAGAACATTTTGAAGCTGATGATTTTAAAACAATCAATTTCTATGATTTATCGCTTATTATCAACTTGATAAGTAAAGACCATGTTTCAACAATAAATTCATTTCAATATACATTTCTAAAAGCATTACTCTTTAACGATTACACAGAGGAAGATATAACAAGTTCAAAATATCTTTTTGCAATGCTTTACTATTTGAAAACTAATGATGCAACATTGCTTTTCAATGCCACGAGTAATGATTATTACGATACTGAACATTTTATTGAGCAGTTAGAAGATGAAATTGAAGAAGAAACGAGGTATTTCGCATTGCATGAAAAGCCTATCACGGAGCATAAATTGAATGAAATTTTCGAGCAAAAAAATGATGTAATGAGATATTTGCCTATTATATTGGCTAATATATACATCCACAATTTAGATTACGTAAAATATGCAAAGTTATATAAAGCTATAAATGCAGAAATTAGTAACAAGAAAAACTCCTTTGCGCTACTTAATGAATTTCTTCTTGAAAACCAATTACCTGAATATTATTCCTATGGTGTTTTAAAGTCTGCTAAACAGAATATTTTGGGATTAGGAAACGAGAGCAGTACAAATGATTACATAAACCTAAGTCTAAATGATTTCATACTTAAAAACAAACATTTAGGTAGTTTTGATTTACGTGACGAAATACACAACTATATTAGGCTATCAGTTCATCAACAACGGAAAATTGATTTTTCAAGTATTTCGATGTTTTGGACAAAGTATTACAACCGAAAGGATTATTCGTTTTTAACTATTGGAACAGCATTAAAAACATTTGAAAACAAGAATTTTATAGAAGTTGAAGACTCTTGCAAATTAATAAAATCGATACAAGACATTTCGGAGAAAGGACACAGGTACCTGTTCAATGATTATATACAGCAACATTCTGTTGGGATAATTGAATTTCTGCACAAGAATTTTGATTTTAAAGATTTACTGGTTCAATGGTTAGATTTACCACCAGATTATATAAATGTTTTTCCTGATATCATTTTTCAAAACGAGTTAAAAAATAGATTATCCTATCATCGCACTAATAAAGAAATTGAATTTAAGGAACTTGAGAACGTTCTAAAATCTAACAGGTTAGAGGAATTGAAATATGTATTAAACCTATGGAAGTATAAAGTTCGAATTCCAAAGAACCATACATTCAAAGACTGGTTGCTTTTACAAAAAATTGAGATTAAAGAATATACAGAAGAAGAGAATAAATACAAAACAAATAGTCAAGAGCATTTTAATCAAGGTATTTTGACAATTGAGGATAAGGGTTTCATTTTAAAGAATAAGTTGAAAAGTCATGAAGTCGCAGGTTTTGCAGATGGCTGGTATTCTGTATTTACAGATTTGGATATTTACGAATTATTTGAACGAAATTCGGTAGTTGACAATATACAAAAGATACTATATAATGCAATTTTAGGTAAAGTAAGAAGCATAAATTCATATTGTTCATTGTATTATTTACCTGGCAATATCCCAAAACTAATTGACAACTTTGATGTAGATATTGAATTTAGTCAGCTATTTGAAAGTTTTAAATATTATATTGATATGTCATTGTTTGATTTAAAATCAAATGACGATAGAACAAATAAAAGCACATAATCGAGTAGACGGCTCTAGCCCTGAATGAGCTAGAGTTCGCCTCTCACACCACCGTACGTACGGGTCTCGTATACGGCGGTTCATTAAATCAGACCGTCACTTTTAGGTAGTAGTCCATCATACTCATGTACCCTCTCTTCTTTAGGCGAATTTCGGTGATGGTCGTTCGTAAAATAGGACTTTGGGCAACTGCCCAGCCTCCCATTCTCGTTCGACTCCAAGCATAAGCCATACCTTGTTCCACTCCTAAACGGATTAGGTTTTTACGTTTCCGATCAAGCTTTTTCCAGTCATGCCAGATGCAGTATCTTAAACGATTGCGTAACCACTCGTCTAGCTTTTTGAGCTTGGTTTGAATGCTTCCAAGTCGAAAGTTATTGACCCATCCTCTTATTACTTCGTTGAGTTTACGGTTTCGTTCTTCCAGACTGTAAGGCAAGGTCTTTTTGGTTATAAACTTGAGCTTTCGTTTCAGGTTGTCCCAACTTCCTTTCTTCGCTACGAGTTGGTATTTGCCCTTTTCTCCCTTCTTATAGGTCGGTGTAAAACCATGACCTAATACTTCAAAATCTATCGGTCTACGAATTCCGCTTTTAGCTTTGTTGATTGGTAAATCGAGTTTGTCTTTTAAGAAAAGAAAAACCTTGTTTCCGATCTTCTTGGCTGCTGCTTTGGACTTGGTATAAATACTAAAGTCGTCGGCATAGCGAACGAATCTGCAACCTTCATTTTTGAGGTATTTGTCCAATTGGTCGAGCATAATGTTCGACAATAGCGGGCTTAAAGGGCTTCCCTGTGGTACTCCTTTGCGGCGTTTGTGCAATTTTCCTTCGATAAGGATCGGAGCACGTAGCCACTTTCGGATGAGCCACAAGGTTGTAGGGCATTTTACTTTGTCGTAGATCAGTTGAAGGAGTTTGTAGTGTTGCACTTCATCGAAAAAGCCTTTCAAGTCAATATCAACAATATCTTGATAGCCATCATTGATGTGTTTCAAGCTTTGTTGCACTGCCTTTTGAGTGTTCTTCTGCGGTCTGAAACCGTAGCTTTCGTCTTCGAACGTAAGTTCAAATTTGGTTGCTAATTGTTGACTTACCGCTTGTTGAAGCCAGCGATCTACAACGATTGGAACTCCTAGTAATCTGGTTC
>CANLOE010000014.1 GCA_947492745.1 uncultured Cyclobacteriaceae bacterium | reverse complement strand
TTTTACTTCGAAGTGTACTTTCTTTCCCATCTTGGAAATTAATCAATATATACGACATTAAAAATATTAATCTGTATTACACCTTAACCATCAATTGAGCCTCCTCACCTAAACCGTGGATTTTATTGCACTTTATGCTCTCATAACGCAATCCTATTGATCAATTTGGGATAAAGAGAAGTTCCAAAATGCATCCTTTGTCTCCTTATCTATTTCCTTAGACGCACAAATCGCTAAAATCTCCGTAGACAACACTGCTATTCTTACCTGATACCGAGCCGGTCATTTTGCTGATACCATCCTCAGGACATTTTTTAACGCTAGGCCCTACCTCATTCTGTGACCAGAATAAGTGATAACAAATTTCAAACTGTATTCTGCATTTATCATCGAAGTTCGCGAACCTTTGGTTGAGTTCGTTTGATGTCTGTTTCTTAATGGAATTCATGAATCTTGGTTGGAAAATTCATTACAATCCCAAATAAAATATATCATTCACCGAATAAAATATGTGTGTTTTTTTTGAATTAATCTCAGGGTATACGCTGAATCCAATACAGCGCACCGGTTTATGATCATTTAAACCCTTATGACAAAGTCCTTAGGTATCATCCCAGTCTAACTATAATTCCAGAACAATCTATAAAATAGAAATGGCCTGCTTTACAGCCCCATAAGGTAGAATAATAATCTTGAACCAAGTAAATCATCCACTACCGAGATGAGACCATCGGGATTATCGGCTCTTGGCGACCATCATCGATTGCCGTTTTCTGAATATCCACGGAGGTGTAGGGCTTTCTTCTGCCCACAGTCCTTTTTTATGGTGTTTGGCATTATCCTCTAGTTGTGTAAATTCTACTTTTTCGTGGTTCATCTTGTAGTGCCATGCAAAGCCGTCTTTCAACAATTGCTCATTGAGTATTTTATTACGGCCAAGTACAACCACTACGAGACGATTGCCTTTTCGGTCTTTACCGAAGAGCTTAACAGTAACGTGTTTGTTCAAAACTCTTTTTTCAGTATATTTTTTGGCCTCTTTGCCATAGGGTTGGTCGATTTCCGGACAATCCACAGCCAATAGTTTCATACGATATAGCTCATCATCTAGGGTCTGTAGTTCTATGGTATTACCATCGAACACCTTCACGACCTTCCCCTTCATCTCTTCATTGGCAAACACATTTCCAACTACGGAAAATAACAAAATCACCCCTATAACCCTTTTCATAGTAACAACGATTAATTGAAAAAATATACTACTTGCATATCTTTACAAGAAGTATACCAATAGAACGTTGTCAACACCGAATAGCGACTGTTCAATTTTTATTATTGGCTGAAGGGGGATATCTTTCGATAAGAGGTCATTTGCTGGAGATAGAATGCTGGTTAAAAAAAATAGATTTTTCCTGTATTTTCAGGCCTTATTATCTTGTTTTTGCTATCATCGCAGCTCGTTCTTTCTTGAATACCCATGGTGGTGTTGGGTTTTCGCTTTCCCATAGACCTGTTTTGGCAAGTTTGGCATCCAGTGCCATGTTGTAGAATTTATCTGCGTAGGAAGATATATTTTTATCGTACCAGGCATATCCTTTTTTCAGTAATGTCCCATTTAGGGTCTTGTTTTTCCCAAGATAGACCACTGCCAGGAGATTACCCTCTTTATCTTTGCCTTTGATCTTAATGGTAATCCGCTTATTGAGTACCTGCCGCTCTGTGTACCGCTTGGCCTCTTGCCCATAGTCCTGTTTTGGCTCGGGGCAGTCTACTGCGTAGAGGTAGATTTTGATTTTCTGATTTTTTTTATTGATTACTTCCAGTGAATTTCCATCGTATACGCTGATTACTTTTACTTTTTCCTTGCTTGACGCGAAGGTAAAATGAATGCCGCCCAACATAAAAGCCAACATTCCCAAAATGACGTTTCTCATACTTTTTGGTTTATTTGGACATAATTTTCCGTGTAATAGCACGCAATAAACATACCGCTTAAGACTGAACATACGGTCTAGATGGGATGAGGATACGCAAATAATGTTCTTATTTTCAACGCTCGGAAATAGAATCACCGTAATCTACTGTTAATGAACATTTTGTGCGAAAAATATTATTCTATATAGCTAGAGTAATATTTGAAAAAAAATATCGATTATTGAACTTCCTCGGTAACCACTTCGATTTCATTGTCCAAAACTTCCCAATCCGGAAAATCCAGTTCCTCGATATCATCTTCTTCTCCCCCTATAATGAGCGCAACGGTCATGATAATACTTGTAGTCAGTATGGTAAACAGCAATATACCAGAGTTGAAGTCGTCTGTTTGATATGCTATGGGTATGGCGAAGAAGAGCAAAATGGTAATCAACCCCCTCGGCGCCACGAAAAGCCCGGGCAGAATAGATTTGACGTTGAACAATTTCAAACACAGCAAGCGTACAACGTACAGTGAGAGTACGATGCTTAGGCTGATGAGGGCCACTTCAGCATCCCATAAGGTCCCAAGATCTAAAGTAAGTCCGAATATTACAAAAAAGAAGGTCCTGACAACGAAGGCGGACTCTAAAGTGACGGTGTGGAAGTTTTTCAATATACTGTTAAAGACATTCAACTCTATCCATTCTTTCAGCTTGCCCCGAAAAAAGACTTTGTGATTGTTCAGCACCAAACCGAAGATGAGAATGATGACCAATGAGGAAAGGTGGAAGGTCTTGCCTACGGCATAGAGCAGGATGAGTACCGAAATCAACAGGAACAGTTTGGCTCCAGATTGTAGACGCTGAAACAATAGTACCAACAAATAACTGACAACTACGGACAGGACAAGGGTGACCAATATGTTGATGGATATAAAGAAGATGATGGATTCCGTGCTGTTCCCTTCTCCTAGATTGTCCTTGAGAAAATAAAAAAACATAATTCCCAATATATCGGAAAAAGTACTCTCATAAATCAAAAACTCCTTTTTGGACTCTGAGAGACTGACCACACTGGGGATAATAATGGCACTGCTCATGATAGAGAGTGGGATAGCATATACCAAAGCCGTGGTGAAGTCTTGCATAATAAAGTAATCGAGGAGGTAGGCTATGGCAAAGGAGGATACGATCAAGGCCACTAGGGCCACAAAAAAGGACTTGATGATAAGGGGCCTTTTTTCCTTTGTCAGCTCTAAATCCAGAGCGGCTTCAAGCACAATCATGATCAGACCTACCGTGCCCAGTATTTCAAGGATATTTTTCAAGGCCGTATCCGCAGTATCAAAATTAGCACCCAACTTTTCCATACCGTACTTGGCTCCGACTCCCAGAAGTATAAGTAATAGAACGCTGGGGATATTGGTCTTTTTTGCGATGACGCTGAATATATAGGAAAGTATCACGGTAAGGGATATACCGATGATAACGTTGTACGCAGAGTACTCGGTCAATGATGCCCCTAGCAGGGTGGCGAAGGTGAAATATTCCATAATGAATCGTCTTTACCCAACGATATTAGGCATTTATATCAAAAAAGAGAATCTCAAAACTGAAAATACGATAATTATACTCAAATACCTCAATTTGCAAAAGCTACGGAACTGTGCCGACACGATTTGTCCCGGCACACATGCCCTGTCCTACGGTCCTCTACTTGGAAAAAAAGAAGTAGGCTTATTTATGATATATGAATGACTTGCTGAATTTACGAGGAGTCAAAAAACTGTCTTACAGACTTATATACATAGATATACCAACTATTTTAACAATTTGCCGATATATCATCCGTTGGACTTATATGTTTAGCTATAGGATTATCAATGTTGCTTCATTTTGACCCTATCCATATACATTCCTGCAGAAAAACACCTTTTCATTGCTAAAATGGTAGAGGACATCTTTGTATCTACCCTTTGGTCCGTTTCGCCTCAAGCCGGTCGGGAGCGTACTCCTGCGCGGCAGACCGGCTCCTTCTCTGGCAAAACCCTAGGGACATTATATCGACACCTGGGCCAGTCTCATTCTGTATCCGGATAGGCAATAACAAATTTTAAATATAATTTCTAGACAGTCTCTAACAGAATGTTTTATTAAATTACCGCAAATTTACCTTTTCCTTTTCAATCGTAAAGTCCATAAATGGCAAAATCAAGCAAATTTGGAACTTTTGGTGGGGTATTTACCCCATCTATCCTGACTATACTGGGTGTAATCATGTACCTGAGGCTACCTTTTATCATAGGTCAGGCGGGATTGTATGCGACCTTGGGCATCATTATCATCGCGCATATCATTTCCGCAACTACGGGCCTGAGTGTATCCTCGATAGCTACAGACAAAAAGGTAAAGGCAGGAGGCACCTATTATATGATTTCCAGAAGCCTGGGACTACCCATAGGAGGTACTCTGGGCATAGCCCTTTTTGTCGGCCTTTCCTTCAGTGTGAGTCTGTACTTGATCGGTTTTGCGGAAAGCTTCCTGAACTACTTCCAGCTGGACCCTACTTCGAACAATATCCGCATAACGGGCAGTATCATGCTTTTCGTGGTGACGACCATTACTTTCATCAGCACTTCTTTAGCCATGAAAACGCAGTATTTCATCATGGCGGCCATCATCCTATCACTTTTGTCCATCCTTTTCGGTGATCATGAGTTTACCCCGACCACCCCTCTACTGGTGGGCAGCGAAGGGGTGAATCTGATGGTGCTGTTCGGTATATTTTTCCCGGCAGTAACGGGTTTCGAAGCGGGTGTATCGATGTCGGGCGACCTGAAAGACCCGAAGAAGTCCATTCCCGGTGGGTCCATTGCCGCGATAGTGGTGGGTCTGGTTGTCTACATCGCATTAGCGATATTCTTTTCTTTTACCGTAAGCCAGGAAGCTTTGGCCAATGACCCTCAGGTACTGCTCAATATCGCTAGGATAGACTGGTTGGTTGTGGCCGGTATATGGGGAGCCACTTTGTCTTCTGCGCTGGGAAGTATCTTAGGAGCTCCAAGGATATTACAGGCTACGGCCGTTGATAAAATATCGTGGAAGCCTTTTGCCAAAGGTGTAGGGGCTTCCAATGAACCTAGAAACGCCCTACTACTTACCTTCGTCATCGCCGAAGGTGGTATACTCATCGGTGAGCTGGATGTCATCGCGAGGGTCGTTTCCATATTTTTCATCACTACCTACGGTTTTCTCAATCTTAGCGCCGCCTTTGAGAAGTGGACCAGCGCGGATTTCCGCCCTGATTTCAAAGTACCGATATGGGTAAGTCTTTTAGGGGCCGTTGCCTGTATCGTGGTCATGATACAGCTGGACCCTTTAGCATTACTGGGGGCTATCGTCGTTCTGGGATTACTTTTTCTTTATCTGAAGAGACAGGAACTCAGTCTGGAAACGGGAGATGCCTGGAGTGGGGTATGGGCATCGCTGGTCAAAAAAGGGCTGGAAAAACTCAGTAGTAAAGAGGTGCACTCCCGTAACTGGAGACCGAACATCATTATGTTCAATGGCGATGATAGCACCCGTCCGCACTTGATAGAACTGGGAAAGAACATCATCGGTGACCTGGGCATACTTTCGGGGTTCGAGCTGGTTCCTTCGGGGGATAAACTGATGGCAAAATCGACCACTAACCTAAATGGGAAGAATGCAGAAAGTGCGGGTTATTTTGTACATCAACATTATTGCCGGGACATCTATTCCGGTATGGATGAGATATCCAGGGTATATGGTTTTTCCGGGGTAGAGCCGAATACTATCCTGATGGGCTGGTCCAAATCAGAAAAGAACAGGGAGCCATTTGCGAAAGCTATACTGAACTTTCGACAGCAGGATTACAATACCATACTCTTGGATTATGACGCAGATAAAAAATATGGGAACTATCAGAGCATCGATATCTGGTGGAGTGGCTCGGGGCAGGATTTCGCACTGGCAGTCAGCCTTATACGACATATCACCTCCAGCAGCGCCTGGAAAGCCTGTTCCATACGGCTGTTGATCATCAATATGGATGCCGCACTGAAAGACCGCATCTATAGTCTTGCCCGTAAAGTACTGGAAAACTACCGTGTCAATGTCAAAATCCAACTGATAGAGAACGGTATTGAAAAAATCCCCGAAAGGGAAATCATCAAAAAAGAATCACAAAGCACTGACCTTACTGTCATCGGGATCAACAAGGTCTCCTCTCGAAATTACAAGGATGTCATCGACAGAACAGAACAGCTACTGGACGGTCTCGGCACAACGATCCTGATCGGGGCCGCCTCTACTTTTGAGGAAATCTCTATTGGAATCGGGAGTGATACCGCTCCTTCGCGGATACCAGAGGAGGATGTCGCCCTGACTTTACCCGAATTGTATACTACCTTTCACTCGCAGGTCAATATTGACCTGCGAAAGATAGATGAGTATGGGAGTCAGTCCATACAACGTTTTTTCAACAAATCTTTCTTGCCTATCTTTAAAGAGAACATTGGCTTGATAGATACTTTCCGAAGTATCACTAATAGCACTATCTCCGGGCTGCGCAAGGCAGCTACTATCGAAAACCACTATCGAAAGCGCAAGGCCATTGTCAAAACGGAAAACGACTTTATCTTCAGGGTCAGGCGCGAATTCGAAGCATTGAAGGACGCTCATCTCAACCATCAGCAGGAACTCCTCGATGAGGCCATTGGTCAATACATAGAACGCATGGACAAGGATATAGAACGATTCCCACTGCGGTTGTCCTTGGACTATCCCCAAAGTGCTGCTATCGCGACCAGCGGAGATTCTGCGGACACGAAGTCGTTCAAATTCAAGAAACGCCTGAGGGCAACACTTACAGGAAAAAACACCATAGGACATCAGGTCCGATACCGTGAGATTGCCAACTACTACCTGAACCAAAGTCGAAATGTTTTCTTATCCGCTTTGCTACAGGAGTTTGAGATGGAGCATATGAAGCTTATGGCGGGCCTAAAGGCAATCGTCTCGGTCACCACTGCCCAGCTGGAGGCCATTGAACTGAAAGCTGTAGAAAACGCATTGGAGACGGAAGCCATAGACAGTGCGGCATCGGCCATCGATACTACATTAGCTTCGCTGGAGCAGCAGTTCTCCATTCTTCCCGACTTGTTCCGCAACCGTTTCCTGCTGGACTTCAGAAAAAACCTCAACGCGATGGGGCAGCACATGGAGGATATAGACATCAATCGCTTCAGCGCCAAAAAACGCAGGGGCAGAAAACAGTATCAAAATATAAAAGAGGAGAATCTGACTTTCGCTGACCACTGGCTACACAACCTCCGCCTTTTTGTCAATGGAAATTTTCTGGACCTATGCCTCTTTATGATTAAGAACAGGATCAAAGAGGGCATCGAAGATTATGACAAAGAACTGTCCCATACGATAGACCTCAAATACAGTAAAAAGCTACAAGAGCTCAGCAAGGAAGTCGATGTCAAGCTCAATAGCGAGCTTGTAGAAGAGAAACTTTCGTTCGAATTTGAGGTCGTCGAGGAAATCGATATGGTCACCGGCTTCAACGAAACGTACGAATTGATCAATGGTCTGATAAAGGGGCTTCCCGAGTCCATTGACATTGCCAATGATGAAGTCTCCGGGGAAGACCTGGAGGCATCGGAAGCAAAAAGGTTTATCGACATGGAAGCTGTCAGCATACCCGTGGAGCGTATAGCAGCACATTTCGTAGAGTCTCACTTTGCCAACCCGGTACAGCAGCGATTGAGAGAAGCCTCCGCTTTCCTGCGCAACCACAGCCTGACCGTCAAGGAAATCGTCAGCTTGACAAACTTCAACTTGGAAAACCTAGAAGAAGAGGTAAACCGTGAAGAGCATGTGAAAACGACACTGCTTCGTGCCCTACAGGGTATCGACTCGGAGACGGAAAAGGCAAAAATCGTTAACGATCAGCTGTCCTCCGAAATCAGAAAGCACCTGGCAGAGGCCTTTGAACCATTGTCTTCTTATGTCATCATTAAAAATGCAGGGGACTTTGTACAACAGGCACGTGACTACAAGAGCAAGAAAGTTATCTCGAAGGTAGGTAATATCACACAAAAAGGCCGAAAGTTCCTCATCGATAGGTTTATCAATCTACTATACCGTCGTAGTGAAGGGGTACTTCTGGCCAAGGAAATCACCGAAGATAAGAAGAACGAACCCGTGATGGCCCGTACCCTGGACTTACTGGAACAGGTCAGTCCGGACCAAGGGGTGTATGAAAAATTACCTATTTACTACAAAAACCTTTTTAGTGGAAAGTCCTCCATTAGCAATGACTTCTGGATAGACCGTCCTTTGGAAAAGGAAAAAGCGGGCAATGCCATAAAGCGCTATAAGTCGGGCCATAAAGGCGGCATTCTGGTATTGGGCGAACGCAACTCGGGCAAGACCTCTTTCTGCAAGCATTTGGCCACAGCTCACTTTCCTGAAAAGAAGGTGTTTCAGGTATTCCCCCCCAAGGGAGGGGCCATAGTTATCTCTGCCTTTGAAGAGGCGCTTCGCCGTGCTACCGGACTTACGGGTAACCTGCACAATATCATACAGAACCTTCCCAAGGATTCCGTACTCATCCTCAATGATCTCGAACTATGGTGGCTCCGCTCTGACAAGGGCCATTCGGTACTACAACAGTTGATGGGCCTCATCCTCCGTTATAGTGAGGATTGCCTTTTTCTGGTCAACTGTAACCCTTACTCGTTTCATCTGATCAATCAATTGTACCCTATCGAGGACAATTTTATAGCAGCCATTCATTGCAAACCATTCGTATCGGAGGAAATCAAAAACCTCATCATGCTGAGACATCACTCCAGCGGATTGAAATTTGTCTTGGGCAAGGAAAAAGAGGAGAGTTTTTCAGGACTCCAGCAGGCCAAACTTTTCCATGAGTACTTTAAATACTCTCTGGGTAATCCCGGGATGGCCTTAAACGCTTGGCTTGCCCATATCAAGGATGTGAAAGGCAAAATAATCGTTATCGCCAAACCCAATATCCCTGACCGCAAGATACTGGAGAAAATGGACGATGACTGGAAAGTATATGTCCTACAGTTAATTTTGCACAAACACTTGACCTTAGAGAAACTCTCTACTATCATGGGAACGGACCGTACCCATATCCGACACATCCTGTCCGCCATGATACGTGCGGGCATCGTAGTAGAGAAGAGCAGGAGCATTTACAGTCTCAACGAATACTTGGAACCCCATATCATTGAAGTCTTCCAAGAAAACGATATATTATGACAACCATTAAGTTTATCATCTTCGGTATTGCACTGTTTTTTACCTTAAAAATAGTGAGTAGGTTATTGAATGTATTTTCGAATAAATACCTGTCACTAAAGCGTTTCAATTATTTTTTTCCTGCCATAGAGCTATCCTGCTGGCTGGCCTTCGTATTCTGGGCCATACACGTACTCTTCCGTGAACAGTTTTTCTATCCCATACTTATGATCAGTATCATGCTAGTGGTCATTATTTCCATCAGTTGGTTTCTGGTCAAGGATTTTATCTCAGGGATTATATTCAAAACACAGAACGAGTTCAGAAGAGGGCAAAAGATAAAGTTCAGCTCTATTTCGGGCCGCATTTTGGACATGGGGCCAACTTATCTGAAGCTAGAGACCCGAAAAGGTGAAACCATGAAAATCCCTTATAGTAAGCTGAGTAACGAGACCTTGGTCAAAAAAGGAGATATGGCCTCTACGGATAATTTCAAGATGAAACTGAAACTAGCACTGAATAGGGATAAGGACCAACTCGCCACCGACCTGAAAACCAGCCTAATGAGTCTCCCATGGACCTCTGCCAATAAAGAACCCACCATTAGCAGTACCAATGAGAGCAGTGGTTTTTTAACTTTCGAAATCATGTACTACTGTCTCAATGAGAACCACGCCTATTATATAGAGAAGGCCATGAAGGAAAAATTTGCCCCTATCCAATAGTCAGGTCTTGTCTTTACCAAAGAAAGTGAAGTATCTTCCGTTGATTTACAGCGGTGGAAAAGGCGCAAAGCCTGTTTTCCATTTCAGAAAAAATATAGTAATCATAGCCAATCACAAACTATAACCATGTCATCCCAACTCACGATCAGCGGACATGTCATCGACATTGCCGCAAAAAAAATCCAACCCGCTCATGTACATATAGCACATGGAAAAATCGAGCGTATCGAAGCGACCGATGAACAAGTACCCGCACAGTATATCCTACCCGGTTTTATCGATGCGCATGTGCATATCGAGAGTTCTATGCTCACGCCGGCCGGCTTTGCCCGAGTAGCAGTGGTGCATGGAACGGTAGCCACTGTATCCGACCCCCATGAAATCGCCAATGTACTGGGCAAAAAAGGAGTCGAATACATGTTGGAAGATGCGGAAAATGTACCTTTCAAGTTTTTCTTTGGTGCACCCTCCTGTGTACCCGCCACTACTTTTGAAACTGCGGGAGCAGAAATAGGTGTTGACGATGTGGAATCATTACTCCAAATGGACAATATCAAGTACCTTGCCGAGATGATGAACTTTCCAGGAGTATTGCATGGTGATGAGGGGGTGCTGCAAAAAATAGCCTTGGCCAAAAAATACAATAAACCCGTAGATGGACATGCACCCGGTCTTATGGGTGAGGACGCAGGGAAGTATATCGCAGCAGGTATCAGTACCGACCATGAGTGTTTCACGGCGGAAGAGGCCCTCAACAAGCTGAACCGAGGTATGAAGATACTGATACGGGAAGGAAGTGCTGCCAAGAACTTTGAGGCACTGATAGGATTGATGACGGAGCATTATGAGCACATGATGTTCTGCTCCGATGACAAACATCCCGACAGCTTGGTAGAAGGGCATATCAACCTACTGGTCAAAAGAGCACTGGCCAAAGGGCACGATTTATTCTCTGTGCTGCAGATGGCCTGTATTAACCCTGTGGAACATTACGGTCTGGAAGTGGGCCTGCTCCGAAACAGTGATCCCGCCGACTTTATCGTAGTGGATAACCTAGAAGATCTCACTGTATTATCCACCTATATCAATGGTGAGCAGGTAGCCCACAAAGGCAAGACAGCGATTCCCTACATAGAAAGCCGTATTGTCAACCATTTTGATACCAAAACCAAAAAACGGGAAGACTTTCAAGTTCAGGCCAGTGGGGATACCCTTCATGTTATCGAGGCACTCGATGGACAGTTGATTACACATCACCTTTCACAAAAGCCCAAACGCGAAGGCACTGTACTGGTTTCGGATGTAGCTAATGATATTCTCAAGATTACCGTTGTCAATCGCTATGCCGATACTCCTCCCGCCACTGCCTTTATCAAAAACTTCGGATTAAAAGAAGGGGCCATCGCATCTTCCGTGGGACATGATTCTCATAACATCATAGCAGTAGGTGTAGAAGATGATGCTATCTGCAAAGTGGTAAACACGCTAATCGCGCATAAAGGTGGCATTGCGGCCATATCTTCTCAGGAAGAAAAGGTCATCCCACTCCCCATCGGTGGAATCATGACCCCCGTAGAAGGCTATCAAGTCGCCGAAGCGTATACCGCTATCGATAAAATGGTCAAAAGCATGGGTTCCCAACTTGGCTCTCCTTTCATGACGCTGTCCTTCATGGCTTTACTGGTCATCCCTGAACTCAAACTGAGCGATAAAGGCCTTTTTGATGGAAAGAATTTTGGATTTATCCCACTGGTTTCCTAGAGATTGTTGGGAGATGTATCTTTTTCTTTCTTATGTACTTCTTTTGGTGCCTGATTTCGTTGAAATTTCCGCTAGCTAGCGCGACATGCTATCTTTATCAATGGATCACGCGGCAGAAGGCCCCTTCACTGATAATGCCCTCGGGGCATTATTTTAACGCTCGGTCCTATCCAAAATAAGTGATAATAAATTCTAAAATAATATCTTCAAAACAGTCTCTTAAAATAAATCAGCGGGTTTTATCGGATTCGGCATAGCACCGCTATGGCGTATTCAAAACGCATCTATTTTACTGATCTGCTATATTTAAAATCGTAGTATATTTCTTATACAAATTTGAGTTTTAACTGTCGTATAAGATTCCGCGGGTCATTTTGGTTTCAATCAAGGCGATAACCGCAGGGATAGCAGCGCTATCCCGAGGATTGTCAACGCTGAGTGAAGCATAATGAACAGGAAGATAGACAATTTTGAAAGCTAAGTTTGTATTAGTACATAATACGGGACAAACCACTTTAGAATATAAAAGCGGCACTCTCCGTACCCAGAGAGTGCCGCTACTTTTAAGTGTTAACTTAGATTGGCACAATATCCGTCAAAATAGAAAAAAGCTTGCTTAGAACCCTTTATAAATTATAGGTTCTACCCTTGACCGCTCCACTGATCAATTGTCTAGAGGTGACCTTTCGGCCACCTTTACCGTCTTCGACTATTGCCTCCCTTTTCACTTCTCCTAAGGAACGTGCATACCAGATATTGGTCGTAATCCTACTTTCAACATCGGTGTTGCCCTCCTTTTCTTTCTGCACGGATACAATGGTCAGTCTAAGGCAGTCTTCGAAGGTTCCTGCGGGCACGGTCACTTTTTCCGTACCGGCGACCACAGATTCCCCACTCACTGTCATCACTAATGTCCTTTCTCCTTCAGTGACATCGAATACCTTGGACTGGTAACTGTGTTCGGACCCTACTTCAATCTCGGACTCCGTGATACTTATCGCAGGTTCGTACCTATTTTTTCGCGTGCCTATAGTGACTTGCTTCGTGGTTATACCTGTTTTGTTATTGATGTATTGGATTTCCGAATCTTTACCCTTCGGGTTTGTCCAGTCCAGAGTCACGGTAGTATATTCCTTACCGTCCACTTCTGCTTTAGCCCCGATATTATAGGTCAGCGTATCCATGGATTCGTTGACATAAGTCCGAAAATCGCCATTGACCAAAGGATAGTAGTCAAACGTTCTATAGAATACCTCTACATCGTTATGGCATCCACTTAGGGTCACGCTAATGGTCAAAAGAATAACTAAGGACACCTTATGGAAACTTCTCGTGAATGTTAGTTTTTGAGATTTCATTGGAAATGATGGTTTAAATGGTTCAAGGTTATTTGTCTAGTGTAGTCTTACTGCCCGAAGTTAAAGACAATTCCTCCAGAATAGCCTGTGGGCAATACTGCGTTTCTTCCTCCCAGCATGTGCGAGAATCCTGCGACCAATCCAAGCTGTGAGGAAATGGGGTAGTATCCATTGATTCCCAACAGTGCAAAATTCACTCTGTTTTCATAAAATGGGATCAAAGGTCGCATAATATCGGGGGCATCACTATCGGATATCTGGATTTTCACACAGGCATCGAGATAGAACTTTGATACTGCATATCCTACCTTACCTGATAATATGGTAGCATCGGGCACATTATTGCTTCGGATGCTATAGCCTACCTGAGCATTTGCGAAAAATCCAAAATCGAACTTATACTGGGCTATTGCCCTAAATTCTGCCGTAGTGGCCTGATTTCCCAAAGATAGGATATCATCTGCGCCATAATCGCTTAGAGGAAAGGAAGAGCCAAGCGCAGCCATAGCCGAAAAATCCCCTTGGCCCATACGTGTTTCAATAGGCTTCCATTTCAGGTACACCGTGGCATCCTGAAAACCCCTGACCTCCTGCTCCCTTTCCAGTTCATCGCCATTTCCCTGTATGATCACATAGGGAATACTAACGACAACATTGAGGTTTTTGGGCAGACCATAAGCGGCAAAAAGACCTGCAGCCTTGGTATCGATTTTCGCTCCAAGAGAAAGAGGCGCGCCTCGGGTGGTTTTAGCGAATTTGAAGCGATCATAACTTTCGTAAGAGTAATTGAGTACTACGGTACCCTCTCCCGATGCTTTCATGAAACCGTCCAGCATTGTTTGTGCCCGGATGCCTTTGGTAAGGCCTGCAAAAGTGCATATTACAGCAAGGAAATAGATTTTTTTCGATAATGACATGTTATTTATCCCGTGGTTTAAGTTAAAAAAGACGACAAATATTACCTGCAATCGGATGCAGTTTTTCACTTAAAAGTTAAGTAAAGATTGGTATCATTGGATTTCATAAATGTCGGCCAAAAGACCAATAGAACAGCCCAAGACTTAAGTGATTCAGAATCTGATAGAAAAAAAGTTGCATCAAAAATAAGCACTCGGCACAAAACCCCATTAACACAAAAAAATCTTTCTTAAGGTAAGAAAACAATCAACATAACACCAATGCCCGGATGTCTATAAGCAGCCATTTTAGTCGATAGATTGTATCTATAGCCCGTCAACCCTACATACTTTGCGCGTATTATCTTCCAAGAAATAGGACTGTGAGTTTATATCTGTCGTTACTTTATCCCAACTTGAGTGCAGCGGGCAAATGATCATATTGTGAAATCCTTCTCAAAGCAGGTACCGTGGTAGTGGACCATAACAATTTGCCCTAGCATGAGATAAAAAAACAAAATCCGTAACATTCCGGATGTAAGCCCAGACTTCCTCTTTATTTTCCGCCCTCCCTTGCATAGCCAATGCCTTAAACCCGAATTGATCAATAGGATTGTGTGATGAGCGTATAAAGTGCAATAAAATCAGCGGTTTAGGAGGAGAGGCTTTTGTATCACTAAGATGACGAGCCTGCGCAGCGTAAAACCGCTGATTTTGAAGTAATTTATGCTCGCAATAGGAAGGCTATTGATCATTTTGGGTTAAAAATATTCGATGATTTGTTATCGCTTGTTTTGGAAGCAATATCGACTAATAAAGATAGCTGTGCTATTCAGGGAAATTTTCAACAAAATGGTGTGTCACAAAAAGGACATTGGGACATCGGAAACAAAAGACACATTTCAGAACAGCCTCGAAGCTCTCATTTTAATGGTCCATCTCTAGGTTGAAGAATTAAGATTATAGCCTTACCTTTGCTTTTTCTTTTTTACACTATATAGTATTATGGACAAACCTGTCATCATATTAGGGGCCGGCAGCCTAGGAAAAGCTGCTTTGGAGATATTTCAGCAGAATGGGGTCATCGTATATTGCTTTTTGGACGATAACAAAGACCTACATCAACAAGAGATCGACGATATCGCCATCATGGGCAGTACCGATGATGATGGTTATTTAAAATACATCGGAAAGAAGTGCGAGGCCTTCATCGCCGTGGATGATCAGAGCTATAGAAAGGGCTTGGTTACTTTACTCAAAGAGCGTAGAAAAGTGATGCCTGTCAATGCGGTACACTCCTCGGCGCATCTGGCCACATCGGCCCATATCGCTCATGGTAATTTCATCAACAGTGGCGTGACAATAGGAGCTCATGCTAAAGTGGGCAATCATTGTTTATTACATACCAATTCGGTCATAGATCATGAAGCAGAGCTGGGGGACCTAGTACAAATAGGTGCGGCAAGTGTGGTCAATACAGGTGCAAAAATAGAAGAAGGGGCATTTATCGGCTCGGGAGCTATCATTGTATCCGGTGTGACCATCGGTAAAAATGCCCGAGTAGGTGCCGGCTCCATTGTCATTGCCGATGTCAAGGCGGGAGAGACCGTATTTGGAAACCCTGCCCAAGCCATCAAATCCTGAAAAAAGGAACCTAACAAGCGGCTATCACTGTTACCATAAGCAATAGGGCTTTTATCTTTAGAGATAGAACAGATAAGCAACCTATGTATTCAACAATCAATTATTCCATATAACACCTTGCCTGCAACAAGGTACCGTTATTATGAAAGCATATCAAATCCTACTCTATTACTGTTATACGCCTATAACGGACACCGAGCTGTTTCGGGAAGAACACCATTTGTACTGTTTGGAAAATAACCTCAAAGGGCGCATCATCGTCGCTTCCGAGGGCTTGAACGGGACCGTGTCCGGTCTTAGAGAAGATTGCGAGCGATATAGGAGCACCCTTAAAGCCGACCCACGATTTTCTGAAATCGACTTTAAGGTAGAAGCGCATCATCAACATGCTTTTGAAAAGCTGCATGTCCGTGTCAAACCCGAAATCGTCCATTCGGGATTTAAACATATCGACCCTAACGTAAACACGGGGATACACTTGGCCCCAAAAGACTTCAAGGTGATGAAAGAGCAGGAGGATGTTGTTCTCTTGGACTGTCGGTCTAATTATGAACACGAATCGGGCAGGTTTCGTGGAGCAATAACCATGGACATCGAAAACTTTCGCGATATGCCCGGTCAGCTGGAGCAGTTGCAACAATACAAGGATAAGAAGGTCATCACCTACTGCACCGGTGGAATCAAGTGCGAAAAAGCAAGTGCCTATCTCTTGGAACAGGGGTTTGAAAACGTATATCAGCTTCATGGAGGTATCATCAACTACGGCATCGAAGAAGGAGGGGAAGATTTTGAAGGGTCTTGTTATGTCTTTGATAATCGTGTAGTAGCAGAGGTCAATAGTATCAATCCCAAAATCATCTCCAAATGCCATATCTGCGGCACTCCCAGTACTCATATGGTCAACTGCGCCAATCCGGTCTGTAACCTTCATGTGCATATCTGTGAGCGTTGTGGGTGGGAATATGAGGGCGCCTGCTCCGAGACTTGCGTCGAACACCCTAAAAAAAGGGATTACGATGGTACCGGTTATTATCCTAAAGAGATGAACGGCCGCAACCCTTATAAGTCCTAAGCAGACAGAAAAATCAATACATTACAAATCAGACTATTAAACTCAATTTTCTTCCAAATGATTTTTTTTATTTCAAAAAATAGGATTCCGCTATTGTAAAGTGCTTAAAATGCACCTGAAAAGCCTTATATTGATGATATAAAACCTATAGTGGCCTATTTTATGACTAAAATCTCTGAAGCAGACCTTATCCTCAATCCCGATGGGAGTGTGTACCATCTCAATCTGAAACCGGTACATGTATCTGACACGGTCATTACTGTAGGAGACCCTGGAAGGGTATATACCGTGAGCCAGCACTTCGATGCCATCGAATTTGAAATGAACAAGCGGGAGTTCATTACGCATGTGGGCCGATACAAGGGAAAAAGGATTACTGTCATCAGTACAGGGATGGGAACTGACAATATTGAGATATTTCTGACCGAACTGGATGCACTGGTCAATATCGACCTGAAAAAACGAGAGGTAAAAAAAAAGAAACGCAAACTCAATATTATACGCATTGGTACTTCGGGCGCTTTACAGGAGGATATCCCATTGGATACCCATCTGGTTTCCGACTATGCCATAGGACTGGACTCGCTAATGTACTTTTACGACCTTCCCAATAGTACTTCCGAACTGGACATTATAGAAGAGTTCCGGAAACAGATATCTTTGCCCTACCTCCCTTATCTGGCACAAGGTTCGGCGATGTTGAGGGAAAAGGTAGCCTTCGACATGCTCAAGGGCAATACAGTGACCTGCCCTGGTTTCTACGGCCCACAGGGCAGGAAATTGCGCCTTCCCCTTAAAATGCCCAAACTAATAGAGCACCTCAACTACTTCCATTACAATGATTTCTGGCTGACCAACTTTGAAATGGAAACCGCTGGATATTATGCCATGGCAAAACTACTAGGACACGAAATGCTGAGCGTGAACGCCATCATTGCCAATAGGATAAAAAACAAGTTTTCCGAAAACCCCGGACGTACCATTAATACGCTTATAAAGAAAGTGCTTGACCGACTATAGCCGCATTTTCCTTCCCATCCACTGCCCATATAGTACCCCCTCCGCAGTAGACAGCTCATTAAACACTGACATACAACAACTTACATCAATACCATAAAAGAGGATAGCTCTCGAAAAGCTTGACAATAAGACAGTAAATGGCTTTAAAATTGACTAGATTTGTAGTTTGACAGCAATGATAGATTACGAGATACATACACTTCCCAATGGCATTCGTTTAGTACATAAACAAGTCAGCACTACCAAAATCGTACACTGCGGTTTTATATTGGATATCGGGAGCCGCGACGAGGAAGAGGAAAATCAGGGTATTGCTCACTTCTGGGAGCATATGGCCTTTAAGGGTACTACAAAGCGCAAGGTATTCCATGTACTCAATCGCTTGGAGTCCGTTGGAGGAGAACTCAATGCCTTTACGACCAAAGAGAAGATAGCCTTTTATGCAGCCGTTTTGGACACTCATTTCGAAAAAGCATTCGAGCTGTTGGTAGATATCACTTTTGATTCTGTCTTTCCCGAAAAGGAAATAGAAAAAGAACGCAATGTGATTCTTGAAGAAATGAGCATGTACCGAGACACTCCCGATGATGCTATCCAAGACGAGTTCGATAGGGTGATTTTCGGTAAACACTCCTTAGGAATGAATATCCTAGGCACTGAGGATAGTGTCGGTTCTTTTACAAGGGAGGACTTCAAAAGCTTCATTGCCAATACTATAAACACCGGTAAGATCGTTTTCTCTTCGGTAGGAAACATTCCTTTTAAGGAGGTCAAGCGTCAAGCAGAAAAGTACCTGACAAATATTCCTATCTTTACCGCAAATAGGCCGCGCCGCCCTTTTGAAGATTACCGACCTCGGGAAGAGACCTTTGGTAAAAATGTCCATCAGTCGCACTGCGCCCTAGGAAGGACCGCCTATCGACTGGAGTCCGATAATCGCTTGCCCTTCTTTATGTTGGTCAATGTGCTTGGAGGACCGGGGATGAACTCTAGATTGAACCTGGCACTTAGGGAGAAGTATGGTTTTGTCTATGCCATAGATGCCCACTACCAACCTTACTCGGATACGGGCCTTTTCGGCGTTTTTTTCGCTACGGACCCCAAGCAATTGGAGCGCAGCATAAAATTGATCCAAAAGGAGTTCAAGAAGTTGCGGGAAGTAGCACTGGGCACGAATCAATTGCACATGGCCAAGGAACAGCTCATAGGACAACTGGCCATGGCCGAGGAGAATAATTCCAACTTGATGCTCATGATGGGCAAAAGCCTGCTCGACAGACAGCGCATCGACAGTCTGGAACTCATCATCGGTATGATACGGAGCATTACCTCAGGGCAGTTGATGGAAGTGGCCAATGAAATGTTGGTCGAAAACGAATTAAGTAAACTTATTTATTCCCCGAAGTAGAACCACTATGGAGCTCATCGACAAAGCACTACAGGACTATGTGGAAAAGCATAGTCAAGAAGCCCCGGAGTTATTGCAGGAGCTGGAGCGCGAGACCTGCGCCAAGATACTAATGCCCAGAATGATATCCGGACACTTACAGGGCAGGGTACTATCGATGTTGTCATGGATGCTGCGCCCGCGCCGCATTTTGGAAATAGGCACCTATACGGGCTATTCCGCACTTTGTCTAGCAGAAGGACTGGCTCAGGACGGGCAACTGACCACCATCGACATCAACAAAGAACTGGAAGATATGGTGCGTCGTTATTTCAAAAAAGCAGGCATGGAAAATCAGATCGATTACCTGCTTGGTAATGCACTGGATATCATACCGGCATTGGATATGACCTTTGACCTGGTCTTTATTGATGCCGATAAAATCAATTATACGAAATACTTCGACCTGGTTATCGATAAGGTCCGCCAAGGTGGCTTTATTATTGCGGACAATGTTCTATGGAGTGGGAAAGTCCTAGAAAAGAACCGAAAGAAGAAAATCGATAAAGATACCCAAGCCATACTTGACTTTAACCGTAAGGTACAGGAAAACAGCAAAGTGGAAAATGTTCTATTCCCTGTTCGGGATGGACTAATGGTGATGAGAAAAACATAAAGAATAGATAAAGGGTATATGCCATGAGCGCTGGTCTTCGCCTACGAATGACGCCAATCGTAGAGGTAGGCATATATGTTCCTTTAATGACTCCGAAAACATATGAAAAAAGGCATTATTATCATTGTACTGTTTTTTATGGGCCCAGTGTACCGCCCAGTCTACGCCCAGTCTCCTAAAGTACCCTCAAAAATGGAAGCGGTCGGTATTCAGCTCAAGTTATCCGAAGCTGTCCGAAAGGAAATACAAGCCGATGTGGACAAGTTGACCCGCTATCCAAAGTACTTCAATATCAAGGTCGAGCGAGCAAATACCTACTTCCCTACCATTGAGCGGATATTCAAAGAAGAGAATGTCCCCGATGACATCAAGTACCTCGTTCTGCAAGAGAGCGCCCTGATATCCGATGCGGTCTCCTCTTCTAAAGCTGTAGGTTTCTGGCAGTTCAAGGACTTTACGGCTCATGAAATGGGAATGCGCGTAGATGCACAAGTAGACGAGAGAAAGAATATCGTCGCTTCCAGTCGTGGTGCTGCCCGATACTTCAAAAAGAACAACTTCTATTTCAACAACTGGCTAAAAGCACTGCAAGCCTATCAGATGGGGGCAGGAGGCGTTATGCGCTCTGAAGGTGACAAGTACAATGGGGTCAAATCAATGGATATCAACAAGAAGACTTACTGGTATGTCAAAAAATACCTGGCCCACAAAATTGCTTTTCAAGATGCGGTAGGCAAATCTGTCCCAAAGATAGAAATCGCTGAGTATACCCGAGGAGGCAACAAGACCCTGAAGGAAATCGCCAAAGAAACCGGAGTGGAAGAAGATCGACTGATGACCTATAATAAGTGGCTGAAAAGAGGCAGAGTACCTACCGATAGGACGTATAGTGTCATCATCCCAGGTTCAGGAATAGAGCTACAACAATTTTCAGAACAGCAAACCTCACCCCTTGCCAAAGTAATCGAAAAGCCCGTTCAATACGATGATAAGGAAAGTGAAAAATATCCCGTCATCAAAAAAATGCGCAATGCCGAAGAACCGTCCTTCATCCGTGCCAATGGACTGCCCGCGATAGTACCAAGAAGCGATGACGATGTAGCTGAACTTGCTAAAAAGGGAGATTTACTATTGAGCAAATTTCTGGCCTACAATGATATCGACATCAGTCATCACGCCATACAGGGAAAAGCTTACTACCTCAGCCGCAAGCGTTCTAAAGCAAGAACGCACTTTCATACGGTCAGGCAGGGAGAGAGCTTGTGGAGCATATCTCAAAAATACGGCATACGGCTAAAGAAACTGATGGACAAGAACCGTATAAAAGCAAAAAGTGCACTAAAGCCCGGTCGTGTATTATGGCTCCGCTTCCTGAGGCCCGCCAGCGTACCCATAGAGTACAGAAAGGTCAATACCAATTCCACAGACAAGGAAAAGGCACAAAACATAAAGAAAACGCAGATAACCCAGAAGAAAAGCGATAATCCGAAGCCTATCCCCAAAAAACAGCCATCGACATCAAAAGCCCCCAAAAAGACCATCGTCACAGTTCAGAAAAAGGCCCTCATCAAAAAGAAAGAGACTCCTGTGGTCACTACCTCCCCTATACGAACAGACAGTATCACGAAAACGGACATTGAGCATAAGGATCGATCAAAACCACCTATAGAGCCAACAATAGATAGTGTAACGGTACGTGTAGAGCCTAGTATCGAATCAGAGAAAATGCAAGAGACCGTCATTGTAGCGGTAAGCCCCCCTACAAAAAAACCGGAAAATACGGATAGGGACCGGACCTCTAACTCCTTGAAAAAAGAAACACCCACACCTACCGATAAAGTGGATAAAGGGAGCAATGAAACCATCCATACAGTAACACAAGGAGAGACATTGTATAGCCTGGGCAAACGATACAACGTAGGTGTGATGGAGCTCGTCGAGTGGAACAACATCAGAGTACAGGATGGGTTGAGCATAGGTCAAGAGCTTAAGGTGAAAGCACCGATGGCTACACTGACTACTGAAACCGAGGAGATAACATCGACGGAAAAAGAGAGTACTGTCATGGAAGAACCTCAAGCTTACACACTACACGAAGTAAAACCGGGAGAAACCATGTACAACATCGCCAGAAGTTATGGTGTCAGTATAAAAGACCTAATGGCATGGAATCGAAAGTCTTCCTTTGATTTAAGTCTTGGAGAAAAACTCAAAATCAAAAAGCAGTCCTCTGCTACGGATTAATCGTTATATTGAAATTAATAAAAGCTCAAAACAATAGCTTTTATTATATTCGTGCTTATATTGTGAAGGACTATTTTTATTTATTGAAAAAATAATAACTTTGATACTACGTAAGTTGAGTAGATAAAAGCATATTAACATTATTTTTAAACTATCGATCTGTTATAGTATGGTAGCAATATAGTCCGCAGAATGTACCTGTATTTGGACAGTATCTATTCCAGTATTTTAATAAAGTTATATAAGAATGACCGACTCCAAGGCTATAAATCTCGTGATGTTAGTGGATGACAATGACACGGACAACTTTATTAGCAAAAGAATAATTGAGATTACCAAGTTCGCCAATGAAGTGGAAGTTAAAAATTCAGGCAAGAAAGCACTTGATTATTTGCGCGAGAATGAAAATGACGTAAACAAGGTCCCTAATTTGATTTTTTTGGATATTAATATGCCTATCGTAGATGGATTCGTATTCTTATATGAGTTCGAGAAGTTCAACGATAATTTGAAGGATAAATGTAAGGTCATCATCTTATCCAGCTCTGATAACAAAAGAGATATAGACAAAATCGTCAATAACAACTACGTAATCAAATTTATCACAAAGCCATTAACTGAACATGCACTCAGCGAAATCAAGCTGGCCAGCATTTGATTTTCCGACGATAACCTAAAAATCCGCGTCAAGTCCCAGTCGGTTCCTTAACTTGCCCAATAAGGGGGCTTTTCCTATCAAATAATTGAGCTTTTCTTTGTTCGTATATATCTTTTTAACGGTACTGACCTTACCAAATTCTACAGCGAGTCGAAGGCGACCATTGTTTAGCTTTTCCTTTAGATATACCATCAGTTCAGGCTTGAACTTATCCAGAATATCTTCTTCTAATGGATTAGATAGCATAAGTACCACCCTATTACCTTCTTCCAAGCGGATGTCTTGGTTCAGTACGCCATAGGCAGCCTCTCTGTTTTCTCTTTTTAGTTGTTGGGAGAAGTCTTTCCAATGTTGCTTCAGTTGTTCAAAACTAAAATCATCATCTCCGGTAACAATAGTACTTTCCTGCTCTTCCTTCGGGTTTTTACCTTCTTTATTTCTGGATTCGATATTTTTCAGTAAATCGCCCTCATTCGGCAGTCGGATGGTCTTACTCAGTTTATCCTGTTTGAGTATATTGTTTTTTTTGACGCTATCAGCCCCCCTTAAAGTAGTTGTAGCGGGTCCAGGCTTATCTTTTTTCTCATTCAGCTCACTTTTTTTTTTACCCCTTCTGTCGAAGGGGTCGTCTGTCCCGCAAGCTGAATAGCAGACTTGAGATGCGCCATTTTCATCAATACCAGTTCCACATGCAAGCGTTGGTTCTTACTCCCTTTGTAGGATATATCACACTGACTACCCAGGTTAAGGGCGCTCAGAAGGTAGGAGATAGGAACTGCATTGGCCTGTGTCCTGTATTTTTCCTTAACGGTCTCCGATACTTCCAGAAGCTGTATGGTAGCATTGTCTTTGCACACTAATAGGTTTCTGAAGTGTTCGCATAGCCCTGTGACAAAGTTATGCCCATCAAAGCCTTTTTTCAATATTTCATCAAAGGTCAGCAGTGCCCCGGATAAATCCTCCCCTACTAATTGCTCAGTTACCTGAAAGTAGTAGTCATAATCCAGAATATGCAGATTATCGATAGTGGTTTTATAGGTGATGGTATTGCCCGAAGAAAAGGTGACGATAAGGTCAAAAATCGATAGTGCATCGCGCAAAGCCCCATCTGCCTTTTGGGCGATAAGGTGCAATGCTTCATCTTCAGCGGCTATATCTTCTTTCTCCGCTATTTTTTTCAGATGATAAGTGATATCACTCACCTGTATCCGATTAAAATCGAAAATCTGGCATCGCGATAAAATCGTAGGAATTACTTTATGCTTCTCAGTGGTCGCCAAGATAAAAATAGCATACTCCGGAGGCTCTTCCAGCGTTTTTAGAAAGGCATTAAAAGCCGCATTGGATAACATGTGCACCTCATCGATGATGTACACTTTATAGTTTCCCTGCTGTGGGGGGTACCGCACCTGATCGATGAGGTTACGGATATCATCTACCGAGTTATTGGAAGCAGCATCCAACTCGTAGATGTTCAGATTGTTGGATGAACTGCTTTCATCAAAACCGTTGACCATTCGGGCCAGGATACGGGCACAAGTAGTCTTACCGACCCCCCTTGGGCCGCAAAACAATAAGGCTTGCGCCAAATGATTGTTATCGATTGCGTTTTTCAGTGTAGTCGTAATGTGTTCTTGACCAACTACTTCCGCAAAACCCAGCGGTCTGTACTTTCTTGCTGATACCACAAACTGTTCCATCGCCGCAAGTTAAAAATAAAGGATGAAATGACCGCCGATTTTGACCTAAAACTTATTTCACCTCTATTTTTAGACTTACGAAAAATTTCTCCTCAGCGCAGTAAATACATCCAAAATTTCCTTTGGGTATATCAGACCACCCATAGCGTCGCAAGTATATTGAACCCATAGCGAATTCTTGAGCAAAGCTTCAAAACCCGGAAAATTTCACTTCAGAACGCTACAGAACTTTTACGATCATTGTTACCGGAATAAATCAACACTTCCGGGTCAACGAGAAAAAGGGTCTTGACATTCTGCCTGCACTACCGTGTAGGCACATTCCGGGCAAGTTTGCCCTGTAGGACATAATTCCGGGTCCGAATAGACACAAATAATATAAAATCCCGTTAATTCTATAGCTTTCATACCGCCATTAAGGTTCTCCATAGAAGTATTGAAACTATTGACCTTCAGCTTATCCAAAGCTAATTTCTTGTTTTTCATGTGTAGATTGTTTTGAGTTTTAAACTATTTATTGTTGAATTAGAGACTCTATTATCTCATTTATAGTATGATAGTAATTTGAGGAAGAAAGATGTGACAGTATAGTTCTCAATTGTCTTAGTGCTTGACTGTAAGTAAGGTTCGCATTGTACTATAAAGCCCGTTGTTATAAAAAGTGAAATTATTTTAGGTGTATTTTTTGTTTCAGTTTTATTATATGAAGATAAGCTATACCTTTGTTGATTCTCTTTGGAGAAATGCACGGGGCCGACCGGTTTTGACAGGATGTGTGGTCACGTGGGTAAGCATGCAGGCTCATGGAGTGAGAGCCTTGAAAGATAGTTCCACACTATAATTAGCGAAGATAATTCTTACGCTATGGCTGCCTAATCTGACGGAATGTTAGATTAAGCTTAGGGTTGAGCGAAACGTTCCCCGGCCATCATCGCTCCTGACCTCTGTTCTGTGGGTTGGGGCTCAGCGGTGTCGAATGCAGGACTAGTCAGGGTAGGGTTGTGATGCCTTGGCGAAATCGACTGCAACTAAGGTTCGGTTCGGGTGTCTTTCCCCTGATCGGATTCGAAAACCAATGATCGACTAAGCATGTAGAAGACACGTAGGTTGCCTTCACTGGACGAGAGTTCGAATCTCTCCGGCTCCACGAAAACAAAAATAACTCACTAAAAATCAGTGAGTTATTTTTTTTTAGTTGCCTCGTCATTTAACCTAAGCGCAATTGATTTGGGACCAATCGGATACATGAAAATTCCGAGAATTATCGAGGCATGAACCCTAATGACTTATCCATCAAACTTGGTAATGGTCATCCTTTTGTCTCTAGACAACATTTTTCCAAAATACGTTTTCTTGAGTATAATGGCACCCAAGGAATATTTTACAAACAAAATACGCCCTCACTGAGCAACTACAGGGACAGAAAAGACTTTTTTGGGATCATTGATAGGGTAGAGAAAATCATCTTCGTACAAAAGTTTGAAGGAGCAGTCACAGGGATATACAATGCCAATATCATATCCCGTGATTTGGGTTTGATGGATAGAAAGGACTTAAAGCACAACATTGACCCAACTGCCACAGTGCATTTTTACCTACCCGACAATGGTAGAGACAAGCACCTACAAGAGCATGGTTAAAATGGAAAAAGTTGATGATTTGACCATTCAAATATAGGGTCAATACATCGCCTTTTCATAAATGTTATAAGGCAATAAAAAATCAAAATGATAAGCAGAAAATAGAAGATTTTACTCTGGAAAATGCACGTTTTTCAAGCCATTGATTTTAAAAATATTATGTATCCTTTGTGTACGAAAAATTAGATAATTTTGGGTAATGTATAGGTATAAACATTTTTGATTTATTTTTGAATGGAATTATATTGCAAATAATATAACAGCTTTCTAATTCTTTACGTTTTTAATGGCACTAGGCCAGCTTAATTTTTGATGGCTTGAATAAGCCTATTAATTATTTCATTAAATATTATTGTACCTTGAACTAGAATGACGAAAACTAAGAAGTACAAAAAACCGCCCCTTACAGAGGCTGTGTTTGAGCTGTTTTATAGGACTGATAATTGGACACCTGCTACGCCTGGACAGTTCTACAGTCAAGTAAAAGAAAAATATCCTGTTATTTCCCAATCCTCTGGGGGGTTTGGAGTATCATTTGCTGCAAATGGAATTCAAATAGGCCCAGGCAATAATAATATTACTCGGTACAGTTCGGAAAACAGTCAGTCAATCATCCAAATTACAAACAATCTTCTGACGGTTAATAAGTTACCTATGTATGAGGGTTGGGAATCATATAAAGGAATGATTATTGATGCTGTTAGTGCATTTGTGCAGGTGATGGATGTTAAGACTATTTCCAGAATAGGTCTTAGGACAATAAATAAGATTGACATTCAGGCGCACTCTTATGAAAACTTCAAGAAATACTTTAACGTTTATCCTAATATTGGAAGTGGACTGCGTAAGAATGGCATCAATTCAATTCAGTTAAATTATCAAACTTTAGAAGTTGAGGAAACTGAGGAAGTTTTAGCCGTGAACCTTTCCACTTTGAGAAAAGAAGAGAAGTACAATGCCCCCACTTTATTTGAAATCTATTATACTAGGATGAAAGAAATAGAGACAAAAGGTATTGATGATTGGCTTGAAATTGCACACCAGCAATTACACGTTGCATTTGAGTCAATTTTAACAAATGAGTGTAAACAAAATTTTGACAATGATTGAAACTCTGAATACCTCGACAAGTAAACCAGAAATTGATTCGGTATTTTTGCCAGCAAAAATTGGTATTAACAATTCAACTGGGTATAAAATTCAAGAAATGTCCGTCTTTGATGCGAGATTTCTATTTTCAGTTGAATTACAAAGACAGAAAGTAAAGACGGAGTTGCAAGATTGGTTTGAATTTGAGCATTCAAGCTTAGAAGTAGATTTTTTGATTTCAAATGAGGACGTAAGGCGGGTACTTCCCAGCATAGGCCGAGACTTTAAAAAGTCGTTGGGTTCAGAAACCCCTTTAAGCCTCTATCTATTGAGTGAAGATGAAGGCTGGGAGACGTTGTTTATCAATATTCATGCTGGAGGTAAATTGAATTGGGATTATTACAATGAGTTTAGGAATGAATTTTTTGATAATATGTTTGACCTCTTTCCCAAAGTAGCAGAGAGACTTAATATAGATATTGTTGATGCCATTTGACCCAAAGAAATTTGTAGAGCTATCAAAGCAATTGCAAAATGGGACTACTGAAGCTCATTACCGAACATTGATAAACCGAGCATACTACGGAGCTTTCGGTTATATAAGAGATTGTCTAGGTGTCGCAGTTGTTGAAATGAGTGTTCACAGAAAGGTGATAGAATCATTGAAACGTTCTTCTTCCATATCTGAAAAGAAGGCAGGTAAGAGCCTCGAAAGGCTTTTCAAAAAAAGAAAGGAAGCAGATTATGATTACAGGATAGAAGTAAAGCAACACTCTTGTTCGTATTGCATTAGTGAGGCAGAAGAGATAATCAAACTCTTTGAACAAAGTAACCAGTAAATAATTAGGCTAAAGTTCCTTGTCATATAAAATTAACGCACTCTCTATTCAATTTTTAATAATACAGATTTAGTAAAAGTGAAATTGCACTATTTAAATACGTGTAAAAAGGATTTTCATCGGTCTATATAGGTGTGAAAACAAACCTTTACCCTACATAAAACCCCCGTTCCTTCGCCACCTGCCATGCCGTATTGATGACCATAAAGTCGTCCTTGGACTTGGGGTCATACTTTGCCATACTACTTTGACCCAATTCCCAATTCCCTACTAAGCATGTATCCTATGCGAGGGAATCTGTTGTGATATCATCCTATACTCTTATTTCATAAAGTCTCGATACATCAGCAATAATGGAAACAGCTCAGCTTTCCTTGAGAAGCCGGCCAACGATACCTTCCATCTGTTCCCTACTGTGCTTTTTGTTCAATATTTCCCTCACCTTTTTCGTCTCGTTATCAACGATAAGGATAAATCCTGTTCCCGTATAGTTTCTCACCACTGTATCCAGACCGAGTTCATCTATGGTCTTTTGCGTCCGTACTTCGGTCTGTTTATCCGTAAAGTCCAACTTTACAAATCGGATGGAGCTATTGTCCATGACCGATTCCAAGTTGTCAAAAGCAGGAGCCATGGCCTTGCAGGTACGGCACCAGTCGGCGTGGAATCTCACGGCTATCAGCTTAGCATCGTTATCCTGCGCCTTCCCCGTAAAAGGAAGGGCAAAAACCAGTATGGCTACAAAAAAAAAGTGATTCTTGAGTCGTTCTTTCATAATGCGGTATAAAGTCCTTGACATGTTATACTAGACAATACTGCATTTATCGTCCCATTGTTGGTCCATACCCTCGGTTTTTCATCCTTTGTCAGGATAAAGACATGTGCAGCCAACTCATATTCAAGCAAATGCTCCAGCGTAGCTATTCTTGTTCCCGTTCGCCGGAGGGTAATTCCTTAAGTAGCTTCATGGCGGCCTTTTGCTTATAATGGCGATTTTTTTCCACAATCTCTCTCAACAAAGGTACAGCGGAGTCCGGGTCATTGTCCAGCAAATATGCTATCGCCAAGTACCAGCGCGCATTCTCTTCATAACCTTCGGGATTTCCCGTTTGTAGGACCTTCTCCAGCGGAGGAATAGCCCTACGGGGATACTCTAAATAAAGCAGCGTACTTCCGAAATAGAAGGATGCTTCTTCACCCCGTTCTACTTGCGGGCCAAGCAGTTCGACAACTCTATCATATTGTCCATCTCTATAAGCTTGATGCCATTCTTTTTCCAGTTTGTTCGGAGACTTGGCCCCTCTATTGTTATATTCTCTTATTGCATAGGGTTGCGTCAGATGAGCTATCGCCAGTTTGCGGGGCGATGCGTCCCTGAAGCCAAAAAAAGCACCCCATAAGCCAACCCCTATCAACACTGCTACGGCTGCCGCCACGCTCCATTGCTTTTGTCGATAGTCCTTTCTTTTGGTGGCAAAGTGTTTTTCGATGATAAGCTGCTGCTGTCGCTCTGTTCTTCCTAAATAGGCCTCTATGGGTTCATCACGGTTTTCTCCCAGTGTGAACCTGATTCCCGCAATCTTGGCCGCTAAGTTTTCGGATTCTTTCTCTTGAGTGGCTATCTCTTGCGCCAGCTGTTCGCTCAGCGTTCCTTGTACGAATGCCTTCAGGGTATCTATATCGTATTGAGGGGTATTTTTCATTATTCTCCACTATTGATAATTGCGTAATTTCTCCTGTAGTTCTTTTTTGATCATGGATTTACGATTGGCGACCGTCTTTGCACTGATGCCCAGCTGCGTAGCGATTTCCATATCATTATAGCCTTGTTGCTGGGCGATGAAAATCTGATAATCCCGATTGCCCAGTATTCGTTTGCAGGCCCGGTGCAGACTTTCCTCCTGCAACTTACTTTCTCCCTCAGCCATTTGCAGCCCATCGAAGCGGTCCCTGATACGGGCCAGTATCCCCGTTCTCCGCTGTCTCGTCGTAATGACCTTGAGACAGGCATTTTTCGCCACAGTCAGTAGCCATGCCTTTAAGTTAGGAATGGCGCTGGGGTCGGGATGTTCCAGCAACTGATGGAGCGTCTCGGAAGCCGCATCCTCGGCCAGTGCAGCATCTTTGAACTTACCCAAACAGTACAACATCAAATCATGATGACAGGGAAGGTATAACTGCCTCAGCAGTGCCTCATCGGATGAGGAATAAGCATCCGCTAACTTCCCATAACTGAATCTTACTGTCTTCAAACACTATCTAAGTTAAAGCCCTATGTATCTATAGTTACAAGTTGCACGATTTTCCCGAAAAAAAATAAAATATAAAAACTTCCCGACGGCAGGGAAAAATGGGACACTTATCTCTCTTGAAGAAAACAAGAGGAGGATTGGCGCCAATATATACCCCCTTAGTAAACAAACATTATACACCTCTTATCCGAACTCAAAATCATGAAAAATCAAATCTATGGGAATACGGTTCCCAATCAAAAAAAATCGTGGCAGTCTGCCTATTTATTTTGGGCTCTGCTACTAATGTCCTTTATCTGTACTACAGTACAAGCACAGAATGCCTGTAATTGCGATCCGACGAACAACCTTGTCAGCAATGGCGATTTCAGTGCGGGAAATACAGGCTTCGGCTCCGACCTACCCTATCAGCTGGGTTGTATTCAGGAATCCTATTATGTATCCGCTATTCCTAGAGACAAGTGCTCCCTATTTCCCGGCACCCTCTTCGACCATACCCTAGGGGACAGTACCGGAAGCTACCTAATTGTAGATGGTCCCAGAACAGCCACTACCGGTAATACGATATGGGAGCAGACCCTTAGCGTGACGGGTGGCCAAATCTATAATTTCTCTTTCTGGGTACAACCTCGGTTTTCCAGTAGCAACTTTCCTTTGAGCTTAGGGCTTTTTGTGAATGGAGTAGCTGTAAGTCCTACTTTTGTGCCCAGTAACAGTACGGCTTGGGAACAGTTCTGTACACAATGGCAAAGACGAGGCGATACCAGTGGCCCAGTGACCATTAGCCTCCGCCAGCTGAACAATTTTGGGGAAATCGGCTATGACTATGGTATCGATGATATCTACTTTGGCTCTTGTAGACCTCCTTGCGATTTCGATCTGGACCTAGAGTATAATATCACTCCTTTCGGAGTCGATTTTCAGGCCAATGGCAATTATCCCAACAGTCCATACTTTCAGGTTTTGGGTGTACAATGGGACTTTGGCGATGGCACTACGGGCAGTGGTCAAAATACAAGCCATACTTATATCGCTAGTGGTGAGTATGAAGTATGCCTGACCGTGTGGGCCACTAATGGCAAAGAGTGCTGTACCAGAAGAATCTGTAAGGCAATACGGGTGCAACGTCCTGTCGACCCTTGTGAATTACTTCCCAAGGCGGACTTCACCATACGTCCCAGAAGTAGACTCTCTCCCACGTATACCTTCAATGAAATCAACCTTTCCGGATTTCCCTTATCGGGCATCACGCTGGGCTATTACTGGGACTTTGGTGATGGCACCACAGCTACCGGACAGGATGCTCAACATAGCTATACGGCCAATGGGGTATATGATGTCTGCCTGACTGTCTTCTACTATGACCCGAAACAGCGCAAGTGCTGTAGTTTTCAGATTTGCAAAAAAGTACGGGTATTTGTCTTCGTCAACCCGGGCGACCCGGTAGACCCCATAGGCCCCGCACCTGAGAGACAAGAAGAAGGACTCACGGATGAAGTACTGAAGATATTTCCCACTCCGAGCGATGGACACATACAACTCTCTTTGGAAAAAGGTGCCATACAATCGGTAGGGGTATATGATGGGCCAAATCTGGTATACCGATACGAAGCACCCGTAGCAAAGTCCAAGGTTTCTTTAGATCTACCTACTTTGAAAAAGGGCTTTTATACCCTAAAGGTTCAAAATGCAAACGGAACGATAAGAAGTATACGCACCCTTATCGAATAATGTCCCAAAAAATTAAGTACGTCCTTTCGCAGTATAGCGATAGGGCGTACTTACCCATCCCCATTTATCAGGAAAAGCCTTACCATCAGCTAATCCGCAGGGATGGACAATCATCATACCTATGATAAAAAAAACAATATTATGAAAAGCATAAACAACAGAAATAAGAAACCTTTGGAAACATTGCGCGTTTCCAGTTTCGTTACGCAATGGGACACTCCAGTACTTCGAAGATTTCGTGGAGGGGCGCTGCCCGCCCCCATCAGCGATACCAAAACGGGGCATGACCCCATCTCCCTTAAGCAGAGCTGTACCAATCTGGCGGATTGTAAGGTCATCGAATAAGAATATCGAGTACTCAGCGACTGTTTTGAGCTGCAAACCGGTCGTTGCACTACGTTTTTTGAATTCACCATAGCAGTGCTATGCCAAATCCAATAAAACTTCCTGATGTATTGCTATTTATACTCAAGAAAAAGTGAAATGGGAAATTTGGGGTTCGGTAAAAGGGGAAAATCCTGTATTGGTAAAATTTCATTAGTGGATTGGTCATTAGGGTCGTTCCGGGCGGAACAGTGCCTTCACAACAGTCTTCAATCTGTCCCAAAACAATTGCGTTTGAGTATAAACCCTCGCTACGAAGTAACGACGTATGATCTGGGTTTAACGATTTTCAAGGGGCATATGGGATTCGCAGGAGCGATGTTCATCTCAAGCTTTTGTTTTCCACATCACGTTCATTGCTGCAGGTAATCTTTTGGTAAATAATTTCCTTGAAATTTTCACAGGTAGCACTACTGTCTTTTGTTGATTTCCTACGAGGTAGACCAGTCCCTTCGACATGGATGCCATGAGGGCATTATCTGCACACTCGGTCCTCTCCAAAACTGGCGAGAACAGGTTCAAAAAATAGTTGCGAAAACAGTCGCTAAACCCTTATTTGTTAAAAAAAAGTACCTCTTGGGAGGCGACCCAAGAGGTACTAACTAAAATCCAACTGATAATAAGTGACTATTATTATCTACTATTTTTAGGCTTCACTAAAATATAATCCTAAAAATTATAAACAAAATGAAATCTAATAAATTTTTATTACTCTACGCCTATTTTGTATTGCAGATGATAGTATCGTCTTCTTTTGCCCAAGGCCTAAAGGACAATGCACATGCAGGTCTTAAAAAGGTAAACGTAAATTCGGTGCCGCTTGCCATTGCGGAAGTGAAAATCAATGGGTCGACGAGTCCCTTCCCCTTTGTCCCAGGTCAGCAGGCCTCCATTTCACTCAAGGCGGAAAATCCGGAACAACTTCCCAAGCTCTATTGGAAAGTTTGGGTCGATTTCAATCAGAATGATAACCTTGAAATTACTGAGGTGGTACTGGATACAGTCACTTTGAGAAATATCCACCTCGATAGCATCGCCCTACCTTTAGGAATGGTATGGACCGAAAGCTATAAAGTGCAAATAGCACTGAGCAACAACCCTATAGGAGTATCGGACGACAACACTATCATAGGGATATCTGATGCCGAATTTAAAAATAATCCCTTTCAAGTGGCACTGGATGATGATGACAGTCCTTATAGTAATAATGAGAATACCCGGCCTTCTGATTGCTTCTCCGACAATATCAATTTCAACAAATCTTTTGACCTATACTTAAAGCATGGTTTTCGAAATTATTCTCGAATAATGGTAAATGTAGATGTAGTCGGACCAAGGCAGAACAATATTCCTTTACATAACTCGAATAGGTACACTTTCACCCGCGCAAACTTCAATCCCATTCACCCCCCTTTGACAAACCTTTCGCTAGGCAATGTCAACATAATTTTTGACATCCCCTTATATTCACATCTCAGTGGTGATTCAGTTACCATTATTTTCACGACTTACGGTTATGGTAATGGTACCGGTACCTTGCACATAGGTACTGCAGAATTCTCCATTCGGCTCTGCGATAAACAAAATAGTCCGGATGCGCCCATTAAAGCCCTACCTACCCTACCAACGGAACTAATTACGCTAAAAGAGGCCCATAAGCAACGGGACGGAAACATGGAGTTGTCCATAGCATCGAATCCTACATCCGGGAGTTTTACCTTGTACTGGTCAGGATCTACGAACGAAAAAGCCCATGTGCTCCTTTATACCACTCAAGGCAGACAGGTACCCATCAAGACCGAAGTAAGCAATCGGGAGCTGATTCCCGTCCATCACCTCGCTAAGGGGCTTTACTATATACAATGGCAACTAGGGTCACAAACGGGAAGAGAACGCTTATGGGTCGAATAACCCATAATCCCAAAATGTCCATTAGAAAATCTATTCCGAACTTAACTGGCTTCAAATCAGTAAATGAATGCGTTTTTTGAATTCACCGTAGCGGTGCTACGCTGAATCCAAGAAAACACCCTGATGTATTGCCATTTAAGTCCTCATGACGAAGTTCCAACGAACATTTTGGGATAATGGAAAATCCACAAAAGAAGGTCCTGATTCCTATTGCCCCAAAGGGCTTTCTTTTGTACATTAAAAGATGCATCTTACTGTCAAAATCAGTTTTCCCTATCGGTTCGCAGTATGCACTTTTTATATGTTTCGCTCAGTGCCCTTTTTTTAATGGTTTCGATGCCCTGGACCTCTTTAGGCCAATCTACGGATACGGATAGTATCAGCGGTATACACTATTTTCAAAAAGGCAGTGACCACTATGAAAAAGGGCTATTAGACTCCTCCGCTTATTATTTTCAAAAAGCCGCTCCTTACCTGCTCCGCTCGGAACAGTATGAGTATTATGTCAACAGTCTCAACGCTAGGTTTGCCCTTATCTCGGATATCGACGGTCAGACCAGTGAAGAGTATGGCCTAAAGGCATTTCATGCTGCCGAAAAATATTTGAATGCACAGAGTAGCGCTTATGGATATGCCCTGAGCAATCTATCAACGCTATACGAAAAAGACGGCCTCTATCAAAAGGGCATATCACTGATGAAAAAAGCCCGAGCTGTTTTTCTGGCACAAGAAAAACCTCCCAGCGAGGCGCTCATCCTCTGTAACCGGAACATCGGTGTTTTTTATCGATTACTGGGTGATTATGATCAGGCCTTACACTATTATTTTCAGGCTCTCTATCTTATCGAGCAAAACGATAAATCCGACAGCGATGATTTTGCCGACTTCTATTCTTTGATCGGGAAGGCTCTAAAATCCAAAAAACACTATACAGATGCCATCACTTACTATCAAAAAGCAGAAGGTATATACTTGGCCTCTACTTCAAGAAATCGCAAGAAGCGATTATTGTACACCTATCATAAAATGGCCGTTTGCTACATGGATATGTTGCAGTATGAGAAAGCAAGCCTTTTCTTGAAAAAGGCTTTTGTTATGACAGAACCTTTCCATATCCACAAAAAGGAACTGATAACCCTATACAATATCGGGGTTCGGCTGAGCATAGAACAGGGGCATTATCTAAAAGGGAAAAGAATATCCCAAAAGGCAATCACGCTGTTCGAAGAGAATGAAAAACTGGCCGAGCGACGCGCCCCTCATGCGGATTTATTACGACTATCGGCCAGTGCGGATATGCATTTGGGAAATTACCCGGAAGCCCTGTACTTACTGAACCGTGCCCTACACGTGTTGATTCCTGATTTCAAACCAATAACCCCTAGTGATAATCCTATTTTAGAGCAAGTAAACGACTACACCAATACCGCTCGTATCACTGCCCTCAAAGCTAAAGTCCTTTCCCTTCAGGCAGCTAGCCAAGAGGACAATACCGAACTATGGCAGCAGTCCCACGGGTGCTACCTTATGGCCTCCCTGCTGTTTCGCAAGGCACGAGAGTCCTACGTAAGGGAGGAGAGCAAATTATTGTTATCGTCTAAAAGCAAATCCACCTATGAAGAGGCACTATCAGTGGCACATCACCTATACCGCAGTACGGGGGCCAACTCCTATCTGGAAGATGCTTTCCACTATTTTGAACAGAACAAGGCCCTATCGCTCTATGAAGCTTTCCTCGATAGTAAGGCCAAATTTGGCCTGCCCGACAGCCTACTAGAGCAGGAACGAACAATCAAAAAGCATATCAGCGAACTACACTATAATAAGGAGCAGGAACGTGGTAAGCTCTTTTACTGGCAGGAACAATACCAACAACTTATGGAGCAACTGGAACAGGACTACCCCAGTTACTACCGAAGTAAATACGAAATAGCCATACCTTCACTATCCGATATACAACAACAGATCTCCTCAGCAAAAGATACTCATATCATTAGCTTTTTTTATGGGAAAGAGCATCTCTACCTCATCCATATCGGCCCTGACAAGATTCATTTCGATAAGCTGGATTCACTATCGCTCATCCAGTCAAAGTACCGACAGTTGATGAGGAAGACTAGAGGTTTTGATGTAGACAACAAGGTTTCGGTGGACAGCATGGCCCTTGCTTCCCATCAGCTCTATTACTTGCTTCTGAAAGAATCGCTGGACAATATCCCTAAAACCAAGGCTACGAACCACTTGGTATTGATTCCCGATGGACCGCTATGGTACCTGTCTTTTGAAATGCTCCTCTCCGCTCCTCCCAGTAAAGACAAGTCTAGAAAAATCCCTTACTTACTGCGCGATTATAGTATTTCCTACCAGCATTCGGCCACCTACTGGAGCCAATTACAAGAACATGGGAGCAGTTCCCGACCAAAGGGAAAAAATTGGTCGGGCTTTGCGGCCGATTACCTCAACTCCCAAGTTCTGAGTACTCGCCAAGTAGACTATGGGGACACACTATTTCTATCCTCCATGAACCACCGCGGGAGTACGTATTGGGAACTGCCCTTCGCCAAGGAGGAGGTACTTCGGATTGCCGACATCACGGATGGACAAGCCTATATCGGCAGCGAGGCGACCAAAAGTACCTTTTTGCAACAGGCCAGCAATTGTTCTGTGCTGCACTTGGCTCTCCACGGTCTGCTGGACAGCAACAATTCCATGTACAACAGTCTGGTATTTACCTCCGACAGCAGTGATATCATGACAGAAAGTAGTGAAAATGCAGTACTTTATGCCCATGAAGTCTACAATATGAGTCTCCGTACCGATCTTATCGTGCTGAGTGCCTGTGATACGGGCATTGGTCACTTCAATCAAGGTGAAGGGGTGATGAGCTTGGCGAGGGCTTTTACCTACGCGGGAGCAAAGAGCGTGGTCACAGGTCTGTGGCAGATTCCCGATAGAAGTACCTCTATCCTGATGACAGCCTTTTACAGGGCATTGAAAGAAGGGCTTCCCAAAGACGAAGCCCTAAGGAAAGCCAAGCTGGAGTACATCGACCAACAAGAGGAGGCCTACCTTTTGCATCCTTACTTTTGGGCAGGGGCCATTATCAGTGGCAATACGGCTCCTCTCCTATTCGAAACAGATAGGCATTATTCCATACCATGGTATTACTGGTGCTTGCTACTGTTGATTCCACTGGCTTTCATCGTTTACAAATGGAAGTCCTCTCGTCGCTCTTAAACTTACGATGCAGGGAAGTCAACTACGGTATTTGCAATATGATTGGTATAATTGGTGATGGTCTTCAACGCCACCAACCCTATAATCTCGTAAACAGTTGTTTTGTCCACCCCCTGCTCCGATAGCCCGTTCATTTCCGACTTGGAGAGCTTCCCTCTTTTTTCCAAAATCAACTGGGCCGCCCCAGTGAGTGCATTGTATCGGTCATTACCGGTTTTTTCATTCTTTTTCAAATGCTCGAAATCGGCATCACTTAACTGTGCCGATCTTTTCACCGCAAAGGCATGTGCTACCTTACAATAGTGACAATCATTGTAATTGGAAATATATAGAAAAAGTACATGCTGCTCATCAGGGCTCAGTACACCTTTATCCTGTAGGGCAAAAGCACCATCGGCATATATCTGCGCCACAATAGGGTGAGCAAAGAGTTGCTTGATCAGATTGGGGACAATACCAAACCTTTCTTCGGCATCTTCGGCTATTTTTTGGCTAATGTCTTCGTGTTCAACTGCGTACATTGATGTAAATAGATTTATCTAAAAGGATTCATTTTGGTTTAACCCGGATTATCAATGTCGTTTAGTTATGAGGGCTTAAAAAGCAATAAATCAGGGCGTTTTATCGGATTAAATTTACTGATTTTCAGCCATTTAAGCCCGAAATAGAAGAGCTAACGCATGATCTGGGTTTAATCCGGACCATGCATTTTTCCACTATTCCATTGATTTCCAAAGATATTTCCTGAAACGTAAGTTCATTAATTCCAAGAGAAGAAAATGCACCGCATCAGCAAATATAAATTCGATGACACCTTCAATATCTCAGACAAACCACTGTATATATGAGATTTGACTCAGTATATCGATTGATTTCAATGGTATTCGCCGAATCTGCGTTTTTTTGTTTGAGGTCTGTTTTTCCAATGGAACTCATGAATCTACGATTTGTCCCTATGATTATGGAATAAATTTCTTCAAATCAGTGAAATGTATGTGTGTGTTTTTGAATTGACCGTAGCAGGACTAGGCCGAATACAAGAAAAACTAAGATTTATTGCATTCCAACCCTATTAATAATACTCCAATGCATAATCCGAGTTTAAGGTAGTCTTTTATCTTTTTATATCCTATATACCCATGAACCGTAGGAGTAATTATGCCTGAATCATACCTAATACAAACTTAGCTTTTAACTATCGCCTATCTTCCTGTTCATTTTGCTTCACTCTGCGTTGACCATCCTCGCGATAGCGCTGCTATCCCTGCGGTTATCGCCTTGATTGAAACCAAATGACCCGCGGAATCTTATACGACATTTAAAACCCAAATTTGTATAACTTAGACACTGGCGAATGGGAGTATAGACTAAGGTTTTCTGAAGGTCTTAGAGACTTTAGAAACTGTTATGACGTGTGTCTTTTCAGGTAGGGTATTGATATTTCAAAAAGCACATGAGGTTCGAAGAAGAACGATATTCATCCCAAGCTTCATGCTATCTCTAGCATGCCTATTTTTCATGTGTTACTTTGACCTAATGATTTCATGAAAAATATGCGCAATAGCGCTACTATCTTCGCCCATTCAGCCTCACCTTACCTGCAAAATAAGCGACAACGAATTTTTATCCATAATTCCATTCCCAAACAGTTGCCTTATCTCCGAAAAACATAAAAACAATAGCAGTATCCATATTTTACTAAAGTCATAAATCATCGCTTTTTCACCTTTTGCGCATCATTACCCATAACCTAAGTAACATTCTGATTAACATCATATAACAAAGTCGCTATCCCCAATGAAATTCCTTTCTTTTACAGAACTATTTATCTCACCTGAGGGTTATCATCACTACTATTAAGTATAGTATCTATTTCTTCCCTTAGATAAGCTAGCAAGGTTATCGACAAGTTGAGATTGAGCATTTCACGTATTGGAAAATTGGGTTGATTGGTCTTTGTAAGTTTATCTCGTAGTATTGTGTATATCACTATCTCTTCAATATACCTCAAGGTTACGAATCAATAGGGAACCTGCTCACCGAAATGGGCAGTATAGGGGTTGTACCCGATATGGCTGTCTTATATTTGATATATCTGCCAATCAATCCTAACACTGATGAGAGTGTCTGTATTATAAAGGCGCATTCAGATCGTACCAAAACAGCAGTATCAACACAATCGATCAAACAACTCGAAATGCAACTTTTTCACAACAAATTACCGTTGAAATCTTAGCTATGGATTTATGTACCAGACCCTATAAATGGGAGATAATATACGGATAATTTATCAAAAAATGGAATGTCGGGCACTTCGAATACTTAATAATAACATGAATATAACGTGGGCCTATGTACGCCTATTAGTAATCAACACAGTAGAGGCGCAGGTTAAAAGACAAGTCTAGGTGATTATCGTATTTCATCCACAAAATAACCTTGCTTACATACAACGCTTAACCTTTTAACTAAACTGAACTTACTTAACTAACAGATTAACAAACACTTAATCCAACAAATAGCACCAGTCATCGACAATTATACTATAGCTTTGCACAGTATAAGCTATCTTGAGAATAACTGTAACCGAATAGAAGATGAAAACCTTATTTATACTATTTCTTTTTTTAGTGTCATTCCACCTGAACGCACAACGATGCCCGAGTGCCAGTGGCGATGAAGTCTCCTATGGAAATGGGGACGATCCGGTCAACCCGGAATGGATAGGCTATGTATACAATGGAGCGGATAATTTCAACACCTCTGATTATCAAGGATTCATAAAGAAGGGTCTGATTTTCAATGAAGTGTTCTGTGCCGGAGCCTGTTCTTTTACTGCCGAATCGGGCTGTAATGTCAGTGGAGACAATTTTTCGGTTCGTTTCAAGACCAGAAGGAGTTTTCCCTGTGACTTCTATACGTTTACCATAGGTGGGGACGATGGTGTACGTTTGAGCTTGGATGGAGGCAGTACCTATGTTATCGACGATTATGAAAGCCACCCCTATCGCTTGACAACACCCCTTACCGTTTTTCTGAACGGCACCTATGACTTGGTACTGGACTATTATGATATCAGTGATGAAAATAGGGTTTCCTTTAATTTAGTGGCCGAAAATGCGACATTGAACACGCTTACCCAAGGAGGGACTATTGGCGATGACCAAGATGTATGTAACACCCCTGGCTACGACCCTTCACCCCTGATAAGCCTATCGGAGCCGGCAGTCTGCCCTAGTTCAGCCTTATCCTACCAATGGGAAAGCTCTCTGGACAATATCAATTTCAGTGCCATACCGGGAGCAACAGCAACCACCTATGACCCTCCGGTCACGGGATTTCAAAAGACCTATTATAGAAGAAGGGTTGATTTCGGGACACAGGTAGCCTACTCAAATATAGTCACGGTCAGTTCTGGGGAAATCACTGGTGATGAAATAAGTTATGGTGATGGTGATGCTGCGGTCAATCCCGGCTGGATAGGTTACATTTATGATGGAGCAAATAATTTTAGCACTGAATATCAGGGCTTCATCACCGAACCCGTTTTCTTTGATGAAAGCTTCTGTGGTGCGGAATGTGATTTTCCCACTGCGGGAGGTTGCAAGGTCAACACAGAGTCTTTTTCGATAAGGTTCAAAATGAGAAAAAAATTTTCCTGTGAGTTTTACACCTTTGAGCTAGGGAGTGATAATGGAGCACGATTAAGTATCGATGGTGGAGCATCCTATATTATCGATGATTTTGATAGTCACCCCTATCGGACCCGCTCTTACAGTACTATACTCGACGGGACCTATGACCTGGTATTGGAATATTACGAAGGCGGAGGTGGGAACAGGGTGTCTTTTTCCTACAGTGCCTCCGGCACTTCTCTGGCCGTACTTAGTGATGCAGGGACTATCGGTGAAAGTCAAAGTGCCTGCGGTGCCACCAGTTTAGACCCCGTGACACTGACCAACATTACCTATCCTATAGTCTGCCCTCAGTCCAGCATCAGCTACCAGTGGCAATCATCGCTGGACAATATCAATTTTACCGATATACCCAGTGCCATAGGCGAAAGCTATGACCCACCCGCTAGTGCCAGCAATACCATCTACTACCGCAGACAGGCTTCGTCAGGAGGCAACTCGGCTTTTTCAAATACCCTTAGCATCAATTATGGTCTGTTAACAGGAGACCAGAATACCTATGGTGACGGTGATGCTGCTACCGACCCTGGCTGGATAGGCTACCTGTATGATGGAGATGACAACTTCAACACCAGTGATTATAAAGGGTTCATCCGCGAAAGCATCGACTTTGACGAAAGCTTTTGTGGCGATGACTGTAATTTTGATACTGAAGGAGGCTGCGGTATCAACTCCGAGACCTTCTCCGTTCGGTTCAGGATGAGAAAGACCTTCTCTTGTGACCTGTATACTTTTACCATAGGTGGCGATAACGGCGTACGCCTAAGCTTGGACGGTGGCAGCACCTATGTTATCGACGATTATACCTCCCACAATTCCTATAGGACAGCCGCTCCCTACAGCGTTCTGTTGGATGGTGTCCATGAATTGGTCCTGGACTATTATGAAATCTCTGGGCAAAATCGTGTATCCTTTGAAGTACTGGGGTCAGGGACAGTACCTACGACCCTGACCGAAGGAGGTACCATCCAAGGCGACCAAAGTGCCTGTAGTTCTACAGCTTTTGACCCGGAGCCACTAAAGAGTGTGCTGGTACCCAATGTGTGCCCGCAGTCGGGACTTAGTTATCAATGGGAGTCTTCTACGGATAATGTCAGTTATAGCGACGTCTCAGGAGCTACGGACCTGGGTTATGACCCACCTGCCACAACCACGAGTATCACCTATTACAGAAGAAGAGCTGATTTTGGAGGGACTTCGGAGTATTCCAATGTTGTATCCATCAACTATGGTAGTATTACCGGGGATGAAACCGCTTATGGTGATGGAAATGATGCAACCAATCCAGGATGGATCGGTTATGTATACGATGTCAAGGACAATTTTGATACCGAAAACTATAAAGGTATTATCAGGGAACCTGTTAATTTCGACGAGAGCTTTTGTGGTAATGACTGTGATTTCCTGACAGAAGGCGGCTGCCCCGTCAATTCGCAGGGCTTTTCGGTACGGTTCAAAATGAGACTGAGCCTGTCATGTAACTTTTATACATTTATCATCGGTGGAGATAATGGTGTCCGACTGAGCCTCGATGGAGGAAAGACCTATGTCATCGATGACTATACCGACCACCCCTACCGAGAAGCCGCGCCTTATGAGGTATTATTGGATGGTGTATACGATATCGTACTGGACTATATGGAAGGAGGTGGAGGTAACCGAGTTACCTTCAACTATACATTTTCGGGCACACCGGCTACCACTCTGACGGATGGTGGTAAGATCATGGCTGCTCCCGGAGCCTGTGCGGGAGGAGCAGATGCCCCGGAGATATCCAATATGGCCGTTCCGAACCTTTGTCCACAATCTGCCCTTTCCTATCAATGGGAACTGTCCCCTGATAATATCAACTTTACGGAAATCACCGATGCAAACAATGTATCCTACACTCCCATGGTAGAACCCAGTAATACCATTATGTATTACCGCAGACGTGCCGAATTTAGTGGCACCTTAGCCTACTCGGATACCGTTGCCATCAATTATGGTGCAAGAACAGGGGATACCGATATCTATGGGGACGGTAACAAAACTGCTCCCGACCCCGGTTGGATAGGGTATGTATATGAGGGTATCGACACTTACGCAGAAAGTGACTATCGTGGCTTTATTACTATGGATACCGTTTTCACGACTACCTTTTGTGGTGATGATTGCAATCTCAGTACAGATGGTGGTTGTATTGTATATTCGGAGAATATGTCCATCCGCTTTAAAATGAGAAAGAACTTTCCTCGCTCCATCTATCGCTTCGAAGTGACTTCGGACAATAATGTCCGACTGAGCTTTGATGGAGGGATGACCTTCCCCATTAACGCTACGACGGCCTTGAGTCCTTCATCCAATACTTACGAAATCGAACTCGATGGAGATACCGACCTAGTGCTGGAATACTATGAGAGCGGAGAAGCCAATAACCTGAGTTTCGATTTCACGGTCATCGACCCTCTCCCCATCCAACTCAAAAGCTTTATGGGAACACACGATAAGGGTAAAAATATTGTCCTTTGGGAAACGGCTACCGAAACGGAGAATGACTTTTTCACTTTGGAGAAATCCGAAAAAGGTGAGTTTTTTGACGTGTTGGGCATTATCGAAGGTGCGGGCAATAGCTCCTCTATACTTCGGTACCAATTCGTGGATAGAACTCCATTTACCAAACAGACTTATTACCGACTCAAACAGACCGATTTTGACGGCAGTTTTTCCTATTCGTCTACCATCAGGGTGGCTTCCAATGCAGTACCGTTCTTGGTCATGTACGATCTGGAATCACAAAGATTTCTCATAAGAGCTCCCTCACTTCAAGAAGGGATCCACTTTAGGCTGACAGAACTCTCCGGTAAAGAAGTATACAAAAAATTCTTTCCCAAGAGTGCCTTCAATGCTCAAGGAGAACTCCGGTTCCAATCAGAACAGTATCAGGCCGAAGGGGTGTATGTGGTCAGTGTCTTTGAGCAGGGAAAAAGTGAAGTCCTAAGAGAAAAAATAGTCATACAAAGGTAGTCCCTGACCAGAAGGGGTTTATCTTTCGTTAAGAACAAAAATCCCCCTGATGGTAAGCTGTCAGGGGGATTCTCTATTTTCATAGCTTCGTATCCTGAAGAAGGCCCTACCGATAAGTTTGTACCCTTATCTGCCATCTTTTCTTCGGGTACCTTAATCCCATTACGGGCAGAACGATATTTTCGTAATCATTCTCAGTATGTCTCGAAACAATTTCATTTGGAGCATAAGCATCACGCTCCTAAAAAATTGTTCACGGCCTACCCTAAAGCCTGCTCAAGATCCTCTATCAGGTCCTCTATATTTTCTATACCCACACTAAGGCGAATCAGAGAATCCGACAGGCCTATTTTCTCTCTTTCTTTCTTCGGTATACTGGCATGTGTCATGGTAGCCGGATGGTTGGCCAAGGACTCTACCCCTCCCAAAGACTCGGCCAATGAGAAGAAATGAAAACGCTCCATCACCCTAAATGATTCCTGCCGGTCGTTCCCTTTCAAGGTAAAAGAAATCATCCCTCCAAAATCCCTCATTTGTTCTGCGGCGATACTGTGGTTAGGATGACTTTCAAAACCCGGCCAATATACCTTATCCACTTTAGGGTGCTTCACTAAGTATTGCGCTACTGCCTTACCGTTTTCACAGTGTCGCTGCATGCGGATATGGAGGGTTTTGATACCACGAAGTACCAGAAAACAATCCTGCGGCCCTGTCACGGCCCCGCAACTGTTCTGGATGAATGCCAGTTCATCGGCCAGTTTTTTATCCTTTACGATCAAGGCTCCCATAATAACGTCCGAGTGTCCTCCCAGGTATTTGGTAATGGAGTGCATGATGATATCCGCGCCGAGGTCCAGAGGAGTTTGCAGATAAGGGGTCGCAAAAGTGTTGTCCACAGCCAGTAGCACCTCATGCTTTTTCGATATCCGGGCAACCGCTTTGATATCAATGATATTCATCATAGGATTGGTCGGTGTCTCTACCCAGATCAACTTCGTATTGGAGTTGATATATTTTTCGATATTAGCAGCCTCCCCCATACCGATGAAGTGAAACTTGATACCGTACTTTTCGAAAATTTTAGTGAAAATACGATAAGTACCTCCGTAAAGGTCATTCGTTGAGATGACCTCATCACCGGGCGATAACAGTTTGATGACCGCATCGATAGCGGCCAAACCCGAACCGAAGCAGAGGCCGTGGGTGCCGTTTTCCAGAGCTGCAAGATTTTTCTGGAGGGCATCCCTTGTCGGGTTCCCGCTCCGAGAGTACTCAAAGCCTTTATGATCTCCAGGAGAAGCCTGAACATAAGTGGAAGTTTGGTAAATGGGGGTCATAATGGCCCCAGTACTTGGGTCCGGCTCGATGCCGGCATGAATCGCCTTTGTTCCGAATTTCATAACGAACTATTATTTTATGTGTATCCAATATCTATATACGAGTGCATCCCTCAGGTCGGTCCTTAGATCCCGACCGTGCATTTTTCACTATTCTATTGATGGCTATAGGTGTTCATGAAACGATAGTTCATTGATTCCGATGAAAATAAATCGTAGCATCGATAAACCCAGATCATGCGTTGGAACTTCGTAACGAGAGTTTTCACATCAAGAAATTTTTTTGAATTTAGCATAGCGCCGCTATGATGAATTCAAAAAACGTAGTGCAACGACCGGTTTGCAGCTATTTAGATCCGCAGTAGATTTTCCAATGCATGATCCGGGATTAATGATAATTCGCTGATTCCATTTAAAAACAGACAATAGTATCGGCAAACGTAAGTTCGATGACACCTTCGAAAGATAAACAAAGCATGGTCAATCTTCGTTTTTTTTTTCGTTTGGAGTCTGTTTTCCAATGGAACTCATCGAACCTTCGGTTTGTCCTTTTCCATTACGGTTTCAAAAACCTCAAATCAGTAAAATGAACGTATTTTCTGAATTGACCGTAGCCGCACTACATCTAATACAAACTTAGCTTTTAAATATCGCATATCTTCCTGTTCATTTTGCTTCACTCTGTGTTGACAATCCTCGGGATAGCGCTGCTATCCCTGCGGTTCCCGCCTTGATTGAAACAAAATGACCCGCGGAATCTTATACGACATTTGAAACCCAAATTTGTATAACTCACTGAAAACCAAAATTTATTGCCTTTTAACTTCTCATGACATTACCTAGGTTAAACCCAAAATGATCGTCTACAGGTAATTCTTATACTAAAATAAGCACAATCCACGAAATAAATCAGAAGCCATTATTGATACGCCCTCAGTATTTGCCCTGAACAATATGTTTCTGATGTAGTGGGGTACAGGGTACGATCGGGATATACTGAAACAAAGCTCATTATCACTCGAATCCAAGAAACGGCATCATCGAGAAGTATCCGGTCTACCTTTTTTCAAAAATTCTTCCAACTGCTGTTGCCACTGCTCTTGGTTACTGTAAACGGGAGTACTGCCCGCTTTCTCCGGGAAAGTCTCCATATGCAACGTTTGGGTAGGAAAGGCAAAGTTGACACCAAGCTCTTTGGCCAGACTGATAATGGAGATGAGGATTTCATGCCTTGACTGTAATTCCTCCGACCATGAGGGGACTTTGAAAAAGATATAGAACATGATGTTCAATGAAAAGTCGGCCATCTCGTTCAAGTGTACCTCATAGTAGTCTTTTCGTGTTTTGGGATGTGCTTTGACGATTTCTTTCAAGCCCTGTACAAAAACCTCAATCAGTTCCACAGGTGTATCGTAGGTCAGTGCCAGTTGTGTATAAAAACGCCGATATACACGCAGACCATGATTGTCTATCATCCTATCCGCGATGACGCCATTGGGTATATAGGTCACAGAGTTTCTGAAAGTCCGCACACGTGTGGAGCGAAAGCCAACTTCTTCCACTGTTCCGTCCACTTCTCCAGAGGTAATCCAGTCACCTACCTGAAAAGGCTTGTCCACAAAGATCATGATAGAGCCGAAAAAATTCTTCAAGGTATCCTGAGCCGCCAGTGCAAAAGCCAGTCCTCCTATGGACAGACCTGCGATTATACCTGTAATATCGAAGTTCAGATTATCCAAAATAAACAGGATACCGATGACGATGATGAAAGTCTTCAATATCTTCCTGACCATCGGCACCAGCTGATCATCCAACGAACTTTCCGTCTTCTCGGCCAAGCGGGTAAAATAGATACTCACTACATCCACTAACCTATAGAAGAATACAATCGCAAATATGGGCCATATGGCTCGGAGTGACAGTATTAAATACTTGTTCATCGTGATGGGCAACTGTAGTACGGGTACCAATATGGATAGCAAAAGAAATATCAGCAAAAAACTGATAGGCTTCGCTACAGGTATTATCGTCTTACTGACAAAGCGCCGTTTCCCTCTATTGAGCAGGTTCAGTATGATTTTTTCAAATAACAGTGTGAAGAGTTTGTAGATAATAAAACTGATGGCCACTAAAATCAATATGCCTATAAGCTGCCAAGTATATAGCCCAAAGTACTTCCTTTCACCGGACTTAGGAAAAAGGTTGAGTAATTTATCAGTGCCGAAAGGGTAGACTTCCTGATGCCACTGAGGTATCTGGTTCACCGTAGAACGGGAATAATACCAGCGTTGCCCTATTTTTTCCAGGTACAGCTCAGGGAAAGCCTCATCCAAGTAGTAACGCTTTTTGTTGGATAGGGAATCCACATAGTCTACGGCCCTGCTCAGTCTATCCATATTGATATAAATGCCCTCGCCGTCCAGCACTTGCTTTAGCTGAATGGCTTTCTTTTCTGCCTCTTCGGGCCTAACATAGGCCGGGTCAAATACTTTTGCGGCAATATTCGGATGGTAGCTTTCCGTTTGCAGGTACTTGAGGTGGGTTTTTACCGTATGGTAGGGAGAACTCAAGCTATAGTCGAACCGATCGTTTTCCGTCGGTTGAGCATAACCGTTCGAGAAAGACAGAATAATGATCAACCATAAAAGTGTGCTTTTCTTTATAAGAGAAAACCGATGCTGTTCCATAAAGTGTATATTGATTGTGCTGTTCGACAACAGGTGGTACATATGTTCGAGTCTTAGGGACTGTTTTGAGGTTATTTAAAGAATTTGTTATCGCTCATTTTACAGACTTATATACTTAGCTATACTACTGATTTTAACAGTCGGCCAACCTATACCCCGTTTTTGAGCAAAGTATTTTGGACGTGTTGCGTTTTCATCGTTCAAACCGTGGTCCAGATGTTCTCTATCCGCCCTGAACTCCGTTTTCGCCTAAAGCCGGCCGGGCGCTTACTCCTGCGCGGCAGACCGGCCCCTGCGCTGAAAGGGTTTCCCGAACCTTTTCCTAACGCTCGGTCCTATTGATAAAAATCAAGCAGGACGAAACCCATAGGGATTTCGGGCCTGCCTGTGGGATGCGGAAAATTTTGAAAACGCTGCACCCGGACAGAAAAATTTTCAAATGAACCACCGAAATTCGGATTCCGTTTAACGGTATACCGGATTCAATAAGGTGAATGAAACACAGTCAACATAACTAAGTATATAAGTCTATCATTTTAAATGCAGCAGCATTTGACAAAAATGGCAGCACTATCTACGAATTTTCAACGAGATGATGCGCTAAAAGTTTATCTACAACAATGAGCATGAACACTATAGCAAAAGCTTATGATGAGTGTTATTTATGCGAATTGCAAGTGACCATTAAAGTCAATACCATCCACTTGAAAGTAAAAGAGATACCGTTTGAAACTTCTCTTAGAAAGATTGAATGGCAACGCTTCTATCGTAGACATGGTACATCTTGAACTTCTTGGTCCTCTCAGAATAGATCAGCCCTATCAGAAAACCGCTGTTGAAAGGCCTGACATTGACCAATTTTCCTTGATTATCATATAGATAGGTAAACTCCTGTATCTTATCCGTTACGGCAAATATATCTCCTCCCGAACCGAAATTATAATATTGAACATCTCTGATATCACCGCTTAGATAGTCTTTTTCCAACAACACCTCCTCTTTAGCGTTCAGGACGCTGAGCCTATCGGGACTCTGTCTTATGATAACGAAAGTCTTTCCCAGACTCTCACGGACCAGTGAAAAATTGGTTTCTCGATCTGGCTTGTACAATTGTACCTTTTCGGCCACCTCCCCATGTAGGTTGAACTTCATCAGCAATCCTTCATCAGAGACCGTATGAAAAATGGTATTTTTAAAATCAGAACCGATGTCCACATAAAGCCCACTGCTTGTTTTTCCTGCTAATTTCATCGGAAAACCTTTTAGCACTTCACCCCTACGGTTCATTATGTTCACTCTACCGCTTTCTTCAAGGGCTACGATGCAGTCTTTGCCCCGGACCCTTATGTGGAAAGGCTCCGCACCCAATCGTCCTTTCAGTTGGAGCGGTTGCCAGCCTTTTAGGTTTTTTCCTGTCTTATCGAACATGTACAATGCGCCATAACGGTCGGCAAGCAGAAACCTGTACCGCTTGCTATTATCATAATCAATGACCGCAGCGTGGGCAATATCCACCTTGTCCATAGCTATCGGGTAGCCTTCTACATAGCGTCCTTTTCTATCGATGATATGCATCGCGTGCTTCGTTGCAAAAAAGTACTGTAGCTTGCCATTCTTGAAGTAATCGACCTGATGCACTTGTCCCACGAGACTCTCCCCGATAGAATCCTTCCACAGCACCCTCCCCCCCCTTCCTATCAGATACAGATTAGTGATGGAATCCTGTACAACTACCTCTAGGCTATTATCGATATGATTTCGGACAACGAAGGGTTTGGTGATGGAAGCGGCCTCTAGATAAGTGGCCTGCTCCTCGCTGGTCTGTTTGAAAGTGGCTACCTCCTGAACTTTATCATCGTGCTTGAGTGCCAAGCTGGTATAATAATTTCCATCGATATTACTGAACTGTACCGAACCCAGCTCGAAATGTTTGAATTGGCCTGCATAGTTATCGAAGAATTTTCGCCAACTCGGATTAAAGTGTGTGTTAAGGCTTCCCCAGACGCGATTGACATTGAACATCAAACTGATATTTGCCTCCTGAAGGGTGCTTTCCAGAAATTGGTTCTGTTGGACCGATTTACCCCAAGTATTCTCCGCCTCCATGTCATTGACCAATGCTTTGATGGCCTCTATACTACTCCCCAAAATCACGTATTCGTCGATGACCGAGTAGAAGCATTGCTCGAAGCCTTGGTACATCGGACCCAGTACTTTTGAGGGAAATTCTTTGATGTTCAGCTCTTTGATGTTGACACCTGCAAATGTTTCGTAATAGAGGGTATCTCCAGAATTACCCAGTGCTTTTTCCGCAAGGGTGTTGAACTGGTTCAGCGCTTCATTAACATCCCCGGCTTTGAACAGGATAAACCTATTGGACTTATCGAGTTTAGAGGACTCTGATACCACTAGTGCGATTTCGCCATTGATCCAGTTCAGAAACTTGTCCGCATCGAAGCTGTTCTTCGTTTTCAATTGGCGAAAGGCTTGCAGTTGTTTTTTATCATAGTTGGACCAATAGCGCTGTACCTGACCGTGCCAAGAGATGGGATCACTGAACGTAGTGTGGTACATAAAGGCTGTCGCTCTGGGCATATAGTATTTCACTCCTATTTTGCCCGGTTTCTGCCCTTCAAAGGATTTTACAAAATAGGGCAGGTCTTCCTCACCCGTTATACTGAACCCGTTCATCAGTAAGAGGTTATTATTGAGGCTGATATCCAGAAAGGAGGAAGAAGCAAAGCTCTTCACCCCTTTGATGGATGCGCGATGGGTAGGGTCGACGTAGGCCTCAAAATAGGTATTGAGGTTTTTGAAATCCACATAGAGGTCACCTTCGTCATTCTTCAGTTGCTCCACTTTGAAAAGAGGAGCATGCTTCGCCTTGAAGCCTCTATTTACCTCTCCTTCGGCCAAGCGGATAACATCCTCCACAAGAAAGGGGGTAAAACTCCCTATCAAGTGGTTATCCTTGATGATGTAGGAGAAAGTATAGTCTTTGTTCTTATCGGAGAGTTCATGGATACTCATACCGAGGTACTTTCGCTCCATGGACCTCACCGCCCCTCCCTTCTGGAAGCTCTTGAGCATGTCAAAGGCAATGCTCTGACGGGCGGCATCATCAACATTGACATAATAAAGAAAGTCAAATTCGTTTTTGGATACGAGATGTATGGAAGTAAGAAATGACTTTCCTGTCAATAACTTATCGATACTCCCTTTTTTACCGGAAATACTATCCAGTAGTTCGAAGCTCTTCTTCGCTTTGGCAAAGGAAGGTATGGTAGACAGGTTTTCCCAAAGCGTTGTCTCCAAAAGAGTGTTCCAAGAGCTGACGGTATTCTTTGATTCGTACACCATGACGGCCGTATCAGGCACTAGATCCCAAGGGTTCACATCAGGTTCTTCGCACCATTTCTGATATAAAAGATAAGCCCCCACGGCCAGCAGAGGTGCCGACAGAAACAATGACAAGTATACTCTTTTCGATTTCATGTACAATATCGATTTAAGACGGCAAAATTAATAAGATAGATGACATTACTATCCTCATATACTATAATTGTTGACCCTTCTTTTAAAAACACGGAGATAGAACAAATCTCAATAGACAACTGAATAAAAGGACCTTATCCATCTAGATTGTATTCTTGGCCCAAGGATGGAATATCTATAGTTTGGAAACCGCTCTCTTTCAGCCCCTCTTTGAATATTTTCTGACGTTCTATTTCGCCATGCACCAAAAACAGGCGCTTGAGCTTTTTTCGATCTTGATTATCAAGGAAAGCCAGCATCTCCCCTTGGTCACCATGGGCACTGAAAGAATCCATAATTTCGACGCTGGCATTCAACTGCTTTTCTTCACCGAAGATATGCACCGTCCCGGGCCTTGTCCTTATTCTCGCTCCCAAAGTACCCGCAGCACAGTAACCGACCACCAGTATGGTCGTAGATTTCTTTTCTATGTTATTGTACAAGTGATGTTTTATCCGACCGGCCTGCATCATGCCGGATGCACTGATGATAATACAGGGCCGGTTATCTTCATTGAGCTTTTTGGAATCCTCTGCCTTTCTGATAAAGTGTAGGTTACCAAAGCCAAAAGGGTTAGGGTCCGTGGACATGTACTCCAATATGTCATCATCATAGCACTCCGGGTGCATGATAAAGATCTCGGTTGCATTGACTGCCAGTGGACTATCGACATATACAGGCACTTTTGGGAGTTTCCCCTCGGTTTCGAGTTTGTCGAGCATATACACGATCTCCTGTGTTCGCCCTACACTAAAGGCCGGGATCAGCAGTTTGCCCTTATTCCGTACACAAGTCTCTTCTATGATTTCCAGTAAGTAGTTTTCATCCTGAGGCTGACCTTGGTGTTCCTTACCACCATAGGTAGATTCGCAGATCATGTAATCCACCTCCGGCATGGGCAAAGGGTCTTTCAGGATAGGTCTTTCGGGCCTACCAATATCCCCCGTAAAACCTATGTATTTTTCCGAATCGTCTTTCTGCTTTACCTTAAGGGTAACACTGGAGCTCCCCAAGATATGGCCACTATCCCTGAACATCACCGAAACTTCTTTGCTCACCCTGAACCAACGCTCATAACTGATACCGACAAATTGTTTTAGACTTTCCTTGGCATCCTTAGCGGTATAAAGAGGTTCTACAGCCCCTTCGCTCTTCTTTTTTCGTTTATTTCTATAGCGAGCATCACTTTCCTGAATCATGCCGCTATCCAATAGCATGATGGCCGCTAAGTCGCGGGTAGCACTGGTGCAGATAATGTCACCACGGAAACCATCCTTGACCAGTTTCGGGACACGTCCGCTATGATCGATATGAGCATGGGAGAGTATGAGACAGTTGATTTCTTTAGGATCAAAATACCAGTGATCATTGAAGTCCTTCATGTCCCTATCCCTACCCTGATATAGACCACAATCCAATAGTATTTTATACCCACTGTCCAGTGTTATCAAATGCGCACTGCCCGTTACTGCTTGTGCGGCTCCACAAAATTTTATTTTCATAATGTATATTAAGTAAATCTTTACTGTCTACCTCTACAGGAGAATAGCATCCATGCATAAAAAGACTTGACGTCCCTGTTTTTTCGGAATAGTGCAATCGTCGCTTTTCTGCATACACCATCTTATAACTATCTGCCTGTAAATGCCTTTATTTACCACAGGTGGTATAAACATAGCCAAAACCGATGGAGAATAAGTATTCCCAAAGGGCTTTCCATACGCGTGGTGTATGGAACGGGGCCTCTTTACAAGAGAAATACAGGCAAGCAAAGAACAATGGTCCCATAAGAATACTGTAGGGACATTTACGTGCTATGTTTCGCCTTTCCGGTTCTTTTGTCTATTTTAAGTTCACTATCATTAATAGCGCAATATAACTTTCTATTTTTAGAATCAGCACTAAGAAACTGTTTTGAAATGTATCTTTTATTTTCATGTGTACTTCTTTAGACATATAATTTCGATGGAATTTTCTCGGATGGTGCTACTCTCCCTACCCATCGACTCTGCATTCAAAATAAGCAAGAACAAATTCCAAATAGGATCTCAAAACAGTCTCTAACAAATATTATTATTTTCAACAGTCACAAATACCGTAATTTATGAAACTATCGACGATTTCAACAAAAGCTCCAAAAGAAATCCGTAAAGATGATACCAAAAAAATCACCAAAGACCTGATAGATAGGCTTGCGGAACTGCAAAGAATGATGTTGGCGCAAGGAGAGCACAGTTTGCTCATCGTCTTTCAGGGTATGGATGCCTCAGGTAAAGACGGAGTAGTGAGAAATGTGTTCAAGGAAGTATCTCCCGCAGCCTGTCAGGTAAAATCATTCAAAAAACCTAACGACGAAGAGATGGCACACGATTTTCTATGGAGGGTACATCAACATACTCCCGAAAAAGGAATGATCCAAATATTTAACCGGTCGCATTATGAAGATGTACTTGTCCAGCGCGTACATCAGTGGGTAGATATGGATACCATAAGGCAACGCATGGTGCATATCAACAACTTTGAGTCTCTTTTGACGCAGAACAATACCCATATCATCAAAGTATTTCTGCACGCCTCCAGAGAAGAACAACTGGAACGGTTACAAGAGCGCATTGATCTACCCCACAAACGCTGGAAACACAATGCCAACGATATGAAAGAAAGAGAACACTGGGAAGCGTATATGGAAGCTTATGAAGATGTCCTACAGAACTGTTCCCCCGATATCCCGTGGACAGTGGTCCCTTCCGATCAAAACTGGTACAAAGAATACCTAGTGGCAAAGACCATCGTTGAAAAGCTGGAAAGTATGCCCTTGGCCTATCCCGCTCCATGACCATCGACGACTGCCGACCTCACCCTTTAGGGCATTGGCTTAACCCGGATCATGCATTGGACAATCTACTGCGGATCTAAATGTCCGCAAAACGGTCGTTGCACTACGTTTTTTGAATTCACCATAGCGGTGCTGTGCTAAATCCAATAAAACTCTCTGATTTATTGCTATTTAAACCCTCGGCACGAAGGTCCGACGCATGATCTGGGTTAAACATTGAATTCGGGTTAGATTCTTTTTCCCATAATGACAAAATCAATACCTTCTTTCGTAAAGGTCTTCTCGGTAGTGCTCAACCCAAAACGTTGGTAAAACCCTTGCTGACTGACACGCGCATTGCACCAGAACAGCTGACAGACGGGGCTGAGCTCTTTGTCCATGACATGCTGTAGCAGCGAAGTACCATAACCCAACCCCTGAAATGCCGTGTCAGTGGCAAATTTTCTGAACTGCGTCTTTTCCCCTTGTTCAAAAAGGGAAATTACGCTCATCAAATTGTCGCCTACAAAGAGGCCCAGGTGTTTTCCCGAATCATCCATCGGTAATTTTACCGCATCGAAATCCTGATTGGGCCAAAGCACTTTATGACGGAGCGGCCAAGTCTCCTCTGTAGTGATGGTGCGAATGGTTCTACGCATAATATAAGAAGGTAGTTTTATGGCTTTGATCATGTACGATTAGAGACTTGTTACCAGATCGAACACTTTTTGCCAGTCTTCATAGGGGTCAAAACCTGCCTTACCCTCAATGAGTACATTGAAATAGGGCTTCTTATCGTAGAAGCCCTATTTTTTATTCTTTACCTCAGGGTTTTCATTGACATAGTCAAAACGGATACTTTTACTACGAAAATAGACCTGGTATTCCTCGATTTCCCTGGGATGCGAACAGGTATAGAGTATAGTGACAATATCTTCCCGTCGACTGATGGCCTGCATGGTTTCCATGGCCATAGGATAGAATTCCTTGGGTATCTCTTTTTCGGACCAGTTGGGCAGTATCATGGTCTCGTGTATATCGATGGCCCAGCAGGTACGCTCCCATTTTCTTCGGTAAGCATGATCTAATGTTTTTTCGATAGCTCTGGAGATCATAGGGACAATAGGTCTGTATCCAAGTCCTGATTGATGATTTCAAGGCTCTTGTTCTCTACCCAGCTCTGCACGGCCTTTGCCAGTATAGGAGCGCAGGACACCACATTGATTTTCCCTTGGCCCTCTCCTACGATAGAGTTGGACACATAGACATTGTCCAGCGAGGAACGGTCTATTCTCCCTACAGCATCCCCCGATAGCACTCCGTGGGAGGCATAGGCCGTGACGGACAGTGCGCCATGGGCCTTGAGGATTTCCGCTGCCTTGCACAGGGTCCCTGCGGTATCGACCATATCATCGATGATGACCACGGAACGCCCTTCGACATCACCGATGATTTCCATATGGTCCACTTGGTTGGGTCGTAGTCTTTCCTTATGGATTACGGCCATATCACAATCAAAAATCTGTTTGTATTTTTTTATTCTTTTCAAACCGCCAAAATCGGGACTACAAAGACAGAGCTTTTCATAGGCCTGCTGACGGATGTGATGGGCGAACAATGGGCTACAGGTCAGATGATCAACAGGGATCTTGAAAAAACCCTCTACGCTACTACTATGCAAATCGATAGTGACCAAGCGGTGGGCACCTGCCTCTTGTACAAAATCGGCAATCAACCGCGCAGCTATGGAAGAACGATCGGAGTCCTTCCTCTCTTGCCGACTATGGGGTAAATAGGGCACAATGCATACCACCTCTTTGGCAAAAGCTCTTCTGGCGGCATCTATAGCAAAGAACAACTCGAAGAGATGGTCATAAGGCATATGGGCCTGAGCAAGAATGATAACGGTCTTGCCACGGACTGACTCCTCAAAACGGACAAAAACTTCGCCATCCGAAAAGCGCTCCGCACGTAGCTCACCTACAGGAACGCCGCTCAGCTGACTAACGGCCGTGGCCAATGTACCCGCATTGGAAGTATGGAATAGTTTGAATTCTTCTATCATTTTTATATCGTTTTGAGGGAAATCCTATTTGCGGTCAAGTACTGACCACCTTGGCTTTTTCTTTGTCGAAGATGTTTCTGCTCCTAATCGTATCAAAATCGTTTTCATTGTGCAGGACTCCATTCTCGAAAACCGTGACCAGCTCATCCCTGAGTTCGGGATTTTGCTTTTCGTCCAGAGTGCGGAAATCTCTCCCATTGCGGACAAGCTTTAATCTACCCCCTTTGGATTTCTTGAAAGATTCCACGATTTCTCCTTGGGCATTCATCTCTGTGGGGGATTTCTGCACGACCACTTCCTTTCCATTCACAATAGCATGGGAGCATTTCAGGGCAAACTTCTGGGTATCCCTGTCCAACTTTTGCAAGAGTGCCCCTCCCATTCCCAGCACAAGGTTTTCAGCAGAAATCCGCTCTGCTTTCAGCGCGGCATACATTGCTTTGATGGCATCATAATTCACGCCGTCACCTTGGATGACCCGTACCTGCGGCGGCAGTACCTTGTAGCCCTTTTCATTAGTACTGAATCCAAATTTGTCAAAAAGGGTGGCAAACAGGTGCAGCAAGGTCATGATAGGGTCTCCGGAATCGGGGCGGATGACAAGGGTACCCTCCCGCTCCAATACCTGAGTTCTTAACTCCTCACCCCAGTACTCCTCACAGGCGCGAAATATATTATAGGAATCGGAGACGCAGGCCACCGGACCTGTGGGAAAAGTATCCAATACATGTTTGAAAACTTTCAGTTCGCCTTCTTCGCCCAGCAAGGTACAGATGGAATGTTCCGTAGCGGGAATGGAAAGGCCATAAACTTTATCACTATGATAGTAACGCTGTGCAAATCGGCTCCCCATCAGGTTATCGCTTCCTGAAAAGGCAGTCAAGTGGGCACTTCCGCCCAGTCCCGCACTCTCTACGGAACTCACCCCACGAAACCCAAAGTCATTCAACACAAAATCGATACCCGACCGGGCACTTGCAGATGCCGTATCTTCATAATAGGTCTCGATCACCTTACGGACCTCTTTGGAAATCGTGGCCACTGTACAGGGATACCATACTTGCACAAGAAGGGTTTCCAGAAAATTGGTCAACCAGAAGCAAGTAGGGTCTGTGTTTTCGATGGTCATCAGTACATTACCAACAGGCACCGTGGTCCCCTCAGGTACGGCCTTTATCTTTACCGGAAGCCTACCTTCGTGTTTCTCCAGTATATAATCGAAGTTGCTGCGGTCGAAAACGTCGTCCCTGCCAAATACCTGTGGCAAAAAGTTCGCCGCAGCATCGACATCTGCTCGACTGAAGGCCTGACCTTCCAAATAGGTCTTAAGGAAGTATTGTAGACCATAGAATACCGTACTGTCAAATTTTCCCCCGCGACTCTCCAGATAAGAATATATTTTCGTCGTACCGGGATAGTAGAGCTTGTGATGGGAGTATTTGTAAGCATCAGCCAGTAATATCAAGTTTTCTTTACTCATGGTACGGAAATTTAAGTGTAAAAAATCAGTTATGGTACTTTTTTAGCAGATAATCCAACATAGGGCGATGTTCTTCCGTGGTTTCACCCTTGGGCACTTTATCGGGGAGCATTTCCAGACCAAACCACTCACTAGCAATGATATCGTCCTGTGCTTCGGGCCTGCCAAAAGATAGGTCACAACTGAATAGCAGTGTGATAATCTTATTCGTTTCGTGGCGGTAACGCCAATCGCCCGCTTTAAACTCGGATCATGCATTGAAAAATCTACTGCAGATCTAAATAGCTGCAAACCGGTCATTGCACTGAGTTTATTGAATTCACCATAGCGGTGCTATGCCAAACCCAATAAAACTTCCTGATTTATGGATATTTAAACCCTCGTTACGAAGTTCCAACGCATAATCCGGGTTAAAGCTTTTCTCATACTTCAGCCCGTTCACCTCTATAGGACCACGCTCCTCCTTTAGCTCCCGTAGGACTGCACTTTCATAATCTTCACCTTCAGAATCTGAAAAGCCACCGATCAGCCTCCATTTAGAGCTAATCCGCATAAGCTTGTCGGATGGCGGTAGCGGTATGGTCGCCCCTTTTCTAAAGAGATGAAGTCTTATGACGACCGTGATAAGAACTGATAAAACTATCCTGGCTACCATAGAGCTGAAACCGCTCATTAGGAAAAGTATCCTGTAAAAGACCGTCCAGTTGTACCGACCAGGCCTCATCGCTGGGATGGTCCCGTAGTGGCAGTACGATAAGGTCGGGAAAAGCAGACTTCAACATCTTCTCCCGTGTAATGAAAATCATAAGGGTTTCTCTGGCTTCCCATTATGGGAGTTGTGCCCAGTACAATGACAACTCTGTTGTGCTGCCAAATGACTTCATGGATAAGACCTATATGCCCCTCTTGTAAATATGGGGCCTGAAAACGTGCTACGAAAACTCTTGTTGTGGCGTCCACAATCTTATTTGCGTATTTATAACGCAAAAACAATTTGAAAATATTGCCCCTACAATTTTACCGCGTCTTATTTAAGCAAAAAAACCGCTCCATTCTTTTCTATCCAAACCTAATTGTCCAATAATGAATGGCTTATATTTTAGTGAGGAGCATCTACATCAGAAGACTACCAACATAGAATCCCTCAAAAGCTAACGGACACACTATTCTGCTCACCCAAGTTTTCCACTGGTCAATTTCCCCATTTGCTCTCGCTTGAACTTCGTCATGGACCTCACTCCAATTTAAATTTCACTATGGATTTCTTCTAAAATAGCCGACAAAAGAGTGCACAGCCGTTTTCATCTTGATAGCGAAAATTCCGAAGCACCGGAAACACCTCTCCAGTATAAACACAAATCTATTTTTATTTACCCCTTTCCCTTTATGGTGAATAAATCCCATTTCTAGACGATTTACAGTGAGCATATCAAAAACACACACTCATTATCAGATATTTGAATTTTGGCATGGTATTGACATTAGAGTAGATATGTTTTTCATTTTTCATTAAGGTTAAATTGAATTGATTTTCCTGTGAGGCTGGTTACCTCAATTTTTTTTGCGGAAAAGCAATGTTTCAAAGGCTCGGGGTGGTTCCCGAGTCTTTTCTTTTTTTACAAATTTGGGTTTCAACCCAAAATGATCAATAGAGAACCTATTCCGCGCATAAATAGCTTCATACCGGAAGCTTTGCCCACCGGTCTTCTTTCACCATAGCGGTGCTATGCCGAACAAATCCAAATGGCCGGTATTTTGCTATTGATACGCTCATCACGATTTCTATCCATCAATTTGGGTTTCAAATGTCGAATAAGATTCCGCGGGTCATTTTAGTTTCAATCAAGGCGATAACCGCAGGGATAACAGCGCTATCCCGAGGATGGTCAACGCAGAGTGAAGCATAATCCCGGAATTGTCATTAGGGATTAAGTTGGAACGAATGGCCAGCTAAAATTTTGCGATTGGTTCCATATCCCCTCAATCCATTTTCGTCTCTTCATGGCCAGAGATAGGTTGAGTAAGTTTTGATTTCCTGATTTGGTGATATATCCCCCGATAGCGAAGATCTTGTATCGTAGCGTTTTAAGCTGATGGAGCTGATCGGAGCGTAGTACGGCCTGTTTGAAGAGGCTCATCAAGTTGTAGGCAACCACTACGAAATTTAGCGCGGCCTCAGTGGCGGCAAAGTCTTTCATATTGAAGCTATCAAAACCAAAATCTTCTTTGATCTCCTTAATGCGGTTTTCGCAATCGGCACGCCCCCGGTACAACGTCCGGACCATATGGGGAGATAGGTCCAGATTGGTTACAAAGCAGCTGTACCGATAATTCCGGTAAATACCCTCTTCCTTGAACAGCTTGAGTTGCTTGCCGGTAGCTTTGGGCATTTTCCCGATCTGTTGCCTTACCGCTACAAGCCGACGGGGTGCTTCCCATGTGTCACTTTGATAAGTGGTCTCGGTAATCTGTACCCCATCATCGAGCGACCACTAATCTTTCAGGCCTGCAACTTTCCTTTGAACCGTGGCATAATGACGGGCTACGATGATAGGCTTTATGACAGGCCATCTTTTCATAACCGAAAATCCTACGCAGGACATCGTCAAAACGGCTTACTTCCAAGTGCTCAAAACGGTTTGCCCCACACCGGACACTTACCATGAAACCGGTAATGAGCTGTAACGGGCCGTACCCTCTATTGGAACCTTGCTCGGGCAGGTCACTTTTGATCAACTCACGGAAAATCCCGGTTTTATCCAAGAGCTTCTTCATGAAAACCATGCCACTCCAGGGCGAGATCTCTTTATCGGTAAAGACTAACTTTAAGTTCATGGGCAAGTAAGAAAAAAGTACAGCTGACTTTCTGAAAAATAACTCAAAAAATCAATAACATCTCTTTAAATGTCAAATAGTTAGAACAAAAAATCCTAATGACGGTCATTAGAAATTATCTCCAATGACAATTCCCGGTTAATGGACAGGAAGATAGGCGATTTTAAAAGCTAAGTTGGTATTACAGGATTATAGGAATCAATACATATACAACGGTGTAGAAAGCATTCCTTTTTAAACCCGTATCATGTGCTGGAACTTCGTCATGAGGACTTAAATGGCAATACATCAGGGCGTTTTCTTGGATTCAGCGTAGCACCGCTACGGTGAATTCAAAAAACGCATTCATTTACTGATTTGAAGCCGGTCAAGTCCGGAATAGATTTTCTAATGGACATTTTAGGTTAAAAGATGGCAATCATTCACTTTGTACTTTTGAACCTTGAGGTACAAAAGTAAAAGCCGGTAGTATCCCCAAAAAAAATGAATAGAGGAAAGCCCAAAGAAGCGGTCAGATGTAATGAAGTATATCGTCCGTCATTGTACATGGGTAAACCGGTCACTGGGAATGTTTCATAAAGATGTAGTTATCTTTTAACCCAAATTTTATATAAGCCGATGCGAAAGCTTAACATGACAACAACTTGACATCACCTAAGATGAGAAAATATGACATGTTATTCGTATTGAGTAGGTTGGGCGGACATAGGGTATTATGCGGGTAAAGAAAACCATTCAACCTGTTTTCCAAAAATACTATAACTGCTGAAAAAGCATGTCTATTCGAAAAAAGCCCATCCGAACTAATAACTGTAGAATATTTTACATACTTTATACCCATATTGGGAATTTTTTTCCATTACTATGGAAAATACAAATCCAGTATATTCTTAACTACGAATACCTTAGAGTTCCGCTTATTTTGGCACGGTATTGACATTAGGATAGATAGGTTTTTCATTTTTTTATTAAGGTTAAATTGGATTGATCTTTACGTGGGGCTGGTTACCTCAGTTTTTTTGCGAAAGGCAATTATTAAAAGGCTCGGGGTGGTTTCCGAGCCTTTCTTTTTTTATGCCTCCTACCTTCATCAGTGTTCTTCTGTATGTTGAACCCAAAATGATCAATAGAGAATTACTGCCGTTGACTTAAGAGAGATTGTATTTGTAGATTGATTGGATTTCCGTTAAATTACCTTCTAGGTACATAGCCTGAATATCTGATTTCAAAACTTTATGAAAACCTGACCGATGAAGAATTTATCAACACGCACAGGCTTGGTGAGTCTGATTTCGAGCGTGAGCGTATTTTTTCATTCAAGTCATTGGCAATCGATCAGTTTGGGTTGAACCCGCAGTATCAGTAGATTTTTCAATGCATAATCCGGGTTAAAACAGAATACAGGCCATCACTCTTGGGTATTGGCATAAAACTGATAGCCTATGAAGCCGTATACCAACCAGCTAAATAATTTTACAGCGATCAAGGGCTGTACGAAAATCAAAACAAGCCACAGGACACATGCAGCGCAAAAAAAGGTTCCGGCCATTTTCAGGTTTCTTTTGCTTTTTTCCAGCGAAGCTCTGCCGATGGAACTCACCACAATGGTCATCGCTATTCCTATGAAAATGAGAGCAACGTTCAAGTTATCCAGCGCTGGGTTGACTTCGCCAACGGTCAACAATAAAATCAGACCGATAAGTGCCGCACTCAGTAGCCCCGCACAGATGGTGGCCGTTCTCTTCTCTCTTGCGGAAAGCACCAACTGACCGAAAGGATGGAACCTTAAGAAGATATTGGACACAGGGTCAATGATCCAAGTGGAGATAGCAAAAATAATGTAAATCACAATAATCGCCTGGGCTACAGGGTCGAAAGCGCCCAGTTCTCCTGCATATCGACTCAGTGTGCGAATGCCTAAGTAACCAAGAATGATAATGGCCCACTTGACCTGTGGTTTGAGGCCTTCCATCCAAAAGGAGTACTTCAAGAACAGGCGGTAGTACAGGTTCGTGGCCTTGATAGAATGCAGTAGACCCTGACGGGCAAAATCATGATTGGGATCGATCCTTAAGGCCTCCCGAAAATGTTCATTGGCTTTAGTGAAATTGCCTTTTATCAGTTCTCCATGACCTAAGGTAGCATGTGTATCCGGATTCAGGGGATTGCTCTTCAGGGCCTGTCGGTCCGCCCGCAGGTGAGCATCCACATCTCCCAGTTGCAGCAGACATCTACTGCGCTGGTTAAGACATACTTCGTTTTCCGGGTCAATGGCCAGTCCTTCATTGGCGGCCTGCAAGGCTTTTCCAAACTCCGCTTTCTGGAAGTAAAGGATGGATTTCAATCCATGCGCTTCCGACATCATGGGGTGTAACGACAGAGCATTGTCCAAAAACTCAAGTGCTTGCTTTCTTTTACCCAGCTGGCCCACGGTCAGTCCTTTGATATACAGCACATACGGATCACTGGGAGCTAGTTTCAGTAGGTCATTTGCGGTCTCATCGGCTTTTTCATTCTGGTCCATACCGAGGTAAGTACGCGTCAGCAGCATCAGGGCCCTAGTACTGTTCGGATCTGTAGCAAGGTAGGTCCGAACTTCTTTCTGAGCTTCGCCATAGCGGTCCTGGTTCAATAATAATTCTGCCTTTTGTAGGGATTTGTCCAATTCCATGAGCAAGGGGCTTTCGTATTTTTATTGGGTCGAAGATTATTTTTTTATATTGAGATAAGCAAGTATTTCATCGTATATACCGGCTTCATTAGCATAAACAGCATAATTTTTGGCCGTTTGAAACCACTCTTTCGTGCTGGGCTTGGTACTTTTGATAGCTTTCACTAGGTTTTTATCGGTCAATGGTGATGGCTTCCCCTTTTTAATGGCTTCCTGTAATTTGAGTTCGATAGCCACATCGATACTGGCATGGATATCCGCACCGGAAAAACCCTCACTGGCTTTTGCCAGTTTATCATAGTCGATTTCCTCTATCGGTTTGCCCTCTAGAGCCAATTTGAAAATCTCCACACGGGCTTCTTCTGATGGAGGCGCTACGAATAGGATACGGTCAAATCGCCCTGGACGTCGAAAAGCAGCATCAAGATGCCAGGGCGCATTGGTCGCTCCGACAACCAATATACCGTCATTATCACTTTTGATACCATCCAACTCCGCCAAAAACTGATTGATAAGGTTCCGCCCGGCACTGGTGCGCAGGTCGTTACGATTAGCACCCAGCGCATCGATTTCGTCAAAAAAAAGGACACAAGGAGCCATGGCCCTAGCTCTTTCAAAAATCAGGTTGAGTTTTTTTTCACTTTGGCCTATATACATGTCCAAAATATCATCGATACCAACAGCGATGAACTCAGCGTCGATTTCGCCCGCTGTGGCTTTGGCCAAGAAAGTCTTGCCGCAGCCAGGAGGACCATAAAAGAGGATGCCTCCACCAATTTTTTTTCCATAGGACCTGTACAGGTCGGCATGTTGCAGTGGGTGGATTATCTTCAGGCTGATTTGTTCCTTCTCATTGCTCATGCCTCCTACATCCTTAAAGCTTACCTTGTCTTTCTTACCCAAGATACGCCCTTCTACTTCATCTGAAAAAGAGATGCCCTCAGCGGAATCGGGTTCAGGCTCCGAACGGATGGTCAGACGGCCTTCTATGTTTTCATCTTTAAAGTCAGCATCCAGTTCCTTTATTTTTCGATAGGTTTCTACTGCCTCTGAGAGATTGTTTTCTTCTATATGGACCTTACAGGATAGTAAAAGTGCTATTGTATTTTCCGGATCGCTTTCCAGAAGCTCTTCGAGTACGATAGCAGCTGTCCCGAAATTTTCTTTGCCGAAATAACTCTGTGCCAAGCCCAGTTTGGCACAGAGATCATCGGGACTTCGGGCAATCCTGTCCAGACAAATGCTGAGCAGTTCGTCCCACAGTCGCTCTCCGACCATGGCATCGACCATCAATTGCCATAGGTATTGATTGTCCGGAGAGACAGCAAGGGCCTCTTTCAGTTTTTTTATTTCTTCATTCATAAGTTAGTATATCAATAGTAGAAAACCGATACCAGCAGATAGCCGACTCTCCACCTACACTAAAGACGGATAGTTCAGATTCCATCGGCTATTTCCTGCACTACGAATTCTAGGTTGTATTCATTTTGATTGTTCCATAATGCTTTAGAGACAGTGATAACTTCTACCACAAGCTTGGCCAACATGAAATACCATGACAACGAAAATCCTACAAACAACACGATGAACAATGGAATATACCAGTTTTGAAAAATGACAAATATAATTTTCAAATCTACTGTTTATAATAGTATCTATAGCGGAAAAATTAGAAAAATGTGGATATGGGTATTAAGAAATATCGCGGCCTAGGGCCTTTCTCCAGATTTCTATTTGGTATTCGAGGTTACCGTATTCATTCTCACCATAAGTTACCACTATGGAAACGAACGGTCTGAAGGCTATTTTCATAAAAAAGTACTGTCATTATCCCAAAATGATCAATAGCCTTCCTATTCCGAACATAAATTGCTTCAAAATCAGCAGTTTTATGCTGCGCAGGTTCGTCTCCTTAATGATGCAAAAACCTCCTCACTTAAACCACTGATTTTATTGCAATTATGCTCTCATAACGAAACCCTATTGATCGATTTGGGATTATGCAACATACGGTAAAATGAACAAAAAAAGAGGGCCGCTAGCGGCCCTCTTTTTTTGTTTGGTCAATTAATTTGCCTTAAGATGAAGACATCAGTTGCTCCTTTTTTTCCTTTGAACGGTATCGGCCATTTTCAGTGCATTATAGGCGCTTACCAGTCCCCCCGTCATGGACAGCTCCTTGAATTTTATTTTTTCCGAAGTACCCGGTTTGTTGACCTTTAACTTAGACAGCTTTCTGCTTGATTTTTTCAATATTTCTTTCACTTCCAAAGCCGTAAGACCGGGATAATAGGACCATATCAGTGCTGCTACACCCGCTACCGCCGGAGCTGCCATACTCGTACCATCAAAGACCTCATATTTGTTATTGGGTACTGTGGAGCGTATGCGTACTCCGGGAGAAAACAAATCGATACTTTTATTGCCATAATTGGAGAAAAAGCCGGCGAAACTTTCATTTTCTTCCCAAGCCGAAGCACCTATCTCCAACCAGTTTTTAGCTTCTACTCCTTCTTCTGCACTTTGGCGATTGGGATAGTTGTCCACGATATCGATGTCCTTCGAACTGTTACCGGCTGCATGTACCAGCAGTACACCCTTCTTTTCTGCATAGGCCACGGCCTCATCTACAACACTCTTGTCCGGAGAGTAGGACTTGCCAAAGCTCATATTGATGATATGGGCACCATTGTCAACCGCGTAGAGGATAGCATTAGCGACATCTTTGTCGCGCTCATCACCGTTAGGGACGGCCCTAATGGACATTATCCTTACATTATCCGCAATGCCCTTAATCCCCAGATCATTATTGCGGTCGGCGGCGATGATTCCCGCCACATGGGTGCCATGTGCCGCATCGGGGCCTTCCACATCATTGTTACCATAGCCTTTTTCTTTCAGGTTCTCATAAGTATCCCCAACAATGTCCCTAGGATTGAACTCCACATTATAAGCGTATTCTATTTGATTCTTAAAGTGTTCAAGGGCACCATCGATCTCTTTTGAAATGTCATCCAGTGTATAATCGCCCGGAGTATTGTTGAGCAACATTTCCAAAGTGGATTTTGCCTGTACGATAACAGCGTCCTCAGAATCGATGCCTTCCAGTTGGGAACGGCTCAGTTCTTCGGTATCCAAATAGGCCTTGAGCAGCCTACTGAAACGCCCTAGTGACTGTTGTAATTGAGTATAAAAAGCGTAGTTCTGTTTGGCGGTACTATACCTTTTCTCAAAGTCCCCTTTGACCTTCTGCCAAAAAGCGTACTCTTCCTTATTTTTCCCTGATATTTCTTTCTCCTTCTTATCCCCGTATTTAGCTTTCAATTTCAGATATACCCGAGTCAGCTCATGCGTGTCCTCCGAAACATTCCTACCGTCTTTTCCTCCTATAAAATTCCAGCCATTCACATCATCTATGTAACCGTTGTTATCGTCATCCTTTCCGTTCCCTGGAATCTCATCTTCATTCACCCATACTTTATTTTTCAGGTCTTCGTGCTCGATATCCACACCGGAGTCGATAACGGCCACAATGATGGGTGTTGATTTTTTTGTCTTCAGTAAAGTGGAGTAGGCCCTATCGGTACCCAGGCCCATTACCTTATCTTTATCCGGGTCCAGATTGAACCAGTTCATTGGTATTTTGGTACTGTCCTTCTCCACGTCCTGAAGAGAAGTGCTACTGTACGCTTGAAAAGAAAGGCAGGTTCCTGCTAGTAACAGCAGGAAAAAAGAGGTGGTAAATTGTCTGATAGATCCAAACATTCGCTTAATTTTAAATTTCAAATATTCTGAATGAAGTGATTTGGACTTTTTGTTTGGCACCGAGACTTTTGGCTTCTGTACTCTGACGAAGTTTTTTTTCCTTGCATAGCCGAAGCTACGGAACTTTAAAAAAACAAGATCAAGGTGCTAAATGTAAAATCCGCAGGTAAAAGAAAAAGTCCAAATCACTTCATTATTAAAGTTAAAGCAAAAACAGCATAAACCGTGCCTTATTATTTCAAATATTTTGAATGGGACTATACTGCGATAACTGGCCGGTTTCATAGGGAAAATTTTCCTATAACCCTCTAACAATGAATGAACAAATTGCAAAAATAGGCATTATCAATGTATCCGACAGGGCCAGCGCAGGCATTTACGAGGATACTCCGGGAAAAGCTATCGCCGCGACACTTGATGAATACCTGGTTTCTCCATGGGAAAAGGTATATGCTGTCATCCCTGATGAACAGCATTTGATAGAAAAGACCCTAGTCCGTATGACAGATGAGCAGTCCTGTAGCCTAGTCATTACCTCTGGAGGAACAGGTCCTGCACTGCGGGATGTGACTCCCGAAGCGACTGAGAAGGTATGCACCAAGATGATGCCCGGTTTCGGCGAGCTCATGAGGAATGAAAGCCTGAAATATGTCCCCACGGCTATTCTTTCGAGGCAGACAGCGGGTATAAGAGGAAGTGCCCTGATAATCAATCTCCCTGGAAAGCCCAAGGCTATCCGGCAATGTATGGATGCCGTGTTCCCCGCCATACCTTATTGCCTGGACCTGATAGGTGCAGCTTATCTGGAATGCAACGAAGATGTAATCAGGCCCTTTCGGCCCAAATCCTCATAAATACTATTGCAAGAACATATAGCATATAAAAGATCGAACATGATCCTTGTTCTTTGCAGGACAAATCTTGCGAGATGTTGTTATACTCAAGAAAAAACGAAACGGAAAGCCCGGACAGATGCTTCGATGCGGTCGTGTTGGGGCGCTTTGCGTCAAAGCTATCGGTAAATTGAACCTTGGGGGCTTTCCATACGAAGCCGAGTTTTCTCTGAGGCTGTTCTTTTTGTACCAAACCAATTGTGTTTGGATATAAGTAGAAATATCCAAAGCTTTTGACACTCGGTTTGTGGCTTATCATTTTTAGTTCTTAATTTAGTCCGAATTATGAGAACAGCACTTTACATCAAACTTCTGTCCGTTGTGAATGCATCTCGAAATCCTATTCGATGAAATTTCACGATTGCCATCGAATGAGCACAAGGGAGGTATCGATACCTGAAAACGATTGACCCACATCTTTGAAAAAATGAGTAAGATAGAACAATATCCCATAAGCCTGAACAACTCTCTAACAGGTAATAAAGAGCTTTTCAAAAGTATTCACCCCGAGTACGTGGGTATCTATGTCTGCGGGCCCACGGTCTATAGCGATGTCCACCTGGGCAATGTGAGGACCTTTATGAATTTTGATGTCATCTATCGATACCTACAGTTTCTGGGCTATAAGGTCCGTTATGTGCGCAATATTACGGATGTGGGGCACCTAGAGAACGATGCTGACGAAGGAGAGGATAAGATTGCCAAAAAAGCCCGACTGGAACAGTTGGAACCCATGGAAATCGTACAGCACTACACCAATGGCTTCCATGACGTACTCAAAAAGTTCAACATACTTCCTCCGAGCATAGAACCCAGTGCCACAGGGCATATCATGGAGCAGATAGAAATGATAGAAACACTACTGGAGAAAGGCTTCGCCTACGAAGTCAATGGCTCGGTCTATTTTGATGTCAACCGCTATGATCAGCAGCATAACTATGGTATCCTGTCCAATCGCAAACTGGAAGAACTGAGAGAAAGCGGACGGATGCTGGACAGTCAGGAAGAAAAGAGAGACAAGGTGGATTTTGCTTTATGGAAAAAAGCCTCCCCTAAACACATAATGCGCTGGAAGTCACCATGGGGCGAAGGATTTCCCGGCTGGCACCTGGAATGCACCGTAATGAGTACTAAATACCTGGGAGACACCTTTGATATCCATGGCGGTGGCATGGACCTTAAATTTCCTCATCATGATTGCGAAATCGCACAATCAGTGGGGTCCAAGAACTGCCAACCGGCCAACTACTGGTTACATACGAATATGCTGACCGTCAATGGAAAGAAAATGAGCAAATCACTGGGCAACTCCTTTCTCCCCGAAGAGCTGTTCTCAGGAAACCATGAGCTTTTAGATCATGGCTATAGTCCTATGGTGGTTCGGTTTTTCATGTTGCAGTGCCATTACTCCAGTACGCTCGATTTTTCTATGACCGCACTGGATGCCGCAGAGAAAGGATATAAAAAGCTTATGGTAGCGCTAAAGGCCATCAAGGTCATGGACCACCACAAAGGACAGGTCGATGATGCCCTGGACAAGGAAATCACGCAATTGCTCGGTGATTGTTACCGACATATGAGTGATGATTTCAACACGGCCCGAACTTTGGCAACACTCTTCGAACTGACCTCCCGCATCAACGAACTCAAGCATGGCGCACTCCATACAGGCCAACTCCAAGCAGCTACCTTTCAGTCCCTGAAAGAAACCTTTGTCGGTATTATTGAAAACGTACTTGGCCTACAAATAGAAGAAGAAGGCAACAATGGTCTACTGAAGAGTACCATAGAAATGCTCATTACCATCCGAAAGAAGGCCAAAGAAGATAGGAATTATGCACTTTCCGACCAAATCAGGGATGAATTAAAAGAAAAAGGCATAGTGCTGATGGACGGAAAAGGAGGAGAGACCACCTATAATTTGGCATAGGTCAGAACCCATGCTTGGGTCGACAGGATATTCTTCACGAAGTAAAGCGCAGAAAAAAGGCTCAAAACCCATGGTTTCGAGCCTTTTTTGAGAATTTCTATCAAAAGAGAAATGATTAGGTAACAGTGATTTCTCCAGTGAACTTTTTAGCATTTTCGGATAGCCTTCTTTATCACTATAAGACCGGCCTGTAGATTACTCTCAGTGGTTTTCGGTTCGCCCGAATTTCCTGAAACTCCACATCATAAGCAATACCCAAAATATACCTCCGCAAAGAGACATCCAGAATCTCGGATTTGTAGGGTCCGTGATACCTTCAGATGCAAGACAGGCTTCATTACACCTGACCGCTCCTCCGGGCTTTTCCCTATTCATTTTTTCTTGGGCGTAAGAGCAGCACCAGTGGATAAGCGCAGTTTTCGGCCATGACTTCTTGCGTGCGAAAGAAAGCAACGTAGAAAAATAAGCCTTGGACTGCTATATGAAAATATCCTCTCGACCATTATCACTGTCTATTGATAAATCATCTTTCCTTTTTGGACAGGTAACTTATTTATCCATCTATTTTTACCCGGATCATGCGTCAGAACTTCGTGAAGAGGATTTAAACAGCAATAAATCAGAGCGTTTTATTGGATTTAGTATAGCAGAAGCTATGGTGAATCCAAAAAACTAAGTGCAACGACTGATTTGCAGTAGATTTTCCAATACATGATCTGGGTTTAAGTCAATTGAATTATATTTGTGTACAATACTGTCATCAAAGGGGCGCAGGATTTCATAACCGGCGCAATTTATCTTTGTATTTTCGAAGCTGATAGCCAATGTCGAAATTTGTCAAGAGCTTACTCATTCTCCCCATACGTTTTTATCAGTATGCCCTATCGCCACTGGTAGGCCCGCACTGTAGGCATAGCCCTAGCTGTTCGCACTATACAGTACAGGCCATAGAAGAATGGGGATCTTGGAAGGGGCTGTTACTGGGGTTCAAACGAATCTCACGATGCCATCCATGGGGGACACACGGCTATGACCCCGTGCCAAAAAAAGAGGCTACGCCTCGACCTCCCACAAAGAACATTTGATACCGTATTCAGATAATAACCCACACCTTTGCGCCGCTCATATAAACCAGACTCCCCTTCATGCAGAATATGATTCCTTTCTTTAGAGAGATGCATCATATTACGAAGTATTTCTCAAGACTTAGAGACTGTTTTGGGATTATATTCAAAATCTGTTGTCACTTATTTTGAGTGCAGAATACGGCAGGCCCGAGCGTAAAAAAATGTCCCGAGGGCATTTTCAGCGAAAGGACCAGCCTACCGCATGGAAAAAGATAGCAGTATTATCTGCGGAATTTTCAATGGAATTATGCGCCAAGAGAAGTGTACACGAAAATAAAAGATATATTTCAAAACAATCTCTTAGCAAAACCTTCTATGATATAGAAGGGCTTTTAGAGTATTAACTTAAAAAAAACACCCATTATGCATCCAAAGAAGACGCACTTGCTCTTGGCACTATCCTGTACGCTGATGTTTTATGTCATAAGCCCCCTACAATTGGTGGCACAAAAGGTCGATATGGATTATTTCAAAGACATGAAAACCAGAAGTATAGGCCCGGCCGGTATGAGCGGAAGGGTAACCACTATCGATGTGGTCAATGACCATCCCGAAATTATCTATGTAGGCACAGCCTCTGGCGGACTCTGGAAATCCAAAAGTGGAGGTATCCAATGGGAACCTATATTCGATAAAGAAGCCGTATCCTCCATCGGTGCCGTAGCGATACAACAGAGCAATCCTGATGTAATATGGGCAGGAACAGGTGAGGGCAACCCTCGAAACAGCCTGAACGGCGGCTATGGTATCTACAAAAGTCTGGACGGTGGCAAAAACTGGAAACTGATGGGACTGGAAAAAACACGGAACATCCACCGTATCATCATCCATAGGGATAATCCGAACATCGTCTTTGCAGCGGCCATCGGTTCTCCATGGGGTGAGCATCCAGAACGAGGCGTATATAAAACTATCGATGGTGGCAGCACTTGGGAGAAAGTGCTGTATGTAGATACCAAAACAGGTTGTGCCGACCTCATCACGGACCCCAGCAACCCCAATAAGCTGATTGCGGCGATGTGGCAGCACCGTAGGAAACCATGGACTTTTAACTCCGGCGGACCCGGTTCGGGACTGTATGTAAGCTTTGATGCGGGCAAGACTTGGGAAAGACGAGATCATGAAGATGGTCTGCCCAAAGGTGATCTAGGAAGAATCGGGCTGGCCCTATCACAAAGTAAGCCCGAAGTTGTCTACGCCTTGGTAGAGGCAAAAAAGAATGCACTTTACCGCTCAGAGGATGGAGGGTTTAAATGGACCAAAGTCAATGATAAAAATGAAATCGGAAACCGACCCTTTTATTATTCGGACATCTTCGTTGACCCCAGTAACGAGAACCGTGTGTACAGCCTATTTTCTTTCGTCAATGTCAGTGAAGATGGAGGCAAATCCTTTCGGCAGCTTATGCCGGCCTACAATACTGATGTAGGCGTGCACCCCGACCACCACGCTTGGTGGATACACCCGGAAGACCCTTCTTTCATGATGGATGGCAATGATGGAGGACTTAATATCACCCATGACGGCGGCAAGACCTGGCGCTTCGTAGCAAACCTGCCCGTAGCCCAGTTTTACCATATCAGCGTGGATAACGAAATCCCCTATAATGTATATGGAGGCATGCAGGACAACGGTTCTTGGGCAGGACCTGCCTATGTCTGGAAAGCTCAGGGAATCCGTAACAGTTACTGGCAGGAGATCCTGTTCGGTGATGGCTTTGATGTTGTCCCAGATGCAGAAGATTCGCGTTTCGGTTTTGCCATGTCACAACAGGGGTTCGTCGGGCGTTATGACCGTAAGACAGGGTATGCCAAAATCGTAAGACCGACGCATCCCGATATTGACACGAAATTGAGGTTCAACTGGAATGCGGCCATTGCTCAAGACCCCTTCGATGCCAAAACCCTATACTTCGGTAGTCAGTTCGTACACAAGAGTTCAAATAGAGGGGACAGTTGGGAACTCATCTCCCCCGACCTAACGACCAACAACCCCGATCAACAGCAGCAACACCTGAGCGGAGGGCTGACCATGGACGCTACAGGTGCTGAAAATTACAATACCATACTGGTCATTAGCCCAAGCACTGTACAAAAAGGATTACTCTGGGTCGGCACTGATGATGGGCAGGTACATATCAGTCAGAACGATGGGGCATCATGGCAAAATCTAACGGCCAATATCAAGGGCGCTCCGAAGAACGGCTGGGTACCACAGATAAAGCCCTCCACCTATAAGGCAGGCGAAGCCTTTGTGCTGTTCAACAACTATAGAAATTTTGATTTCAAACCCTATGCCTTCAAGACCAGTGATTTTGGAAAAACATGGAAGCCCATAGTAGGCACAGGAGACGTCGAAGGGTATGTACTGTCACTAGTTCAGGATACCGTAGTACCCGATTTACTATTTCTAGGTACGGAACAAGGACTGTACATGAGTATAGATGCGGGCTCCACTTGGACAAAATGGACTGCGGGCTATCCCACCGTCCCGACCATGGACCTGACCATTCATCCCAGAGAACAGGACTTGGTCATCGGTACCTATGGACGTGCTGCATATGTGCTGGACGATATACGACCTTTAAGGGAGCTGGCTTCGTCCAAGGGCAGTGCACTCAAAGATACACTTCAGGTATATGCCGCACCCGACGCCTATCTTGCGGCCAATCAGCAGCCGGCAGGTACGCGGTTCGGTGCCAACGCAGTATTCAATGGAGAGAACCGAAAAAGGGGAGCTATGATTACCTATAGTATTACGAAAGCCAAGCCCGATGAAATCGCGACATCCGATAAAGAAGAGAAAAATCTGGCCGAAAAAAAGGATTCCAGAGAAAGTACGGTAGACACCAAACCCCATAAAAGCAGTTATGACTCCATCACCATGGAAGTGTTCAATGTAAAAGGCAGACTCATTCGTACCTTAAAGAAAAAAGCTCCCAAAGAAAGCGGAATCTACAGGATGTACTGGGGGCTGAACGAAAAAGGAGCCTCTTATCCTTCCAGAAGCAAGCGTAAGAAAAACACAAGGGAAGCCAGCGGTGTGAGGGTACTACCGGGCCTGTATAAAGTAAAACTCCACTTCGGAGAACATACTGATTCTACCGAGGTCAAAGTGCATTTCGACCCTCGCCTGAAAGTAGCCAAGGAAGTGTTACAAGCCAATTACGATTTCCAAAAAGGATATGGAGAAAAGAAAGCACTGGCCTATGATGCCATGCAGCGACTGGTCGAGTCCAAGGAAATCGTCGATACCTACAAGGCAAAACTAAAAGACAGGCCAAAGGACGATTCCACAAAAGTACTGATGGAATACAATAAGGCCACGAGCGATAGTATAGAAAAGATAATGGAAATCTTCGTTGGTGAGAAAAACGAAAAACAAGGGATAGTCAGAAACCCAGAGTCTTCGGTCAGTAGTCTGATGGGCCAAGCGGAGATGTACCTCTTTTCCAACATGGACCCCGTAGGGCCCAGGGAAAAACGGGTGGTGCAACACTTTACCGAATACCTAAAGAAGGGTATCGATGCGACCAATGCTTTTTATGAAAAGGAATGGAAGGAGTACCAAGAACGAATGTTGTCCAAAGATTGGTCCCCGTTCAAAACCTACGAGACTCTGGACATGGATTGATAAACATAAACCCAGAATATTCGTTGGAACTTCGTCATGAGGACTTAAATGGCAATACATCAGGGCGTTTTCTTGGATTCAGCGTAGCACCGCTACGGTGAATTCAAAAAACGCATTCATTTACTGATTTGAAGCCGGTTAAGTCCGGAATAGATTTTCTAATGGACATTTTGGGATAAAGGACGGATTCGCTGATTTGACCAGAGGTTTTCATTGGCCCTCCCGCTCAAGATATAGATAAATCAATATTCAGGTGTGCGCCACTCCGATGGTGCACACCTGAACTGAATAATGCAATAGCTCAATGTTGTATCTGTTTTGATGGTTTTGTGAATATGCTGTATTTGGGAGCTTCGTCATGAGGGCATAAATACAATAGCCTTTGGTTCAAAACATATCCCAATGATACCTTAAATATACACTGTAACAAATGTAGGACTAGCTTAGGGTATATACTGTTCCCTACTACCATCCTACTTATTACAAGTATAGCTCTCAAATTTCGCCTATAATATTGTTCATTTCGCCCCACTCTGTATTGGCGGATTTTATGATAGCTCCGCCATTAAGCGATTTGGATTGAACCCAAAATGACCGATAGCCTTCCTATTACGAGCATAAATCACTTCAAAATCAGCGGTTTTACGCTACGCAGGTTCGTCACCTTAGTGATACAAAAGCCTCCTCTCCTAAACCACTGATTTTATTGTACTTTATACGCTCATCACGAAATCCTATTGATCAATTTGGGTTGAAACAAAATGATTCCCGAATCTTATGCAAGATTTAATACCTAAATTTGTATTGCAACAGCGTGTTTTTTTTGAAAATTTAAATTAAAATGATTGTATATACCCTATTCCACAAACAATTAAAGTATTGCTATCTCTTCTGTCTGTCCACCATCATCGCTATGCAGGCCTGTAATCCACAGCTAGCCAAAAATGTACTGATAGACAAGAATAGAACAAGGGAAGGGTTTGGGCCTTGTGAACCTTCTATTGCCATCAATCCCAAGGATACCGATAAGATGGTAGCCGGTAGTATTATCGATAAAGTATATGTTTCCGACGATGGCGGGAAAACTTGGGCAAAGAACAAATTGACCTCTTCCCATGGCATATGGGGCGACCCATGTATCTTAGCAGATTATCAGGGAGGCTTTCATTATTTCCACCTGTCCAATCCGAGCGGTGGCAGTTCTTGGGAAGGGGACAAACTGGACCGCATTGTTTGTCAGAGTTCCTTGGACGGTGGCAATACTTGGGGAGACGGATCCTTTGCCGGCTTGGCACATCCCAAAGACCAAGATAAGGAATGGGCAGTAGCCGATCCGAATAGTCATGAACTCTATCTGACCTGGACCCAATTCGATGCCTATGGTAGTGAAAAAGAAGAGGACAGGAGCAATATCCTCTTTTCCCGTTCTACCGATCAAGGGAAATCCTGGTCGGTTGCCAAAAGTATCAATGCCCTGTCGGGCAATTGCCTGGATGATGATGACACCGTGGAAGGTGCCGTGCCCGCAGTGGGTACCGAAGGAGAAGTATATGTCACATGGGCCTACAATAACAAATTGTACTTTGACCGCTCCTTCGATAAAGGAGAAACCTGGATGGAAGAGGACAAAGTCATCGCAGAACAAGCAGGAGGGTGGTCCATCGCCATTCCGGGTATAGGCCGTGCCAATGGTATGCCCATTACCGCTTGTGACCTGAGCGAGGGAACCCACTCCGGAGCGGTTTATGTGAACTGGGCCGACCAAAGAAATGGAGCTTCGGATACTGATATTTGGCTCATCAGCTCCAAGGATAAGGGAGAAACCTGGTCTGCCCCCCTTCGCGTAAATGATGATGGACCGGGAAAACAACAGTTCTTCACTTGGATGTCCGTCGACCCTGTCACCGGATATGTATATATCGTCTTCTATGACCGCCGTCATCACGCAGGACATGAGACCGATGTATATCTGGCCGTTTCCAAGGACGGAGGGAAAACTTTTAAAAACAAAAAGATAAGTGAAAGCCCTTTTTTGCCCAAAGAAGGCCAGTTTTTTGGCGACTACAATAACATCAGTGTCTATGACGGTAAGGTCCGCCCCATTTGGACGCGACAGGACGGCAGACAACTCAGTGTCTGGACGGCACTGATCGATGAGTAATGGTTTTCTATTTACCTTGATTCATTGAGTCGATTGATCATTGATTTCAACCCGAATCATGCATTGCAAGTGAAGTTTGAAAACAATTATTCAAAATATTGATTTACAGCCAATTACTATTTAATAATTGGCTGTAAATATTTTGCAAGCGATTTGCATAGCATTTCAGGACAGCAAAACGAATATGGAGAGTATTGCCCAAATCCCTTCATGATAATCATTGAAAGCCTCATCTTCGCATTTACCGATTATTTTTAGCAATGTTATATACGTTATTTTATCAGATTTCCTTCTGCAATTTCTTTGATACTATAAATCGAGCTGTTTAAACCCAAAATGTCCATTGGAAAATCTATTCCGGACTTAACTGACTTCAAATCAGTAAATGAATGCGTTTTTTGAATTCACCGTAGCGGTGCTACGCTGAACCCAAGAAAACACACTGATTTATTACCATTTAAGTCTTCATGACGAAGTTCCAACGAACATTTTGGCTTAAAGCAACTTTATCCGCTAAGCTTAGACAACTGAATTTTTGAACCTCATCTTTTGAAACTTTATGCCAGATAGGAAGTATAACTTTCAACCCATTCATCGGAATGTAACCTATAATTTTTCTGGATTTTTCACGTAACACATCTTCAACCATGAATTCAATACCAATACTAAAGCCCGGTTTATCCAATGTTGTATAGTAGTCCCTCAGGTTAAATCTGTCCTTATAGCTTTTTATTGCAATAAGTGTTTTGTTATTTGGTTTTTGTTTTATCAGACGTTCAATAGACCTGTTAAAACCATCCATATAATCCATTTATCTTGAAATCCGGTTTTAGAAACTAATGAATTTATCGATTAAAAAAATAAATATTTAAATACCCCTGAAATTGGATTACTTTTTCTAGTTTCCACAAATCCTCATATAAAAATAATTCCCATAAAATGAGGTCAGCATTTTTGACCATCGGGTAACCGCATCAATGTCAAGATTAATATTATAAAGTCATTATTCAAAATCGATCTTCCAAATGAAGGGTTGAAGCTTCCGAAGAATGCAGTGAACAAAGATGCACAGTGAATATTTGGTTCCGAGTGCAATTAGAACCAACAGGTATACCATACCCAAACACGATTGGTTTGGGGCGAAAAAAATAGCCTTAGAGAAAACATGGTTTCATTCTGAACTCCCTGACGACTTAGATATAAAGCGCCCCAAAGTGAACTCATCGAAATGCCTGCCGGATTCCTATTTTACGTTATCTTGAGTATAAAAAGAAGGCCTATGAGAGCTGTAAGGGTAATGAAGTGATTTAGACTTTTTCTTCTGACTGCAAACAAGTCTTGTTTTACCCTGATTTTGACTTTTTCTCCTGACGTAACCTTGGCTATGCCACTCAAAAAAGGCTTCATCAGGGCAAAAAATCTCTTGTTTTCGCTTCAAAATAAAAAGTCTAAATCACTTCAATGTCAACCATCCACAAAAAATCAATATTGCGTATACTTCATTCTCAATGCATATTTGGTCAGTCCAGCAATATTCTTCACATTTAACTTTGTCATCAGGTTTTTGCGATAGCTTTCAACCGTGTGCTTGCTCAAGAACAGTTTTTCGGCAATCTCCTGTGTGGTAAACTCCTCGGCAATCAAGGTGATTACATCTATTTCTCTTCGGGTGAGTTTTATCTCCTCTGCCCTATTGCCAGACAACCTGTTTTCAAGATAGATATCCTTGATTTCTTTTGAGAAATATTTCTTTCCTTTCAGAATGGTAGCGATTGCATTTAGAAGTTCTGTCTTCTCCGCATTTTTAGGAAGATAGCCGTCTGCCCCCGCTTCTATCAGCGTATCAATGGTACCGGCATCACTATGCATACTGACAACCAATGTCCTTATTTTTGGGTTTCGACTTTTAATCAGCTCGTTCAGCTGAACACCGCTCATCTGAGGCATCGTAACATCCATGATGACGAGGTCTATCTTTCCTTCCGTTTGGGTATCGATATACGTTGCTACCTGTACACCCGAACGGCTCGTTAGCAAGACATTATAATCACTTTCCGTATTCAGAATACTCAGTAATCCGTCCAAAAACATTTTATGGTCATCGACAATGATTAGATTATGTTTCATATTCCGTAGGTTTGGCATTGCTTATTTCGATATTTATAACCGTTCCCCTCCCTTTTCGGGTGTCGATATCCATAGATCCCGAAACCTTCTCCAACCGGCTCTTGATGCTATTGAAGCCCAGTCCGTCATTAGAATTCTCTGGCTCAAAGCCTATTCCGTCATCTTCAAAAAGGATGCACAAAGAATGGTCCTGCCCAAGGCCTATGTACAATTCCATAGAATCTGCATGGGCGTGTTTGATAGTATTGGTTGTCAGTTCTTGAATAATCTTAAAAACCTCTATCTGTAGTCCTGCCTCTAATTGGGAAATGATCTTCTTCGGATATGCTTCAAAAGAGGTCTGCAAACTACCTGCACTTCCTATATCCCTTATGTACTCCTCTACTACACTACAGAAATTATTGCCATTGAATTTTGGGGGAATCAGGTTATGGGACAGGTTACGTGCCTGCTGGTAGGTATCATCTATTTGACGATTGATCTTCTCGATATATTTTGGATCTTCCACGTTGGGATTGCTAAGTTGTAGCTTTATGGCAGCAAGATTGCCGCCGATGCTATCGTGTATCTCTCTTGCTATTCTTGTACGCTCTTGATTTTGGGCATCGACACCTGCTTTGATTACCTTCAGTTCCTGATTTTTTTGAATAGCCGTTATTCTTTGCTGATTGATCTGTTTTTCTCTTGTATTGAGTTTACTTTGCGCCTGTAGCTTTTGGTAATAAATGACCAACAAGCCGATAATGGGAATAAGAATAATCAAAAACGAGATTAATATTGTTTTTTTCAATCTCTTTTCTTGGGCCAGATTAGCTTCCTGTAGCTCTTGGTCCTTTTTCAGCAAGCTGATTTCATTGAAGCTTTTCTCAGAAGCATGTTGCAGTACTAAGATACGATGCTTGTTTTCCCTGGCTTTGATTTCCCGTTGTAGTTCCAGGTTCTTTATCGCCTCTTCTTGATTGGCCAATTCCAGCATTCGATTGGTATTTTCAACTTGCAGCACTCTTATTTCTCTTTCTTTCCTCAGCGTTTCGTACCTTACTTCCAATTCATTGATTTCCTCTATTTTCTGAAGTACGGAAATGGAGTCTTTGATTTCTTGATACTTGGTCAAATTCTCAAAAGCACTTTTATAATTACCCTCATTTTGGGCAATGGTCTTGAGGTTTTGGAAAATATCCATTTGTTGTTTCAACAGTCCCAGTTCTATAGCTTTCTGCAAGGCCTCCATATAGATTGTCCTGGCTTTACCATTTTTTTTTGCTGCTACGAATACACTGCCCATATCTATTTTAGCGGATAGCCTTATTTGATGTAGGTTCGCACGATTGCAGATAACGATGGCTTCTTCATACTGCCGTATGGCCTGGTCCAGTTTCCCTTGTTCTTTTGCGTTCATGGCCAAGTTGGTAAGCGTGACGGCCATGGCCTGCTCCGAATTGTATTTCTTGCTCAGTTCCAATCCTTTTTGAAGGTATTTGTCAGATAGTTCGTAGTTTTTGAGCTTCGCATAGATCATACCTATATTCAGATAACTGCCATAAACAATTTCCAAATTGGCCTCATAACCAATGCACTCTTTAAATAATGGCAAGGCTTTGGTATCTTCATTGGTATAACTGTAGCACAGCGCGAGTCCATGTATGTTTCTATAGTACTGGTTTTCATCATTGTACTTTTGAGCCGCTTCTATACCCTTGAAAAACCATTTCTTACTTTCTTCGAACCAACCCTTAATGCGATAGTTGGCCCCCTGAATATTGCAGGCTATGGCTCGGTCCCGCATTTTCAGAGAATCCGACCCTACAATATTATATTTAAGGTACTCATTCACATAAAATATGGAAGAATCTGCCAATGACTTGTTTTTGAAATAGTAGGCCAATAACAAGTTACTGTTCATCACTGCACGGGTCGACTTCACCTTCAGAAGGAGTTTACGGGCCATGGCATAGGCCTTCTCTGATTCTCCCTTGTTAAAAAGACGAAAAGCATCCATGACCGACGCGTGCTCTCTTTCCTCCATGAAGGTCTTTTTCAAAATAGCTCCAGAGCTTTGGGACCTAGGTTGGCATAGTACAATACTGCTCCAAAAAGTAAAGCCTAAGCTAATACAAATAAGAATAAATCTGAGCATTGACAAAACTATCAATTCTTATGTGTTTATGCGCTTGAAAAACAGTTGATTTACGCAGATTCTACCCTCAATAGAAAATACATAGGATGAACGGTATGAAACTGTAGTATTCATTAGACCTTCCATTACGGAAGAAGTTTTTCTACATCAGCGAAATAGACATATTTTTTGAACTCACAGGAGCAGTACTGTTCTTAATCCAAGAAAAACAGCCGTTATAGTGTATTTTGAGGCTTTATGATGAAGTTCCAATGCATGGCTCAAGTTTGAAAGAGATTTCGATAGGCGCTATCATGCTTTCGTCAATTCCGTTGTGACTTAGGGGCTGTTTTTATACTCAAGAAAAAATAAAATGGGAAGCCTTATCGGCACTGGCCAAGAAAAAAATCGGTGTAGTGTTGAATCGCTACGGATAGACTTGTCACTAGGAGCTTTAGAAAATAGTGGTGGAGTGTATACATTTGACTGGACAGTAAGAAAAGCTCAATAGGGTTAACTTACAGAAAGAATGAAGAAAACAAGA
>CANLOE010000013.1 GCA_947492745.1 uncultured Cyclobacteriaceae bacterium | reverse complement strand
CTGCGGTTCTCGCCTTGATTGAAACAAAATGACCCGCGGAATCTTATACGACATTTAAAACCTAAATTTGTATAACTATACTTTCGGTACAGTCACTAAGCTTGTCTTTTTACTAAATGGGATAAAAGCATATGATGTTGAAAAATTGTTTTTTTCTTTGAAAATATTCCACATATTTACGCGAAAGAAAAATAACACATATGAGTATACTTCAGATTCTCCTTGCCCTATTCTTACCGCCTGTAGCCGTTCTGTTGAAAAGAGGCCTTTCGGGTGCGTTTTTCATCAATTTACTGTTGACCATTCTGGGGATGTTGCCGGGCATCATTCATGCCTTTTATGTGTTGAGCAAAGACAGAGGATAGATTTCTTTCCGGCTATCAGAATTGCTCGGCCAGTCTAGTACCCACATCTTTGTACCTATGATTGTCGGATGTAAGAGGGCCATGATAGACTGTTGAACCTATACAATACAGTGTCAAGATAATATGGGTATTGACCGTCCAGCTACTTTCAGGGAGGGTCGCACTTCGCCAAGACGGGTAAAGACACACAAGAGCATTACTACTTATGAACCCCAAGATTAAAATTATCGAGGATGAACTCCTATCGGATAACTGGAATAAACTTCGCAGTATAACTTACCGGTACCAAGATAGAACACAAGAGTGGCAGACGCATCAAAGAGAGGTCTATGACCGGGATAACGGCGCAGTTATACTGCTCTACACCACTGAGAGCAATAAAATACTGCTTACCAGACAGTTTCGCCTACCGACATTTCTAAACGGTAACCGCCTCGACGGCACGCTCATAGAAGCCTGTGCCGGTCTGTTGGAAGGGGACAGCCCGGAGGACTGTATACGAAAAGAAGCAGAAGAAGAGTGCGGCATTCAAATCGAACGCGTACAACGCCTGTTCGAAGCCTATATGTCCCCAGGAGCAGTTACCGAACTACTCTACTTTTTTGCGGGTGAATATCGGGCTACCATGAAAGTGGGGGAAGGTGGCGGCCTAGCAGAGGAGCAAGAGGAAATCGAAGTATTGGAACTGGACTTTGATGAGGCCTATGCCATGATTGCCAGTGGTGAAATCCGAGACGGTAAGACAATAATGTTGTTACAGTATGCCAAAATCAACGGCTTACTCTCATCAAAATGACCATGAACAGTGATATCGATGCCGTAGAGGCTTTTATCTATGAAAAAGAAGGGCAACAACAGTCTTTACTGCGCGCACTGCATGAGCTATTGTACGGTCATTATGAACTTACGACCAAAATCAGGTATAAAATCCCCTTCTACTACAGAAAAAGCTGGATATGTTATTTGAACCCTATCAAAAATGAAGGTATAGAATTGGCATTTCTCCGTGGAAATGAGCTGTCCAATGCACAAGGTATACTGGATAGTAAAGGAAGAAAGCAAGTCTACGGTATCGATCTGCATACTGCCTCTGATATTCCAATGACCCTACTGCGTGAAATCCTTCAAGAAGCCATTCTGCTGGATGAGACCGTACCCTATCCTTCCAAAAGGAAAAAGTAGTGGGGCATAAAGACGGCATACTTTTTCAGTAGTATAGCACTGGGGCCATGAATCCCATACATCAGGTGGATACATTACTAATGCCTGCGCCGAAGGATGGGCGGGTTGTGAAGGTGATGGTGGTAACGGCGGTGGTAGCGACTCTTGTAGACCGAATCCAAGGTATACCCACAGACCCTATTATGACACGGAGAATTACAATCTTTACTGCAATAGGTGCTAAGCATAGCTTAGTACAGCTCCCAAGGCAGATTCAGGTAACAGTGAAATGAATCTAGGTAAAAGTCTCTACAAAAAGAGCCATTTGCACCATCGTTATCAAGGACTGAATCTATAGAGATTTTGTATCGAATACCATGTCCCAAATCAAATTGAACCTGCCCAATACCAACGGCGCCTAAGAGAAAGCCATCAAAATTCTCAGCGAGCATACCAAACACCTCTACTTTGATGTACAGAGGTGCTTTTTTTGACTGAATATTGTGGTTGATCATCATATAAGCGAACAGGATAAGTTCATCCGTAGGCCTTTCTTTTGACAGGAAGTTTCCATTAGCTTTCCCGCTTCCGGTATAATACAAACATAGCTTTCAAATATCTTATTTACACATCCTATGACTATTCACTGAAAACGATACATAGCTAAGGGTGTAGCGATAAACAAAGTACCAAATCCATTGATGGTTTAGGTGGATAATTTGGCAAATTAGGATAATTACTTTACCTTAAGCATTTATTGGCGCTACGGAATTTATAATAACAACTTCATATTCAGAGTGCTGAAAAAGGTTGTAGGGTATTTGTGGCAAGCCTTCGGTGTTCTGCGACACTCTGAACTAGATGTCAAAGTGATTTGAACTTTTTGTTTGCCACCGAGAATTGTGGCTATAGTGCCCTGATGAAGGCTTTTCCCCCTTGCATGGCCAAAGCTACGAAACTTGAAAAAAAGCAAACTCAGGGTGCTAATGCGAAACTCGCAGGTATAAGAAAAGTCTACCTTACTTGCGTATTAAATTATCAATACAATAGAGCTAAACTAATTTTAAAACTAAATAATCTAAAAATGGCAAAAAAAATATCTGACATAGAAGGTATAGGTCCTGCGGCTGCCGAAAAGCTTCAAAAAGCAAATATTCGATCGGTCGAAAGCTTACTGAAAATGTGTTGTGACAAAAAAGGAAGAAAAGGTGTTGCGGAGACTTCCGGCATAGAAGAATCGAAATTACTGAAATGGGCCAATATGGCCGACCTTTATCGGATCAAAGGTGTGGGCAGTGAATACTCCGAGCTATTGGAGGCTTCCGGAGTAGATACCGTTAAAGAGCTACGTAATCGTAACAGTGACAACCTTCACGCTAAAATGCTGGAAATCAATACTGAAAAGAAATTGGTAAGGCAGTTACCCTCAGCACAACAAGTGGCCGACTTTATCGAGCAGGCCAAAGCTCTGGACCCTGTCATCACACACTGATTCATAGCAATACGATGTAAAAAAGAGGCTGTATACGATACCGTCTCTTTTTTTTATCCTTGGAAACCGTTGTGTGGAAACAGTATCTGGAAATAGAGCAGAGCTTGAATCCGAGTTCTGCTTTCAGTTTACCGACGGGCAACCCTTCTATCCACGATAAACTTCCCTGCACATCATCAGGGTCAAATGTAACCTGCTATGTTTTCACAGGGTCTACGATGAGCAGTGGCTTAGCGCCTCCTACGCAGTACCCCCAGTAGGCTTCGGGTCAGCTCGCGCATAATAGTCCTGCCCATTTGTCTGACCATGGTATTCTTGGAAAGTGTCTCCAACATGGAGGGTTCTTCTTTCTTCGCACGGCTGCTCGTTCTGGACTTGGTAGTTGTCTTTTTCTCTTCCTCCTCCTGCTTAGAGAGCTCCGATGCCTGTTTTATCTTCTCGTTCAGCACTTCATAGGCGCTTTCCCTATCGATAAGCTCGTTATAGGCCTCCGCGATGTCCGAAGAGGCCATGACTACCTTTAGTTCTTTGCTGTCCAGCACACCCATTCGTGAGCGTGGGGCCACTAGCATCGTATGGGCCAAGGGTGTAGGGATGCCCTTCTCGTTGAGAACGGTGACCATAGCCTCTCCTATCCCCATATTGGTCAGTAACTCATTGGTCTCATAGTATTCTGTAATAGGGAAGTTCTCTGCCGTCAATTTGATGTTCCGTCGGTCTTTCGCTGTGAAGGCACGAAGCGCATGCTGTACCTTGAGTCCCAACTGGCTCAGTACCATATCAGGGATGTCCGTCGGCATTTGCGTACAGAAAAAGATACCCACACCTTTAGAGCGTATCAGTTTGATGACACTTTCGATCTGGTCTAAAAGTGCATCTGAAGCTTCATCAAACAGTAAGTGGGCTTCATCAATGAAGATGACCAATTTGGGCTTGTCGGCATCTCCTTGTTCGGGGAAAGTGGCATAGATTTCTGCCAGTAGGCAGAGCATAAAGGTGGAGAACAGTTTAGGCCGGTCCTGGATATCGGTTAGCCTCAGAATAGAGACCATCCCTTTACCTTCTTCATCGCGCAAAAGGTCCTCGACATCAAAAGAACGTTCTCCAAAAAACTTTTCCGCTCCCTGTTGTTCCAATTCGATGACCTTTCGGGTAATCGTGCCTACTGAGGTCGTAGATATGGCCCCGTATTCTTTCCTGATTTCTTCTTTCCCCTCATCCGTCGCGTATTGAAGCACCTTTTTAAAGTCTTTCAGGTCCAGTAAAGGGTAGTCGTTATCATCGCAGTACTTAAAGATGATGGATACGATACCCGACTGGGTATCGTTCAGTCCCAGTATCTTGGACAGCAGTACAGGGCCAAACTCGGATACAGTAGCCCTTAAGCGTGTACCACTATCCTCGGAGATGGTCAGCAACTCTACGGGAAAAGCGGAGGCCTCGAAGGGGACACCGATTTTTTCATGGCGCTCGTCGATTTTGGGATGCCCTTCGCTGGCTTTCGCCAATCCGCTCAGATCACCCTTGATATCCATCAATAAGCTCGGTACTCCTTTCGCTGATAGCGCTTCGGCCATCACCTGTAGGGTCTTGGTCTTTCCTGTACCTGTAGCGCCGGCGATGAGGCCATGCCGATTGAAAGTCTTCAGAGGTGCCTTTATCAAGTGCTGATGTATCACCTCTCCCCCCAACATACCGGCCCCCAATACAATAGCGTCTCCTTTGAAACGGTATCCTTGTTCTATTATAGCACTGAATTCTTCTTTCTTGTTCATTTCCAATGATTATGAGTCCCTTTATGAGAAGTATAGACCTGAGCAATCGCTACACGATGGAACAAAAATAAACAAATCGAACCATTGACAAAATTTACTTTTACCCGCTTTTGAAATGAATGGACCCGGTAAGTCAAAATGATCGGTAAAACCTTGTATAGTAGCGAATCCGAGTTCAACCCAAAAGCGGATATAACAAAAAAAGAGGCCTATGGCCTCTTTTTTTGTTATATTTTATGTTTTGAAGAATAGTGTCTATATGACTTCTATTTCTTCTCCGAGTTTATTAACAATTGTAAACTCTGTTAGACCAAGTGAAGAATCTTCGACCAATTTCACCCATTTGGAATACTTCATGAACCATTTCACTCTTTTTGAAATGATTCCCTTAGTATAATAGGCAAAAAGAAAGGGGTGTATGGCCATTACCAGCCCTTTTTCATTCTGCTTATCAAGTAGGTGCTCGATGTTTCTCTCTATCTGATCGGCAATAAGAATAGAAGCTGTGATTTTTCCTGTTCCATTGCAAGAAGGACATACTTCTTTCGTGGTGATATTCATCTCCGGCCTTACCCTTTGTCGGGTAATCTGCATTAAACCAAACTTGGAGAGCGGCAATACGGTAAATTTAGACCGATCATTGACCATTTCGTCTTTTATGGTCTTGAAGATTAGTTTTTTGTTGTCGGCATTGCGCATATCGATGAAATCGACCACGATAATGCCTCCCATATCCCTTAATCTCAGTTGTCTGGCTATCTCCCTCGCAGCTTCTATATTAACTGATAGTGCCGTTTTTTCCTGATTTTCCTCCTTGTTGGATTTGTTGCCACTGTTGACATCGATGACATGCAGTGCTTCGGTATGCTCGATGATAAGGTATCCACCTCCTCTGAGGCTTACGGATTGTCCAAAGGCCGATTTGATTTGCTTTTCGACGCCATAGTTCTCGAAAACCTTTGCCTTACCATTGTACATCCTGACGATTTTCTCCTTTTCCGGAGCAATACTTCTGGTGAAGGACTTGACCTCGTCAAATATCTTTTTATCATCAACGATGATACTGTCGAAGGATTCGTTCAGGACATCTCTCAATATGGAGGAGGTCTTACTGACTTCTCCGATTACTTTTTCCCGAGGTTTGGCAGTTTTTAGCTTGGCGATACCGTCCGTCCACTTTTTAATGGAGTTTCTTAAGTCAGTATCCAACTCTGCTACTTCCTTACCTTGTGCTACGGTACGTATGATGACCCCGAAGTTCTCGGGTTTGATAGAGGATAATAAGCGGACCAGTCGTTTTCTTTCGTCACTACTGGTAATTTTTTTCGATACGCTGACAGAATTTGAAAATGGTACCAGTACCAAATATCTGCCAGCAATTGATAACTCACAGGATATCCTAGGCCCCTTAGTAGATATAGGCTCTTTTACCACCTGAGCCAGAATTTGTTGATTCCTTGACAATACTTGGGTGATTTTACCCAGTTTATCAATGTCAGGCAAAAGCCTGAATTTCTCCAATTTAATGGCGGCATTTTTTCTTGTCTGCGCTAGCTTAGTGTATTTGGTGAGGGATTTGAATTGTGGACCTAAATCCAGATAATGGAGAAAGCCATCTTTCTCATATCCAATATCAATGAATCCTGCGTTCAATCCTTGGGCTACCTTTTTTACGGTTCCCAAATAAATATCACCTACGTTAAACTGATTTCCGTTGGTTTCTTCATGAAACTCGACAAGTGATTTATCTTTTAATAGGGCTATACGACATCCATCCTGAGTAGAATTGATTATTAATTCGTTACTCAAAGCGAAATGTTTTTATAGTTAGGAATAAGACCGGAAACAACGTCCAATCGGTCGTATAGAAAGAAAGTATTCAAGGACAACACTGGATGTTCAAAAAAATACATGCTCATCGTATTGTCCTTGAATCCATAATTTACTTCTTCTTATGTCTGTTCTTTCTTAATCTCTTTTTTCTCTTGTGAGTAGAAATCTTGTGTCTTTTTCTTTTTTTACCGCAAGGCATAATCGTTGATTTTTGTTCCGACTGTTCACCAGATCGAAAGTTGAACAATATTTTATTTATCTAATTTCTTTCAAGTAGTCATCAATGGTACGGATCAGTTCTACCTCACTCTCCCCTAATCGCTCTCTAGCTCTTCCCAGAGATTGAATGGCACTGTCCTTTTCCCCTAACTCTTTATAACTCATCCCCAAATAAAAATAAGGTTCATAGTCATTTTCATCCAAAACTGCCAATCTACCAAAGCGTTGTATTGCTTTTCGATATTGACCTGTTTTCATGGACATCAGCCCTAGATTATAAAGTGCTTCCCTATTGTCGGGATTCTCATTGAGCACATCTCTGAGCATTAAGATTCCTTTCATGGGGTTCTGACTTGCTGTAAGCGTCACGGCAATCCTTGCTTTTAGGTCTACCTTGTCGGGAGAGCGAAGGAGTACTTTTTCATAGAAATTTCGGACTTTTACCCCTAACAATGTGGCTTTTTCAGGACTCATTGAAAACTTAAAGGCTTCATAATAAGCATTACCGGCCTTCTGCCAGTTCTCTTCGGTATCCTTGTACGAGGCAACTAGACCTGCATATTTGGCCGCACTATCCAGTTTATTAACGGATTGGAAGGCACTAGCCAAAGAGTCTGCAAAGATAGCACTTTTTTCTATATTTGCGCTACTTTTTAACTTTTCCTTTAGTTTATTTATGATAGACCGGTCCTCAGGGGCGAGTTTCTGGGTATGCGAAGGGTCCAAACCCATCGTGTTTGGACCCTTTTTTTCAGTGATTTTTGTTTCTCCATCCTTATCCATAGTGACGTTTTCATCATCAACGACCACTTTAGGGAGAAAAAACAGAACGGCAATAATAGATGCCGCACTCAATAACAATAATAGCCTTGTTTGTAGCATTTCTAACCTTATGCTTGATATTTACAATCAAAACTAGTAAAATTTGCTGACAATTAGTGTGTTCTTCTGTATTAACCCGTTACTTGGTCGCTGTTTTTGATTTTTTCCACAAAGACCTTTGAGGGTTTGAAACTTGGAATAAAGTGTTCATCTATCACTATTGCGGTGTTCTTACTGATATTCCTTGCTATTTTCTTGGCTCTCTTCTTGTTGACGAAACTTCCGAAACCCCTTACGTAGATATTCTCTCCGCTGGACATGGAATCTTTTACAACTGTGAAAAATGCTTCAACGGTAGCTTGAACATCCGCTTTGTCAATGCCGGTTTTTTCGGCTATTTCTGAAATTACATCTGCCTTAGTCACTTCGTTTTTGGTTTTAGTGAAAAAATGGATTTTAGAGTTGGTTTAATGCAAATCTATGCGCATTGATGATATATAAAAATACAATTTCAATGAAATACTGACCCTAAAAATATAAATTGCCAATCTTCACAAAGTATGGTTATGTTATATACCTTTTTTTCAAACGCTATTCTGCCTTGGTACGAGTCCCACAAAAGGGACCTACCATGGCGAAATACTTCTAATCCTTACGAAATTTGGCTATCTGAGGTTATTTTACAGCAGACAAGAGTCGCTCAGGGACTACCTTATTATCAAAGATTTATTGACACCTTTCCTACGGTAGAAAAATTGGCAAAGGCCGAAGAAGAAGAGGTTTTAAGGCTTTGGCAGGGGCTAGGATATTATTCTAGGGCCAGAAACTTACATAGGTGTGCAAAATATATTTCCGAAAATCTAAGGGGATTTTTCCCAAATAGTTACGAAGGACTCTTACAATTGCCCGGAATAGGTCCTTATACCGCAGCGGCTATCGCCTCTTTTTCCTTTAAAGTACCTGAACCAGTGGTAGATGGTAATGTCTATCGGGTACTGGCCAGAATTTTTGGTATTCAGGACGATATCGCGGGTGGAGCTGCTTATCACCGGTTTAGGGCCCTGTCCAAGAGTCTCATGCCCGAAGACAGCCCGGACATCTACAATCAGGCCATTATGGAGTTCGGGGCACTGCACTGTACTCCGAAGTCCCCCGGTTGTGCCGATTGTATCTTTCAGGGACAGTGCTTTGCTCATGAGCAGGGAGTTCAGGACAAACTTCCCGTAAAGACGAAAAAGACCAAGGTACAGACGCGGTACTTCAACTACTTTGTCATAAGGACCGGCGAAGAATTATTGATGAAAAAACGTGTGGGAGAAGGTATCTGGGAGAGTCTCTACGATTTTCACAATATAGATAGCGCGCAAAAACTGGATATGGATGGGCTGCTGCACAACGATGAGCTGTCCGATATCTTCCTGCGCAAAGGAGTACTACAGCAAGTCTCCAAAGTATACAAGCACCTGCTCTCCCATCGGAAAATCTGGGCCACCTTTTACCTATACGATATGACAAAAACGGACTTGCCCGATGAGCTACTTAAGCAAAAAGGGCTTGACCTATATAGCTACCACCGTATATCTGCCCTACCCAAGCCGGTTTTGGTCGATAAGTATTTGCAGGAAAACATATTTTAAGTAGATTTATAAAAAGATTGGAATCATTAACCATTATTGGATGTCAGGAGTAAACAAGGTAATCATTGTAGGTCGTTTGGGAAAAGATCCTGAGGTGAGACATTTGGAATCGGGTGCTGCCGTAGCGAATTTTTCGGTGGCGACTTCGGAGACTTACAAAGATAGGAATACGGGCGAGCGTAGAGAGCAGACTGAGTGGCACAATGTTGTCCTATGGAGAGGGCTCGCGGAAGTAGCGGAGAAGTACCTGAAAAAAGGGGACATGGTCTATGTAGAGGGTAAGCTAAGGACCCGCTCATGGGAAAAAGATGGTGTCACGCGATACACGACCGAAATCGTGGGGGATAACATGACCATGTTAAGTTCCAAAAACTCCACTGGACAGGGCGGAGGCATGGGCCATACTGCCAGCGAAGGCACTAGTGCCAGTGCGGTACAAAGCCCGGCAGCGGCCAGTCCGGCACCTAAAGCGGATATGGCCATGGAGGAAGAAGCGGACGACCTTCCCTTTTAGTTTTTCATTTAATCTTAAGTATTGGAAACGGCAATTGATGAACCCCCGAGTTATTTATTGGCGGATGTACTCGGCAGTCCCGCCACTTTCTTTCTCATCAATGGGTTGATACTTTTTGTGCTGCTCATCTTATCGGCACTCATATCAGGCTCCGAGGTAGCTTTTTTTTCACTGACGAGCAAGGACCTCGACCAGTGCCGGGTAAGTGAGGATAAAAGCGAAAAAAATCTACTTTCTCTCATTGCCAAACCAAAGCTACTGTTGGCTACGATACTTATATTGAACAATTTTGTCAATGTAGCCATCGTCACCGTATCCACATTCATGATGTGGAAAGCTGTCGGTAGCAAGAGTACAGAAGGGTTCCTGATATCCCTGCTGACCATAGCCGTAACACTGGCGATTGTATTCTTTGGTGAAGTCATCCCTAAAGTATATGCAACACAGAACAATCTGAGCTTTGCCAAAACCACAGCCCCGGCACTGAAACTGGCGGAGTCTTTTTTTAAACCACTGTCCTATATCCTTATGGGACTGAGTCGGATAGTGGAGAAGCGCTTTGAGAAGAAAGGCTATAGTGTCTCTGTGGACGAGCTCAATCAGGCCCTGGAAATCACTACTACCAACGAGGATACCACAGAGGAGGAAAAGGGCATTCTCAAGGGAATCGTCAATTTCAGCACACTCAGTGTCAAACAGGTCATGCGCTCCAGGATGGACATTACCGCCTTTGATGTGGAGATGGACTTTCATGAGCTGATGAACAAAGTGAACAAGTCGGGCTTCTCTAGGATACCCGCCTACAAAGAGACCGTGGACAGTATACAGGGCATATTGTATGTCAAGGACCTCCTGCCGAGTGTGAACAAGGATGAGCACTTCCAATGGCAGGACCTACTGCGTCCGGGCTTTTTCGTGCCGGAGAGCAAAAAAATAGATTCTCTTCTCAAAGACTTTCAGGAGAAAAGAGTACACATGGCCATCGTTGTAGATGAATACGGAGGTACCTCGGGGCTGATCACACTGGAAGACATTATCGAAGAGATCATAGGAGAAATCAATGATGAGTTCGATGAGGAAGATATCGCTTTCAACAAGTTGGATGAAGCGACCTATATTTTTGAAGGCAAGACTTCCCTCAATGACTTCTGTAAGGTCATCAACGAGGAAGCCAATATTTTTGATGAAATCAAGGGAGAGAGCGAATCCTTAGGTGGCCTTTTGCTAGAGCTACATGCTAAAATGCCCCGTGCCGGGGAAGTAATAAAATTCGATAGGTTCGTATTTACCGTAGTAGCGGTGGACAATCGAAGGATAAAGAGGATACGTATTCTTATCAATGAAGTGAAGCCCTGATATGATCATATAAGCGATAGCTAACCATGAACAGAACGAAAGAAAGAAAATCAATAATGGACCTCCTATCCTGGTGCATCATGCTTCTCGGGAGTCTGATACTGCTCAGTGCCATGGGTTGTCAGCAATCCTATACCCCTAAACCCAAAGGATACAATCGACTGATTCTACCCAAACATGAATACGTCTCCCTTCCGGATACACTGCCCTATAGATTCGAGTATTCCAAACATGCGCAACTATTGAAAGACACTTCGGGCATCTCCGAGCGCTATTGGCTGGAAGTCTATTATCCCGAGCTATTGGCCGATGTACATGTGACTTTCAAGCGGATAGGAGGTAGCCAAAAAATCCTACAGGAATACTTGGACGATGCCTATTTTCTAACGGCCAAACATCAGATCAAGGCTTACTCCATCGATGAACATATCGTGAAGACACCAAAAGGTAGAACAGCGGTCATTGCCGAGCTGGAGGGGGAGGTACCCAGTCAGTTCCAGTTTTACAGTACGGACTCTACGGACCATTTTCTTCGGGGTGCGTTGTATTTTTATACCCAAGTACAGAACGATTCGCTGGCCCCCGCTATTGAATATGTAAAAAAAGACATCCTACACATGCTCAATACCTTGGAGTGGAACGAAAAAATCAACTGAGGAATATATCCTGAAGCAATAGTGCTTGTGAATAGGTAAATCCGCGGTTCTTTGCGCCATGGGTACAAGGATAGATATCGTCCCAAAATGTCGTGAGGGCTTTCCTATCGCCAGTACTCCTGCCCATTGTATTTTTTCTTCCTTCCTTTTTTGTATAGCTTTACCCTAGCTCATGATCCAAGTCCGAAATATTTCGAAAACCTATAATGGAAACACCATCATCGATGGCCTCAGTTTTGAGGTGAAGGAGGGCGAGACCCTTGTACTCTTGGGTACCAGTGGCAGCGGAAAGACCACTACCCTGAAAATGCTCAACCGATTAGTAGAAGCGGATAGCGGTACGATACTCATCAGAGATAGGGATATCCGTTCCGAACCGCTGCATCAACTTCGAAAGAACATCGGTTATGTTATACAGAACGTAGGCCTTTTTCCGCACTACAGTGTCGCCCAGAACATCGGCTTGGTCCCTGGTCTTTTGCACTGGGACAAAAAAAGAATAGCCCGCAGGACGGCAGAGCTGATGGAAATGGTGGGCCTGGACCCCGCGCAGTACCAAGACCGAAAGCCGATGACCCTCAGTGGTGGGCAACGACAGCGTGTGGGTATCGCTCGGGCACTGGCCGCAGACCCTGACCTGGTACTGATGGACGAACCCTTTGGGGCACTGGACCCCATCAACCGAAAACAGTTGCGGTCAGAGTTCAAAAATCTGGAAAGTGCACTGAAAAAGACGGTAGTACTCGTCACCCATGATGTACAGGAGGCCTTCCAGCTGGGCGATAGGATATGCCTTCTCAGCCAGGGGAAAATCCAACAGATAGGAACTCCCAAAGCACTGATCTTCAACCCTGCCAATGCGCATGTCAGGGATTTTTTCAAGGAATATCAATTGCAGTTACAGATGGAGGCCCTATACCTGTCCGATCTGGCCTCCTGCCTAGCACATCCTGTACCGTCCCACCTACAAAAGGAAAGTGTCTATGCCCTACTGAACGATGAAGTACTGCTCCGAAAAGAAACTTTGACCGCCAAACAGGTCGTAGAAGCCTTTTATACGGTCAGAGAACACTACCCATCCCTATGAACTACCTTCGCGAATTCTTCGATTTCCTCCGCTCACATGCCGCTGAGGTCATGCACCAGACCTTTGAACACCTATGGTTGACACTGGTATCCCTCTCTCTATCCGTTATGGTCGGTATCGGTCTGGGGATACTCATGGTCCGTTATAGGAGGATAGCAAAACCCATTCTTACCTTTGTCAATGCCGTACAGACCGTACCCAGTATCGCATTACTGGGTTTTCTACTCCCTTTGTTGGGTATCGGCACGATTCCTGCCATCACCGCACTGTTCCTTTATGGACTGCTACCGATCGTACGCAATACGTATACGGGCATGCTGGAAGTAGACCCGCATACTGTGGAGGCAGCCTATGGCATGGGATTGACCGACCGGCAGGTATTGAGTAAAGTATCCCTTCCTCTGGCCATGCCCGTTATCTTTGCGGGTATCCGTACGGCCTTTGTGGTCAATGTGGGCGTAGCGACACTGTGCGCACTCATAGCGGCCGGTGGTCTGGGCACCTTTATATTCAGAGGGTTGACCACGAACAACAGTTATATGATGTTGGCGGGTGCCCTGCCCGCAGCATTGATAGCACTGGTTTTCGATGTGATACTCAGTGTCCTACAGCGTCATATCATCCGGCTTTTCAGACCATTGCTGCTTGGGCTGTTCACTTTGGGTCTCCTGCTTGGCAGTTATTACCTTTTCCTTCCCGATGGTGCTCCTGCTTTTAGGGCGGGCTTTCCTTCCGAGTTCATTGAACGAGGAGATGGCTACATCGGATTGAGGGATGCCTATGGACTGGAGTTGGAAGTCGTGGAGATGGAAATCGGTCTGATGTACCAGGCCCTGAAAAATGAGAAGGTCGATGTCATCAGTGGTTTTTCCACCGATGGGCGTATCGGTGCCTATGACCTAAAGGTACTGGAGGACGACCGCCGGTACTTCCCTCCTTATCATGCGGCCCCTTTGATCCGTGGTCAGCTACTGCGGCAATATCCCGAGCTGAAAGCGGTGTTCGAAGACCTGCACAATGCCATCTCCGATGAGGAAATGGCCCGTCTGAACTACCGTGTCGACCATGATGGCCTGGATGCCAAGGACGCTGCACTTGAATTCCTGAAAGGCAAAGGGTTTGCCACTGGGCAGCAGCGGGAGGGCAAAGCGGATATCGTCATCGGCTCGAAAAACTTTACCGAGAACTTTATCCTTGCTGAACTCTTCAAGGCCATCATTGAAAACGGGACTACCCTCACCGTGGAACTGAAACTTGGCTTCGGTGGCACCAAGCTGATCTTCGATGCGCTGAACAATGGGGACATCGACCTGTATCCCGAATATACGGGTACGGGACTACTTGTCATCCTACAGCCCGATGCGGAACAACGGGAGGACGTGGCCTATTCGAAAACGGCTGTTCTGGAGTACGTGAGCGAGAATTTCAAGTCGAGGTACGATATTGTATGGCTGCCCGAGATGGGCTTTAACAATACTTTTGCCTTGATGATGCGCCGCTCGCAGGCCGATAGCCTGGGGATTTCTTCTATTTCCGACATGAACAACTACTTGATAGAGCAAGCCTCGCAGTGAGGATAAGGGCTTCTTATTTACAGAATTCCTTGATGTCCTTTTGGGCCTCTGCGGCACCTAGGTTTTTGGCCATGTTCAGGTCCAGGCAACCGTCGTAGTTATCTCCCAGTTTGATTTTGGTCAGTCCCCTTTGGTAGTACGTCTCAGCATCGTTCGGGAAGATATCAATGGAGAGGTTCAGGTCTTCCAAGGCTCCTTTATAATCCTCTTTCATGCTTTTGGCCAGTGCCCTGTTATCATAGTAGACCGCATTGTCGGGGGCGATGGCGATGGCCCGGTCATAGTCATCGATGGCCTCATCCATCTTCTCCATACTGTACTTGGCCACACCGCGAAGGTTATAGACGTCAGGGTCATCGGGATACAGGTCCAGTGACCGACTATAATCGCTGATAGCACTTTGGAAATCTTCGTTTTCCAAACGTGCCAAGGCCCTGTTTTCATACATCTCTGCATCCGTACTGTCCATCGCTATCGCCTTATCGTAGTCTTTCATCGCCGATTCGATTTCTCCTATGCTGTACTTGGCCACGCCGCGTGCATTGAAAGTAGCGGCATCATCACCGTCCAGGGCGATGGCCCGGTCATAATCATCGATGGCACTGACGTACTCCTGTAGCTCTGCCCGGACAATGCCTCGATTGAAATAATTGTTAGCGTTCTTTTCATCCAGTGCTATTGCTTTCGAAAAATCGAAATTGGCCCCTTCCAAGTCTTCGAGGTTATATTTGGCATAGCCTCTCTGGCTGTAAGCTTCGGCATCTGCGGCATCTAGCCGTATGGCCCTATCAAAATCCTCGATAGCACCCGCATCGTCTCCAAGGTTGAGTTTGGCTATCGCCAAGTTTCTATAGGCTTCTGCAAAAGTGGTATCGATTTCCAGGGCGGAGTTATAGTCACCGATAGCGCCATAATGGTCTCCTGTCATGTTTCTGGCCCTGCCCCTACCGTTAAAAGCCTCTTTATAGGTGGGATTCAGCTTCAGGGCTTTGGTGAAGTCCGACTTTGCCATCGCATAGGACTTTCCGTTCAGCTGTTCGAGGCCCGAACGGTAATGTTCTTCCGCTGTCTGTGCTGAGTTTTCAAAGGAGAACAACAGAAAAAAGGCCAGTAGGGAAAAAAGGGATTTCATCATAGAGGTACTAATTTTTCTTAAAAAGTGATGGGTATTCCATCTTCGGAACATCGTACAATAGTATTAGCTTCGTCCATTCACTATAGTAAACTAGGCGTCCAATAGGAGCGATTTCGACCAGTGATTCGACAGTGGAATCAAACAAAAACAGACGTGCCGGTATCCTTATGATACTAATTACCGCTGAGAAGTCGAACCCCTAAACGGAACAGATTCCTGTGAAAACAAAATCTACCATCTATTTATCTGAAAATCAGTGCAGATCTATCAAAGGATCGATTCCCAGTAGGGATTTCGTCCTAAATTGGGTTTCACTATTCTTTCTCGGTACGCCCATCTATAAACGTAATCCTGTGAAGATAGTATATATTGATCTTGTCCATAGGGAACGGTAGGCCTTTTTTTTAATATGGAGGTCAAAAAATCAACCCTTTGCATTCGTGAGGTGATTTCCAAGGCTGTTGTATACTCTAGAGAAAATGAATGGGGAAGAACTCAGGGGAGCGGTCAGACGTAATGAAGCCTATTCCCTGATCAATTGCGTTTAGGTATAAAGTAATAATACAAATTTAGGTTTTAAATGTCGTATAAGATTCCGCTGGTCATTTTGTTTCAATCAAGGCGAGAACCGCAGGAATAGCAGCGCTATCCCGAGGATTGTCAACGCAGAGTGAAGCAAAATGAACAGGAAGGTAGGCGATATTTGAAAGCTAAGTTTGTATAAATCCTAAAACAGTCTCGTGGAGACCTGATGAAAAATGTTTTGGGAAAATATGGTTGTCCCATGACAAAACAGCTTTCATCAAATGGATTAGGTAAGTCATTGGTGGCATAGTCATTAGGGGCTTTTCTATCCAAAAAAGCAGAAAACCTGTATAGGGACAAATGTTCAATTTCGTTTGGGTATACTGCCTTTTTTCTTCATAAAAAAGAATAGGGAAAAGGACAGCTGTGCTTCTCTAAAGAACAAGGGTTCTTCCAATAAAAGTTATTTCTCTTATCAAGAATCTGTCATTCCATAAATGGAAGTGATCATCGAAAGGGGCGCTAAAGCAGGTTCTGACCTACGCTTACCGGTGCATCAAAGGCTTCGCAGCGGTACGAAACCTGTTCTGCTATAAGAGCTTGTTCAAAAACAAATTTTCAATACTTATCATTTAAATAAATATACAATATATACTTAATAATATGGATATAAATTACTTTAATACAATAGTGAATTTAAATAAGAATAAACATGTTTGACCTTGAACAAATTGCGTTAAACCCAAAATGATCAATAGAGAACCTATTCCGCACATAAATAGCTCCATATCAGAAGCTTTGCTCACCGGTCTTCATTCACCATAGCGGTGCTATGCTGAACGAATACAAATGGCCGGTATTTTGTTATTTATACACTCATCACGATTTCTATCGATCAATTTGGGTTAAAAAAATCAAGAAATGTAGCGTAAAGAAATCCACCCTGTTTGACCGTAGGGAGTTTGGTGGATTTTAGCGGAATGGATTGATTTTTAGCCTATTTGTTCACAGTCTTGACTTTTATGCTTCGTTTTTGGGTCAAGCCAAAAATGAAGAAGCTGACCTATCTTGATAGGCTTGGCCTGAGCACCGGACCAACCTAAAGTAGATAATATCCGGTTTTTAAGAGTAAAGCAAAATTATATATGGAGAAATGAACTAAATATATGCCCATCATTTTTAAACATGCTCTAAAGCAGTAGCATGGATCCATGCCCATGAAAGGGCATAAGTATTATTTATCTTTCAATAATGTTTGAAAGTTTAAAAACAATCTGTAAGTTTATGTCATGGAGTATGAAGAAGGAAAAGAGAAACTGATACAGGCATGGGGTACCCTAGGGGCCAGTTGGGGACTGAACCGAACCATGGCTCAGATACATGCCCTATTGATGATTTCGCCCGAATCCCTATCCGCAGAGGAAATCATGAAGGAACTGAACATTTCCAGAGGAAATGCCAATATGAACATCCGCGCGCTGATCGACTGGGGTATCGTATACAAAGAACATAAGCCCGGTGAGAGGAAGGAATATTTCAAATCGGAGAAAGATGTATGGGAACTGGCAAAACAGGTCGCTCAAGAGCGGCGGAAACGTGAACTGGACCCCATCATCAAAATGCTGAACCAAGTGGAAAACATACGGGATGACAGTGGGCAGGTAGAAAACATCAAAGAGTTCAAGAAGATAACCAAGGACCTGAAAAAATTTGCCGATAAAAGTAATGGCATGCTGGATAAGTTCATACGAGCAGATGAACACTGGTTCTTCGGTACTTTGCTCAAATCTTTCAAATAAAAACAAAATGATCAATAGCCTTCTTATTACGAGCATAAATTGCTTCAAAATCAGTGGTTTTACGCTGCGTAGGTTCATCACCTTACTGATTCATTAAGCCTCCTCACCTGGATCGCTGACCTTATTGTACTCTGCATCACGAAATCCTATTGATCAATTTGGGATAAAAAAATTTACGACCTTCATTTCAAATAGTTCTGAAAGTTTAAAATAATCATTCTTATGGAAAAATTAGATGTGATACTTCAGGCATTGATGCTCTCCACTGCTCTGGTGTTACTTTCGATAGCGCTAGCCACAGGTGGCGAAACATGGATACTATTATTACTTGTACAGTTCCTTACAGGATGCTATCAATTACTTACGGGATTGTACCGTTTTTTTCGCGGCCAAAGGGAAGAGCTTTGGTACAAAAGACATATCCGGCTATACTTGGGCCTATCGGGGGCTTATCTGATGGGGTTTTTCTTCGTTTTCTTTCTGCCTATCCCTGACATGGATAACGATGCCCTACAGCTAGTGGGATTGGTGACATTGCCTTGGTGCTTGGCCCTATTCTACTTCTGGAGCAGTTGGAAAAGATGGACTGCCACAAAGCATTCTGCTCAGGCCAGTGGATACTTTCTTACACATATCAGTTTTTAGACCGAACAAAGATGAAAAAAATAATTATAGCGGGTGGAACAGGTTTTTTGGGCTATTTGCTCAGTAGTCACTTCATCGCCAAGGGTTACCGTGTACTGGTACTCAGTAGGAGCAGAAAGAACAGTAACGAACAGGGCATAAGCTATATTTCATGGGATGCCCGTAGTCTGGGGGTATGGTCCCATGAGCTGGAGGGTGCCGAGGTGCTGATCAACTTCGTGGGAAAATCCGTGGACTGTCGTTATACGGAGAAAAACAAAGCTGCTATTTATAGCTCACGTTTGGAGGCCACACGTGTACTGAACAGGGCAGTGCAAGCGTGTAACAATCCACCCTCGCTTTGGATCAATGCCTCTTCGGCCACTATATACCGCCATGCTACTGATCGTGCTATGGACGAGTACGAAGGGGAGTACGGTGAGGGTTTTTCCGTGGATGTATGTAGAAAATGGGAGCAGGCCTTCGAAAAGAGCTCTCTTCCCTTTACTAGAAAAGTATGTCTGCGCATAGGTATTGTACTGGGTAAAAACGGGGGTGCCCTTTCGCCCTTAGCCAGAATGGCGAAAATAGGCCTTGGCGGCAAGCATGGTGATGGAGGACAGTATATGACCTGGCTACACGAAGATGACTTTATCAGGATAGTCCAGTGGTTCTTGGATAATCCCGCCTCTACGGGCATTTATAACTGTACTGCTCCTGCCCCGCTCCTCAACCGGGATTTCATGGCATTGCTTCGCCGAGCGCTAGGTAAGAGTTTCGGCCTGCCCAGCCCGGTCTGGCTCCTCGAAATCGGTGCCTTCTTCCTGAGAACGGAAACCGAGCTCCTTCTCAAAAGCCGTTGGGTGCTGCCCACAAGGCTGCTAAAGGAGGGTTTTCGGTTTTCATTTCCCCATGCGCAAGTGGCGTTGATGCATCTTCTGAACATTCGCAAAAAACCTTTGTTATGAATTCACGACGCAAGCATTCTAACAAACTGGAACTTATTCATTTTCTATTTGCCCTGAACAATAGGGCCAATGAGGAAATACCTGAAAGTATTCAATGGAAAAAAAAGATATTCGATTATGGCTGTCATCACGCAAACTACCTCTATCAAAGCTCCAAAGACACTGTGCTTTGATCTCGCCCGTAGCATCGACCTACATCAAGACACCTTCCAACATACAAGGGAGAAGGCCGTAGCGGGTGTCCGGACGGGGCTTATCGACTTTGGACAACAGGTGACCTGGAAGGCCATACATTTCGGCTTCCCTTTCCGGCTGACCAGTAAGATTACACTCAGTGAATCCCCCGAGCGGTTTATCGATCAAATGGTCAGTGGGCCTTTCTCTTATTTCTACCATGAACATCGATTTTCGGGACACGGAAAGGATACCATCATGATAGACCGGATCGTGTACCGCTCTCCTCTCGGTCTACTCGGACGAGTGGTGGACCGCTTGTTCATGAAAAGGTACCTGACGAAGCTAATGGCATTGAGGAACCGCCTTATCAAGGAAACGGCCGAGTCTCCTTCGTATGAAAAATACCTGCCTCCTATGAAAACGGGGAATGCAAAAGTACAAGAAGGGCTAGAAAGTGCGTTTTAAAGACATCGGGGTTTGTAATCGGACAATTAGTTTTGCTAGGGACAAGGGTTTACCTAAATTTCAGATCCAGTACTAGCTAACGATTCAAACCCAAGTCTATGGACTACAAAGGAAACAACGATGAAATCCTGATTTTATCCGACCTATCATCAAGTAACTGTCACTTGCTGAAAGATAGGCTGGAAAGCGGACTGACTATCGTATGGTCCACCGAACAGGAAACACACCTGAATATCGATGGTGTGGACTTCAGCCTAAAACCGAACCATATCCTCTGTTTGACCGAGTTCCATAAAGTCAACGTCAAGCACATCGGGACGGCTCGTCTGATCAAGTTCAACAGGGCTTTTTATTGTATTGCCGACCATGATAATGAAGTAAGTTGTAAGGGTATTCTATTTTTCGGTGCCTCTCAGGTACCGGAAATCTGTATTCCTGAAAGCGAGAAGGAAAAATTCGATCTGCTCTGGAGAATGTTCAGCCTAGAGATGAAATCTCCCGATAATCTACAGGCCGAAATGCTACAGATGATGCTCAAGCGATTGATCATCCTATGCACCCGTCTTTATAAACAACAACATACCGTTACCATGAGAGATACCGCGGACCTCAATATCGTTCGGGAGTTCAACTATCTGGTAGAAACCCACTTCCGCACACTACATAAAGTAGCCGATTATGCCGACCTCCTTCATAAATCCCCCAAAACACTCTCTAACCTCTTCGCCAAATACAATAACAAGAGTCCCTTACAGATTGTCCAGAGCAGAATCATGCTCGAAGCCCGAAGGTTACTGACCTATACGGACAAGGCGATATCCGATATCGCCTATGAAATCGGATACGATGACCTCCAGTCTTTCAGCCGTTTTTTCAAATCACGGGAAGGTCTGTCCCCTAAAGATTTTAAAGAACGGAAATCCACCGAAAAAGCGACCAATGCCCAAGCCTGAGGACCGTTTGTACTTTATTGCCCTACTGCCCTCAACGGATATCCACAAAATGGCGCAGGAGTGGAAAGAAGAGTTTGCCCAGCGTTATGATAGTCACGCAGCGCTAAAATCCCCACCACATATAACACTGCACATGCCTTTTCGCTGGAAGGAGCGCAAAGAGGGCAAACTGGAGCAGGTCCTGACCTCCTTCGCTACGGACACAGCAGCCCCCACTCTAAGGTTTGACGGTTTCGGTGCCTTTCCTCCACGGGTAATCTATATCCATGTAGCACCTGATGCCGCACTCATGGCCTTACAGGCCGCGTTGCACCGGAAAATGAAGCGGTCCCTATACCTGTTCAATGCCGACTACCGCAGCCGCCCTTTCAAACCACACTTGACCTTGGCATTCAGAGATTTGAAAAAAGAATACTTTGAAGCGGCCTGGAGCCGACTGGGAGGTCGTCCTTTCTCCGCGACCTGCACTGTGCCCTGCTTAAGCCTACTCAAACACAACGGTAAACACTGGGAAGTATTGAAAGCCTTTGCCTTCGGACATTAAACCCAGAATGTTCGTTGGAACTTCGTCATGAGGACTTAAATGGCAATAAATCAGTGCGTTTTCTTGGGTTCAGCGTAGCACCGCTACGGTGAATTCAAAAAACGTATTTATTTACTGATTTGAAGCCAGTTAAGTCCGGAATAGATTTTCTAATGGACATTTTGGGTTAAACCTAGATCATAGACTTGGAGGCCGTTTTGAAGCGTATCTCTTTTATTTTCAGATGTATTTTATTGATTTCCAGGTAAAACGTGGGATTCGCAGGATCAACATTCCATCCAGATCAAGCCTTAGCTTTCCCTATCGTGTTACAGTGCTGTACGTATGGTTGAGACTTTGCCTGTAATGATGCTATCTTTATCAGTGAGGCTACCTCGGAGTGAGTGTTAGCAGAATCTGATTATATTGTCAGTACCCCTCTAAGCCGAATAACGCCACTACTCCGAGACCCGGAAGATATCAGTACCCTCATTGGGCCGAAGTCGCAGGCTGTTCACGTCGCCGTTATAGGTCAGGTGGACCAGATTGGTCTGATCGTCGAATTCGTCCAACAATACGGTATTGGTGACCTCTAAAGACTTCAAACGTCTGATATTCTCGATTTCGAGGTAAAAGCGCAGTACCTCACCTACTGCTTCATACCCGATAAAAACATAATCCTTTTCTTTTCCATTGACTTTGAAGCTTACATGCTCAGCAATATAATTCTCCACAAGCTCATCGGTACTTAATTCCTCGCCCGGCTCCATTAGGTCCAAGTTGTTCTTTCCCAAGGAATTCTGCAAGGTTCTTTCCAGGTCATCGATAAAGATCTGCTGACTGATTTCCAAGCTTTTGGTATGCTTGTCATACTCAATCTCACAGACGCTGACATGCATGGGATGTAGGTCGGCGAGTAGTGCGAAGGGTAGCAGTAGGGCCATCCATAAAATAACAAACTGTCGCATAGAATGGAATCTAATTTTAACTTTTTCAAAATTATACATTATAATTACATGAAGAGAAGAAATCATAATAATTAAATGTCCGAATTCAAAATCTATTTCGACCTGGGCTGGCAGCATATTATCGATATCGAGGGTATGGACCATATCCTATTTATCCTTGCCCTAGGTGCCCTTTATACGCTCAGAGAGTGGAGGCAAGTGCTCATATTGGTCACCGCCTTCTCAATTGGGCACTCCATAACACTGGCACTATTGGTTTTTGATATACTCCATATCAACAAATCGCTGGTAGAGTTTTTGATTCCGGTTACCATATTGATTACTGCCGTTTCCAATCTTTTCATGAAAGAGTCCTTCGTTAATAACAGAAAAATACAGACCAATTATTTTCTGGCGATATTCTTCGGGCTAGTCCATGGTATGGCCTATGGCAGTGATTTGAAATCTATTTTGATGAGCGACAATGTTACAACCCAGTTATTGGCCTTTAATATAGGTTTAGAGCTTGGTCAAATAATAATCATTGTGATTTTCCTGACAATTACTTTCCTTAACGTGAATATTTTCGGGATTGCTCGTCGCGATTGGCGTTTGATTATTTCTTCGGCGATTGCGGGGATCGCCCTATTACTGGTGTTCGAAGCTAAGTTTTGGTGATGATGAGCCCTAAATCCGATGCTGTGGTTACGGTACACGCATATTGTAGGTCTGTCAGCTTTTTTTGAGATAAGGTATGATAAGTATCTTGTAATCAATTACAATTAGAATAGTTTTACTGTAAAGTACTCGGGTTCTACCCGCTCAGTTTACAGTCCTAATAATCAATTTTCCTACACATGAACAACAAAATGAAGAAGATTCCATTACTCCTTTTCGTCCTTCTGGTCTTCCAGATAGAGTCCTCTATGGCGCAAAAGGAATGGCAAGGTAAGTTCGAACAATTGGGCAGTGACCTGCCTACCCCTAATTCCTACCGTACGGGTTCGGGAGCACCCGGGAAAGAATATTGGCAGCAAAAAGCCGATTATAATATCAATGTAGAGTTGGACGACGATCAACAGAAAATCATTGGTAATGAAACCATCACCTACACCAATAATTCGCCACATACACTGAAGTACCTCTGGGTACAGCTGGACCAGAACGTACGCGAAAAAAACACCAACACGCTCAAGGTCAGGGAGACCATGATCATGGACAGTGCCAGCACCAAGGCAGTCGCGGGCGTTCTGGGAGCTTATGATTATGATGGAGGTTTCAAATTGAAGTCGGTCAAGGATAAAAGTGGCAAATCGCTCCCATATACCGTCAACAAAACAATGATGCGTATCGACCTGCCCGCCCCGCTCAAACCCAAGGCTTCTTACAGTTTCTCTATCAACTGGTATTACAATATCAACGATCGTATGAAACTCGGCGGCAGAGGAGGTTACGAATATTTCCCGGAAGATGATAATTATCTCTATACCATAGCACAGTGGTATCCCCGTATGGCCCTTTACGATGATGTGAACGGCTGGCAGAACAAGCAGTTTCTGGGCAATGGTGAGTTTGCACTGACCTTTGGAGACTATAGCGTAAAGATAACCGTACCTTCGGACCATGTGGTGGCCGCTACGGGAGAGCTGAAGAATGCCAAGTCGATATTGAGTAAAACCCAACTGGAAAGATTCGAAAAAGCAAAGAAATCCTTTGAAAAGCCTGTCCTGATCATCACACAGGAGGAGGCCGTAGCCAATGAAAGTAAAAAGTCTACTTCAAAAAAGACTTGGGAGTTTCAAGCCACCAATGTACGCGATTTTGCTTTCGCTTCATCACGTAAGTTCCTCTGGGATGCCCAAGCAGTAAAAGTAGGTGACAATACGCCACTCGCCATGTCCTATTACCCGAAAGAAGGCAATCCACTCTGGGAAAAAGAATCCACCAAAGCGGTGAAGAATACTTTGGAGACCTACTCCAAGTACACTATCGATTATCCCTACCCTGTAGCCATCTCCGTACATGCTGCCTCCATAGGCATGGAGTACCCCATGATCTGCTTCAACTTCGGCCGACCCAACCCGGACGGTAGCTATAGCGATCAGACAAAATACAGAATGATCGGTGTCATTATCCATGAAGTAGGCCATAATTTTTTCCCGATGATCATCAACTCCGACGAACGGCAGTGGACCTGGATGGACGAGGGGCTAAATACGTTTGTACAGTACAGAACGGAGCAGGAACAGTATACCGATTTTCCTTCCCGAAGAGGACCTGCCCGCAAAATCGTGCCTTATATGAAAGGGGACAAAAGACAGATACGCCCTATCATGACCAACTCTGAGCAGATAAAGCAGTTTGGGAACAATGCCTATGCCAAACCGGCCACTGCACTGAACATCCTCAGGGAAACGGTTATGGGACCCGAGCTATTTGATAAATCCTTTAAGGAATATGCGCAACGGTGGGCTTTCAAACATCCGATGCCCGCAGATTTTTTCCGTACTATGGAAGATGCTTCGGCCGTAGACCTGGACTGGTTCTGGAGAGGATGGTTCTATACCGTGGACCATGTGGACATGGAAGTAGATAGGGTAAAATGGTTCCGAGTGAAAACGAAAAGCCGCGCTCCCGAATCTACTGATATAAAAGTAGATAGAGAAAAGTCCAATAAGGATTTCAGTGGTGGTTATGAAACCTTTACTATTGAAGATACCAATGACAATGCTTACGGTGAGTTCATGAACAGGGTAGACAATGCCTCCATCAGGAAAAAATTCGACGATAAACATTTCTATGAAATCGTATTCAAAAATAAAGGAGGGCTGGTCATGCCCATTATTGTTGAGTTTACCTTCAAGGACGGCTCCAAGCAAATCGAGCGTATACCTGCCGAGATATGGAGAATGAACGAAAATACCGCAGTGAAGGTATTTATGTTGGACAAGGAAGTAAGCACTATCGTCATGGACCCTTTTCAGGAAACTGCCGATACCGACCTGAACAATAATGTGTTTCCAAAAGTAGGCGTGCCCTCACAGTTCGATAGGTTCAAAAGCAATAATAAGGAGTAAGCCCAAAAAAAGGAGAGTAGGCCCAAGTTATAACAAGCTTATGGTCTCCTCTCATTACCCAGAGGTTTAAAACAGCATGTATATGAAACTAAAGAGAATAATTCCTTTCTGTATGGTCCTCTTGGCGATGACCCAAGGGCAAGCACAGATAGACTGGCAGGGAAAATTTGAGCAGTTGGGTACCGACCTTGCTACGCCCAATGAATATCGTACAGGCTCAGGTGCTCCCGGTGAAAAGTATTGGCAGCAGCGGGCCGATTATACCATCAGTGTTAAGTTGGATGATAGCGAACAACGTGTTCAAGGAAGTGAGACCATCACCTATACCAATAATTCCCCTGATAACCTGCGTTATCTATGGGTACAGCTAGACCAAAATGTAAGGGCCAAAGGCAATCTGAACGATGTCACCTCTACGCAGGTAGCAGAACCTACTGTCTCCACAAAGGACATGGCCACTACCTTTAGTAGCTTTGACTATGTAGGAGGTTTTGCCATCGGTTCCGTAACGGATAAAGCCGGCAACAAACTACCTCATACCATCAACAGGACAATGATGCGGGTAGATCTTCCGAAAACCTTGGCAACAGGTGAAAGTTATACGTTTGCCATTACCTGGTCCTATAATATCAACGACCGCATGAAGTTCGACGGACGTAGTGGTTATGAATATTTCCCTGAAGATGATAATTACATCTATACGCTGGCCCAGTGGTACCCTAGGATGGCCGTGTACGATGATATCAACGGTTGGCAGAACAAACAGTTTATCGGCAATGGGGAGTTTGCCCTTACCTTTGGGGATTTCAAGGTGGACATCACTGTTCCCGCAGATCATGTCGTTGCCGCTACGGGCGAATTACAAAATCCCGAAAAGGCACTGAATTCCAAATCCTTAGAGCGATTTACCAGAGCGAAGACTACTTTTGATGCTCCGGTATTCATCGTTTCCAAAGAGGAGGCCGAGGCCAGTGAAAAAAACAAGTCCAAAGAAGAGAGGACTTGGGTGTTCCACGCGGAAAATGTCCGGGATTTTGCTTTTGCTTCTTCACGTAAGTTCGTGTGGGATGCACAGGCCGTTAAGACAGGGAGCAAGACGCCTTTGGCCATGTCTTTTTACCCTAAGGAGGCCATGCCCTTATGGGACAAAGAGTCCACCAAGGCCATCAAGAATACCTTGGAAGTCTACTCAGAGCGGACCTTTGACTACCCCTATCCCGTGGCCATATCGGTACATACGGCATCCATAGGGATGGAGTATCCGATGATATGTTTCAACTGGGGTCGCCCCAATGCCAACGGTAGTTACTCTCAGCAAAAACTGGAAAGTACGGTCGGTGTTATCGTCCATGAAATCGGCCATAATTTCTTCCCGATGATCGTCAACTCAGATGAGCGCCAATGGACATGGATGGACGAGGGACTCAATTCTTTTCTGGAAAGAGAGACAAAACGAGAGCGCTACCCCGATTTTTCTCTGGAGTGGGGCTCTCCTAAAGGAATAGTCCCTTACATGAAGTTGGACAAAAAGTATATTACCCCCATAATGACCAATTCGGAACAAGTAAAGCAGCTGGGCTATAATGCTTATGGAAAGCCCTCGGCAGCACTTACGCTGCTTCGTGAAACGGTCATGGGGCCCGAATTGTTCGATGCCGCATTTAAGGAATATGCACAACGGTGGGCCTTTAAGCATCCTAAACCAGCTGACTTCTTTAGAAGTATGGAAGATGCCTCCGCGGTAGACCTTGATTGGTTCTGGAGGGGCTGGTTCTACACTACCGATCATGTAGATGTGGACGTGAGCGATGTCAAATGGTACCGTATGGAAAAAGGGCAAGCCATAGATGAAGGACAAACGGTATCCGCCAATACCTCTCAGGAACTGAGCCTTTCTCCCAACACGTTTTCCATGTCGGAGACAGGCAGTACTGAATATGGCGAGTTCAGGAACTCCATCGAAGATGAAGCCCTCCGTAAACGATTGTCAGACAAACATTATTATGAGATCAAGTTTACCAATAAGGGAGGACTGGTAACTCCTCTATTGGTCAATTTCATCTTCAAGGACGGGACACAGGCTACGGAACATATCCCTGCCGAAATATGGAGAAAAAATGAAAATCAAGTGACCAAAGTATTCGTGGTGGACAGAGAAGTCAAAAGTGTCCAGCTTGACCCAAAGCAAAAAACAGCAGATACCAATGTCCGTAACAACGTATTTCCAAGGGAAAACCTAGTTTCCAAGTTTGACAAGTTCAAGGCAAAAGGGGGGAAAGCACCCCGTAAACTGGCAGGAACCTGGAATCTGCTCCTACAGACCGAAGACAGGGATCCTACTATGGGATACCTTAAGCTCAAGGGAAAAAAGAATAAATACAAAGGAATTTTCTACTCGGCAGCTACAGGAAACACCTATGATTTCGACCAAGTCAAGTTCGTTGACAATGACTTAAAGATAAAATTCGAAATACTACTTGAAAATAATGAGAAAATCGGCGTCGAAATGGATGCCTTCGTGGTAGAGAATGAATTTCGAGGTAAGATTGCTTTTGGAAATCTGGCCGAATACCTCGTAGAAGGAAAAAGAGAGTAAGTTGCTCTAAAAAGACCTGAACCTAACGGAAAGAAAAGGGCTACACTAAAAATGTAGCCCTTTTTTATGCGTACGAACCGAGCTTATACACAATGGACTGTTCTACCTCGTGAACAATGTGCCTACGCTAAACCCGTCAAATCGTACCATTGAAGAATCATTTTACCGATTATGCCCAACGCCCATTGATTTGGGCTTCAACCCAAGTTGATCAATAGGATTTCGTCATGAGAACATAATTACAATAAAATCAGTGGCTTAACCCAGATCATGCATTGGAAAATCTACTGCGGATCTAAATAGCTGCAAACCGGTCGCTGCACTACGTTTTTTGAATTCACCATAGCGGTGCTATGCCGAACGAATCCAAATGGCCAGTATTTTGCTATTTATACGCTCATCACGATTTCTATCGATCAATTTGGGTTAAACCCAAAATGTCCATTAGAAAATCTATTCCGGACTTAACTGGCTTCAAATCAGTAAATGAATGCGTTTTTTGAATTAACCGTAGCGGTGCTACGCTGAATCCAAGAAAACGCCCTGATTTATTGCTATTTAAGTCCTCATGACGAAGTTCCAACGAACATTCTGGGTTAAAGTGATTTTCTCAGGGAGTGATTTCCTCAGGGAGCGATGCCCTCATGAGGTCCGGTAATGACCAAAGGACAACACCGCCTTGTACCCGGCCCTACCTTAATGAACTCCTTTAGCGAGTACTATTCCTCGCTATCCCTAGCGGATGCTTGAGTGTTTTTTCTACTTTTCACATACCCTATCAAGGCCATAAGCCCCCAAGCAAAGTTAATAAAAGAGGCGGCCCAAGCTTGTAGGTATAGGGTGTTGATGATCAAAAAAATGCCTCCCAACAAGTTGAACAAATGATAGATGCTATCTTCCAGCTTCCATTTCCTTTGAATCACTTGATAATAGGCCATCAAAAAAAACAATGCTCCTATCCACCCTAAGACTGCTATAGTATACTCTATCATGAACCCAATTTGGGTTCATTTTCCGGAATCAACCAGTAATTGAGCCGGTTTTTTGGGGCCTCTAGCACTAGCTTGAGAAACTTCCCCTTTTGATATCGTTTTAGCTGAACCTCGGAGAGCTGTACCTGTAGCCGGCCTTGCCTTAGGTCAACCTCTTCTGCCAAGACAGCGTAGCTATCGCTTCCTCCTGTGGCATGGTCATTGGTAAAACCGGCCAAGAGTCTTCCTTTTTCATTTTCATTTTTGTCGATTGCTACAGTCCATGATAGGGAAAGCTGTCCTCGATCCAGTGTTGCCTGTAGGTTTTGGACAGAAAGCGGCCCGAGAAAAGGAGTGCCGTCCAACTCTCTATCTACCCGTTCCGGTATCGGGATTTCCATAAAACGAAGCAAAGAAGGATAAATATCCACCATAGCTGTCCGTTTTTCTTTGAACTGAGCATTGAGACCTTGGACATTGGTCACGAGCCAGTTCGTACGCTCACGGAGGCTTTGTCCGCCGTGGTTCTGTCCCGTGATGGAATCACGCCCATGGTCTGTCGTGACAAGGATCATCCACTCCTCACCTTCGTACTGCTGCCGCTTTTGTACCGACTCCCAGATACCCGCGACCAGTTGTTCTGTTTTCCGAACAGCGGTATCGAATACTTCCCCATCTCCCATACCATGCCCGATATCATCGGAATACTCCAAATAAACCCACGATAGATCAGGACCTTCTTCCAGGATGTACTTGGCCGCTTCTTGGGCCACCTCCTTATCGATGGTATGGATGAAGTTTCTTAAACTATCGTGGGGATAGCGCAGCGTATCTTTCTCAAAACCATCATAGCCATAATCAATAACGAAATGAGCACTGTCCACTACTCCGTCACCCACCAGTACAGTACGGTTATCCTCCCAGGTAGAAAATATGGCTGTCTTTAGGTCAGGGTCATGCGCCTCCACTACATGGAAGATACTAGGGTAGTGATAATTGGGATTCTGGTTATAATTGTCCCAAACGTTATGTTTGTTGCCCCAAGTACCCGTGATCAAACTCATGTATCCCGGTGCGGATATGGTCGGTGTCTCATTATAGCTTCCTTTCTCGCCCCCTACATAGGAGCGGCTATAGCCTCCCGCTTCTGCAATGGCATCCAGCGTTGGGGTAGCTACCCGTTCGATAACATCGGCAGGGATACCGTCCAGCAGTACGAACACCGCTTTGCGGAGAGGACGCGTATTTTGTGGAACAGCGGCCTCACTCTTGGCTCCATCGCTGGGCTGACAGCCCCAGAAGGCCAATGAGGAAAAAGCCATGAGCGATACAGAAAGTACTCTTTTCATCTTTTGTAACAATGGACTGTGGTTTATGAAGTGATTTATAAAAACTTAGCTTTTAAAATCGCCTATCTTCCTGTTCATTTTGCTTCACTCTGCGTGGACAATCCTCGGGATAGCGCTGCTATCCCTGCGGTACTCGCCTTGATGGATGCTAAAATGACCCGCGCAATCTTATACGACATGTGAAACCCAAATTTGTATTAGACTTTTTCTTTTAGCTACAAATTTCACCTTCAATACCCTTATTTTCTCTTTTTTTAAGTTTCGTAGCTTTGGCTATGCAAGGGAAAAAGCCTTCATTAGGGCACAAAAGCCTAAATTCTCGGTGCCAAACAAAAAGTCCAAATCACTTCTATACGAACATTATCGCCTATCCCACCAAACGCGGGTATTGATATCATCGCCCCCTATCTGCTGTGCGGCCGCCGTATAGTTGGCACTATTGACCGACTGCTCCAGTGAAGGATACATCAATCGAACGGGAACCTCATCACCATTCAGATTGCCCGGACCGGCTTGGATAAAGCTAGGTTTACCTGTCCGCTTCCAATCAAACCAGGCTTCCGCACCACTATGGTATAGGGCCAGCCACTTTTGTTCGTGTATAAGGTCGAGGTCACCATCGGTATAGGAGGCCGTAACGGTCAAAAAATCCTCGGGCATTTTTACTCCCCATTGTGCAAAAGAAGCTTGGACACCTGTCTCATAAAAATCTTTGGCCTGTTGAGAGATCATCCCCCGCTCGGCGGCTTCGGCCAGAATAAAATTCAGCTCGCTATACGTCATGAAGATTCCTTTGATTTTCCCCGGATCGTTGAAAAAGGTGGAGTCTTTGGAGGAAAAAGACTCGGGCCTACCGATATCTCCCAGAGACTGGCCCGGAAGTACCCCTTTATGGTCAAAAGTGCCGTCTTCCTTTTTCCGTAGTCCCAGCCACACTGCGATCCTGGGGTCATCGTTCTTTAGCAGCAGGTCCACAAAATGGGTCGTGGGCATACCCAAAAAATACTCATAGGCCCTTCCCCTCCCCGAAGAACGCGGGGAGATATCGGGAAAGGCACCGGAGTAGGTATAGACCGCATCGTCTTCAACGCCCTGAAAAAATGGGTAAGTGTCGGGAGCATCGACCATTTGTTGTAGCTTGGTACCGATATCGTTCACCTCGGCAGTGCGCATGAGCAGTCGGACATGGAGCGAATTGCCGAATTTCTGCCACTGTAACATGTTGCCATCATAAAGTAGGTCTCCCTCGATGGGAGTAGAGGTATCGATGATACCATTGGCCTCTTCCAACAGCTCCAATAGGGATTCGTAAATACGCTCTTGGGCATCGTATCTTGGTGATATGATGCCCGACTCGGCCCTGTTGGCTTCCGTGTAGGGTACATCTCCATAGGCATCGGTCAGCATACTATAGCAGTAGGCCTTGAGAATCATACCTACGGCACGGTAATTGACCTGAGATTGTTGTTCTCCATAGGCAATGATCTCCTCTATATCCTGAAGGTTATTGTACAATACCCAGAAACGGTCCGAGCTGACCCAGTTGTATATATCCAGTTCATTGAACTCGTAGCGGGCAGTGTGCTGAGCTATCATGTCCCCAAAATCGTAGCTCTGTGTCACCGAAAAGTCGGCCAGTTCATAGAGTACCGTAGGTAATAAGAGGTCCGCGCTGACGGATTCGGGCTCGTTGGTATTGGTATTGAGTTCTTCGAAACCACTGGTACAGGCCATGACCACACTTACCAGTAATACTGTTTGTAGTATCTTTTTCATCATCCAGTGCTTAGGAAAAGGTTAAAATTTTATACTGAGTTTCATTCCATAGGAGCGCGTACTTGGAATCTGTGTTACTTCAAAGCCGGGCACAAGGCTACCGCCATTGAGTGCCTGGGCTTCGGGGTCTATATTGGGTACCTTGGTCCAAAGCGCGAGATTGTTTCCCATAAGTGATACCGTGGCAGTGTTCAGCCCAATTTTTTCGACCAGGGCCCTGGGGAGGGCATAACTGAGGTTCACTTCCCTAAGTTTGACAAAAGAAGCGTCATAACTATTGGCTTCGGCATTGGATCGTGGCCGTATACCGTAGTAGTACTCCTCCGCAGTGACCCGCTGGGTATTGGGGCTGTAGGTACCGTCACTGTTGAGCACCACGCCCTCACCGATGATACCTTCTTCACGTCCCGCTAGGGTGGAAGGAAGTATACCGCTTTCCGTCCCGATGACATTGGTATAGCTATAGATGATACCGCCCTGACGAATGTCGAATAGGGCGCTGAGGCGCAGCCTTTTATAGGAAAGACTATTGGATATCCCCATCATCCAATCGGGATTATAATTACCCACATTTCTACGGGGGCCCAGAAGTGGTATGCCATTGGGTCCATAGACAATCTCTCCATCACCGGACCTCTGGTAGGTATTACCATAGATATCCCCTAGGCGCCCGCCCGGTCGTGCCTCAACGGTATTGCCGTCCGGGCCTTCGGCGATGACATAGGACTCCAGATTATCAAATAGCTCCAATACCTTTCCTCTATTCGCCGTGAAATTAGTGGAGACATTCCATTGGAAATTTTCAGTCCGCACGGGGCTACCGCCCAGCGCCAGTTCTATGCCCTTATTCTCTATTTTTCCCGCATTCGCGAATACGGAGTTGAAGCCCGAGGCCTGTGACACGGCAAAGGAGATGATCTGATCCTTACTGATGGTCCTGTAGAGGCTTAAGTCGATACTCAATCGGCTCCCAAAGAGAAAAGATTCCAGACCTACTTCTACCGAATTGGTACGCTCGGGCCGCAATGTGGCATTGGGCAGTTGATCCGGCGTAGTCACCGAATTGGGCAAGGTAGCGAAGGGAAAGGTTTTCACCAATTGATAAGGATCGGTATCTTTACCTACGCTCGCTATATTGAAGCGCAGTTTGAGGTAATCCAGTGATGCCCCTAATTCGGTGATTTCCGTGGGTACTACGCTAAGTGAGGCCGAGGGATAAAAATAGGAATTTTCCGCAGCGGGAAGTGTAGAGGACCAATCATTGCGTGCCGTCAGGTCCAAGTAGATAAAGTCTTTGTAGCCCACACTGGCAAGACCGTACAGACTATTGATCTGTTTTTCTGCGTCCGTACGGAGCAGAGTGGGCGTACCACTGATATTACTAAGGGTATAGATACCGGGCAAGGTGAGGTTATTGCCCTGAACGATGCTTTCCTTTGTAGCTTGTCTAAAGCTATTTCCGCCCATGGAGATTCGGGTACTGATCTCTCCAAAGCGACGGTCATAGGTCAGCAGGAAATCTGTGTTCAGCTCCATAAAGTCGATGCGCTGTTCCCGGTACATCCCATTGGGATGGTAGACCGAGCCCACGGGCCTTCTTGAGGTTCTGAAATCGTTGAAACGGTCTGTACCCACCCGAAGTAGCAAAGAAAGTTCGGGGGTAATGGTATAGGTCGTGGCCAAACGGCCAAAAAGACGGTTCTTATCAAAAGCATTGATATGTTCATTGGCGATGAGAAATGGGTTATCGCCCCAGGTAAAAATGTTGCGCTGCACTTTATCTTCTTCCAGCCAATAGTCCCTGAGCCAATCGAGGTCTACATTGGTATAGTTCCAGAGAAGCGCGTACATAATGCCCTGTCCACCATAGCCAGAGGTAGATAGGTTATCACTGCCATTACTGTTACCGGTGGCACTGAACTGTAGCTTCCACCGGTCGCTAAGGTGATAATCGGTATTGATACTGAAGCTATGCCGGTCCAGGTCGGTATTGGGAACAATGCCTGTATTGAAGGAATTGGCATAGGCCAGTTTGAAACTCCCCTTTTCACTGCCACCACTGATGGCGATACTATTGCTACTGGAGGTACCCGTCTCGAAAAAGTCCTCCAACCGGTAACGGTGTTGAAAAGGGGTAGATTCTCCACTTTCGAAACCGGGCGCTCCATCCTGTACGATTTCACGGTTTTCGTCCAGTGAGGGACCGAAATTGGTTCCGAAATTGCTAGCGTAGTCATTGTCCCATCCCCCACCATATCGGGTCTGCACCTGGGGCAGCACCAGAGGTGTGCTGAAAGTTAGCGAGGAAGATAACTGTACGCCGATGCCCTGTCCTGCCTGGCCACTCTTCGTTGTAATGAGCACTACTCCATTGGCGGCACGCGAACCATAGAGCGCCGCTGCTGCTGCTCCTTTCAATATACTGATGGAAGCAATGTCGTCGGGATTGATATCCGCTGCCGCATTACCATAGTCCGTGGGCAGGTCGGCCTGCGCCGTGCTATTGCCTCCCGTGCCATAGGTATCATTGTTGATGGGACTGCCATCGACGACGATGAGTGGTGAATTACTGTTGATATTGAGCGAGTTTTCTCCTCGGATGACCATTCGTGAGGAAGCTCCCAGACCATTGTTGGCCCCAGTCACCTGTAGGCCCGCAACCTTACCCGACAGACTGTTGACCAGATTGGTATTTCGGTTCTCGCTGACCTGTGCACCATCGACCTGCTGTACGGCATAGCCCAGGGCTTTCCTGTCCCTTTCTATGCCCAGTGCCGTGACGACCACTTCGCTCAGTACCGCCGTCGATTCTACAAGGGTGATATCAATACTACTCCGTCCACTTACAGGGACCTCCTGTGTCGCAAACCCTATGGAAGAAATGACCAATACAGGCTCAGCGCTGTTCAAGGATAAGCGATAGCGTCCATCAATGTCCGTGACAGTCCCTTGTGCAGTTCCTGCCAAAAGTACGGTCACTCCCGGGATACCCACACCCGACTCATCCATAATCCGGCCGGAAACCGTTGTTGACTGAGCCTGAAGAACAATAGTGGAGAATAACAACAGTCCTATCAGGAGCAAAAATAGACAAAGGTCGAAAGGGATTTTTTTATAAAAGAAAACTGCTTTCATCGTTTTTGTTTAGGGTAAGAAAGGTCTGTCAATGATTTGATTCTTAGATGCAAGTTTACAAACCCATTGTTATCAGGCCTTTAATCCAGTATTATTATATTTTGAACACTTGTTCAATTTATTATTTTTACTTTAAGGATGATGAAAAGAACAGTGGCTTCGATTAGTTTTAGCCTAGATTATACATTATGATTTTATCTGTAGAGCATAAAGTGCAATAAACTCGCACATTTTCTTGGATCCAGTGCAGTAACACTACAAGCCGTTCAAAAAATGCTTTCATTTTATTGATTTGCCTTATTGGAGAGTATAGGGTATGGTCAATTTTTGAACCGAAGGCTCATGAACTCCGATGAAACAAACCTACTAGTGAACTACATGTGGAATACGGGATGAATATGAGCTTATCTTTCAAAGGCCATATATCTTCCTGTCCATTTTATCCTATACCGCGTTGAAAACTCTCGTGACAGTGCTGCTATCATTGCGATTTGGACCTGGACAAGATGACCTGCGATATTCCAAGTATAGATCTGCATAAGATCACTATTGACCGTACTTATAAAAAGTAACTATCTATGGGCAGAAAAAGCCTACGGGAACACAGAAGAAAGGAAATTGTAGAAGCCTTTTACCTCGCAGCAAAAGAGGGGGGGCTGCACAATATTTCTATCGGCAAGCTGGCCCAGAAGATGGGAGTGAACCCCAGCCTCATTATCCATTATTTCAGTAGTAAGGAAGAACTGGTCTTTGGCCTGATCGAATTTATTCTCGACCGGTACAAGAACATGTACATGACGGGGCTACCGGAAGGAAAAAGCGCCATTATTATCTTTCATGAAATCGTAGACAATCTGTTTTCCGGAAAATGGGGCAAATTGGTAGATGATGATGTCTATTACAATTGTTATACGCTGATATTCCGAAACGGACTTATCAAAGAGCGCTTCCGTACCTTGCATGATTCCTTGCGACAAATGTTGGCGGAAATCATCGAGCAGTGCCGTATAGAAGGCTATATCGCTACGGAAAATGCCTATGAGCAGGCCGATTTTATATTTCTCTTCTTGGATGGTGCCTATTACTATAGGAGCATGACGGATGACCCGGTGGCCTATGATCGGAAGATGAGTGATTATAAGAACAAAATCCTGGCACTGATGGATTTTCCCAAGGCCGAGGTTTAGCTATCTGCTTACTGTTTTCACCCCTTATCCTATTCCAAATTGACCGATAGGCCCCGTAGATAAGCACATCATTGCAATAGAACCAACGGTTCGGGCGAGGAGGCTCTTGTATCACTAAGGTGACAAGCCTACGCAGTACAAAACCGCTGATTTTGAAGTCATCTGTGTTCGGGACGGGAAGACTATTGAATGGTTTGGTACAAACTCGTCTCAGGAATCAGTCTCAAGGGTTGACGTATGTCAAGACATTCAATGACCTTAATAATACTGTCTCCCTTGCCATGAAAATGTTTGATTTGGAAACCAAAATGGCAGTTACGGAAAGTTTTGTTTGTTCAGTGTTTTTGATTTCCAATTTTCGGTAAATACCGGAGACAACACGGACAATGGACACTGGTGTTTTTTATTCGGTTGTTGGGGGTAATTAGAACAAAATTATGAATGCAGAAAAACTATATAAGATTTCGAGTGAGTTAAAAGCTGAATTCGACAAAATAAACATTGTCAATGTTTTAACTCAACTGAAAAACCACTTACAAAACATGGTTAACCAACCGCAACAACCTGCACACCAGCAGAGTTTGAGTAAATCTCAAAAACAATTGTTTGATTATCTTGAAACAGCACCTTCAAATGATTTTAGTCCGATTTGGAGACAAATTATTGAGGAAATTGGCGGAATAGATTTAGTCGGTAAAAATTTAAAACAAAGGATTGAGGACGCTTTTAATGGCAATCAAATTACCCTACTGGTCCTCGATTGTATCGAGGACTGAACGCGCTCGGCATTTGCAATGCCCTATTACCGACCTTTCCATCGTAGTAATTGTTTTCAAACTGCACTTATGAGGAGCATCACAGGTCACATTTCCATCTCGAATGTACATCGAACAGCAATAAGATCAAGATCAGGTCATAGCCCAAAGATTCGAACCGGCCCTTTGCCTCCCGCATAATCCGTTGCACTGCTGTAGCGGTAATGCTCCGGAGATGCCACAATCCCTGCCCGAACAGGATTTTCATGGATATAGTCGATTTTGTTCCAGATATCGATCTTGTTGTTATCCAGGTCCACGGCGTGGTTATCATCTTTCCATACTTTATGATTTTTGGCCCTTCCCGTTCTTTTGGCCTCAAAGGCAAATCTGTCCAGAAGCCACTCGGCCCGGCTTTCCCCGCCTTCTTTGATCGCGGCAATAAACTGTTTTGATGTGTATTTCTTGAAATCCCTCAGGAATCCCGACATCGTATATGGCGATTGCACTCTCGCCACAAGATGAACGTGATTGCTCATAATAACATAAGCGTACAGTACAAGCCCTTTACGTTCTTGGCAGTAATCCAGAGCATTGGCAATAACGCCCTTATATACCTCTCGGGTGAAAAGGTCGACCCATTTGACCACCGTTAAGGTTATGTAGTGACATGCTTCCTGATCGGAAATAATATAGCGGTCGCCCGACATGGAGTTGATACTTTTGGTGAATGGCGTTACAAACGCCGATTTCGGGAAAGTCCTCGTTAAAAACGAGGACAAGTATACTGAACATCATTGACAACTATTGGCATCATCTCTTCCCTATTTTTATTTTTCTATCCTTGAACACTCTTCACGGCCATTTCAAAACGTTATTTGGTGTATCTCCCACTAGTCCTCGATTGTATCGAGGACTGAACGCGTTCGGCATTTGCAATGCCCTATTAACGACCTTTCCATCGTAGTAATTGTTTTCAAACTGCACTTATGAGGAGCATCACAGGTCACATTTCCATCTCGAATGTACATCGAACAGCAATAAGATCCCCCAATTGCCACAAGTTTAGGCAAGGCCATAACTTGTGGCAATATTTGATGCAAGTTTTCAACTTGCTACAATCAGGAGATAAACTTCATATCGACAAGTCCCTTTCCTCCGATATAATCTATGGCACTGCTGTACCTATAATCTTCCGGCTCATACAGGCAAGTTAAAAAACTTGCCTGATTTTTGCCACAAGTTATACAAACTTAGCTTTTAACTATCGCATATCTTCCTGTTCATTTTGTTTCACTCTGCGTTGACCATCCTCGGGATAGCGCTGCTATCCCTGCGGTTATCACCTTGATTGAAAAAAAATGACCCGCGGAATCTTATACGACATCTGAAACCCAAATTTGTATTACACTGCGTTAAACTTGCGGCAGAGGGGGAAATCCTGTATCCTACAACAGTGGAGTGGTAGAATAGTAGAATAGTCATTTGGGACGTTCCGGGTGGAGAGAAGTCATTGGTAGATTGGTCCTCGGGGCCATTCCAAGCGGAACAGTGCTTCCGTAATTATATTCAATGTGTCCTCAATTTCATTTGAATATACACTTGCCAAGTGTATTCCAGGACATAATTACAGAAGAAACACCATTGACACAGTTCGAAACAGTTCCGGACCTAACCACCGCACGGGCCTTTTGAACAGGCGCATAGGAAAAGTTACCAATATTACTTATACACAAATGTACCATGCTCTCCGGCAACGGTCACCTGTTTGTGGGCCGCCGCTTCCACCCTTCCTATAATCTGGGCCTCTATCCCAAAACCCCTAGCGATATCGATCATCTCGGGGGCATGTTCTTCGGAGAGGTATACCTCCAGGCGATGTCCCATATTGAAGACTTTGTACATCTCTTTCCAGTCTGTTCCACTTTCCTGTTGTATCATTCGGAAAAGAGGGGGTGTGGAAAAGAGATTATTCTTGGTGATATGCAGGTCTTCGACAAAATGCAATACTTTGGTCTGCGCTCCTCCACTACAATGGATCATACCGTGGATGTGAGGGCGTAATGTCTTCAGTGCCTCGACCATGACAGGCGCGTAGGTTCTCGTAGGGCTCAACACCAGTTTGCCCGCATCCAGTGCCACTCCCGCTACGGAGTCGGTCACCTGTAGACTGCCCGAGTATACCAGTTCGTCGGGAACCTTCGGGTCATAGGTTTCGGGGTACTTACTGGCATAGGATTTGGCAAAGACATCGTGCCTCGCGGAGGTAAGCCCATTGCTGCCCATGCCTCCGTTGTACTCCTCTTCGTAGTTGGCCTTACCGTAAGAGGAAAGACCTACGATGACATCCCCCGCCCGAATGTTCGCATTGCTGATGACATTGTTTCTGGGTATGCGCGCCGTTACCGTGCTGTCCACGACCACCGTCCTCACCAGGTCTCCGAGGTCGGCCGTCTCACCGCCCGTACTGATGATCTGCACTCCGTGGTCGCGCAGCATTTGCAGTACTTCTTCGGTGCCATTAATGAGTGCGGACAGGACCTCACCGGGTATCAAATGCTTGTTACGCCCTATGGTAGAGGATAGCAGTATATTGTCCGTGGCCCCCACACAGATGAGGTCATCGATGTTCATGATAATGGCATCTTGGGCGATACCCTTCCAGACCGACAAATCGCCTGTCTCCTTCCAATAGATATAGGCCAGCGATGATTTTGTACCTGCGCCGTCGGCATGCATGATATTACAATAGTCGGCATCCCCTCCGAGATAGTCCTCTACTATCTTGCAGAAAGCCTGTGGATAGAGACCTTTATCGACTTTTTTGATGGCCTGGTGTACCTCCTCCTTGGAGGCAGAGACACCGCGCTGTGCATATCTTTCGTTCATCGGATTTTGCTCGGATTAGGGTTCCATGAACGGCTCATGGAAAATTTACAATAGCAAAAATAAAAAAAGCCCATGGAATAAGGGCTTTAGGAGAAGAATATATTCCAGATAAGGGCCGAGGGACTGTTTCAAGCCTACGCTATTGTATTCAAATTTTCATCCATGGCCGGACCCGCACAGATCTATATGAATCTCCATCCTGTCCTTCGGAAAACCGTCGATGACGGACTCTCCAATGAATACCGTACGAAACACTTTTTCAATCGAGGTTTCATCTTTGGCTAATTTCCTTTCTCTCATTTATGCGCAAACGCAATTTGGCTTGGGTCAAAAGAATAGCCTTAGAGAAAGCTTGGGTTCAGCCTGAAAGCTCCAAAAGACCAATTCACTGATGACATTGACAAAAAGCATCCTCAAAGTGGCGCGATAGAAGCGTCTGCCGGATTACCCATTTTTATCTTGAGTATACTTGGGTATGACTGGACATAGCAGGGTGAAAATGTATCTTTTATTTTCTTCCTAAAGTTGTTCTTCCCTTTCGTATCAGAAGGGGCTTTCCCTTATTTTTCTAATTTATAGTGAAATATAGGCCCTTCTGGGTTTCGTCCAAGAGGTGGCTTTTATCGACCGTTATCATCGTCAAAAAAGCGGTCTTCCTCATCCACTTCTTCGATGACCTCTTTCCCGTTCTCATCGAGGGTTTTCGGCTTCTTGCTCGGGTCGATGGCCAGTATCTCGAACTCTGTCCTACGGTTGACCTGATGCTGCTCTTCCGTAACAGCATTTTTGATGATGAGTTGGGACTCTCCATAGCCCTTGGCGACCAAGCGTTTTTTATCGATACCTTGGGAAATCAGATAATCGACTGCCGAACGTGCTCTTTTTTCGGATAGGGTCATGTTATACTCATCGGGAGCACGGTTATCTGTATGAGAGCTGAGTTCTATCTTGATTTCGGGATTATCTTTGAGGAGAACGACCAGCTTATCGAGTTCGAGGGCAGCATCAGTACGGATATCCCACTTATCCAAGTCATAGAGGATGTTTTCCAATACGAAATGCTTGTGCAGCTCCAGTTTTTCCAGCACCATGAGCGTGTCGAAAGTAACATTGGTAATCAGCTTTACCAGCTCGGATTTTGGTTTGGATTTACCGATTGTCGTAAAATCGCCCCGGGTTGTCAGATAGGAAACCTCTTTTCCGTGTTTTTCCGCTACCAGGTCATAATCTTCTTCTTCGTAGACCCGAAATGAAAACTCCCCCTGACGATTGGAGGTAGTCTCCTCCAGTGTATTTCCTTCTGCATCCAATAGTTTGACCGTGACACTGGGCAGTAGCTTGGTAGATTTGCCGTCTTCTCCATAGGTTTTGGTGAGCCCCTTGAGAAAATAGTTGACTTCCTTGAGGTCGGGATCCTCATTGATAAAAGTATAAATATCATCATCTCCTTTTCCTCCGGGCCTATTGGAACAGAAAAAACCCTTGTCGGGCTTGAACAGGAACATACCAAAGTCATCCGCACTGGAGTTAACGGGCTTACCGAGATTCTTTACAGTGGTCTTGCCCCGCTCCCTTTTGGCTACGAACAGGTCGAGACCACCGAAGCCGGCATGGCCATCCGATGAGAAGTACAGTTTGCCATCACTGGATACAAAAGGGAAACTCTCGTTACCTTCCGTGTTGACCGCTGCCCCTAGGTTCTTGGGTTTACTGAACCTTCCTCTGGAGTTCATCTTCGCAGAGTAGATATCGGTCCCCCCCTTACCTCTAGGTCGGTTAGAAGAGAAATATAGCGTTTTTCCATCTCTGCTGAAGGCCGGGGTAGAGTTCCAATAGCTTACTTTCTGAGGGTTCAGCTGATTGACATTGATCAAGCGTGGTTCTGTCCAAGCCTCTTTTCTGTAGTGAGAGAGGTAAAGGCTTACATCATAGCGCCCTTTTCGTTTGCCCGTATTGCTTCGGGCAAAGACCACGGTATTTCCATCGGGAGAAAAAGTAATCGATGCCTCATGTACATCCGGGAGATTGATAATATCGTCCATAGACTCCAAGGTAGCGATATCCACATTGGCTCCCTTGGTCTTCACTTTGAAAATATCGGTATAGGGCGTGCCCGTACCGTTATAGATAAGTTTGTTGTCCCGTGAAGAAGTGAAGTAAAGGTAACCATCAAAAAAGACGGGAGAATATTCGCTCTGATCGGAGTTGATCGCTTCCAGGTTTTTGATACGGTAATAGCTTTTTTCCTCTTTCAGACGATTGAGTAGCGATAGGTTCTCCATCTCTTTGTTGGCCCTCTGGACATAAGCCTCATTTTCAGTGCCGGCTACATAATTGTCCAATTGTTGTGCTGCGTCCTTGTACTTTTCATTGGCCTTTAGGGCAAAGGCATAATATAATCCTACGGAGTCATTGGAGATACCGCTGTCCATTGCCTTTTTATAATACGGCTCGGCCATCTGTAGCCGGTTGGACAAACGATAGGAATCCGCGATAAAATAGTTTGCCCTCGCTTGATTTTTCCTTTTATCCAATAGCTTACCGTAGAGGTCAATAGCCTTCTGATATTCGGCATATTCATAAGCTTTCCTTGCTTTTTTTTCCAAACTACAGGAGGAAAGTACGCCCAAAACAAGTAGGCAAAGAAGAAGAAGTGTTTTTTTCATGTAATTGTACCATTGATAATGTACACTGCGGAGCTTTTGGTAAACGAAGCTCTACTGGAAACAATGATGTGCTTCAGAAGGATATACAATCCCTAACGGGTAGGATAATGGTTATCCATAACTCTATAACTCTCTCAAAACTGTTCTGAGAATGTTCCTTTTCCATCCTTTCGATAGACACTGATAACAATCGAAGGGTCATTTGCATACCCGAACATCATACGGGTCACGTCTTTTACCGCGCGGTCAACATCAACGCAAGCGACATTTCATAAGTGAATACCGTATTATTTGCCCAAACATCATTCAAATTGTCCTATTAATTTAAACCATATACTACTTAACAGCAAATAATTCTTATCGCTTTCTTCAAAAGTGTCAAAAATATCTTGAAAGCCAGCTATCTTCTGCCTTAACGGACCATTTTTCATCGAAATCATCCTTGTTCACCACTAAGTTATTGAAAGTCAGCGTTTCTTTATGAATTCGACCCGAACCTATCTTTTGTTTCACTTCTGAGATGGGTGCCAGAAACACCTCATTTTCATCCAAAAAGGCTATTTGCGTTCGGTCAAAGAAGTCGACACCCATACTCTCTCCGATGTTCTGTAGGACATGCACAGAGGCATCTATCGAGCAGCCCGTGGCCTTTTGCCCGACTTCATCTACGGCGATGATCAGAAAACGGTCATGAAGTATTTCAAAAGCGGCCGTTAACGCCTGACCATGAGCGGCCCATCCTGATAGGAAGGTATTCAGTTCATTACTGATCTGCTCTTGTTGCTCAGTACTAAGGAGGGTAGACGCTTGATAAATCCATAATCGAGCACTACCGGGCAACTCGTCAAATGAAATGACCATAAGTGTATCGTTTTGTAGTGATGTATTTATTTAAAGATAGGCTTAAGTTCAGACATGGTAAAGTCAAATCATCGAAATTGCTGTTAGTAGTAATCGTAAGAACATCATCATGAAGGCCCCAGAGCATATATATCTTGACAAAAAATAGTTTTTATAAGATTCAATGACCAAATTAATAATACGAGTTCGTACTCAAATGTTGCGAAATGTACTTTTTCTATGCCAATAGTCATTTAGCTGACCAATCAATAGTCCCAAAGCTCCGTTAGTGAAGCTAGGTAGCATAAATTGCTTTGATTGTCGTGATACTTTCGTGATAATTGGCCCGTAATTTTGAGATGTAAGAAATAGAAATTATGGAAGCAGGAACAACGCAGTACGATGTGATCCAAACTGATGATACGACAAAATCCCATGCAATGAAAAATGTACTTTTGGTAGAGGACGATCCGGACATACGCGAGCTATTGAATATCCACCTGAAAGATCTGGATTGCAAACTGACGATGGTACCCGATGGTAAAAGGGGCTGCGACACTGCACTGAACGAAGTATTCGATCTGATGATACTTGATGTAATGCTCCCGGGAATGGATGGTCTGGAGATTTGCCGAAGGGTACGCGCTGCCAATATACCGACCCCCATATTGATGCTAACGGCCAGATCAGAGGAAATCGACAAGATTCTAGGCCTGGAAACAGGAGCCGATGATTATCTCACCAAACCTTTTAGTGTCAGGGAGTTCATCGCTAGGGTCAAGGCCATTTTTCGAAGGGCGCAAATGCAGAACGAGAGTGAGGACAAGCCCGTGGCACTGAAAATTTTCGGGGAACTGTCCATTGACGAAGGGAAAAGGAAGGTCACCTTAGGGGACAAAAGGGTAGACCTCACCCCAAAAGAATTCGACCTTCTTTTGCTGATGGCTTCCAATCCGGGCAAGAGCTATTCCAGAAATCACCTTTTGCGCCTGGTCTGGGGCTATGAGTTTGAAGGCTATGAACATACGGTGAACTCACACATCAACCGATTACGGGCCAAAGTCGAAAAAGACCTGTCCAAACCGGAGTATATCCTGACCACATGGGGCATAGGATACAGGTTCAATGATGAAATCGCTTAATCACACTATTATGGATCAGGATAACACACTTAAAACAGGCGTTTTTCAATCCAGGGGCTTGTTCATCAAGATATCCTTAACTTTCCTGTTATTACTTATCGGTTTGGGACTAGTTTATTTCTTTTCTTCCACACAGATGGCCGAAAGCCATTTTCAGGAAAAGAACCAGCGCCTGAACGCCAATATTGCCAAAAGCATATCGCAAGAGCTTAAACCTTTTCTGGATGGTCAACTGAACGAAAAGGCTACCGACGATATCATGCACTATATGATGGCCGTCAATCCCAGTATCGAAGTATACCTACTCTCTCCCAGTGGAAAAATACTGAACTATGTGGCACCCTACAAAAAAGTGAAACTGGAGTCGGTCAGCCTCGACCCTATCAAAGAATTTATTGCCACGGATGGCCAGAAGTACATCGTCGGGGACGACCCAAGGCAGATTGGGCGCAAAAAAGTGTTTTCCGCCACCAAAGTAGAGGAAGAAGGAAAGGTGCTGGGTTATATTTACGTGATACTGGCCAGTGAGGAGTATGACTCCGTATCCAGTCTGTTATGGGGCAGCTATATATTGAAACTGGGCAGCCGCTATATGATCACCACGCTACTGGCCGCCCTGACCGTAGGTATCATCGCTTTCTGGTTCATCACCAAAAACCTAAGTAAGGTCATCCAAACGGTACAGCGTTTCAAGAACGGGGAGATGAGTGCCCGTATACCCTCCAAGCCGGGCGATGAGATCAATACATTGGCCGTAGTGTTCAATGAGATGGCCGATACTATCGTGGGCAATATAGAGAACCTCAAATCGATGGAAAACCTTCGCCGTGAACTGGTGGGCAATGTCTCCCATGATTTACGGACACCCTTGGCCGTTATTCATGGATATGTGGAAACACTGATGATCAAGAACAAGGACCTTGATAAGGAAGAACGAAAAAAGTACCTCAAAATCGTGCTGGAAGGTACCGAAAGGCTCAAAAAACTGGTCAATGAACTCTTCGAGCTCTCTAAGCTGGAAGCACATCAGATCAGTCCCGATAAAGAGCCTTTCTCTATCAGCGAGTTGATTCAGGACATATCTCAAAAATATCAGATACTCGCAGAAGAAAAGGGGATACAGATCAGTGCCAAAATATCAGAAGCAAACCTGTTGGTCTATGCGGATGTGGCTCTGATAGAGCGAGTCTTACAGAACTTGATAGACAATGCCATCAAGTTCACCCCGGAAAAAGGAAAAATCAGTATTGAAATCAACGAAAATGGATATGATGCAGTAGAAATCAAGGTTTCGGATACAGGAAAGGGCATACCACAAGATCAAATGCCTTTTGTATTCGACCGATATCATATAGGCGACAAAAGGGTAAGCTTGGACAAGAACAGCACGGGATTGGGATTGGCCATTGTCAAAAAGATATTGGAGATCCATGATTCGAAGATATTTCTGAACAGCAAGCTCAATCAGGGTACCAGTTTTTCATTTCAACTTCCTCAATATCAATAGAAAAAACAATGTAATACAATAAATAAATCAAACCATGAACGCACAGAACAAAAGTTTTATACTCAAGATGGCCTTAGTCGTACTGACATTCGGTACTTGGGCCTGTATCGGTACAGACGTTATCGATGATGAAATCGTCGAGGAGCAGTTGATCATCGACACCAGTCTATCCGGTCTGACCGTAGGGCAGAGCGAACAATTATCTGCCAGTTATTTTAACAAGTTCGGGATAAGAGAAGAGGCTACCATCACTTGGCAGAGCAGCGACCCGAGTATTGTCAGTGTAGACAATAGCGGCAAGGTCAGGGGAGAAGGCGCTGGGCAAGCCACTGTTCTGGCCAGTGTGAATGAAGTATTCAGTGAACCCTTCCTGATAGGTGTAGCCGGTAATGTCAATGACGTGGTCAAGGTAGAAATCTCAACACCAAAGGCAGGGGCACTGAGCTTGAACGAAACGATAACTTTTTCTGCTCAGGCACTGAATGTAAACGATAACCAGCTCAATGATAAGGATGATTTTACCTGGTCCAGCAGTAATGAGAGCGTTATCACCATCGATACTGATGGAATCGGTACCGCCGTAGGAGAAGGTACCAGTGAAATCACAGCGAGTATCGACGGCATTGTCAGTAGTGCCATTACGGTCACTGTAGGTAGTTCCAGTAAAACTGCAAGTCTGGAAGGTAGGGGAAGCTACACGGCCAAAGGAACAGCTACTTTAGAGAAAAACGATAGTGGAGATTTGATATTGACCTTGAGCAATGACTTTGAGACCGACTTCGCTTTGGGTACTTTCATCTACTTGGCGAATACCACCGATGGAAGGTCCGTTAGGGCCAGTGGTCTGGACTTGGGACAGGTTACCACAGGAGGAAGTCATACCTTTAACGTGAGTGATGCGCAGCCCGGTGCTGAGATAGCAGACTTTCAGTATGTCATTGTACTTTGTAAGCCGGCCGGCCTGACTTTCGGAGTAGGAGAATTCAACTAATGGTCACAACTCTAATAGCGAACATAGCAATCAAGAATATGAACTATATCAATAACATGAAATCACTGGTTCTCACCATAGGTTTGAGCCTTTTCCTGGCAGGAACTACGATAGCCGGAGGCGGATGGCCTCCAAAAAAAGGCAAGGGTTTTTTCAAGTTTGGCCAGAGTGTAATCAGAGCGAGCCAATTCTATGCTCCCAATGGAGACCTAGAGGATATCACTACACTCAGTCTCTATACCACCAGCATTTATGGGGAATATGGTCTTAGCGACAGGATTTCCGCCGTAGCCTATGTCCCTTTCTTAGTCCGAAGCACCATCAATGAGATACAGCTAAGGCAGAGCGGTACCGTTACGCCCGGAGATGAGGTCAATGCACTGGGAGACGCGGAATTGGGCCTCACCTACGCACTTACACGAGACACTAAGATCGCCCTGAGTACAAGTCTTATCTTTGGACTCCCATTAGGAGAGACCGAGGGTGGCGAAGGCCGTATATTGCAGACGGGTGATGGCGAGTTCAACCAATACCTCAAACTGGACGCTGGAGTCTCCTTTTACCCTGCTCCGCTTTATGCTTCGGCCCATATCGGCATCAATAACCGAACCAACAATTTCTCTGAAGAGTTTCGCTATGGCTTCGAACTGGGCTATACGGGTATCAATAAAGTAACGGCCATTCTGAAAGCAAACAGTGTCATCTCCTTTCAAAATGGTGAGGGAGGAGGCACTGCCAATGGCATTTTCTCCAATAATACGGAGTTCTTTGCTTTTGGGCCTACGCTGACCTATGATCTAAAGGAAAATTTCGGAGCTTTGGCCTCTGCCACTTTTGCACTGTCCGGAAAGCGTATATTGGCAGCTCCCGCATATGAAGTCGGCGTATTCCTGAAATTGTAGGGAAAAAGCAGTTTTGTAGAAGTACCAAAAGCTTCATCCCGAATCGGGATGAAGCTTTTTTTTGAAAAACATCCCCAAAGTATGACAATATCCTTTTTGTAGTACTATAGACCCAAATTGATCAATAGCCTTCCTATTACGAACATAAATCAGCTCAAAATCAGCTGTTTTACGCTACGCAGGTTTTATACAAATTTGGGTTTCAAATGTCGTATAAGATTCCGCGGGTCATTTTGTTTCAATCAAGGCGGGAACCGCAGGGATAGCAGCGCTATCCCGAGGATTGTCAACGCAGAGTGAAGCAAAATGAACAGGAAGATAGGCGATATTTAAAAGCTAAGTTTGTATTACACCGTAACAATCAATCAAGACCCCTCCCCTAAACCGTTGATTTTATCGTACTTTAACCCAAAATGATCAATAAAGAACCTATTCCGCGCATAAATAGCTTCATACCGGAAGCTTTGCCCACCTGTCTTCATTCACCATAGCGGTGCTTCCAAATGGCCGGTATTTTGCTATTTATACGCTCATTACGATTTCTATCGATCAATTTGGGATAAAGATAAGCCCCTTTATGTAAAAAGGACATTTTGGAAGAATATCCCAATCCGATTCAAGCCGAATTCAATGGCGACTTTGAATCAATATAGATCCCACAAACCCTAGCTCCTCCATTCCGGATTTTATTCTATTTGCTTTTTCAAGGAAAAGCCTCGTGAACCTATGCTAGTTATATGTAGCTTTGTCCTGACTTAGGATATTTGCGTTATGGCTATATCCTATTCGGTCGAGTCCGAGAGTATTCATAGTCCATAAACGCTTGACGACCCTATAGCCTGCTTCGGGTTTTCCGTGCAGTAGACACAAAATATTTATGATGGAATCAAGACTTGCAGTACTCATCGATGGGGATAACATACCCTCAACACATGTCAAGGAGATGATGGAGGAGATTGCTAAATATGGAAATCCGACCCTGAAACGTATCTATGGAGACTGGACCAAGCCAAACCTGTCCAAGTGGAAAAAAGTACTGCTGGAAAATGCCATCAATCCCGTACAGCAATACAGTTATACCGTAGGTAAAAATGCCACTGATTCGGCCATGATCATTGATGCAATGGACATTCTCTACTCTCAGAAAGTAGACGGTTTCTGTCTGGTCTCCAGTGACAGCGATTTTACACGACTGGCCACTCGACTCAGGGAGGCAGGCATGAAGGTATACGGCATCGGTGAGAAGAAAACACCGAACCCCTTCATCGTCGCTTGCGATAAGTTTATCTATATCGAGATCCTCAAATCAGGTGCGGACGATAGCGATGATGACGATGAGGAGAATAGTGAGGAGAAAAAACGACCCTCAAGTAAGAATGTCGATAAGATTACCCGAAAAGAAATCAAGCTCATATCTACGACCATCTCTGACATAGCCGATGACGATGGCTGGGCTTTTATGGGAGATGTAGGTAGTCTGCTACAAAAGAAACAGCCTAATTTTGATGCGCGGAATTATGGTTTTCAGAAATTGACGCCCTTGATCGGTTCTATCAACAATTTTGAGGTCGAGCAAAGGGAGAATACGAAGGGTAGCCGGCATAAACTCATCTACGTAAGGATCAAAGAAAAACCAAAGACTACACGAACCTCAAGGCCCAAAAGTAAACAGCCCTAAGAAGTATACTCAAGAAAAAATGAAATGGGGAAGCCTTATAGGCAATGGCCAAGGAGAAAAATCCGTGTAATGTCGAAACGTTAAGGGTAGACCTGTCAGTAGGGGCTTTAGAAAATAGCGGTGCTATGCCGAACGAATACAAATGGCTGGTATTTTACTATTTATACGCTCATTACGATTTCTATCGATCAATTTGGGTTAAAAAAAAGTGAAATGGGAAATTCATGTTTCAACAAAAATAGAAAAATCCCGCACTGGTACAATTTCATTGGTTGATTGGTCATTAGGGGCGTTTCTAGTGGAACAGTGCTTTCGCAAAGACCTTCAGTCTGTCCCAAATCTATTGTGTTTTGGTATAACATGGAAAACCCTCTAAGAGCTTGTTCAAAAACAAATTTTCAATAATTATCATTTAAACCCAGAATGTTCGTTGGAACTTCGTCATGAGGACTTAAATGGCAATAGATCAGTGCGTTTTCTTGGGTTCAGCATAGCACCGCTACGGTGAATTCAAAAAACGCATTCATTTACTGATTTGAAGCCGGTTAAGTCCGGAATAGATTTTCTAATGGACATTTTGGGTTTAATACAATAATCAATATGTTTGACCTTGAACAAATTGCGTTAAAAAAATCAAGAAATGTAGCGTAAAGAAATCCACCCTGTTTGACCGTAGGGAGTTTGGTGGATTTTAGCGGAATGGATTGATTTTTAGCCTATTTGTTCACAGTCTTGACTTATTTGCTTCGTTTTTGGGTCAAGCTAAAAATGAAGAAGCTGACCTATCTTGATAGGCTTGGCCTGACCACCAAACCAACCCAAAGTAGATAATGTTTGGTTTTTAAGAGTAAAGCAAAATTATATATGGGGAAATAAATTAAATATATTCCAATAATTTTTAAACATGCTCTAAGGGATAGCTTGATGAAGTGACCGGAACCCGTGATCATCATCAACCCTTTGGTCCACGATGCGGGCCATTCCCATTGGGCCAAAACAAGTTTGACTTTACTACACGAATTATGTATTATACAAATTTGGGTTTCAAAAGTCGTATAAGGTTCCGCAGGTCATTTTTTTTCAATCAAGGCGAGAACCACAGGGATAGCAGCGCTATCCCGAGGATTGTCAACGCAGAGTGAAGCAAAATGAACAGGAAGATAAGCGATATCCAAAAGCTAAGTTTGTAGTAGAGCATTGCGATTTGAATGCTATAAATCAGCAGTTTTATGCTGCGCAGGTTTTACACCTTAATGATGCACTAAGCTTCCTCACCTAAAGCTAGCTTTCTAAGCTATAAATAGAAGGGGCACAACGAAGGTTCGATGAGTAGCAGCCGTAGAATCAATAAACTCGCGTTTGACGACACTTTGTTTGTCCGCCGAAGGAGTAGTCATCGAACTGTTCTTTCATAAATACCGGTAGAGATCAATACCAAAAAACGCATGAGTCGGATTAGATTTTCAGTCCTGACCATCGCCGTATGGTTCGCTCAAAAAAAAAATCCTTCATTATAGGAAGGATTTTTTTTTGAGGTCTGATGGTCATCAACCACCCAGTGCTTCTGCACCACCTACAATTTCGAGGATTTCTTTAGTAATGGCAGCTTGCCTTGTTCTGTTATAAGTCAGTTTGAGTTCTTTTAATAGCTCTCCTGCATTATCGGTTGCTTTGTCCATAGCGGTCATCCTGGCACCATTCTCTGCTGCATTGGACTCCAATATGGCACTGTAGAGTTGTATCTTCAATGATTTTGGTATCATCGAGGTCACTATCTCCTCCTTGGAAGGCTGGTAGATATAGTCGATACCCGCATCATTAGTATGTTCCTGCTTTCGCTCTTTAGGAAGTATGGGGAGAAACTGGTCCACGCGGAGAAACTGAGTGGCCACATTCTTGAATTCATTATAGACAATTTCCACTTTGTCAAAATTGCCTTTCAGAAAACTTTCCATGATAAAACTTCCCGCCTCATCGACTTTTTCGTAGCTAAGCCCTGAGAGCAAATACCCATAATCCGTGTTTATCTTGAAATTACGTTTACCGAAAAATTCCAAAGCTTTTTTCCCAATGGGCAGCACGGTCACATTGCCCGCTTGGTATTGCTGTTGGTATTTTCCTTCGAGAAGTACCTTTATTTTTTTGAAAACATTGTTGTTGAAGGCACCGCACAAACCCTTATCAGAACTGATGGCAATCAACAAAACGTTTTCTTCCTTTCTTATTTGGCTAAAATCACTTTGCCCTTCCTCCTGAGCACCAGAGGTAAGGTTCTGTAGTATATCACCCAACTTCTGGGCGTAAGGCCGCATCTGCACGATACTGTCCTGTGCCCTTCTCAGCTTGGCCGCAGCCACCATTTTCATGGCTTTGGTGATTTGCTGGGTGGACTTTATAGAACCTATCCTATTTTTTACTTCTTTTAGATTTGCCATTGAGCAACGTTTGGTTTGTTGTATGGTGGGCCCAATATGACTTGGACCCTATCAATACCTAATTCCGCTTCATCGGTAATGTTTTACCGATAGCTAGTTTTTATTTTGCGTATCTGCTGGAGAGGTCTGCGGCTACGGTCTTCAATGCTCCCGTAGCGTTTTCACTCAATTTTCCCGCCCTCAAGTCATCTAGAGCACTGCTATGCTTTGCTCGGAGTACGCTCAGGAAGTCGCTCTCGAACTCACGTACCTTATCCACGGGCACCTTATCGATCATTCCTTTGGTCGATACGAAAATGATAGCTACCTGCTCTTCTACAGGTACAGGAGAGTACTGAGCCTGTTTCAGGATTTCCAGGTTTCTTCTACCTCTATCAATAGTCAGTTTTGTAGCAGCATCCAGATCGGAACCAAACTTGGCGAAGGCCTCCAGTTCACGGAACTGTGCTTGGTCAAGTTTCAGGGTACCGGCTACTTTTTTCATGGATTTGATTTGGGCCGAACCCCCTACCCTAGATACAGAGATACCGACATTAATGGCAGGGCGTATTCCCGAGTTGAACAGGTTCGTTTCCAAGAATATCTGACCGTCCGTAATCGAAATAACATTGGTAGGGATATAGGCAGAGACGTCACCCGCTTGTGTTTCAATAATGGGTAGTGCCGTCAGGGAACCTCCTCCTTTTACCTTTCCTTTCAGTGACTCGGGAAGGTCGTTCATATCCGAGGCGATTTTATCACTGTCATTTACCTTGGCAGCGCGTTCCAGCAATCTTGAGTGAAGGTAGAATACATCACCAGGATAAGCTTCTCGTCCTGGAGGCCTTCTCAGTAAGAGGGATACCTCACGATAGGCTACGGCTTGTTTGGAGAGATCATCATAGACCACGAGTGCAGGACGTCCCGTATCACGGAAGTACTCCCCTATAGCTGCTCCCGTAAAAGGTGCGAAGAACTGCATCGGTGCAGGATCGGCTGCCGATGCCGAAACGACAACAGTATAGTCCATAGCACCACCTTTTTCTAGGGCCGATACGACATTGGCCACAGTAGACGCTTTCTGACCGACGGCCACATAGATACAGAAAACGGGTTCTCCCTTTTCGTAGAATTCTTTTTGATTGATAATCGTATCGATGGCCACGGCCGTTTTTCCTGTTTGTCGGTCACCGATAATCAGCTCACGCTGGCCCCTGCCAATGGGTATCATGGAGTCTATAGCCTTGATACCTGTCTGCAAAGGTTCGTTTACGGGCTGTCGATAGATGACACCGGGTGCTTTGCGTTCCAGTGGCATTTCAAAGAGTTCTCCCTTAATAGGTCCTTTACCATCAATGGGGTTTCCGAGTGTATCGACCACACGACCACAGACACCGTCACCGATCTGGATAGAAGCAATACTTTTGGTTCTCTTTACGGTATCTCCTTCTCTCACGCCTTTGGACTCTCCCAACAATACCGCACCTACATTATCTTCTTCAAGGTTGAGTACAAGTGCTCTCAATCCGTTTTCGAACTCTAGAAGTTCTCCTGATTGTGCTTTTGTCAATCCATAGATACGTGCTACACCATCCCCTACTTCCAATACGGTACCTACTTCTTCTAACTCCGCTTCGGTCTTTGAGTTGGACAACTGTTCTCTCAGTATCGCCGAAACTTCATCTGGTCTTACATCTGCCATTGTATAAAATGATTAGAATTTTAAAACTCTTTGATATATTGATTTTGACTGAATTTCAGTCGCAGTGATTTCAATTTTGTTTGTATGGAATCATCTATCTGTCGGTCTCCCAACTTCAGCACGAAACCACCGATGAGGCTCTCGTCCACCTCTTCGAGCAGCTCTACTTGTTGCTTCTTGGTAATATCCTTTACCATATCCCTGAACTCATTCCTCAAGGACTCATCCAAGACTATCGGCGTGATGACCTTGGCCGTTTCTATGCCCTTCAGGGCATTGTATTGTTGGTGAAAGGACTTCGCAATCGCCTGTAGTAAGGCTTCACGGTTCTTCTGGGTGATGATATCGAAAAAAACCATGGTCAGGTCATTGACCTTATCTTTGAAAATAGCGTGTAGTATAGCCTTTTTCTTATGGTGTTTGATGATGGGGTTCTTTAACATCAGGGCAAACTCTCTACTCTCAGCGCAGGTCTTGTAGAAAGTCTGCATATCATCATGCACCTCCTCAAGAATTTCCCTCTCACCGGCCAGTTCCAGTAGTGATTTTGCATAGCGTGATGCCGCTCTAAGTTCTGACATCTTATATTAGTTAAGTTTCAGGTCTTTGACAAAATCTTCGATGAGTGCCTTCTGTGAGGCTTCATCCTGTAATTGTTTGCGGATGACTTTTTCGGTAATCTGTAGGGACAGGTCCGCTACCATAGATTTCACATCGGCCATTGCGGCTTCTTTCTCCGTATTGATGGCAATCTTCGCGTCAGCAATCATCTTATCGGCAGCTTTACCTGCATCTACTTTTGCAGCCTCATTGATACTATTGGCCACTTCCCTTGCTTCGGATAGAATCCTATCCCTCTCTACTCTTGCTTCTTCCAATAGTTTTTCGTTTTCCGCTTTGAGCTGGCCCATTTCCATTTTTGCCTTCTCCGCAGAATCCAGTGCATTTTGAATCGATTCTTCCCTAATCTTTAGGGACTGCAATATTGGCTTCCAGGCAAACTTCTTTAGGAAGAAGAACAAGATCAAGAATATAATCAACTGCCATAAGAATAAACCTGTTCCGGGAATAAGTAAATCCATTAGTATATATCGATGTAATGTGAATAAAAAACCAGTAATGGGTTTGCCCTGACCTATCGTCACGGGGCAAACCCATAGTCAAATAACCTTTATTATCCTTTGAAGGATATCAATAGACATACAACCACACCGAACAGGGCAATAACCTCAATCAAGGCTGCGATGATCAACATAGCTGTCTGAACCTTACCGGCAGCTTCGGGCTGTCTCGCCATAGCTTCCATAGCGGAGCTACCGATTTTACCGATACCCATACCAGCGCCTATCGCAACTAATCCGGAACCGATACCTGCACCCAAGATGGCTAGGCTCATATCCAATAATAATGATAACAACATAGTTCTATATTTATAAATTAAACAAAAGGTTCTGTGTCAAGTGTTCTTGGTACCTATATGAGGTGCATCAGTGATGCTCTTCTGTGGCCAGGCCTATATATAGGGATGAGAACATCGTAAATACATAAGCTTGGATACCTGCCACTAGAAGTTCTATCAGATTGATAAACAAAACAATGATGGTACTACCGATACCTACATAAATACTACTAAAGATGAATATCAAGCTGATCAAGCTCAGTATAACAATATGACCAGCGGTAATCGCTACAAAAAGCCTTACCATAAGAGATATCGGCTTAGTGAAAATACCGATAATCTCTACGGGTACGATGATGGGCTTTAAAGCCAAGGGTACTCCGGGAGTATTGAAGATATGACTCCAGTAGTTTTTGTTTCCACTGAAATTGGTAACGATAAAGGTCAACAGTGCCAAAACCATGGTAACGGCTATATTGCCCGTAAGATTGGCCGCCCCGGGAAGAAGACCCAGAAGATTACCGAAAAGTATGAAAAAGAAAAGGGTCAATAAATAGGGCATGAACTTTTCGTATCCATGTCCGATGTTCGGTTTGATGACCTCATCTCTCAAAAAGATAATAATAGGTTCGATGAACGATTGGATTCCCTTTGGGGCCTTGCCTTCGTTCTTCTTATAGGCTTTGGCCACTGCCATAAAGATGAATATCATCAATGCGGCATTGATGAAAAGCATGGCAACGTTTTTGGTGATAGAGAAATCCCAGACTTTCACCTCCGAATCAACTAAAGAAATGTGACCATGGGACAATTCATACCCATTATAGGCAACCGTATTGTGTTGTTCATCGTAGAAGTTAGATGAAGAAAAGACCTCTAGACCTCTATCGGCAGAATAGACGATAACAGGGAGGTGCAATGTGCCATAGTGGCCATCCACAAAATGCCAGCTATGGGAGTCTTTTACGTGGTGCATAATCATGTCCCCTGGACTGAAAGCCTCACCATGCCCCTCTCCGGAAGCTGCGTTGGCCGTGAAGTTCGATGAGCAGAATAGGATTGCTACGAGGACAAGTCGAAATAAGTTCATCAACTTTTTGCTGGGAGTGTAGAATGTCATCATTTATTGTAAACCAATGGGTTTAAATTTGACTGCAAATCTAGATATTAACAGCCCAAAAAAAAATATTTTATCCTTTTAATTTAATTCTAAGAGACTGTTTTAAAATGTATCTTTTTCTTTCTTATGTATTTCTTTTGGTGCCTGATTTCGTTGAAATTTCGCGCTAGCTAGCGCGACAGGCTATCTTTGTCAATGGCTCACGCGGCAGACGGGGCCCCTTCACTGATAATGCCCTAGGGGCATTATTTTAACGCTCGGTCCTATCCAAAATAAGTGATCATAAATTTTTAACTGTAATTTCAAAACAGTCTCTAAGGCCATTTGCTCCAGTACAGGTTCACTAGACGATACCCTTCTATCACCTCCAATACCAAGTAGGAGAGGTATAGGGCCAGAAAAAGGATGACCTCCTGCTGTGCATCGCCATCCAGCAAGTAGATAATCACGAAAATATAGGCTCCGTAGAAGGTGAGCTTCAGCACCATCAGGCCCATGAACCATGGAATAAAGCTCTCCCTGTTTTTTCGCGAACCCAACAGTAAGGCAAAATGTGCCGTCGCAGTGAACGTCATCATGAAAAGGAAGGTCTCCAGGACATATTTTGGTCTGCCGGCAATAAGCGAGAAGGCTTCCAAGCCATTCAACGCCAATAACAAGAGCAAGGTCAGCAGTACCAATTTCGATAAAAATCTCAAATATAACTTTCCTATGGATGGGGACATAAGGTAATGAACACAGTACTGTTCCTTGATCAGGGTTCGTTTAATGTCTTAATCAGCTTATACATAATACCGATAAAGGTAAGCAGGATAAAGGTAAGTAGGAAAATGGGAAAGATCAGTTTTAACTTTTGGTCCAACCAATAGCCAATAGCACCAGCGATACCCAGCCCCAAAACAATCTGTAGCGCAAGGTTGGAATACTTGAGATAAGTCTTAGAGGACGCTGGCTTTTTTGCTGGCTTGGAGTTGTGGTTGGAGGACCGAGGTTTGGGTTTGGTCATTGCTTTCCATTTTAATTGTTTTGACGGTGACTCCCATTTTACAGCCACCATTCAGCGTGGCACCGGATTCTACCACCAGTTTATTGGTCGTGATATCGCCATGGATAACCGCCGTAGGCTTTAGGGTAAGTATACCGTTTACTTCTACGGTACCGATGACCTCGCCTTCGATTTCTGCATTCTGTGCCATGATGTTACCCTCTACATAGGAGGATTTGCCGAGTGCCGCCTTCGATCGGGTACGCACGCTTCCATTGACTTTTCCTTCGATACGGATGTTGCCGTGTGTTTCTATATTACCATCCAGAACGGTACCTTTTCCTATAATATTGGAATTGTTGACACTCTGGTTCGTTTTTTTGCTGTCCTTGTTTTGAAACATAGATGCTGATTGGTTAAAATGATACGAACTCCTCCGGGTTGACAGGGTTGCCTTTGTACCAGAGTTCGAAGTGTAGGTGAGGACCATTGGTCAGTTCTCCTGTATTCCCAACGATGGAAATGATCTCTCCCCCGCTGACGAAACTACCGACCTTTTTAAGTATTTCGGCATTGTGCTTATACACGGATATAATATTGCCACGATGCTGCACCGCAAGTATGTGTCCGGAATCCTGGGTCCAAGAGGCCAGTATGACGGTGCCATCTGCGACGCATTTGACAGGTTCGTTTTTTTTGGCTACGATATCCACACCATAGTGCTGCTCCTTGACATTATACTTATCGGATATGAAACCTATTATAGGTGTAAAAAAAAAGATTTCTTCCAAGTCATGTACACCGGTACCATCGTAACTGGCCAGCGCGATGTCCATCTGTTCGAACTCTTGCCTGAACTGTGAGTCGATAGGGTCGATCTTATCGGGGCTGTTCCTATTGGAAATAGGAAGGCTTTCCGTTTCGGGGGTTTTAAAGGTCGAATCAATCAGGACGGTATCACCGGAAACGATGCGTTGAAAATTTTGAATGAACTTATCCTTTTTGATGACCTCCATCTCTAGTGAATCCACTTTTTCGGTCAGAATCTCCAGCTTTTTATTGTTTTCTGCCTGCTCATGCCGTGGGTCGAACCACTGGGCCAATAGCGTCTGGACCAAAAAGAGACTAACCAGCATCAGGACAATGAAAATCAAAACCGCAAAAAGTATTACTTTTGAGTAGGTAAAACTTAGTGTGGTTTTTTCGGCGAAGTTCTCTTCATTTCGAATGATCAGAAGGTACTTGGTCACGAGCCAACTTGATAATGTTTTTCGTATTCTCAAATTCTTCCTAATTATTTGCGAACAAAAGTATATATAATAAACCACAATTGTATTAATTCTAAGGTTTTTTGCGTTTCATTGTAAGTCAAATCATAAATCTATTGAAAAAGGTCACTATCAAACTTCTCACCAAATCTACCTTAGCACTATCGGTCCTAGGGTTGTTGTTGTCTTGTTCTGCCGAGAGGAAAAACCTCATCAGTAAGACGTTTCATAATACTACGGCCCGCTACAATGCCTATTATTATGCCAAAGAAAAAATCAACGAAATCGAAGCAGGGTTATGGGAGCAAAACGAAAACGATTATAACCATGTCCTGAAGCTCTATCCGAAAATCGATACTTCGATAGCCTCGGGTTATGCCGATAAGGTGGAAGAAAGCGTAAAAATGGCATCTCTGGCCATTCAACGGCATAAAAACAGTAAATGGGTCGACGATAGCTATATCCTTATCGGTCGTGCCCGCTACCTCAGTGTTGATTATGTGAACTCCATAGAGACCTTCAAGTTCGTCAATACGAAAAGCGAGGACCCCAATGCCAAGCACGAGGCTCTGGCACGTCTGATACGTACTTTTACGGACTATGAAGAATATAACAATGCCATCGCCGTATCGGATTATCTCAAAAAGGAAAAACTGAACAGGAACAACCAAAAAATACTTTATCTCAATAGGGCCAATTTTTATCAAGTAAAGGGGGAAGATGCCCGGATGGTAGAAAACCTGAGTAAGGCCGTACCCTTGATGAAAAGAAAAGAAGGAAAGGCCAGGGTATACTTTATCATCGGACAGATCTACCAGAAACTAGGTCAGAATGAAGATTCCTACCGAAACTACAGAAAGTGTGTAGCCGCTAATCCTGATTATGAACTCTCCTTTTATGCCAAGCTCAATATGACACAGGTATCCAAGGTGTCCAGCTACAGCGATGTCAAGACGGCCAGAAGACTGTTCAAAAAGCTACTGAGGGATAAAAAGAACAAGGACTTCAAGGACAAGATCTATTATGAGATGGCCGAATTCGAATCCAAACAGGGAAATCTGGACGAAGCCATCGAATTTTATAACAGCTCGGTACAGTCCAGCATCGATAATGAACGGCAAAAAGGGCAATCCTATCTACGGCTAGGTCAGGTCTATTACGACTCCCTGTCCAAGTACGAGCTGGCCAAGGCCTATTATGACAGTACGGTCCTGGTGCTACCCAAAGATTATGAGGGTTATGAGCAGATAAAAGCACGGCAGTCCATCCTTGCAGATTTCGTGAAACAATTGAACACGATAGAGGAACAGGATAGTTTACTCGTACTATCGGGAATGGACTCGGTACAGCAAATGGCCATTATCGAAAATATCCTGGATGAACAGGAGCGCCTGCGTAAGGAAGAAGAGAAAAGACAACGAAAACTGAACCGACAGCAGAACTCGGGCTTTAGCGGCAGCTCCTTTGATGCTGACCGTAGTCGTGGAGGTACGTCCAATTGGTATTTCGAAAACCCTACTTCAGTGAGCCGTGGACAATCCGAGTTCAAGAGAAAATGGGGCAACCGCGAACTGGAAGATAACTGGAGAAGGGCCGATAAAGTAGTTCTGGGAAGTACGGGTACCGATGATTTGCCCGATGAGGGGCTTGAAGAAAACGGTATCGGTGCCGAAGCCGTACCCGAAAAGAGCGAAGAAGAACTGAGGGCCGAAGAAGCCCAAGCACTCTATGCACAGATACCTAGAAGTGAAGAAGAAAAAAAGGTAGCTCTCGATAAGATAGAAGAAGCCCATTATAACCTGGGGAAAATCTATCACTTCAACTTGATGGAAGACCCGAATGCTGTGGTCACTTTTGATACTTTGCTGGAACGTTTTCCCGCTACCGAATACGAACCTGAGGTGCTTTACCTGCTTTACCTGATCAGCAAGGAGCTGGAAAATGGCAAGGCAGAATCCTACAAAAGTGCCATCATCAAAAAATACCCTTATACCACTTATGCCAAACTGCTCTCCAACCCCAACTATACGGAAGAGAGCACTGCGGCCAATGAACAGTTGAAAAAAATATATAAATCTGCCTATCAGAACTACAGAACCAATGACTACGATACGGCCGTCATGAAAATCCATGCCGGTCTCAAGCAGTATCCTGATGCTACCTTTGCTCCCAAGCTCAAGCTTCTCGAAATACTCATCACGGGCAAGACAGAAGATGAGGCACAATATAAATACGAGCTGGAACAGTTCATAAAAGAGAATCCTGACAGCGATATTACGCCCTATGCCAGTGTACTACTACAAGCTGCCCAGGATTTCAAAGCCAATCAAAATAAGGCCAAGGGACCACGATATGTTCCCTATTTTGAGCAGGTACACTATTTTGTCCTTGTCTATGAGGCGGACAATGAGGCCACTGACAAGATCACCGAAATACTTGACAGTTTCAACGGTTCCAATTTTGAGGAAGCGAAGCTGAATACGGGCAACCTATCACTGAACGATAAGCAATCCATTGTACTGGTCAGCGAACTGGCGGGAATTTCGAGTGCCATCCAGTATTTTGATCAGCTGGAAGCACTTAATTTATTCGGTTATGAGCTAAGTGACATTAAAATGCATAAATTTGTCATAAGCAAGGATAATTTTGGCATCTTCTATGAGTCAGGAGATATAAACAGTTATTTGAAATTCTTCGAAAAGCACTATCAAAACAGGAATTAATGTGCATAGACTTATATACCTTTTTATGCCGACCGTGTTTCAGTTATCGCATTGAATCCGGTATATCGTTGAATACAATCCGGAACTCAGCAGTTCATTCGAAAATTTTTCTGTCCGGACGTAGCGTTTTCAAAATTTTCTGCGTCCCGTAGGCTGGCCCGAAATCCCTATGGGTTTCGTCCTGCTTACTCTTTTATCGATGAAAAAAGTAAGCACCCGGTCGGCTTGAGGCGAAACGGACCAAAGGGTAGATGCAAAGATGTCCTCTACCATTTTGGTAATGAAAAGATGTTTTTCGGCAGGAATGTATATGGATAGGGTCAAAATGAAGCAACATTGACAATCCTATAGCCAAGCATATAAGTCCAACGGGGGATATATCGACAAATTGTTAAAATAGTTGGTACATCTATGTATATAAGTCTAATAAACTCAGTGCAACGACCGGTTTGCAGCTATTTAGATCCGTAGTAGATTTTCCAATGTACAATGTAGGTCAAAATGCATCTTTTACAATCCTGTGGTGTCCGGAATCGTTGGGTTCTCCGTGGATAGTGCTGCTATCAGTGTCGATGGTTTCGGTATCCATAGTAAGCTATAATATAATAACTCTAATTTCAAAACAGTCTCTTAAGATATGAAAACAAAGGTCTTTAAGTGGTTGATTATCGGCATGTGGTCCTTATTTGTAGGGGTCTTCCTGATGGGCTCACTATACATCTATACGGTAAGCATAGACCTGTTCGGCCTCTATGGAGGTATGCCCAGCCTACGCGCACTGGAAAACCCCGAAAATGACCTGTCCTCTGAACTGATATCTTCGGATGGGGTTTCCTTGGGCCGCTACTTCCGCTACAATAGGAGCCAGATAGCTTATGAAGACCTGTCCGATGACCTGGTCAATACTCTACTGCTATCGGAAGACCATCGCTATTACGAGCATTCGGGGATGGACTTCATCGCCTATATGCGGGTACTCAAAGGAATCCTGACCCTGAACCCTGCCGGAGGTGGAAGTACCATCACACAGCAGTTGGCCAAGAACCTCTACACCCAAGATAAGAAGCTGGAGGGTCGGCTCGCAAGTCTTGGCCGCATGCCAAAGCGGATTGTGGAAAAGACGAAAGAATGGATCATCTCCGTACAACTGGAGCGCAATTTTACCAAAAAGGAAATTATCGCCATGTACCTGAACACGGTAGAGTTCGGTAGCAATGCCTACGGTATCAAAACTGCTGCGGAGACCTTTTTCGGTAAAGGTCCGGACAGCCTGAACCTACAGGAATCGGCCGTGCTTGTCGGACTGCTACAAGCAACGACGGCCTATAACCCTGTCAGGAATTATGACAACTCTTTCGAGAAGCGAAATGAGGTACTCTGGAAAGTGCACAAATACGGCTACATCGACCGTCCCACCTATGACTCCATCAAGGTGCTTCCCATCGACCTGTCCCACTATGATGTCGCCAACCAGAACAAAGGGATGGCCACCTACTTTCGCAGTGTGATCAAGGACCACCTGATGCAGTGGTGTTCGGAAAATGGGTATGACCTCTGGGAAGATGGGCTTAAGATATATACCACTATCGACAGTCGCATGCAGCGCTATGCCGAGGAGGCCATCCGTGAGCATATGTCCAAGTTGCAGAAAATATTCGACGAACATTGGGGCAAGCGCCACCCTTGGGTAGATGAAAGCGGTCGGGAGATGAAAGGCTTCATCATGAACCGTTTCAAACGTACCGAACACTACCGCAGTCTGGTCAGGAAGTACGGCAAGGACAGCGATTCTCTCCGGATAGCTCTGGAGCACCCTAAAAAGATGAAGGTATTTTCTTGGGAGGGCGAAATCGATACGGTACTGAGTCCTCTGGATTCCATGCGCTATTACAAGCGCTTCTTACAAACAGGCTTTATGGCCATGGACCCGCAGTCGGGAAATATACGGGCCTGGGTCGGTGGTATCGACCATAAGTACTTCAAATACGATCATGTCAAACAGGGCCGGCGCCAGCCGGGCTCCACCTTCAAACCCTTTGTCTATGGTACCGCCATAGAAAACAGTTATTACCCTTGTTTCCCATTGTACGATGTATCTCCGCAGTTCAAGGTTCCCGGTGGTACCTGGCGGCCCAAAAATGCCGATGGCGGCTACGGAACGGGCGAAAAGATGACCATCAGAATGGCCATGGCCCAGTCGATCAACAGTATCACTGCCCAGGTCATGCAACGGGTGCAGGTCGAAAATGTGGTCAAATTTGCCAAGAGGATGGGAATCACCAGCCCCTTGGATGCGGTACCCTCGCTCTGCCTGGGCACCAGCGACCTCTCCGTATACGAGCTGGTCGGAGCCTACAGCACCTTTGCCAATGAGGGTATCTATACCAAGCCCTACTACATCACCCGGATAGAGGATAAAAATGGCAATGTCCTTGAAAATTTTGTGCCCGAGACCCGACAGGCCATCACTGAGGAGACGGCCTATCTCATGATACATATGCTGAAAGGTGGTGTGGAAGAAGAAGGTGGCACATCCCGCGGACTGAGCTATGCCGTAAAAGCGGGCAATGAAATCGGCGGAAAGACGGGAACCACGAACAATGCCTCCGATGGATGGTATATGGGCCTCACGCATAACCTGGTCGCGGGTGCTTGGGTCGGTGGCGATGACCGAAGTATCCACTTCCGCAACTGGGCCATGGGGCAGGGCGGCAAGACCGCCCGGCCTATCTGGGATAAATTCATGCAGAAAGTCTACAATGACAAGGAACTTTCGGTCAAGAAGGGCGCCTTCAAACGTCCCGATCGCGGACTGAACGTGGAGCTGAACTGTAGCCGCTATGAGAACAGTGTCACCGATATCGATTCGCTGCGTGTGGAAGAGCAGCCCGAGGACGATATCTATGTGCCTTGAGCACAGTGGATTCTGTATAGAGTTAAGTAAGTATCCTTACATCATTTTCAAAGGTCGTGCATACCGATGTTTTTGGGGTTGTCAGGGTGAATCTGTATTTTTGAATCCGAATCGTGCGTTGGAACTTCGTGACGAGGGTCTAAATACCAATAAATCAGGGAGTTTTATTGGATTTGGCATAGCACCGCTATGGTGAATTCAAAAAACGCATTCATTTACCGATTTGAAGCCAGTTAAGTCCGGAATAGATTTTCTAATGGACATTTTGGGTTTAAAACATATCTTTTATTTTCTATGTGCTTTTTGGGTTCATAAACCCAAAATAGCCCCTTAATAGTATTGCAATTTCGTATGTGAAATATCAGAATTCTATCATTTATGCTGAACATGTCTAAAATATTTAGCACTTTTGTCAATTGATTTGAGTTCCTGTATATAGAATTCACCATGACGTATCCGCTTAAGTAAGGTGAATAATCTTAAATAGCTTTATTATAGGTCTGTAAGTAGTTTCAATGTGTGTGCCTAGAGGATTTTAAAATAATATAGATTGGCCTAAGGTTTGTCTATAAAAATTTCGAATTTAGTCTATCTACTATTCTAGATTGGCTTAGTTTCTAGCTATTCCTCTAAATGAAGAGTAATACTTACAAGCAACTTGATCAGAAGTAAAAGAGGAAAATTGGAAATAGAGCGATTTTGATATGTGGAAGTATTCTGAAATTAAAGAAAAGTTACAGATAGAAATCAAGAAGCCGGAGCAAACGGGTCTGGCTCATCTTACGCATTTCTTTCAAAGCCACCAAAATGGAGCTTCTCGCTACTTTGAGAAGGAAGCTTTACACTATGCAAAATCTATTGATTCTACCAATTTAGAAGAGCCTTATTTCCAACGCTACTTGCCCTTCGAATGGGACATTCCATTTCCACCGCATGAGCAGGGTAGGTTCAAATTCATTGACCTCTTTGCCGGTATAGGAGGCTTTCGCCTTGCCTTTCATAATTTGGGTGGCAAATGTGTCTTCACATCAGAATGGAATGTCTATGCCCAAAAGACCTATCATGCCAATTTTGGAGAGGTACCCTTTGGAGATATTACCAAAATCAATGAAGAGGAAATCCCCGAGCACGATATTCTGATTGCAGGTTTTCCCTGCCAACCTTTCTCCATAGCAGGAGTATCAAAGAAAAACAGTCTGGGCAGACAGCATGGTTTCAATGACGAAACCCAAGGAACCCTATTTTTTGACATAAAGAGAATACTGGACGAAAAAAGACCAAAAGCATTTCTTCTGGAAAACGTCAAGAACTTGGTATCCCATGATAAGGGAAATACCTTCAAGGTAATCAAAAAAACCTTGGAAGGGCTCAGGTACAGCATTCATTACCGAGTATTGGACGGTAAGCATTTCGTCCCTCAACATAGGGAACGGATTCTCATTGTGGGTTTTGATATGGACCGATATCAGGGAAATGAGCATTTTTCCTTTCCGGAAATGCCCGAAGCTACCCACAGCATAGAAGAAATCCTGGAACCCGATGTCCTGCCAAAGTATACGCTTTCGGATAAACTGTGGAAATACCTACAGGATTATGCCGCCAAGCATAAAGCAAAAGGCAACGGTTTCGGCTATGGATTGGTCGCTATGGACGGCATCAGCAGGACATTGAGTGCCCGGTATTACAAAGACGGTTCGGAAGTACTGATTCCACAGGACCATCAAAACCCCCGCCGGTTGACACCGAGAGAGTGTGCAAGATTACAAGGCTTTCCCGATGAGTTCCTAATCCCCGTTTCCGACACACAAGCCTACAAACAGTTTGGCAACTCCGTAGTGAGTCCCTTGATGCAAGCCGTCGGCGCACATATTGTCAACGAACTGGAACAACTGGATGAACCTATTGGACAAGGCGATACGCTCCGTACAGAGTGCTGAACTTGCTTTCAGTAAGTTCATAACGGCCAATGATGTCGGTGCTACGGGAGGGCACCAGTCAGGCTTCCATATCCACAAGCAAGCTTGGCCCTTCTTCTTTGAAAGGGAAGGTATGAAGGGGTCCAACAAAGATCGGTTCGTTACTATAAGATGGCAGGATAGTTTTGAGACGACCAGTAGGTGTATCTATTATGGAAAAGGAACGCGGAACGAATATAGGCTTACAAGGTTCGGCAAAGGTTTTCCTTTTTTGAATGACGGTGCTATCGGAGACCTACTTGTACTGGTCAGAAAATCCCACGACCATTACGAGGCTTACGTACTCAGCAGCGATACGGATATCGATGACTTCTTTGTTGCACTGAATATATCGTCTTCAGAAACAAATGGCCTGATTCCAAAACAGGCCATGCCCAAGGCAAAAGACCTGTTGTCGGGGTGTTTCCAAGCCTATATCGAATCTCTGGGAAATGTGGAGTTCCCTCCGACCTCTGAGCTGGCCTACCATGCAAGAGTATGCCATAATCTTGCTCACGGTGTAGGTTCCAAAAACATCGAATCATATCCTGACAGGTACATCCTGGAATGGCTGGAAACAGAGTACAGTCTTTTTAGAATGATAGAGAACTCTCGGTATGCGGATATTATCCGACGGCCCTTCACAACAGTCGAAGCTTTTATCAATACTGCGGGCACTATCATGAACCGGCGAAAAAGCAGAGCGGGTAAATCACTGGAACACCATCTGGAAGAAATTTTCAATTTGGTCCGTCTCGTTTTTCAAACGCAGGCCAAAACAGAGCATCATAAAAAGCCCGACTTTTTGTTTCCGAATATCGATGCCTACAACAATCCCTCCTTTGATAATGGAAAACTGGTACTACTTGCCTCCAAAACTACCTGTAAGGACCGATGGAGGCAAATCCTGAACGAGGCCGATCGCATTCCCAAAAAACACCTGTTCACGCTACAGCAAGGTATCTCAAGAAATCAACTGTCGGAGATGGAGAAGTATGGAGTGCAACTCGTTGTCCCCAAGGTGTATCATAGCAGTTTTCCGAAAGAATATCGGGCCAATATACTTACTCTGGAAGAGTTTATACGATTTGTACGCTCCACACAAAGCGAATCCTTGTGAATTGCGATAGAATACGACCTACCCTCCCTCAATCCCCAAAAAAATTTCGGCCCACTGTCACAAGTCGAGCGGAATAGATGACTTATATTTGTTCATAACAATGTATTCCAAACCATTACAAAAGCGCATCACATGAGCATCGCTATTTTCTTCGACCAATGGTCGCCCAAACGCTGGACAGAGGCACTTCGCAAAGCACTTCCCGACACGACCATAGAAATATATCCTGATATCACTGCTCCCGAGGAGGTCACTTTTGCGCTCTGCTGGAAGCCAGCGGAAAAGGTACTGGTCGGGTTTCCGAACCTCAAGGTAGTCCAGTCCGCAGGTGCCGGTGTGGACCATATCACGAGGACACAGACCCTTTCTGAGAGCATGGTGCTGAGTCGGATCGTAGACGAACAGCTTTCCGAGGACATGTGGGAGTTTTTACTGGCTGCGGTGATGACTCAACTCAAGAATCTGCCAAAGTATGTAGACTATCAAAGACAACAGACCTGGAAGCGACAGCCCTACCGTGGCATTCAAAATACGAACATCGGTATTTTGGGACTGGGAGTACTCGGAGCCTATGTGGCCGAGCGTTTTGCCGAACTGGGCTTTCCGGTCGCAGGCTGGTCGAATTCTCCGAAAAATATCACGGGTGTGGACTCCCATCACGGGGAAGCGGGACGGCAGGAGCTGCTCAGCAGGACGGATATGCTCATCAATCTCTTGCCACTGACCTCGGCCACGGAAAACATCCTCGACAAAAATCTGCTGGGCACTCTGAAAAAAGAAGCCTTTCTTATCAATGTCGGACGAGGTCCGCATCTAGTGGAAGAGGACCTGATCGCATTACTCGACAGTGGGCATTTGTCCGGAACACTGCTCGATGTCTTCCGACAAGAGCCACTTCCGGAATCGCATCCTTTTTGGCAGCATCCGAAAATACAGGTCACCCCACACGTGGCCAGTGTGACCAATATCGAATCAGCAGTGACGCAAATAGCCGATAATTACATGCGGTTCCATGATGGAAGACCCTTGCTCCATACCGTGAACATCGGAAAAGGCTACTGACCCGAAAAATATCCACGGATGATATCGCCATAACATCCACCAAAACAATCTGCCCCATGACAAAGAACCGATTTCACTATGCCTTTAAAGTAAAGGATATCGCGAGTACCATAGATTTCTATCAGGGTATATTGGGCTGTAGTCTAGGACGACAGGCCGAACACTGGGTAGACTTCGAATTCTATGGACATCAACTTTCGGCGCATGTCTCTGAAAATAGACCGGCACTGGACTACTGTGGAAAAGTGGATGATGTGATGGTCCCCATACCCCATTTTGGCTGTATCCTGGAGGACGAACAGTTCGAAACGGTACGCCAGAGTCTGGAAAGTCATTCCATTGACTTTATCGTGCCTCCACAAACCCGATATAAGGGTGAAAAAGGTCAGCAAAAGACACTTTTTGTATTGGATTACAGTCAAAATGCGCTTGAGTTCAAGTGTTTTGAAAATCAAGATGAGGTATTTACCTCTTGAGCGATAACCTGAAGTCTCGATTTATGAATACACTTATCCCTTATCTATGGGGTTTATTGCCTTTGTTCACGGGAACCGCTACATTACAGGCTCAGGACCTAAGCCCTGAGCAGGTCGTGCAAAAGCAGGTAGAAGCTTATAACGAACTCGATATCGACCACTTCCTTTCTTGGTATGATGAGGATATCGCCTGTTACAATTATGCGAACAATACGTCTTTGTTCAATAGTAAGAAAGACTTCGGACAACAATACGGGGAGATGTTCGCTAAATACCCAAAGCTCCACTGCGAAATCCTCAATCGCATGGTGCTGGGAAACAAGGTCATCGATCATGAACGCATTACGGGGATAGAAAATGAAGTTTACCAGAGTATCGCTATATATGAAGTAAAAGAAGGGAAAATCCTCAAAGTGACCTTTCTCCAAAAATAAGAATGATCATGGAACGAGATGTACTTTATGGTACAAGCAAAAAGAACCGTAAAGTAAATAATCTCCGAAGGTATAGCGGTATGAGCATTCGAAAATAAGCAGCAATTCAGTGCTGCCCATTTTCCTTTCAACCCAGAATGTTCGTTGGTACTTCGTCATGAGGACTTAAATGGCAATACATCAGGGCGTTTTCTTGGATTCAGCGTAGCACCGCTACGGTTAATTCAAAAAACGCATTCATTTACTGATTTGAAGCCGGTTAAGTCCGGAATAGATTTTCTAATGGACATTTTGGGTTTAAGGTTACTTCAAAATCGGTAGCCGACCGTAGCGATGCTGCGCGCCGAACTCAATAAAAGACGCTGACCTATGGCATTCTAAGCTCTCATAACGAATCGCTTACACCTGATCAGAGCCTATTTCCCAAAAAATAAACCCAAATTGATCGATAGAAATCGTGATGAGCGTATAAATAGCAAAATACCGGCCATTTGGATTCGTTCGGCATAGCACCGCTATGGTGAATGAAGACCGGTGGGCAAAGCTTCCGGTAGGAAGCTATTTATGCGCGGAATAGGTTCTCTATTGATCATTTTGAGATAAATGGGGAATAGGCCCAAGAAATATTCTCTATAAAACGGGCATTGGATATTTTCTAAAGAAGGGGACTTTCAGAGGGAAAACTCCTGCTCTTTGGTCAATTGCCAAGCAGTATTGAAAGCCATAAAATCGTTCTTGGAATACCTATCGAATTGACGGCCCGTGCTTTCCTCAAAAGCCCTGACCATCAAAAGGTGAGCGTTCACAAAAGCCAAAGAGGCACAGGACCCCTCGTTTTCTACCGAGAGGTTACACCGATTGATGGCATCGATATCTTCCTTGCTCAAGGCCTTGATCATATATTGAGCGAAAAATTTTGAAATCTGTTCTATATTGATATCTGTCATTACGCTATGAATATAGCGAATAGACATTAAACCTTTTAAGATTTTTTACAATCTTTTCAGGAAATAACAACAAAGTAAAGTAGCAATTTATTCTCATCACTAAAAAAAGAAAATATACCCTATCGGCATCTTCGATTTAGAGAAGCTTGGAGCCGCACCTACCTTATTTTTCTTCCATATTTAACCCAAAATGTTCGTTGGAACTTCGTCATGAGAACTTAAATGGCAATACATCAGTGCGTTTTATTGGATTTAGCGTAGCACCGCTACGGTGAATTCAAAAAACTCAGTGCAACGACCGATTTGCAGCTATTTAGATCCGCAGTAGATTTTTCAATGCATAATCCGGGTTTATCTCATTGGGATACTTTTCCCATCATGCTTATTGCTGCATGCCATCCTTCTACACATAATTCAGGTTAAACGGAATTGATTGGGAACAAGATGATTCGTTGACTTGAGTGTACCTATTTTCTACAGACCTTAATAACAAGTCTACCGATAACGGATCAACACTATACGGATTTTTGCCTTTGCCGATAAGGTTTCCCGTTTCATTTTTTCTTGAGTATATCTCTATAACGTATAAGTTCATTGACTCCAAAAAACACACACAATAATAAGCTCATTCAAAATCTGATTTGAAGTGCCTGAAGTAGATGGATAGTAAGTGTCCCATATTCCATTTGGTCCAGGGATGCCTATCGGAATTTTATATTGAAATATCCCTTCAAGATCGTGCAATGGAAAAAAACAATTGGGATTTTTTTGTTTTCTATCAAGGCTTCGACTTTACCCTGCACTACCTGTTCCGATGAGAACAAACGCTCCGTACCGTCTCGGTACGGAGCACCTCCCGAAAAGTCATCACGCTCTTTTGAGCATTCTGGGTCAGTTTGACCCCCCATTGTTAAAAATCAGCGGTTTCAATGGAGGGTACCTTCGTCGTCGTTTTCCCATCAGTTGTCGTTTCGGTGCCTCTAAGGCTTGTTTTCCACTGTTTTTTTGGGTAGATTTTAAAAGGATAGTGGGTAGGTATTACTCAGTAAATTTAGGAGAACTATGAAACATGAAGATCAATTGATAGAATTACTGGTCCAGACCTTAAAAGTTCAGGACCGCCAGGCACATCAGCTCCATCAACTTTCCACAACAGTGGTGGAACTGAAAAAAGCACTGCATCAAAGTCACTCTGAAGAGAACATACTCTTGGCCAAGACGAAAGAAATCAGTCATCTCAAAAAGCGTATTTCCTTTCTTGAAAAACGGCGTAGACAAGGCCGATAAACCGGGACGGGATTTTCGTTTCGGTATTTAGGGAATCTTTATAATAACGATGACCCTCAATCGAAAATCTCACTCTCCGATTTTCACCTTTCGAATCATCACCTTAAAGTAGTAGGTCACCGTTCAAACGAGGGTTATTCCTTAGCCCTTCTATAACAATAGTCTCAAATCAATAACATGAACGTATTTTTTGAACTGCCATAACGACGCTGCTTTAAACCCAATAGAATCAAATATTTATTATATATCAGGCCCTCCTAACGAAGTTCACATCGAAGATTCGGCGAATATCTCTGAAATCAATCGATGCAATGAGCCAAATCGAAGATTACCGCTGATTTTGAAGTGATCTGTGCTCGCAATAGGAAGGCTATTGATCATTTTGGGTTAAAAGATTTTCGTTTCGATATCGGAGAATGCCTGCTCGGGCAGACTGTCGTACACCACGATTTTCGAAGGGCCTTTGCCATCGGAGCGCTCTCCCGAGAGCAAAAGTCCTTTGTAGGAACGATAGTTATCCCATGGCCACACAGCATAGGGTTCCTCATCGCCGGCCTTAGTATAATAGGCCCATTGTTTGACCAGATGGGAGGACTTCTCGATGAACACCTTATACCTGTTTTCGGGCGTATCGCCCACTTGATCGAAAGTAATCCCGATTACTTCACAAGGGCTACCTTCCATTGTGCTATCACTTCCTAGATAGCTCAGCGTCACGCCCGTATCCTTTAGCTTAAAGGGCATGAACAACCAGTACATATCATTGATCCAGATACTTTTACCTTTTCGGAGCAGCGAGTCGAGCGCTGCCGTATCGCTAATGGCCTCATTGCCCGAAAAAGCCTGTCCCTGCCCATCGTGGACGTTGAGTAGATAGGTCATGCTATCATAAGGGGATTCTATACGTACATTACCCGTCGACTTGTCCCAGAGCAGGTTCCTACGGCCAAAGAACTGCCAGGAAAAATAGCGGCTACGGTCCCATTTCTCCCTTCCGCCCATAGCTTTCATAACGCTATCGGCCAGTGCCACTGCTTTTGGGTCGGAGTCCTGCACCCGGAAACCTTCGGCAGGTGGATTGGCTACCGCCGATTCCAAAGTCTCCCGTAGGGATTGCTGCCCTTGTTCTTCCTTAGCGGGAGGAGTACAGGCACTCATAAAAGTCAGCGCCAGTATGACCATGGTGTAGTAGTTATTTCTCATAAGGTGTGATGGTTTTTGAGTCGTTCCCTGAGGTAGCGTTTCTTGACTTCTGCTTTCCATTGTTTCCGAGCTTTATTTTCGGCAGTAGTGTTTCCGTGTTTTCTTTGAGGAAGTATTGCCGTAATTTACGTTCTAGAGGTAACACCATCAAGGCTATGGATACATGAATGATAAAATCAATGACGGGCGAACGGGTCGTCTCGAACCATGCTTCGGTCACTGTCTGTACGAACTCCACTATGATCACCAGTGTCAATAAGGCCAATATCCGACTTAGGGTCCGGTAATTGTGATTGTCCTTTTTGTTCAGCCGTATGGACAGGAACATCAGCGTACCGAAGAACAGCATCTCCAGGGCATAGAACCAAGACCTCTTCCAGTAGGGAGGCACGACCCGAAAGCGTATGGGTTCGATTTCCGCTTCATGACCGAAGGCATTTCTTGTCCTGACCTGCAAGGTATAGCGCCCTGTCGGTAGATAGGAAAAAGCGATGACATCATGGTTCCTGTCCCACTCGGACCAGTCTTTTTCCAGACCTTTCAGACGGTATCGGTATTCGACGCCCATCACTCCCGAAAAGTCAGGCTGCACGAAGGCAAAGGTCAGTGCGCTTTCCCACTGACCGACTTTGAACCCCTTTTGCCCTTGGAAGGGAATAAAGCCGTTTTTAGAGCGGATGGACTTGAGAAAAGGCGCATAACGGGAAGAGATAAGGGTACCGGCACCATTGACCAGACGGTAGAGCGCATTGTCGGCGGTCACGGCCCATAGGGTACTATCCCTAGCCGTGTAGTGGACATGCTCGATATTCCGGAACAGGTTCAGTATCTTGAATTCCGTGTTCTTTGCATACTTGCCACCCAGACAATGCCAGCTCCCCTGACCATAGTACCAAAGCTTCCCTTCCGAGCTGTGCAGGTGCTTTTCGGGCGGGACAAAATCAAGGTCCGAAGGGATCTCTACCTTGGACAGTTCATCTTTGTGTTCATTATACCGATAGACCGCATTCGTATTGAGAAAGTAGACCTGGCCTTGATGATGGACACCATAGGTCCGGTCCAGGTATGGGTTAGCATAAGTATAGGTCTTTATGCTTTTCAGGCTAGCATCGCTTTCCTCCAATAAGAGCCGATGGACTCCATCCGCACTACTTAGCCAGAAGTACCTGCCATCATCGATGATATGGTGCACAGGCCCCGACGGTATCTCCAGTGTATCGCTCAGTGACCAGCGCCCTTGCCGAAAGGCAAAAGTAATCACGCTACCCTCATCGGTACCCGCTATCAATAATTTTGATCGTTCAGCAGCGAAAAGATAGCGCACCGCCCCCATATAGATCTGTCTTGCTCCCCCGCTATCGACCTCATGGATACCGCTCAGCCCCGCGGATAACAAGCGTCCCTGTGTCCTCACTAACTGAAAGGTCTTGGCACTGATACCCTTGACCTTTTTATAGGCATAGCTGATGGACTGAAGCTCACGGCGCAGGTGCCTTTCATAATAAATGCTGTCCCTCTGCCGGGAGATGGCCTGTTTTGTCTCTTTATCTGAAAAGGAAGGCGTTTTACTTCGATTTACTGCTTTTCTTTGGGTTTTCTGTCCACTCCTATCTTTTTTTCCAAAGGTGTTTTTCAAAAATCGAAGCGGGCCTTTGCCCTCGGGCCTTTCGCTATCGGAGCCTTTTCGCGGCTTGTGTTTTTCGCTGTTTCCGCCCTGCTTTTTTCCTCTGAAAATAGCGAAGCCGCTGCTAGTGGCATGTTCAACACTAAGGTCGATGCGCTTGCTCTTTTTGATATACTGTATGGCCTCGGTATAGTTCCGGATTTCATCCAGAAAGTAAATGCCCTGTCCCGTGGATACATAAAGATGGCCCCGAAAAGGAACAATAGAAGAAATATTTCCTTCCAATCCAGGAAAATGGGTAAAACTATGTATGGGCAGTCGAAGAGATACCCGTGTAAATCCCTGTTCATGAGCTATCCACAGCCCATTATCCCTATCCTTGGCCATGGCATAGACCTCATTATCGGGCAGGCCCGTGCTATAGTTGATGATCTGTTCTATCTCTCCCGAATCGATATGAACCAGGGCCACGCCACCTTTCAGCGTGCCGATGGCCACGCGGTCCGGTCCGAGCCAGACCGCTGCCGTGACTTCACTATCGAGTACGTATCCATCATCCTCAAGTGCCAGTGTTTTCTCAACTCCATGACTGTAAAGGTACAGTCCCTCAGCCGTCGCGATGAGGTGGCGCTCGCTCAGAGGATCCTTTTCACAGAAAAGAACGTCCGCAGTGGAAAAACCAAGACCGGAAGAAGAAAGGTGCTTTGGCGCTACTTTCAGAACACCCTTGTTTTCAGTGCTCACGAAAAGCGCATTGTTCATGGAAAAAAGGCGGTAAAAAGCCCCGGCCGATTCATCTTCGATATATCGGACCTTCTCCTGTTTTTCGGTATCGTAGACCAGTAGCCCATTGGCATAGAGTGCATATACCTTTCCGTCCAAGCTCAGTAAGTCAAAGAAATTTTTCGGAGAAGTACCGGCGTCCTGCGGGAGTAGCGGCTCATACTGTAACCGGCCATAGTCGGTTTGACCAAGCTTTCCCAGACCCATTTTCCCCCCCAAGTATACGGTACTGTCCTCGCCCAACACGAGGGAGAAGACAGTGGCAGGTGTAGAGATCAGCTCCCAGTGTAGGCCATCGAAGCGAAGCAGACCGTGTTTGTTGGCAATGCACAGCGCTCCTTCCTTATCCCTGATCATACCAAAGTTCCGATGATCTGCCCCTGTAGCTTTCGGGCTATAATGAGAGAGGAAGTAAGCTCCACTTTGTGCCTGACCGGGTACCACAGGGAGGGCAAGCAGTACCGCTGACACTAGAGCGGCAAGGTAATGGACACGTAAGGATATCGTTAAAAATAGAATGATGCGCACGTATTTATGGTTTCTGCCATCTTGGGGCCTTGACTGATTCTCATCCTGCTAAAAGCCGATGTCGAAATAGTCCCTACAAAATACTCATAACGAAATTTAGCGGCCATATTGTGTCATCAAGATATCTGCAAGCTACTGACCGGTAGAGAAATTGACCTCGTAGACCTCGATACCACTGATGTGGAGCCATAAAAAGTACTTTTTGGAAAGCCATGACCGACACCAAATAATTGATTATCAATGTTTCATATCGTATAATGCCCTGCAATTGTCCGGTCGGGCCTTTTCTTAAGAACTATTTCCCATTTGTTTTTTCAAGGAACCTACATTGAATCCTATCTAGAGCGTGGAAGTAACCGAAACACATCGACTATATTGAAATACAGTCCGTTTATCCCGAACTCAAAGACATCCCGTAAAAGTAATGTAATACAAACTTAGCTTTCAAATATCGCCTATCTTCTTGTTCATTTTGCTTCACTCTGCGTTGACCATCCTCGGGATAGCGCTGCTATTCCTGCGGTTCTCGCCTTGATTGAAACAAAATGACCAGCGGAATCTTATACGACATTTAAAACCTAAATTTGTATAAGGGCAGCTATACTCAAGAGAAAGTATTTTGGGGGAATGTTGCCTGGACACAAAGGAATGACCATTACTAAGTTTGGTAAATAAGTCATTATCCCAGAATGTTCGTTGGAACTTCGTCATGAGGACTTAAACCCGGATTATGCGTTGGAACTTCGTAACGAGGGTTTAAATGGCAATAAACGTAGTGCAACGACCGGTTTGCAGCTATTTAGATCCGCAGTAGATTTTTCAATGCATGACCAAACTGGCGCAAGCGTCCACTTGTGCCTCACCGCTGTAAGGCTCGGCTCTATCGCATGGGCAGGAAATACCAGTTCCATGACGGGTAAAAACTGTACTTTACCCATTCGTAGGTAGCACAAGTATACCAACTGGACGTTTTCATACTACGCAGGAGCGAAAGGCCGTATGGATTAAAATAATCAATAACCTTCCTATTACGAATATAAATTGCTTCAAAATCAGCGATTTTACGCTGCGCAGGTTCCTCACCTTAACAATACGCTAGGCCTCCTCACCTAAACCGCTGATCTTATTGTACTTTTCATCACGAAATCCTATTGATCAATTTGGATTGAAAGGTTGACTTCATCAAATTGCGGGATGTAGAAAGGCACAAGTGAACGCTTGCGCCAGAGGATCGGGGCTGTTTTGCTACCGTTTATTTGGAAGGCTGTTTTCGGAAGACGCAAGAGCAAAGGAACATAGGGCAGAAAAAAGCCCCGCCATGACCAAGGCACAGAATACCCTTCTTACCAAGAAGAATGCCTTTGGCACATATTCCCTCTACCCGTTGGTAGGACCATAAAGCCTAACTAATACGGCTCCAGTTAAAAGCATTTTTCTTTTGTATGCTGATCTGCTCCAAGATAGAACGGTTCTCGGGCGCTTCCAGCGAAGGGTCCTTATCGAGCAGCTCCAGGGCAGCATCCCGAGCCATTTGGAGAATATGGCTATCCTTGCCCAAGTCGGCGATATGAAGGTCGAGCACGCCACTTTGCTGCGTACCCGACAGGTCGCCCGGCCCGCGCAACTTGAGGTCCACATCGGCTATTTCGAAGCCATTATTGCTCCGCACCATAGTGGCAATGCGCTCCTTGCCCTCCTTGCTCAGTTTATGGCCTGTTATAAGGATGCAGTAGGACTGCTCCGCACCCCGCCCCACACGCCCGCGCAACTGATGCAGTTGTGCCAGTCCGAAACGTTCGGCGTTCTCGATGACCATGACCGTGGCATTCGGCACATTGACCCCTACCTCGATGACCGTAGTGGCTACCATGATCTTGGTCTCCCCCTTGACAAAGCGCTGCATCTCATAGTCCTTGGCATCGGGTTTCATCTTGCCATGTACGATGCTCAGCGGAGTATCGGGAAAAGCACGGGCGATACTTTCATAGCCGTCCATCAGGTCTTTGAGGTCCAGTTTTTCGGATTCCTCTATCAAGGGATAGACCACATAGACCTGTCGGCCCTGATTCACTTGCTGTTTTATAAATCCATTGACTTTAAGTCGGTTGGCATCGAATCGGTGTACGGTCTGTATGGGCTTGCGACCAGCGGGCAGCTCATCGATGACCGATATGTCCAGATCGCCGTACAGGGTCATGGCCAGTGTCCTGGGGATGGGCGTGGCCGTCATGACCAGTATGTGCGGATAGGTATCACTGTTCTTGCTCCATAGCCTGGAGCGCTGGGCCACTCCGAAGCGATGCTGCTCATCGATGATGGCCAGACCAAGCTGTTTGAACTGCACCTTATCCTCTAAGAGGGCATGTGTCCCTACCAGAATATGTAACTCGCCCGCCTCTAATGCCTCATGCAGTACCCGACGTTCTTTCTTTCTGGTCGAGCCCGTCAGTAGGCCTATCCGTAGGCCCATGCTATCGGCATACTCCTTGAGTCCCTGATAGTGCTGTACCGAGAGGATTTCCGTTGGGGCCATCAGTGCTGCCTGTGTACTGCAACCCAGCGCTATCAGCATACTGATAAAGGCCACGATGGTCTTGCCACTGCCCACGTCCCCTTGGAGCAGGCGGTTCATCTGGCGGCCCGACTTGAGGTCTTCGTAGATTTCACGGAGGACCCGCTTCTGGGCCTCGGTGAGGGGAAAGGGCAGCTGCTCTTTATAGAAGCGCGTGAGCAGGTCCGTATTCGTGAAGCGCTGGCCTTTGAACTTTTCATAGCGCGTCAGTTTCAGTTGGATCAGGCGCAACTGTACATAGAAAAGCTCCTCGAACTTCAAACGGAACCGCGCCTTTTGGAGGATTTCCGCAGTTGAGGGGAAGTGGATGCCCACCACGGCCTCCCGCTTGGGCAAAAGCTGGAACTGTGCGATAAGACGCTCGGGCAATGTCTCCCGTATGCGCTGGTGGCACTGTGCCAGCAGCGCCCTTTGGAGCTTAGAGATGGCCTTACTGTCCAAAAAACGGGTTTTCATCCGCTCCGAGGTGTGGTAGATGGGCTGGAGATGGCCCTTATCCGAAGTACGGCCCGTCAGCACCTCCATCTCAGGATGTGCGATATTGATCTTACTGCCATAGCGGTTGGGCTTACCGAAGATGACATAGTCCGTACCGACATGGAGCGTCTTCAGCACCCACTGGATACCCTTGAACCAGACCAGTTCCACCTCGCCCGTATCATCCCTGAAGTGAGCGACCAGGCGCTTCTTTTTGCCCTCGCCGATACTTTCCACACGCGTGACCTTCCCCCTGATCTGGATATGGGGCATGTCCGCACCTATCTGGGCGATGGTATAGAACTGGGTACGGTCCTCATGACGGAAAGGGTAGTGCTGGAGCAGGTCCCCATAAGTGAAGATATCGAGGTCTTTGTTGAGCAGTACGGCTTTTTGCGGTCCTACCCCCTTAAGAAATTCTATTTTGGTATCGAAAAAACGCGCCATTGCCGCAAGCTACTGAATTTCCCCCAAATTTAAGATACAAAAATAGTATAGCGACCAATAGAGACAAGTCCTTGTACGCAAAGCCATCATCCCGGCATACCCGAGAGAAAGTGATACAAATTTGGGTTTTAAATGTCGTATAAGGTTGCGTGGGTCATTTTTTTTTCAATCAAGGCGATAACCGCAGGGATAGCAGCGCTATCCCGAGGATGGTCAACGCAGAGTGAAGCAAAATGAACAGGAAGATAGGCGATAGTTAGAAGCTAAGTTTGTATGCATCGGGAAATAGCCCGGAGGAACTACAGATATAAGTGAAGCCTGTGGCATATGCGTAGACGGGTTACCGGGAATACTTCATAAAGACATCGTTCTATCCAAGAAATATACGATATTCAAAATCCAGATTTATATATACCCAAATGAAATTGTTTTGGGACATACTGAAATGATCAAGAAAATACTGTTCTGCTAGGAACGGTCCTAATGACCAATCAACGAATGACCGGTCAACAAATGCAGGATTTGCCCAAGACCTTCGGAACTTCAAATTTCCCATTTCATTTTTTGTTGAGTATAAATAGCAAAAAGCGGAAGAGGGACAGCAGGTCAGCACATCAAGAATGACGAGATCCTCAATACTGTAAGTATCACAACCTAGCTCCTCTTTCTCACTTCGAAGGCCGCCAATGCTTACTCTAGTCCATATTCTTGCTTCGGTAGGAGCAGTTCGGCCCTATCCACGACCCGACGGTCAATGAAAGGGATAGGAGGAAGGTCCTGAGACGATATGCTAGGGGCAAGCCCGAACAGGAGCAGGAAGAGAGGTAAAACTATAGAGGGAATAAATGTTCTCGCGGAACTCAAGATAGGCGAAAAGCACTGCTACTTCAAACGCTATTCCCGATCTGAACGAAAAGGACCCGAATATGGTGGATATACTACCGCCCATGGGCAAACGGCCGACACCCATTCCATAAAAGACCTGCCCATGCCGATTTCATGAACAATGAAGTACATGTCGAGTTTCTGACAATCAAAGCATTGCACCTTTTGCATTAGATTTTCCATAGTATAAGTTGGATTGAGCTTTAGGAATCCGCTGAAATTTCACTAGTATTGAACCCTTGTCACCTACTACCATAGTAAACACTCGATTTTTTCCGACCCATGGACAGAAGCCCGGCAAAGGAGCAGAAACCGACAGAAAACACAGGCCGAAGCGACCTGCACCCACAAACGCAGCCCTCTTCGAAGGACAGCCTCCCCCATAGACCGCCCCACACGGAGCACGGCCCGGAAGACCTATCCTCCGAACCCTTATCCTCTCCCTTGGGTGGGGCAAGAATCCCAAATCCTCCCCAAGGACAATCGAATGAGCCGCTGCGCGCACTGCCTATCGATACGCCCCAACAGCGCATCATCAACAAACTGCAGGCCGGCCCTCCGCCCGATACGCCCCAGAAACGCATCTCCGATAAGCTACGGCAGATGCCCCCGCGCGACACCCCACAACAGCGGATTATCGATAAACTGCTGGGCAAAACCTCCTTGGGTGCTGTCAGGGATTCCTTGCCCACTGAGGATGAAAAGCAGAAAACGCGTCCCTGGAATCCAGAGGATACCCTGACCCAGCGGAATCCCGGCCATTCTGCACCCATAGCCCCCAAGGTTCCCGAGGTAGCGGCCAAGGACAAGGAAGCAGCGACTGCCGAGGAAGGCTTTACCGAAGGGCGTATCGTGCAGCCGGGCAGCCTGCGACTCCATGCGAGTCTCGACCAGATGAACAGGGCACTGGCCGACCCGGGCTATCTGAGCGGTATCCTGGTCGATATGCCCACGGGCACCTCCGTACTGGTGCACAACAGCACCCTGCATAGTGCCAAAAAGCAGGTCATTGCCCATGTCGGGGGCAGGATATACCCGGGCTGGTGCTCGGGGCATCCTTCGGAAATACGCCTCCTACCCCGAAAGGAAACGAAGAAAACGGAAAGGCAGGAGGAACGCAAAGAACAGAAAGAACGGGAGGCCACCAAGGCCGAGCGCATCGAAAAAATCCAATCCACTGCGGACAAGAGCGGCAACAAAGGCTTGGACTTCGATTCGAGCAGGGAGGACTACATCGACTTCATCCGGGGCCTCAGCGGTTTCGGTGCGGGAGGGCTGGCCACTACAGGCAGTCTCAGGCTGGAAATGGAACTGAAATTTTCCGCGCTGGGCGAGGTGGTCTGGGGCGCGGGCCGAGCGGAGATAGGTGGGAAAATGGCCTTCGATACGACCATCGATGTACAGGATGACCGTAGACTGCGCGCTACGGGAGGAGTGGAAATCACAGGTTTTGGCGAGGGTTCGGTGCTGTGGGATTTGGCAAAAGTAGGCTTGGACCTCAAATTGAAATTTTCCCTGACCGGTGTCTACGAAAGCCCCGAACACTTTGCGGTATACCTGCGGGCCAAGGTACTGGAGTTTCTGGCTGGCCTGACGGCGACCATAGAGAAAAAAGGCTTCGAGGCCCCTGAGAAAATAGCCAGTGCAAGGAAGGCCTATAAGGCCGCTTCCATTGAGGTCAATGACTATGGGGAAATCCTGACCCTACTGGAAGGTCGGGCGATGGCGGAGGGCCATGTGGCGGCTTCCCTTGCCGGTGGCAGCACCACTGTCCAAGGAGCAGCCAGCCGCAGCAGTATCCGGGCCCTTTCGCCCTCAAGGGGCCGGAGCCGACCGGGCGGGACTACCGAATACGCCTTTCAAGTCAGTATCGATATTGCCGGGCTGGGCGGGGCCACCCTTGAGATTGCCCACAGTGCTACGCAGGACCATCCCAATCCCGACAACGATGGCCAGTACCTGAACGTAAAAGCCTTCATCCATGGCAGTGCCAAGGTGGATGAGAAAGAACTGCAACTGCTCATCGAGGGAATCGATCTGGGCCAATGGGGCCGGCTGGACCTCCATGCCCTGGAGACCTTTGCGGGCCGATTGGCCGAAGGCCTCCGAAAGAAAATGGAAGCCCTGAAGATACCTGGCCACTATGACCTCAGCGGCCAGCGCAAAAAAGGACTGCTCCTCGAACTGAACTATGTCCAGTCCGCCCCGGGCGCGGAATACGCACTGCAGTACTTTCGGACCACCTATAAGAAGGTCACCGAGTACAACAGCGAAGCGGAGATGAGCTATGGCCCGGGCCCGGCCAGCGCGGGCCTCAGTACGGGGGTGACCCTGCGCTCCACCTGGGAAGCGGGCATCTTCGAAGTCATGGGCAGTGATACCCTCAGCTATGTGAGCACGGTCTACAATGGCCTCATGAACCGCAAGAGCGGGGACCGCCGCGACTGGGATACCTATATGGCCCTGCACTTCAAGGGACTGCGCGATATCGCCCTGCAACTGGGCGACCCCCTGTCCAATGCACGGGCCGAATACCGGAGCAAGGGCCTACAGGCAGAAGACTACATTGCGCACTGCGAACAGGCCCGGGAACAGTACGGGGCTGGCCATAGCCTCGAAAAAGGACTGGAAGTACAACTCGTCAAAGGACTGGAAAGTTATATTTTGATACCTTTGCGGAAACAGGTCAAACAAGATACCGATGCACTTTACAACACAAACCCGTAGCTACCGATGGGGCCTACTCTGCCTGATAGCGGTCCTATGTACCCACTGTAGCCAAAGCCAGGATATGGAACTACTTACAATCAACGAACTGCTCATCGCCGAGGTTTATTCCTCCATGGAGGAAGCCCTGAAAGAACCCGAAAAGGTCTATAAACTGGACCTGTCAGGACATAAACTCACCGAACTACCATCGGAAATCCTTGAACTGCCCAACCTGCAATTCCTGTCCATAGGTTCCAATAAGTTCGGGGAATTCCCCCAAGAAATCCTTGAACTCGAAAAGTTACAGGTACTCTATATGCCCAGTTGTGGGCTCAGGGCTCTGCCCCAAGATATGGACAGGCTAAAACACTTAAAGCATCTTTCCATCCCGGGGAATCTCATCCGTGAACTGCCCCCTTCTTTTTTCCGGTTGGACGAACTGAAGCTTTTGGATATTTACGTGAACCTACTGGAACGTCTACCGCCCGAGATCAAGGGCCTGCGTTCCCTGGATGCACTGGACATCTCCATGAACCCCATCGCCGAACTGCCCGAGGAACTGGGCGAACTCTCCAACCTAAGGATGTTGGTCGTAAGGGGGGCCACCCGTTATGACCGTTCGGAGGACCCCGAGTTCAATGCGGCCATCAATGACCGCTACCCTGTGAAGAAGCCCATGAAGGTTCTGCCCGAGAGCATCACCCAGCTGAAAAAGCTGCGGATACTCGATATGAGCGACAACGGTTTCATCAGGCTCCCCGAGGACTTGGCCACGCTGCAACTGAAAGAGATCGACATCACCAATACCGAGATGCCCCTCAGTGAGGTGGAACGGCTCAGAAAGGCACAGCCCGATGCAGAAATCATTGCTTATGGACTGGACTAGGATACCGATGCACTTTACAGAACAAACCCGTAGCTACCGATGGGGCCTACCCTGCCTGATAGCGGTCCTATGTACCCACTGTAGCCAAAGCCAGGATAGGAAACTACTTACACTGAACGAACTGCTTAATGTTAGGGTCTATTCCTCTCTGGAGGAAGCCCTGAAAGAACCCGAAAAGGTCTATAAACTGGACCTGTCAGGACATAAACTCACCGAACTGCCATCGGAAATCCTTGAACTGCCCAACCTGCAATTCCTGTCCATAGGTTCCAATAAGTTAGAGGAATTCCCCCAAGAAATCCTTGAACTCGAAAAGTTACAGGTACTCTATATGCCCAGTTGTGGGCTCAGGGCACTGCCCGCTGATATCGATAGAATGGAACATCTGAAAAACCTATCCATCCTGAACAACCCCATCCGTGAACTGCCGCCTTCTTTTTTTAATTTGAAAGGAATGGTATGGCTGAAAATGGACATGTGCCTATTGGAACGTCTCCCGCCCGAGATCAGGGGCCTGCGTTCCCTGGATGCACTGGACATCTCCATGAACCCCATCGCCGAACTGCCCGAGGAACTGGGCGAACTCTCCAATCTAAGGGTCCTGAGGGTGAGGGGGGCCACCCGCTTCAACAACTCCGAGGACCCCGAGTTCAATGCGGCCATCAATGACCGCTACCCTGTGAAGAAGCCCATGAAGGTTCTGCCCGAGAGCATCACCCAGCTGAAAAAGCTGCGGATACTCGATATGGGGCACAATGGGTTCGTCCGTTTGCCGAAGGACATTGGCAACATGGAACTGGAAAAAATCAATGTATCCTTTACCGATATGCCCCTCAGTGAAGTGGAACGGCTCAGAAAGGCCCTGCCCGATACAAAGGTAATCGCCGTGGAGATAAAGTAGCCCCCAAACAAGATACCGATGCACTTTACAACACAAACCCGTAGCTACCGATGGTGTACACTGCCCTGAGCGAAGTACAAGGACTTGAAAATCAATGCCCGATACAAAAGTCATTGCCGTAGGCATAGAACAAGCCCAAACCGGCGTAAGCGTCCGCTTGTGCCCCATTGCTGCAAAGCCCGGCGCTGTCGCATGGGCAGGGAATACAGGTTCCGTGACGGGTAATACAAATTTAGGTTTTAAATGTCGTATAAGATTCCGCGGGTCATTTTGTTTCAATCAAGGCGAGAACCGCAGG
>CANLOE010000012.1 GCA_947492745.1 uncultured Cyclobacteriaceae bacterium | reverse complement strand
TTGGAAGAACAGCTGGTGGAGATCTGGCAGGAGCTGCTGGGCGTGGAGCGTATCGGTATCCATGACAACTTCTTTGCGCTGGGCGGGCATTCCCTATTGGCCATTAAAATGCTTACCAAATTGAATACGGAAAAATTATTTGGAAGAGGGTTTTCCGTTTCGCGAATATTTGAATTTCCTACGGTATCAGAACTGGTAAAAACCTATGGGCAGGCCGCCCCATCGCATACCGTACTGTTGACCTTGAACGACACAGGAGATAAATGTCCTCTATTTTTAGCTCCGCCGGCAGGAGGGTCGGCAACAGATTATTTCGTGTTGAAAGGGCTGCTGAATCCCGATCAACCTTTGTATGCCTTTCAGCAACCTGAACTCGATGGAAAGTCCTCTCCTTTGAAATCAGTAGAGGAAATGGCTGCGGTTTTTATCCGTGAAATGAGGCGGGTGGCCCCGAAAGGTCCTTACCGTTTAGGGGGGTATTCGTTTGGAGGAAGGATTATTTTAGAGATGGCCTTACAGCTGAGGGATGCTGGCCTGGAAGTGAGCGAATTATTGATGTTCGATGCGGGATTGCCCACAGAAGAAGACCAACTGCACATGCTCAATGAATCGTATGGCATGCCCGAACTGGTTGGGGAACTGCTTCAAAAACTGGATGAAAAGATACTTTTCGATAAATCGGCCTTCGTGGATAAATCAAAGGCAGAGCAGTTTGAACAAATTCAAAACCTGATGGCAGCATCCGATACTCAAGAAATCGCACCGAACTTTAACCTTAAGGGGCAGTTCGATGTCTGGTCGAATCACTTTGAAGTCAGGGACAAATATACACCTCCCGAAAATGCCGAAAAGTTGGATACGGTCATTAGACTGTTCAAAGCAAAAGATACTATACTGCCTTCGGACATCGAAGAAGATTACGGGTGGCATCGGTTTAGTTATCGTCCCGTGGAAGTGTATCCCGTAAATGGGGATCATTTGACAATACTGAAATCAGAGAACGTTAAGGAGTTGGCGCGTATCATCAACGAATTGAAATAAACCCGGATCTAAATAGCTGCAAACCGGTCGAGGTCTCATCGGGCGATAAGACTTGTGTACCTGATTTAGTGGCTATGGCTGGTCTGCCGGCCGCTGGCCATACAATTTTCTAGTTTCTAATGAGATAATTGTTATTGTTGACTTTCATCATCAATTCCAAAAAAAATGATATTGAACTATTTGTAATCTATTTGGCACTTGTGAATCAATCGGTTGCATGTTTTAGAGAAAAATCATTAAAAAATAGAAGGAAAATTGTTGCCTCAAAGGTTCTTTTTTTCTGCTATTACAACTATTTTTAAATAACCATAAACCATAACCAAACCTATATCATACCATGAAAATCTCCAGCACTTAATTAAAAATTGCACCTATTACAAAAAGAGCTATAATTTATTTCATCAATATTGCTGGGTTTAAACCAGCATTTCTGGGATTTCAATTGTAGGCTTTTGCTCTAATTCCATAGTAACGTTTTTACTTCATCTCATAGATTCACTCAGAGCAGATGGAATCTTAATAAGAACGACTATAAGAAGCTGGGTAATATAATTATAGATAGTCATTTAATGTATTTTTTTAATAAGTAAATCATATAGATGGACTTAAATGGACTTACTATACTCTTTTTTTCCAGATGATATTCAAGTAAAACAAGAAGATACAATATGAGTTGTTCAATAATCGGTATTTCCATAAAACTACCCAAAGGATTGGGTAAAGAGGGTTTTTGGAAAGCATTACTGAAAGAAAAATCTTTTGTCGATGGAATGAGCGATTCACGCCGAGAGTTCCATTCGGGACAACAATCGAAATCTTGGGGAGATCTTTCCAAGGTGAAAGGGATGTATTTTGATGATATCGATTGTTTTGATAAGAATCTCTTCAATTTGTCCACTCCGGCACTCATGTTTACCGACCCACGGCAACGGTTATTGATGGAGTCCTGCTGGGGAGCCATAGAAGATGCAGGATGGCGATTATCAGCATTGAAAGAACATCGCGTGGGTGTTTTTCTTGGTCAGGATAGTTTTGACATGTCCGCTTATTATCAGAATATTCCAACTTCGGAGCTATCTGCTCAGGAGTTTATTATCCCCGGAACGGTCAGTTCCTTTTTGGCGAGCCGCATTTCCAGTGTTTTTGATTTGAAAGGTCCATCGATAGTAGTGGACAGCACTTGCTCCAGTATTTATGTGGCGATCGACCATGCCCGCAGCGCATTGGAAAAAGGCGAGTGCGATTTTGCTTTGGTAGGCGGTGCAACTCTGCTGGTGGAACCCTGGAAGTCCGGAGAAATAAAACCTACTTCTTTTGAATCCGGAGCAGACAATATCAAGAGTTTTTCAAATGATGCTCAGGGCTATTGCTCATCAGAAGGCTGTGGGGCCATGCTCTTACAAAAAAGTCACTCCGATAATACCAAAGAGCAGGACAGTTATGGGATAATTGTCAGTAGTGGCTATAATTCGGGAGGAAAAACAAGATCTTTTGCACAACCGGATCAAGCACAACAGGAACAACTTTTTCGTTCTGTTCTAAAAGAAGGAAATGTAAGGCCAGAGGAAATTGACTATATAGAATCACATGGTGTCGGTTCACCCCTAGGGGATGCTATAGAAGCCAATGCCTTGATCAATGTTTTCGATCGGGAAGGCCAAGATGACAATCCCTGTTATATCAGTACCATCAAGCCGAATATCGGTCATCCGCAAGCAGCATCCGGATTGTATTCTTTGTTAAAAGTGCTGTTATCCATGAAATACGGTAGTATTCTGGGTATAAAAGGCTTCAACCCATTGAATATAAACAAGGATATATCCAAAGAAATACATCGGGTGGTATTCCTGACAGCCGCTAAAGAATGGTCGAACACCAAAAATAAGGGCAGAAAGTCAGCATTTTTGACAAGCTATGGAGCAAATAACGTCAATGCCGCCCTATTGATAAAAGCACCGGAGCCATATGTTCACAGCGCTCCACAAAGCCTTCCTTCAAAAAAAGTGTTGATCTGTCTTTCCGCCGAAACACCGGAACAATTGGAACAGCAGCGTATCCGCCTTTCCACCTTCTTAAATCAGGAACAGAACAGCAATGCATCACTTTTGGAACTGGCATATACACTACAGATAGGTAGAGAAGCATTACGCCATCGTTTCGCTGTTGAGGTCAGCACATTGACTCAATTGAAAAAAGCCCTGATGACGAAGAAAGAGAGCGATAATGGAGTTGCTTTTTGGGGAGACGAAAAGAAACCTCAGAAGGATGTCAGTGCTTTATTGGAAGATAAGGCCGGCCTGGACAAGCATTTGGTGACTTCTTTTGAGAAAGGCCAATGGCCGGAATTGGCAATGCTTTGGGTGAATGGTATAAATATCAAATGGCATTTTTGTTACGGTGGAATACAGCTGAAAAAAATGCACTTGCCTATCTATCCCTTTGCCAAGGGTAAGTATTGGATTCCAAAATCAAAAAAGGTAAAGCAATCCAATACTATAGGAAATAAACTCCATCCATTAGTGCACCGCAATACCTCTACACTGAAGTATCAAAAATTTTCCAGCACTTATGTAGGCACGGAAAGCTTCTTGGTGGGGCATCAGGTCAATGGTACCAAATGTCTCGCAGGTGAGGCGCATTTGGAACTGGCCAGGGCAGCGGGAGAAAACAGTTTGGACAATAAGGTCACCCAAGTCAAAGATGTGAGTTGGCTCAATCTGATAAAGGTGCCCGATGAGGAAAAAGAAGCGCACATCAGGCTACTGCCCACTCATAATGAAGAAGAGTTTGCCTACGAGATCTATTCCTATCCCGAAGAAGGAAAGGAACTGCTGCACAGTCAGGGCAAATTGGGTACCACTGTACTCTCCACTCCCGCAGATATCGATTTGCAGGGCATCCGTAATCGATTGACACAATACTGGGATACCGAGCGCTTGTATAAAGTATTTACCGAAAATGGATTGACCTTTGGAGATAACTACAAAGGATTGATCAGTTATTTTTTCAGTGAAGAAGAGTGCTTGGGAGAAATCGTTTTACCCGAACCGGAAGAAGAGGGGTATATCGTATCTCCCGGAATAGTGGACAATGCCTTGCAAGCAGCCGTAGGCTGGCCCCTGGCCTTGGGAAAAGAAGATACTTTAAACCTCCCCTTTAGCTTAAAAGAGGTAAATGCATACCGTGAAATGCCGACGACATCCACCAGAATGTGGACCTACATAAAAAAGAGTAAGAACAATAGGGAAAACAGCATCAATACCAAACACGATATCGACTTGGTGAACGATGAAGGCCGGGTCTTTATGAGTTTCAAGGAATTTGTTTTCCGAAATCTGAACGATAGACAAGAGCGTGAGAACGATAAACTTCAGGCACAAAAGCAGGTGAAAAATAGTTTAGGACATAGCGCCCTTGAGGCTGGAGATACGATAAGTGAGCTGGGCGATACCGGTGAAAATACCTTGAAGAGAAAAACAGCGGACTATTTCAAAGGACTACTGAGCAAAGAGTTACAGTTGACCAAGGAAGAACTGGAATTGAACGTACCCTTTGAAAAATATGGCATAGACTCATTTATGGTGAACCGCCTTACCAATGTACTGGAAGGCGTATTTGGAAGGCTGGACCGGACTTTATTTTTCGAGTACCTGACATTGAACGAATTGGTAGACTATTTCATCCAAGAGCACTCTGAGAAACTGCTCGGACTCAGCCATACTTCGACAGATGCTCAACCTCAACAGAAAGAGAAGCTGATGAGGCACAATGAAGGCAGACCACGTTTTTCATCCTTAGAGGACAGGATACCGTTACCAATAGATAAAGGTATTAAAGACAATAGCCCAGATTCCGTAGCCATTATTGGACTAAGCGGTCGCTACCCGGGAGCGACCGATATCCATGAATTTTGGGAAAACTTAAGGCAAGGTAGGGATTCCATCACCGAAATTCCCAGAGACCGTTGGGAAATCAAAGACTTTTACACAAGCGAAAAAGAAATTATGGGCAAAAGCTATAGCAAGTGGGGAGGCTTTATGGAAGGCATCGATAAGTTCGACCCCTTGTTTTTTAATATCTCGCCCAATGAAGCCCAACTGATGGACCCGCAAGAGCGTCTTTTCATACAGACCGTGTGGGAAGCCATAGAAGACGCCGGGTATACAAGTGCCCGGCTACAAGGGAAAAAGGAAAACAAAGAAAAAAGTGCGGACAAAGTAGGGGTATATGCAGGAGTAATGTTTCAGGACTACTCCTTGCTAGGAGTACAACAATTTGAAAATGGAGACCCCCTACCCGATGGTATTGATGGTAATATAGCCAATCGCGTTTCGTATTTTTTTGATTTTCAAGGCCCCAGTATTACGCTGGATACGATGTGTTCCTCCTCCTTAACGGCAATCCATATGGCATGCCAAGGGTTGCTCACCGGAGATGCTCAAGTGGCCATCGCAGGAGGGGTGAACATATGTACCCACCCTTACAAATACCTTATGCTGTGCCAGAAGCAGTTTTTATCCAGCAGGGGCAGGTGTGAGAGCTTTGGAAAAGAAGGAAACGGCTATGTCCCCGCAGAAGGTGTGGGTGCTATTGTATTAAAGCCACTGCGCCGGGCCTTAGCGGAAGGTGACCATATATACGGCGTCATCAAAGGAACAAGCATCAATCATGGAGGCAAAACCAATGGCTATACAGTCCCCAATCCAAACGCCCAATCCGCTACGATCAGGGAAGCAATAGAGAAAGCCCGAGTAAGGCCTGAGGATTTCAGCTATATCGAAGCCCATGGTACGGGGACGAGCTTGGGAGACCCTATCGAAATCAAAGGCCTGACAAAAGCGTTTCTATCAGAGAATAAGCAGTACTGTAGTATCGGTTCCGTAAAATCGAATATTGGTCATGCCGAATCCGCGGCCGGTATAGCCGGGGTGACCAAAGTACTGCTACAACTCCAACACCGCACATTAGTACCTTCATTACATGCCTCTCAGCTCAACCCCCATATAGATTTCGAAAAAACGCCTTTTAAAGTACAACAGGTATCCGAAGAATGGACAAACAAAGGGGGACAGCCAAGGTTAGCAGGAATAAGCAGTTTTGGGGCAGGTGGGAGCAATGCACATATCATTATCGAAGAGCATATCGTCCCCGAGCTAGGCCTTGGCCAAAAACCTCAGACAGAACATACACCTGTTATCATCGTTTTGTCAGCTAGGAACAAAGAACAATTGCAAAAACAGGTTCAAAACCTGAAAAAGTATGTAGATGCTTCAAAAAATCTGAACCTTCCTGATATTGCCTACACATTACAGATAGGTAGGGAAGCCATGGACGAACGCCTTGCCTTTACGGTCAAAGATAATGACTCGCTGGTCAGAACACTGAAAAATTACCTGAAAGGGGATAACAAGGGGATACTATCGAACAATGTCAAAGGAATCAAGACAGATTCCGTTGAAGGTACATGGAGAGACGAAGAAGTAGCCAGAGCCATAGAAAATAAGAACAGTGCCTCCCTGCTCAGTTTTTGGGTACAGGGAAGAGATATTGATTGGCGACAACTTTATCCGCAGAATGCTCCCAAGAGGATCAGCTTGCCCACTTACCCCTTTGAGCAGAAAAGATGCTGGCTGCCCAAAATCCAGAGTTCGCAGGAGAAATCTGAAAATCAGCATAGTGAACTTACTGCGGGAGAACCAGGAAACGCGATGACACATCAGGGAGACAAGGGTATAGAAAAAGAAGGAAAAGAAAGCGTACGTTTTACACCTCATTGGAAGACGGAACGACTTGTCAAAATACCCAATAAACCAAAAACATCAGATGACAAGGTCACTGTTTTCGTTGCGACCGACAGTAATGAGATCATTCAGGAAATAGAAAAACTGGATAGTGTTCATGCTGTTTTTGAGCTGCACCCAGCAAAAGATGTAATCAATCAGGTTCAAAACAATACCCTGCAACTTTTGGAGTTTTGCAAACGTGTGATCAAGGAAAAAGATACGGGACCCAAAAAACTGATCGTGTATGTTCCTTATGGAGGCACAACTTTTCCTTATAGGAGTCTGATGGGGCTGTTACGGTCCGTAGCACTCGAATCCCCTTTCTTTAAAACAAAACTACTGTTCGATGCGGCCTTGGATACACGCAGCGTAGATTTGATAAAGGATCACCTGGAGAATGAGATTGTTTTTGAAACTACTGCTTCGGAGGTATTGTACCGGCATGACCTGTCCAGATTGGTACTGACACAAAAGGAAGTCGACACAAATGACATGGGAGAAGGCCCAAAAATCAAAAAAGAAGGTATTTATTTGATTACCGGAGGTTTGGGAAGTTTGGGCCGCATTTTTGCCGAATTTATAGGAGCTGATTTTGGTGCCCGGGTCATCCTAACAGGACGGTCATCGATCACGCCCGAAAAACAAGTGGCACTGGAAGCACTTTCTTCAAAAAATGTCCAGGCCCATTACCTGTCCTGTGATATCAGTAGCGAGTCGGCTACAAAACAGATGATCGATGAGGTTGTCGACAGGTTTGGGGCTATCAATGGTATTATTCACAGTGCCGGAACGATACAGGATAACTATTGTATAAAGAAAACGGCTTCGGAAGCATTGAATGTGCTATCGCCCAAAATAGCCTCGCTGATACACCTGGACCGCGCCACGAAAGACTTGGAGCTGGATTTTTTTGTTTCCTTTTCATCCGTAGCCTCTTTTGGCAATGCAGGACAGGCAGATTATGCTACCGGAAATGCCTTTATGGATATTTTTGCCCATCATAGAGCGGACATGGTCAAGAAAGGCAGCCGAAGCGGGAAAAGCATGGCTATCAACTGGCCGCTGTGGAAAGAGGGAGGCATGTCTCCTGAGGAACTTTATGAAGATACGCTGTTCAAAACTAGAGGGATGCTGGCCATGGAAAGCAACATAGGTGTTCAGGCCTTTGTGGAAGCTTTGAGGTTCAAAGGGCATCAATATGGGATCATCACCGGTAATGCGGAAAAGATTCAAAAGTCATTGAACATCAAGGTGGGAAAAAAAGATCGATATGAATCTACACCTTCTCTGGAAGGGAGCATTGATAAAGTAAGTATTCAAAATGGCATTTTGAACGACATCTCAAAAATAATCGGGATCGACCACTCTGAAATCGATACCACGACCGAGTTGATTGAGTATGGATTTGACTCACTGACACTGGCCCAATTGGCAGGGGTAATCAATGCAACCTATACCTGTGATTTTACGGGGTCTACCTTTTTTGAGTTGAGTACGGTAGCATTGATTGCAGAGCATTTGTATGAGAACGCACAGCATTCCTTACCGCAGGTCAGGGCTTCCGGCAAAACATCGCCAGTAGCAAATCTTATGAAGCAAAAAAAACATGAAGAACAACACAGGGATAAGGAACAGGGCCCAAAGGATGAGAATAGGCTAGCTATCATCAGCTATGGAGGTAAATTTCCCGATGCTGATGACCTGGATGCCTTCTGGCAGAATATCATCGATAGGACATCCAGCATCAAAGAAGTCGAACAAGATCGATGGAAGGAAAGAGGGATTGTATGTAATGGTGCCCATAAAAGTATGAAGCATGTAGGACTGATGGAAGACATCGACCGCTTCGATGCCCCTTTCTGGGAAATCGACCCAAAGATTGCCCAGCAAATGGACCCTCAGCTACGTTTGCTACTGCCCATTATATGGCACGCCATAGAACAGGCCGGCTATGCCATCGGTAAGTTTGCAGAACAAAAAGTGGGCGTGTTCATCGCAGCGGACTCCCGCGATTATGAAGTGATATTGAAAAGCAATGGTGAGGTCCCGGACTTGGAAGCCGGTTTATCCATAGGGATGCTTGCCAATATGGTTTCCTATTATTGCAATTTCAAAGGACCCAGCGAAAGTATCGACAATGCCTGTTCAAGTGTCTATGTAGCCTTGAACCAGGCGCAAAGAGCATTGTACAGTGGTGCCTGTGATGTGGCTATCGTAGCTGGGGTCAAACTCTTGTTGGATCCTTCGGGATTTATGATAAGAGAACAATTGCTCAGCAAATCCGGGGCCATGTATTCTTTTGACGAAAAAGCCGACGGCTATATTCGGGGAGAGGGGGCAGGCTGCCTGGTATTGAAGCCCTTAAAGCGGGCCGAAAAGGACAAGGATACCATTCATGCGATTGTGGCCGGAACAGGCATATCCCATAATGGAAATAAAGGACTCTCGTTTCTGGCTCCTAATGTTGAGGCCCAATGTGATGCCATCCATGAGGCTTTCCAAATGGCAAATATCAACCCTGCTACCGTACAGTACATAGAAGCACACGGTACAGCCACCGACTTCAATGACGCCGCTGAAATAGCTGCTTACAAAAGGTTTTTCAAGGCTGCAATGAGCGATGAAGCGTATGAAAACCATCGGCTTGCCATTGGATCGGTAAAACCAAACATCGGTCACTTGGAAGCTGCCTCTGGGATAGCTTCGCTGTTAAAAGCCATTTTGGCCCTAAAACATCGTCAGATTCCTCCTGTAGCTGGGTTTTCAGCACCGCATCCTTCTCTATTTTTGGAAAACAGCCCTTTTTATATCCCTACAGCACCGAGCCACTGGAAAGCCAATGAGGATGCCGCAGAGAAAGGGTCCCATTCCAGAAGGGTATCACTGCACGCTGTAGGGATAGGAGGCGTCAATGCTCACGTCCTCCTCGAAGAAAGCAGGAGTCCCGAACAGAACCGTGATGAGGCGAGTACGCCCGACAAGGAGTCTTACCGGCTTTTCGTGATTTCTGCGAAATCACGAAAAGCGCTACAACAATACAATAAAGATTGGTTGGATTTCATAAAAACCATGGAGGGCATAGAAGAAGATGAGACAGCACTCTTGGCAAACATGGCTTATAGCTCCCAGGTCGCGCGAGAACCCATGCGCCATAGACAGGCTATCGTAGTCAAAGATATACCCGCTTTGAAAGCTTGTCTGCAAAAGGCAATACAACATAGTGGAAAGTGGTCCACCACTAGTGCTTATTTGACCGAAGGTATAGGAGATAAGATACAAAATGGGATGCCTGTATCCGCAAAGGATAAGGACAGCACCATCGGGTATTTGAGCAGAATAGCCGAACACTGGGTCAAAGGACACCTACTCTATGATGAGCTTTTGCCTCACGATGATACCTACCTGAAACGTATCCCTATCCCTGGCTATCCTTTTGAAAACAAAAGACATTGGTTCAGGGCAATGGAAAGTAAAGAAAGTGAAGGAGATACCTTTGAGCGGCTATTTTATGATGCCTTCGGACAGTGAAGTGATCTGGACTTTTCCTTTTACCTGCGGATTTCACATTTAGCATCCTGATTTTGTCTTTTTCAAGTTCCGTAGCTTCGGCTATGTTACAGAAAAAAGCCTTCATCAGGACACAAAAACCAAAATTCTCGGTGCCAAACAAAAAGTCCAGATCACTTCTGTAGTACAATCTCTTGCTTCCTGATTATATAACCGATAAACCTTAACGACATACTGGTGATGAACAAAGAAAAGAAAATGCTCGATAGAATAGTAGGTATGGTTTATACTATTCTTTCCGTAGATACGACACAGATAAAAACAGATATACCCATCCAAGATCTAGGGTTCACCTCCGTCGAACTGGTCAAACTTGTAGATAAGCTTTCCAGTGCACTGAATGATGAGATACACCCCGGAATCTTCTTTGAACACGACACACTCGAAAAACTCAATACGTACCTATTCGCGAACAAAACCGAGACTACAGAAGCGTATCTGGCACGTATGGAAAACCCGGATTCCTCATCGCCTTTACCACTGGAAGTCAATAACACTAAGGAAAACACGATAAATGAGACAGATTGGATGAGCTTGGAAGTGGATTCTTTGTTCGAAGATCCCAATACTGCGCCACCTAAGACCCAAGTAAAGGAGATGGCTCAAGGGAATCTGCCCCAACAGGTTCCCGTCATCATCGGAGGAGGTATAGCAGGGATGTTGATCAGCCGTAAGCTGAGCCGGAAAAAAATAGCACATATCATTATAGGTAAACCCATGCTGGAAGATAGCCCAAGATTGGGCGAATCCATGACAGAGCTGGTAAGCATCGAATTTACCAAAGAATTCAAGGACTACGCTCAGTACTTTTATGCCAAGGAGGTAACACCATTTTACATGGGAGACCGCGTATCCGGACTTAGGTTCGATTACTTCAGGACCTTACAAGCGGTTTTCAGTGATGATAAAGATGAACAGACGAACAGTTTCATACATGTTGACCGTATTGGCTTCGATAGAGCCCTTTATGATGAAGTGAGCCGTTCAAAAGAGTGTTATTGGATTCAGGATATGGTGACAGATATCGAGTTCAATGAAAAAACAGATCAGGTGAATGGCATTCACCTCAAAGATCATGCTACTATCGTCCCTTCGTTCGTATGGGATTGTACCAATCACGTGCGGCTACTTGGAAACAAAATGAATATTCCCTTCAAAAATTTTGATGAGCAACGCCGCGTGTTTTTCACACATTATTCAAAAAAGAACTCGGGTACTTCCTGTAATGCTGACAATGTTCCATGGATTCATGCGACCACTTTGTTGCAAGCTCAAGGCAATACCGATGGGTTAAAAGGAATTTCATGGCTTATTCCCTTGGGAGACTATATTTCTGTGGGCATCAGCATGAATCCTATGGATATCGGAGATAAAACCGCAGAGGAGATAATGGCCCTGCTCAGCAAAGCCTATCAGAACAGGGGGTTGGATTATACCGAGTATTTTCCCAGAAGAAAGGAAATCGTTTCCATTCCATCCCAGCATTATGCCTACGACAGATTGGTCGGAAAAAACTGGGCTCTTGTAGGAGGAAGTGGCATCAACGCTTGGTTCACTTCCGGCTCCAATCTAAGTATCGTGACCTGCATGGCCGCGATGGCCGATAAGATCATAGCACAACCGGAAATCTATGGAGAACACTATACCAACCATACTCAGGGTTTTGTTCAGACACAAAAAGTATACGATGCCCTATTGGATTCCGATCTCGGCGCAGTCGATGCCATGAAGTTCCTGTCCGGTATCATAGAACAGTCCAGAAGACGGATTGCTTCCTATTTTATGTTCAAGAAGGGATTGGGGTCAGAAACGGCTAAACTTGGCAACTCATTATGGGAAGAGGATGTGCTCATCGATAAAGCATATTTTGATTTTTTAAAACAAATAGCCACTCATGCAACTCCGGTCAACAGGAAAGAACAAACTGCCGAAATCTTCGAGAAATTCTCGGAAATGGCTATACAGAACCGGAAAGTAACCTTGCCCTATCTCAAGGGAAATGAGGTTCGAAATGAAAAACAGTCATTGTTTCTGGATTCTTCAAAAACTGTTCAGCTATGAGAGAGATACCGGTAAATTATAATCAGAAGTGGGGTACTGAAATAGTACGGTTGTTTAGAAAGGCTTGGAACGGGCAGTTGCCCGTAGAGCGGTTTCATACACTGTTTGCTCCATCATTTATTTTTCACTACCATGATAAAGCCATCAAAGGAGTACAGAACTACTATAAGTTTCTGAGAATAGCAAAACGGACTACCCAAGACCTCGATTTGTTGCCTGTCAAAACATTTTCCTATCAGGATAAGGTACTTCTTTATTTCCGCTGGTCCTCCGCGACTTGGCATGAAGATATCAAGGAAGGAAATACGCTATCCAATTTCTGCAAGATAGTCTTTAGGATAGAGGATGGTAAGATTGCCGAAAAATGGGAACAGGCGCCTGACTTTCTATACCTAATGGGACAAGGTTTATCCGATACGGTCATGGATTATCCGGAAGTGCTGCGGGGCAAGAGGTTTGTGGAAAGTGAAAACGGTCTTTTTCAGACCACGGATAGCGTGACAGCAGCGATGGCCCATCTGTTTGACAAGATGAACGATTGTTTCTTTGGGCGGACTCCCATTAAGGAGATTTCCGATGTGATGAACCCAAGTATGGTCTATACTAGTGGTGAGGACAGGGGTGAAGGAATAGCATCATGGAAAACATTCGCGTATGTACTTCATACGGCTTTTGGCGAACAAAAGCCAAGCCGTTTTGATGAAGTGTACATCCATGAAAAAAACAGACTTTCCGTCATGGTACGTGTGAAGTTCGATAACTCCCTTCCTTCCCTTACTTCCGGGACGAATGGTATGGTCGCTATTCTTGAATTTGAAACAAAAGATGGAAAAATCGAACGATTGTTCACACAACCGGAAAATTATATCTTCTTCTTGGGGACGGATTTTGGAGGGCATGGCACACGAAAAAAACAACTGTTTCAAGGCAAACAGGTTGCATCGATTCAAAACAAAGCTCAACAAAATACAAACAATAAGGACCGGTCGGTAAAAGAGGAAGATGCCGTATCATCACCCCGTAGAGAGCAGGTGGCGATTGTCGGTATGGCGGGGAGATTCCCGAAATCTGATTCTGTAGAAGACTATTGGAAACTACTGCTCGAACATCAAGGAGCATTTTCGGACATATCACAGGCGCGTAAGTACCTTAAGTTAGGAGCAGAGAAGGTATATGCGGGACTGTTGAATAACATTGACAGCTTTGATGCCTCATTTTTCAATATCTCACCCCTACAAGCGGAGTACATGGACCCGCAACAACGTTTGTTGATGGAGGTGATTTGGCATAGTATGGAAGACAGTGGCCATCCATCGTCCGATTATAAAGGAAAAAGGACCGGACTGTTTATTTCGACGATATCGGGTGATTATGCCAAACTGGTTCAGGAAGCTCGGGTGCCGCTCAACGATTATTACTGGATGGGGAACGAAACTGCCATGTTCCCTGCAAAGATAGCGCGGTTTTTTGACATTCAGGGTCCTTGCAAATTTATCAATACAGAGTGCGCCAGTGGATTGTTTGCTATCGATGAAGCTTGCCGCTCCATCAGCGAAGGAAAGATCGACCGGGCAATCATCGGAGGGGTGAACCTATTGCTCCACCGGTACGGCTTTCTGGTGAGGCAGGATACTATTTTAACCCAGGAAAAGCAACCTTACCTGTTCAGTGAAAAGAGCCAAGGGCAGCTAAGAGGTGAGGCGGTCGTGTCAGTTGTTTTGAAATCACTGTCAAAGGCGCGTGAAGACAACGACCGGATTTATGGTATTGTAGAGAGTGTTGCGACAAACAATAGCGGCAAGACATTTTCCATTATCGCCCCTAATGTAGAGAAACAGGCGGAAGTCATGATCGATGCTTGGAAAAGTGCGGCCATCGAACCATCGGACTTGAGTTTGATCGAATGCCATGCCTCGGGAGTCAAAGAAGGGGACTTCGCAGAAATCGCTGCTATTAAAAAAGCATTGGACAAGGGGGAAAACAATAGTACCAAGATACAGCTTTCGGGAGCAAAAGGAGCTATCGGACATACCGAAGCCGCCTCTGGTTTGGTGGCATTGGTCAAACTCTTGTTACAACTTCAGCGGGGCTTGATTCTTGGTATCAAAGGGCTGGAGGAAATAGATGCAGGTCTGGGTCTGGATACTGCCAAGTTTGCACTTGGCCAAGAGAATGTGCCATGGTTACGGACAGGTAAAAAGGGAAAAGAAGCACCTAGGCTAGCAGGTATAAATGCCTTTGCGGTGGGAGGGTACAATGCCCATTTAGTAATCAGGGAATACATGCAGGGCCTTGAGGCGAAGAGCGGATCATCAAAAGTTCAAAATGAACCTTTCATTGTTCTTCTCTCGGCAGCAGATAGACAAAGCTTGAAGTTGGTCGCTAAAAACCTTCTCGAACACCTCAAAGGAAAAAATGCCAATACCCTAGCTGATATCGCTTATACACTTCAGGTAGGGAGGAGTTCTCTACAAGAACGTTTGGCCTTGGTCGTGGAAGATACGGAGGCCTTGATAATGGAGCTTTCAGGATATTTGAAAGGGAAGACAAATGGCCAACTATTGACAACGGATAGCGCAACTGTTTCAACAAATGAAACGAAGATAGCTACAGCCGTAAAAGAGAGAAACCCCTATGCTATGGCACAACTATGGTTGCAGGGCCTCAAAATTGACTGGAGTTTATGGTATGATGGATATGAGCTTCCCAATAAAGTGAGCCTTCCGCACTATCCCTTTGCAAAGCACCGTTATTGGGTGCCGGAAGTATCCGGAGACACTGGTATGGATACCTTAGCAAAACTACATCCCTTGCTGCACAGTAATGCATCGGACCTCACTGAGCAAAAGTTCAGTAGCCTATTCTCCGGTTCGGAGTCCTTTTTGATGGATCACCGTGTCAAAGGAGAAAAGATCTTGCCCGGAGTGGCCTATCTGGAAATGGCCCGTGAAGCAGGTGAGCGGAGTATGGGGGCTTCGGTAAGCCAAGTTTTTGATGTCAACTGGTGGCAACCGATAACGGTGAGCGATAGCCCTGCCACAGTACAGCTCCGTGTCTTCCCCGAAGGGGACACTATCGCTTATCAGGTCTATACTCGTGGAGTGGAATCAGAGCAGGTACATGCTCAGGGAAGTCTAGGGACCACTGTACTTTCCCGTCCACAACCCTTTGACATAGATGCTTTACTCTCGGGCATGGATGATCAAAAAAACGGAACAGATTGTTATCGACTCTTCAAGGACCTCGGTCTGGAATATGGGGACAGTTTTCAAGGGATAGAGCAATTATACTTCGACGGGTCATCCTGTCTGAGCAAGATCACTTTGACCAAAGAAGAGGGATACGTCCTGCCACCGGGCCTCTTGGACAGTGCTCTACAGACCTGTATGGGCATAGGCCTTGGCGAGGACGGAAAGGGTACACTGGGACTGCCCTTCAGTGTACAAAAGGTCGATATCCACGGCCCCGTTAGTGACACGGTCTGGTGTTATGCCCGTAAACACACAGGTACAAAACGGCGGGCAGACAGTTATGATATCGATATGCTGTCCGCCTCGGGAGAAGTGCTATTGGTTTTCAGGGATTTTGTGGCCCTGTCAGAAGTGCGCTTTGTTCCGAAGGAAACCGATGACTCCATGGACCAAGAGCTTCGGGAAGTGTCAGGAAAGGGTGAGATAAAAGAAGAGGTCGCTCACTATTTCAAATCACTGCTATCGGACTTCTCAAAGCTGCCTGTGGAGAATATCAACTTAGGTGACGCCTTTGAGAAATACGGTATAGATTCGATGATGACAGTAAAGATGACCCGTCAACTGAGTAAATCCTTCCAGAACCTGCCGAGTACCTTGTTTTTCGAGTGTCAGAACCTGACAGAACTCATCGAATACTTTAGGGCAGAATACCCCGAACGCCTGAGTGAAATCATTGGGGATACCAATGCCAAGACCACTGGCCAATCCCAAAGGTCAGCGGACAGTTACGGAAATACTCGCTCCAAAGGTATTATGGGCCGCAAGCGTTTCCACCCTTTGGAACCAAGGCAGGCCGCAAAGACTCCGAAAGTCGCAACCGCACAGGAGGATATCGCTATCATAGGCTTGAGTGGCCGATACCCGCAGGCCAATACCATCGAGGAGTTCTGGAAAATCCTTTCGACAGGTAAGGATTGTATCACGGAAATCCCCTCAGACCGATGGGATGTTGATAGAATGTACGATTCGAAAAAGGACATACCGGGCAAAAGTTACAGCAAATGGGGTGGTTTTATCGAGGATATGGATAAGTTTGACCCTCTGTTTTTCAATATCTCCCCTAGCGAGGCCGAATATATGGATCCCCAAGAACGTCTTTTCCTGCAAACGGCATGGAGTTGCATGGAGGACGCAGGTTATACTAGGAAAGCACTAAAGAGCATAGGTGCTACAGATGACCTCATCAAAGAGGGGCATGTGGGAGTATATGTAGGTGTTATGTACAGTGAATATCAGTTACTGGGCACGGAAGAGAGTGCCAAAGGAAGCCCACTGTCCACATGGAGCAGCCCTAGCAGTATAGCCAATAGAGTATCCTATCACTTGAACCTACAGGGCCCCAGTATGGCGGTGGACACGATGTGTTCCAGTTCCCTGACAGCGATACACTTGGCCATGGAGGCCATTCGCAATGGCCAATGCAGTATGGCCATCGCGGGAGGGGTCAATTTGAGCATACACCCCAACAAATATAAGATCCTCAGTCAGGGCATGTTTATGTCCGACAAAGGCAGGTGCGAGAGTTTTGGGGAGGGTGGAGAAGGATATGTTCCCTCAGAAGGAGTCGGGGCCGTTATTCTAAAACCCTTAAGCCAAGCAGAGGCCGACGGTGACCACATCTATGGAGTGATCAAGGGCAGTAGCCTGAACCATGGGGGAAAGACCAATGGCTATACAGTTCCCAATCCCAAAGCACAGGCATCGCTGATCGGAAATGCGATAGACAAAGCGGGGGTAAGACCGGAAGACTTCAGTTATGTCGAGGCCCACGGTACAGGCACGAGTCTAGGAGATCCGATAGAGATTTCAGGATTGAGCAAGGCATTCAAGAGCAGTACAAAAAAAGGTCAATACTGTGCCATAGGAAGTGTGAAGAGCAACATAGGTCATGCAGAATCCGCTGCGGGTATATCCGGCCTGACCAAGATTTTATTACAGTTCAAGCATGGACAACTGGTTCCGAGCCTACATTCGGGAAGTTTGAACAAGAACATAGATTTTGCTAGGACACCCTTTAAAGTACAGCAGGTATTGGAGGATTGGGTGACAGAAGAGGGAAGGCCAAGATTGGCAGGGCTGAGCAGTTTCGGAGCCGGAGGGAGTAATGCACATCTGGTCATGGAAGAATACATGCCACGAACTATCTACTACCAAAGCGATGATGCAGCCATTGTTTTGCTATCCGCAAAAAACAAAGACCGTTTGAAAGAGCAGGTTATCAATTTGATAGCTTACTTAGATAGCAATGGTGATGTTGATCTTTATGACCTCGCTTACACACTCCAGATAGGTAGGGAGTCCATGGAGGAGCGATTGGCCATTGTGGTGTATGAACTTGAAACCCTTAAAGAGCGATTGTTGGGATATGTCCGAGGAGATAGGTCTCAAGTATTGGTCGGCAATACCAAAAAAGACGGTAAAGGGCTTGTGCTTGAGGGAAACGCAGGGAAGAGTTATATACAAACCGCCATAAAGGAAAAAGAACTGGATTTGCTGGCCCAACTCTGGACACAGGGTGTGGACATCGACTGGAACCTGGTGTACGACGGAGAGGGACGCCCTAATAAAATCAGCCTACCGACTTACCCCTTTGCGAAGCACCGATACTGGGTGTCGGAATCATCCAGTGCCGGAGGAATGGGTACTTTGGTAAAACTGCATCCCTTGCTGCACAGTAATACATCAGACCTAACAGAACAAAAGTTCAGCAGCCTATTCACAGGCACGGAATCCTTCCTGATGGACCATCGTGTCAAAGGAAAAAGGGTCTTGCCCGGTGTGGCCTACTTGGAAATGGCCCGTGAAGCGGGCGAACGGAGCATGGGAGCTTTGATAACCCAAATTCGCCATGTCAACTGGTGGCAACCGATATCGGTGAGCGATAGCCCTGCCACTGTGCAGCTCCGCGTTTTCCCTGAAGGAGACACTATTGCTTACCAAATCTATACCGATACTGTACAATCAGAGCATATACATGCTCAAGGGAGCTTGGGGGCCACGATACTTTCCTCACCGCAACCCATCGATATAACGTCCCTGCTTTCAGATATGGAGGGCCAAAAAAGCGGAACTGATTGTTATAGGCGCTTCAAAGACCTTGGATTAGGGTACGGCAGTAGTTTTCAAGGTATAGAAAAGGTGTATTTCAACGATTCGGCAAGCCTGAGCAAGATTACTTTGACCAAAGAAGAGGGGTACGTCCTGCAACCGGGCTTCTTGGACAGTGCCTTACAGACCTGTATGGGCATAGGCCTTGGCGAGGAAGGGAAGGGTACACTGGGACTGCCCTTCAGTATACAAGAAGTCAATATCCATGGCCCCGTCAGTGACACGGTCTGGTGTTACGCCCGTAAGGATACGGACACAAAACAACGAGCGGACAGTTATGATATCGTTATGCTGTCCGCCTCTGGAGAAGTGCTGTTGGCCTTAAAAGGTTTGGTGATCCTTGCCGGGATGGACGGACAATTTGGTGAAGGCAAGAGCAACGATCTATTGACTGCCCCTAAAAAAGAAGCCGCGCTCCACCTGTACGGCCCACTTTGGAAAGTATCGGATGCAAAGGACATGGAGGACACTCCCACAGGCTCATGCCTAGTAGTCTTGGCAGGAGGGACGGACTTCTTGGCTGAAAAGCTGAAAAAATCCCTAGTGGAAGAGGTCAGGGCAGTAGGGGTAGGTACCACTGAAATAGAGTATTATACCGCCATGCTTTCACTCCTTCGCACTAAGACAGGTTCCAAAGAACAAGTTGAAGTACTAGTGCTGTATGAACAGGATTCCTATCTCGACTTTGCTTTCATCAGTGGACTGTTGAAGACAGCCTCATTGGAAACTCCAAATATAAGTGGGAAAACAATAGGTGTCGAAAGCCTTACGGTCAATGAAATCCCTGATCTAATGGATATCATCCAATCAGAAAGGCTCACTAAAGACAAAGAAATCCGTTATATCCATAGCGAAAGACAGGTTCTTGAATTTCAGCCCATGGATAGCCAACTGCAAGAAACCGGCCTATCCATAAAAGATGGGGGTGTGTACCTGATTACGGGCGGTACGGGCGGTTTGGGATATATTTTTGCCACTTACATCAGTAAGGTAAAGGATACAAAATTGGTCCTGACAGGAAGGAGGGAGAAAGGCAGCCTATCTCCGAAAGAACTTGAATCTATCAATGCAGTCTATCATTGTTGTGACGTGACGGACAGGTCTTCCGTTCAGGAACTGATCGACACTATCATCGAGAGGTATGGAAGCTTGGATGGGATTATCCACAGTGCAGGAGTGATACAGGATGGCCTCATGGTCAATGGCTCTTCGGAAAAATCGCTAGAGGTACTGAACCCTAAAATTATAGGTGCGCGGAATCTGGATGAATCGACATTGGGATTGGATTTGGATTTTATGGTCTACTTTAGCAGTCTTTCCGGTGTACTGGGCAACGTTGGGCAAGGGGATTATTCCAGTGCGAATGCATGGTTGGATAACCACGCAGCACACCGTAACGGACTGGTCAGAGAAGGCAAAAGAAAAGGACATACCCTGAGCATTAACTGGCCTTTGTGGAAAGATGGAGGTATGAAGTTGGACAAGGATAGTACTGAATACCTAGCGCAGAGAATAGGTATACAGGCATTGCCTACAAAAGATGGTCTCCTGGCCTTCGAGCACCTTTTGAGGAAGCAACTGGGGCAAGGTACGGTGATTTTTGGTCAAAGTGACGCTTTACAGAAGCTGACCGGGCGAAGTACTACCCCCTCCCAAGGTGGGGCATCCTCTGACACCCTTACCTCCCCAGTGATAAAAAAAGAGGTGACGGACACGGTTTTAGGACTGGTATCAGCATTGTTGAAGCTAGATATCAACGAGATATCCATAGAAGAAAATCTAGGGGATTATGGCTTCGATTCAGTATCATTGACCAAGTTGAGTAACGAACTCAATATCCATTACGACATTGAGCTTATGCCTACATTATTCTATAGTTTCAGTACCATTGATGCCTTGGTAGGTCACCTATTGACGGACTACCCTGAGCAACTTCTAAAATACCATTCCATCAATGCTATAGAAGAAACAAAGCCTCGTCCTGTCATCAGCCCCAAAGCACAAAGTAAGAGATTTTTACGGACCGAAATGAAAAGTAGGGAAATCGAAGGAGCTGTTCCCGGTAAACAAGAAGAGCCGGTGGCCATCATAGGTATCAGCGGCAGATTTCCAGGTGCTCCCGATGTGGAGACCTTTTGGCAAAATATCAAGAACAACAAAGATTCGATTACCGAAGTCCCGCCCGACCGCTGGGATTGGAGGACCGCCCCCAACACAGCACAATCAGATAATAGGATAAAATGGGGAGGTTTCATATCGGATATGGATAAGTTCGACCCATTGTTTTTCGGTATCTCCCCCCGTGAAGCGGAGTCCATGGACCCACAGCAACGCATCGCACTAGAGGCAGTGTATGGGGCTCTGGAAGATGCCGGGATATCCTCGGGAAGTATCAAGGGTAGTAATACCGGGGTCTTTATAGGAGTGTCTACTTTGGACTATATGACGCTTCTGATGAATCGTGAAGTGTTATCGGACCTCGCACAGATTTCCACTGGAGCGGCTCATTCTGTACTGGTCAACAGAATTTCCTACCTATTGGACCTGCATGGTCCAAGCGAACCTGTAGATACGGCATGTTCGAGTTCGCTGATAGCGATCCACCGGGCTGTAGAACATATCAGGAGTGGTCGATGTACCATGGCCATCTCCGGAGGGGTAAATGCACTACTCTCCCCAGAACTGTCCTTGTCCTTCGGAGAAGCAGGCATGTTGAGTGAGGATGGCCGTTGCAAGACCTTTGATGAAAAAGCCAATGGCTATGTCCGAGGGGAAGGAGTGGGTATCGTTATCCTCAAATCCCTGAGCGAGGCGGAGAGAGATGGCGACCGTATCTATGCTGTCATCCCTGCCACGGCAGAAAACCACGGAGGCAAGGCCAATACATTGACCTCTCCCAATCCTCTGGCACAAAAAGAACTCTTGCTCAGTGCCTATAGATCCGGAAACATAGACCCGAGAAGCGTCGGTTACATCGAGGCCCATGGCACGGGTACGAGTCTAGGTGACCCCATTGAGGTAAAAGGGTTGAAAACAGCCTTTCACGAACTCTATAAAGAGCGGGGTATGGAGCCTTCTACCGTGCCGCACATCAGCTTGGGGAGTGTCAAGACCAATATCGGTCATTTGGAATCCGCTGCGGGGATTGCCGGTGTACTGAAGGTCGTGCAGGCACTACAGCATGAAACAATTCCGGGAAATCCCCATTTGAGTACCCCAAATGAATACCTACAATTGGAAAACACTCCTTTTAAATTACAAAAGGAAACTACCCCATGGGAGAAAAATGAAAACCGGCCCCGTATAGCAGGAGTGAGCAGCTTCGGCTTTGGTGGAGCCAATGCACATGTAGTCATTGAAGAGTATCCACAACAACCGACCCATTATAAAAGTCAGGATGCGGCCATTGTTCTACTATCGGCAAAGAACAAAGACCGCTTGCAGGCAAGGATTCTTGACTTAATTGCTTACCTGAAAACAAATAATGAAGCCAACCTGCACGATATCGCCTATACATTGCAAATAGGTCGGGAACCTATGGAAGAGCGTTTGGCTTTGGTTACTGAAAATCCGGAAACACTGAAGGTGCAACTGGAGAATTATACAAAGGGGGACGGGCAGCAGATATTTATTGGCAATGTCAAAAAAAATAGAAGAAATCCTTCCTCAGGGGGAGAAGCAGAAGAAGCTCGCATCGATAAAGCGATAAAAAGCAAAGATATCAAGTCTCTTGCTGAGCTTTGGACGAAAGGGGCCGACATCGATTGGAATGTATTGTACACGGATGCTGTCCGTCCCAACAAGATAAACCTGCCCACTTACCCCTTTGTCAGAGAGCGTTACTGGCTCCGGGAAGAGAAGAAGATGGAGAAGATAAGTATGCCTGTTGACAATTCAACAAAACTGCACCCTTTGCTGCATCGCAATACTTCCAACCTATCGGAACAAAAGTTCAGTAGCCTATTCACTGGAAAAGAATTCTTCCTAAACGACCATCGTGTCAAAGGGGAGAAAATCCTGCCCAGCGTTGCCTATCTGGAGATGGCCCGTGAAGCTGGCCAGCGAAGTATAGAAGCACCGATTAATCAAATCTTTGATGTCAGCTGCTTACACCCTATAGTAGTGGGCAGTATTTCCGCCGAAGTGCAGTTACGTGTTTTTCTAAAGGACGACACAATAGCTTTCGAAGTATACAGTAGCATCACAGCATCGGAACACATACACGCGCAGGGAAAAATGAGAACTACAGTTGGCCCGGAGCCACAGCCTTATGATATCGATACCTTGCTGGCCACGAAAGAAAATCGAAAAAGTGGAGCAGAGGTCTATGGTATATTTGAAAGCATCGGTCTGGGGTATAGTCGGAGTTTTCGGGGCATAGAGACCCTATATCACAAAGAAGGATCCGCCTTGAGTAAACTGATCCCCACCAAAGGGAATAAAGGCTATATCCTACCACCTGGCCTACTGGACAGCGCCCTACAGACCTGTATCGGGATAGAACTTGGGAGTAAGGGGAGTGTTGCACTAAAACTTCCCTTCAGTATCAGTGAGGTGAATATCTATGGTTCTGTGGAAGATACGGTCTGGTGCCATGCGTACCGAAACACGAACTCCGAGCAGAAAGACGAGGCGATGAGCTGCTATGATATAGACATGCTTACTGCTTCCGGAGAGGTAGTATTGTCCTTTAGAGAACTCTTTTGCCTCACCTTGGAAAATACCGATGAGACCACTTCGATAGCGAACGGCCACCTTGCCCCCTCCATGACAGTAGGTAGTATCATGCACTGCAAATCACTATGGCAGCGCGGGGCATTGCTGGATACAGAGGTCTTGGCAAAGGGTACCGTGGCTATCGTAGGCCAAGAGAACGCCTTTTCCGAAAGATTGAGGTCGATGCTCGAATCACAGGGCGCAAAAGTAGTACTCCATCAAAGTTTTGAAGCGATTGACCCCAATATCAGTTCGATATACCTCGTACAGGGACTGCATCAATACGGTAAAATAGGTACAAAGCAGACCGACCTTATCGATACTATGGAGCTTTCGGTATTTCATAGCTTGAAGTCAATACAACATCGAGGCCATCATGCAGTGGAACTGACAGTACTTACCTATGCTACACAACAGGTGTTTGAAAATGATAGCGTACATGCAGCAGGTGCAGGGATAACAGGATTAGTGGGTTCTCTGGCCAAAGAAGAGCCTGAGTGGGCTATTCGAAGAATCGATGTCGACCAAGAACCCACATTATCGAACCTGTCGCGTATTCCATTTTCTAAAGGAGTAGCGGTAAAGGCCTGGGCTTTGAGAGACGGAATCGCTTACCATGAAAAATGGGTGCCGGTCACCCTTCCCACAAAAATGACCAAGGATAACTTCCGACAATCCGGCGTATATGTAATTCTGGGAGGTGCCGGGGGCATCGGAAGGGCAACTACCGAATACTTAATAGAGAAATATGGCTCCCGCATCTATTGGCTGGGAAGAAGGCCCTACGATCAGTTGTCAGAGGCAGCCCGAGAATCCCTACTTCGCTATGCTTCATTTCTCGAATATATCCCCTGTGATGCGACGGACGAATCCAGTGTATTACAAGCCTATGAGCGAATCAAACAGAAAGAAAAGGCCGTCCATGGACTGTTTCACTCGGCCATTGTCCTCCATGACAGGCTATTGGTCAACATGGAATTATCGGACTTCAGAAAATCGTTCGATTCAAAATCCATAGCGAGTCACCATTTGATAGAAGCTTTCCGAAAAGAACCTCTGGACTTTATCTGCTTCTATTCCTCCGCGCAAAGCTATATCACTGCATCTGGACAAGGTAATTATGCTGCCGGCTGTACCTATAAGGACAGCTATGCCCTAGAGGTAGAGCAGAAATACGGAATTTCATGTAGAACGATGAATTGGGGCTACTGGGGAGAGGTAGGCGTTGTCGCCAAGTCAGCGTATAAAGAAGAAATGGCACTACAGGGCATTGGTAGTATCAGTAGTGAGGAGGGAATGGAAGCCCTAGAGTACTTGATGGCAGGAGAAGAAAGAAAACTGCTGGTCCTCAAGACTATTGCTGACAAAGTACCCATAGTCCATACAGTGATAGATTATAGTTTACGGATGGACAGCCAAGAAGTAAGCACCCTCATTGAAGTCCCTATCCTGAAATTGCCTCGTCCTGATTTTGATGCAGATGGAAAATCGATGCTGGACAATCTTTGTTATACAGCTGTTTTGCAGCTAATGATAGCAATGGGTGTAAGGACCTATACGGCAACATCAAAGGAAGAACTGGGAGCTAAACTGGGGGTCATCGACAAATACAAGCACTTGTTCAGTGAACTGCTCCATGATTTGGAGGCGAAGGCTTACCTGACATTTGAAAATAATCAAGTGCAGATTTCTCCAAAGATGGTGAACGAGGTCAGGAGCTTCGACCTATCACGATCATTGACCGAACTGAAGGAAAATTCCCTTCACTACGAGGCTCATACAAGATTGCTGGCCACCTGTCTTAGGTCTTATGCGGCTATCTTGAAAGGGGAAGTACTCGCTACGGATATAATTTTTCCCCAAGGAAGCTTTGCATTGGTATCGGGCATTTACAAGGATAACCCTCAAGCAGATTTTTTCAATGAAGGCATGGCACATTGGGTACGGGCTTTGGTAGGAGAAAATATTTCAAAGTTAAGCCCAGGACAGCGATTGACCCTATTGGAAGTAGGTGCGGGTACCGGGGGGACCAGTTTATTCTTGTTCAAGATCTTGGCAGAGTTTAAAGAACATATACGGTACATCTATACGGATAGATCAAAAAGTTTTTTGATCCATGCAGAGGAGAACTATAAAGAGATAGCGCCTTATCTGGAGACAATGCTATTTGATGTGGAGACTTCCCCTATGGATCAAGGGTTGATGCAGGGAAGTTGTGATATGGTCATAGCCACTAACGTGCTCCATGCGACCAAAGACATGTCCGCCACACTGAGGAACATCAAAGTTGTGCTTAAACATAACGGAGTATTGCTGTTGAATGAAATAGCCAGAAAAGAAATTTTCACAACGACTATTTTTGGGCTATTGGATGGATGGTGGTCCCATGAAGACAAAGAAATCAGACTGCCAGGGAGCCCAGGTATCTCTGGTGAGAACTGGAAGAAGATATTGGAACTGGAAGGTTATGCAATGACAAAGATCCTTCTGGAAAGTAAGGACCTCCCTCAACAACTTATCCTCACCAAGAGTAATGGGGAGTTTTTACATAGCAGTCCAGCACCTCAAGCTAAGTATCGGAAAGAAACTAAAGAAACAACTAAAATGAATGATAAACTCACAATGGTTACAGGGAAAAGGAATCTGGATGGTCTATACGATAAGCTGACCCATATAGCATCAAAAACCATAAGACTTCCCGAAGCAGAGTTTGACCTCGATGAAAATTTCAGGGACTATGGTTTTGATTCCATTTTGGGTAATCAGCTGGTGACCAATATCAGTGAGGCATTGTCCATCGAGTTGAGTCCAACGATAATATTCAGCTATCCTAATATCAGAGAACTATCTGCTTATATTGTACGAAAACATGGCGATACCATTGTCGAAGCGGAGGAAAAAGTAGGACAGAAAGAGGATGTACCCCTCCGGTATCGTGGAGAAAGAAACGATCGGAAGGTTAGGGATAGGTTCGTGACGACTTCTGATTCGGAGGAAAGCTCCACAAAGTCAAATGGGACTTTTAACGAAAGAAAGGGCATAAGGCCGCCCCTTGGCCATCACAGAGCAAACCCTTCACCAGAAGAGAGGAACACAAAGTCAACTGATATTGCCATAATCGGCATGAGTGGGCAGTATGGCAGTGCTGACAATCTTCAGGAGTTCTGGAAAGTCTTGAGAGATGGTATAAGCCTGATCGAAGAAGTCCCGGAAGAGAGGTGGAGTATTGCCGAGCATTACAGCCCCGACAGGTCCGAGTCCGATAAGACCTATGCCAAGTGGGGCAGCTTCCTGAAAGGAATAGATAAGTTTGACCCCATGTTCTTTCGGATATCCGGACGTGAAGCAGAGCATATGGATCCTCAGCAAAGACTGTTCCTACAGCATTGTTGGGCGGCATTCGAAGATGCCGGTATTGCTGCGGGTCAATTGAACGGAGCAAACTGCGGTGTTGTCGTAGGTGCGGCTACCGGAGATTACCTGAACGAAGAGCGATCAAAGGAAGCCTTTTCTTTTTGGGGAAACACCACGTCCATACTGGCATCGAGAATTTCCTACTACCTTAACCTAACAGGCCCTGCATTAGCGATAGATACTGCTTGCTCCTCTTCCTTGGTGGCCATCGATTCGGCTTGTAAGCTTTTAGTAGAAGGGGAAACGGATATCATGCTCAGCGGAGGGGTAAATATCCATACCGGTCCCACATTTTACAAAATGGCCAGTAAGAGCGGAATGCTGAGCGAGGATGGATTATGCTATACTTTCGATCATCGGGCCAATGGTTTTGTCCCCGGAGAGGGGGTGGGTGTCTTGGTCCTTAAGCGCTTGAAGGATGCGGAAAGGGACAGAGACCGTATCTATGGCATAATCAAAGGTTCTGCCGTAAATCAGGATGGTACGACGAACGGTATCACCGCTCCCAATGCCATCTCACAAGAAAAACTGGAAAAGAAAGTTTACGAAAAATACGGAATACCTTCAGAAAGCATCAGTTACATCGAAACGCATGGTACAGGTACAGCTTTGGGCGATCCCATAGAATTCGAGGCACTCAATAGGTCTTTTGGGCAGCCATCAGGCCGCCAGGGCTTATGTGGTTTGGGCAGTGTGAAGACCAATATCGGTCATGCCCTGATGGCTGCCGGTATTGCAGGAGTACAGAAAGTGTTGTTATCATTAATGCATAAACAACTGCCCCCCTCACTGAATTATGAAAAAGAAAACCCTTTGATCTCTTTACAGAACAGTCCATTTTATATCAATGATGCCTTACGGCAATGGACCGTGGAAGAAGGAACACCTCGACGGGCGGCCATCAGCAGTTTTGGTTTTAGTGGAACCAACGCACATATGGTCATCGAAGAGTATGTCGCACAAACAGTTCGGTACCGGACCGAAGTACCGGCCATCATTCTACTTTCTGCTAAGAACGAGGGCCGTCTAAAGGCAAAGGTGGCGGATTTGGCGACCTATCTGAGTGACCATTCCAAGGCTGACCTGTATGACATAGCTTACACCCTACAGGTAGGAAGGGAACCCATGGAAGAACGGTTGGCCCTAGTGGCTCCTGACCTTGACTTCTTGAAAGCGCGACTGGCCGACTATCATCAAGGAGATACGACCGGGCTACTACGCGGCAATACCCAAAGGGAGGACAAGACCTTTTTTCTTCAAGGAAAAGCAGGAAAGAGCTATATCGAGACTGCCTTAAAAGAAAAAGAATTGCTATCCCTTGCCCAATTGTGGGTAGAAGGCGTAAAAATAGACTGGAACCTATTGTATGAAGAAGATAGCCGTCCACGGAAAATTTCCTTACCTACCTACCCCTTTGCTCAAGGACGTTACTGGATTTCTGAAACGACAACTACTGACCTTCCAAAGGCCTCATCGGTATTGCACCCTTTGCTCCACAGCAATACATCCAACCTATCGGAACAGAGATTTACCAGCCTGTTCACAGGTAGGGAACCCTTTTTTGCGGATCATTTGGTCAAGGGTAAAAAAACGCTCCCTGGAGTAGCTTATCTGGAGATGGCCCGTGAGGCGGGTGAGCGGAGTATCGATAGGCCGATATCACAGATTGCCCAAGTGAAATGGCTTCGGCCAATAGTTGTCAACGACAGCCCCAAAGAAATACAGCTCAGAGTCTACCAAGAGAAAGAGGCTATCGCTTATGAGCTATATAGACCTATAGGTACATCCCGACAGGTATACGCGCAAGGACAGTTGAGTACTACAGTGCTCACTAAGCCACAACCTATCGATATAGAACAGCTTCGCGGAGGTATGGCCCACCAAAGAAGTGGAGAAGAGGTCTATAGGATTTTCCATAACTTGGGACTGGACCATAGCAACGGTTTCCGTGGTATAGAGAATATGTACTATAAGAAAAATGAAGCCTTATGCAGAATTGTCCATACTCAACAGAAAGATTATGTCCTCTCTCCATACGTATTGGACTGTGCCCTACAGACCTGTATAGGGACGGCGCTTGAGGAAGACCTGAAGACTCCGAGACTGCCCTTTTCTGTAAAAAAAGTGAACATTTATGGCCCTATCGAAGATACACTTTGGTGTTATGCACAAAGGTACACCCATCAGGATTTGGGTGAAGGAGCCGATGGTTTTGATATAGATATGTTATCTGCCTCAGGAGAGGTGCTATTGAGCTTTAGAGGTTTGGTGACACTGACCCTTGAGAGCAATACCGAACAGCAGCAGCCCGTAGTTCGTCTACAAGAAGCTCTTGAAAACGAAGCTGATCTCTACTTGTACGATAAGGTCTGGGAGGCGGTAACACCAAAGCCTTCCGGAAAAGAATTGGACTTTTCATATCAGATTATCCTCGTAGGAGGGAGTACGCCCTTGGCCGAAATGCTGGCAGAGTCGCTAGGTGAAGAGGTGCTGACTCTCCATGCTGCTGCTGATGAAGTAAACTACTTTATGCAGGTACTGTCGCTCTTGCAGCATATAGCTAGTTCCAAGAAAAAAACCAATGTCCTGATAGTATACAGAAACGAGGCATACCGGAACCACGCTTTTGTCAGTGGTCTACTGAAGACCGCCGCTTTAGAGATTCCCAACTTCAAGGGAAAGACCATAGGTGTGGACAGTATGGAACAATGTGATGCGGACGCTCTCAAGGAGGTCATCGGATTCGAGAGGTATGCTATAGAAGCAGAGGTCCGTTACCATAAGGGAGTAAGGCAAGTACATGAGATAAGGCCTTTAGATTTCGGTACCGTAGAAAGCGGACCTGCCATAAAGGAAGGTGGGATTTATTTGATAACCGGTGGTAGTGGTGGTCTAGGACTCATCTTTGCAGAACACATCGCTAAAACCAAAGGTACACTATCAGTACTGATCGGAAGGAGTACTCAGGGCAAGCTATCTCTGCAAGAACTCAAATCCATCAATGCAGTGTACCACACCGGTGATGTAAGTAATATCACCTCCCTAAAAGAACTGCTCGATACCATAACCATGACTTATGGAAAACCGGATGGTATTATCCATAGTGTCGGTATAAATCAGGACAGCCTTATAGTGAACAAGGTAGAAAAAGAGGCTATAGAAGTATTTTCGCCGAAGCTCAGTGGAGCAAAAAACCTGGATATATTGACCAAGGACCTCGACTTGGACTTTATGGTTTATTGTAGTAGTATAGCGGCCATCACCGGTAACATCGGTCAGGCGGCCTATTGTAGTGCCAATGCCTGGCTGGACGGTTATGCCCACTATCGTAACGACTTGGTTAGGCAAGGTAAGCGTAGGGGCCATACACTAAGTATCAACTGGCCCTTATGGAAAAGCGGAGGGATGAAGGTTGTCCCAGAGAAAATCGCACATTTAAAGCGACAAACAGGGATGCTCCCCTTGCCCAATAGAGAAGGGATACTGGCTTTCGAATACCTTCTTGCCCGGTCCGTTCATCAAGGCATTGTCGTTTTTGGTCAGAATGACTCTTTGAAAAAAAATACCCTACTTGGCAAATTTCGTTCAGCCGAAACTTCTTCGAGAATCCCTACCCCTGTCCTGAAAAAACAGGTCAGTGATAATCTCATCGGGCTGATTGCCGAGTTGGCCAAGTTTGATGCTGAGGAGATAACACCAGATGTAGGCCTGACCGATTATGGGTTTGATTCCATATTCTTTACCCAATTGAGTAACAAGCTTAATACGCAATACGAAGTGGATATTGTACCTACGGTATTTTACAGCCACAGGACCATTGAAGTACTGGTAGATTATCTGATAGAGTACCATGTGGATATGCTGTTGACCTACCATGCCATTGACTCGGAAGCAGCCGTAGAAGGAGCGGTTTCGGTTGAATTTGGGACAAGGGCAATAAGAGACAAAGGGCCGCGTACGGAAGAGGTGCCGCAGGAGATTGAGGATATACCTCAGTCTCGGATGAGCTGTGATATTGCCATTATAGGGATAAACGGTCGTTTTCCCGAATCTAGGGATGTAGATGCTTTTTGGGATAACATAAGGGACAATCAAGACCTGATTACAGAGGTTCCTTCTGACCGTTGGGACTGGAAGAACCATTATCGGGAGGGAAAAGCTATGGTGAAGTGGGGCGGTTTTATTAAGGATATAGATAAGTTCGACCCATTGTTCTTTGGTATTTCTCCTAGGGAAGCAGAGTTGATGGACCCTCAGCAACGTATAGTACTGGAATCTGTTCATGGAGCACTGGAAGATGCAGGGATACCCACAAAGCGCATAAAAGGGACCGATACGGGTGTTTTCATAGGAGTATCCAATATGGATTATATGACACTTGTCAGCGAGCGGGGAGACTTGAAGGGTGAGGCTCAGCTGCCTACTGGTTCGGCCCATTCCGTACTGGTCAACAGAATCTCTTATTTACTGGACCTTCATGGGCCCAGCGAACCAATAGATACAGCCTGCTCAAGTTCCCTGATAGCGATTCATAGAGCTGTTGAGAGCATCAGGAACGGGCATTGTATGATGGCCATATGTGGAGGTGTGAATGCTCTGCTGTCTCCCGACTTGACCTTGTCTTTCAGTGATGCGGGGATGCTTAGCAAGGACGGCAGGTGCAAGACCTTTGATCAGCGTGCCAATGGTTATGTACGTAGCGAGGGTGTAGGCACTGTCATCCTGAAACCTTTGCACCAAGCGGAAATAGATGGAGATCATATCTATGGTGTAATTCGTGGTACGGCAGAAAACCACGGAGGCAGGGCCAATACACTCACCTCTCCTAATCCTATAGCTCAAAAAGAACTTTTGACAAAAGCCTACAAGTCTGCGGGTATAGTCCTTGATGATGTCAGTTATATAGAGACCCATGGGACAGGGACGGCCTTGGGAGACCCTATTGAAACAGAAGGATTGAAAATGGCTTTCGAAGAGCTGTACAAGGAGCAAGGCCTACAGCCTCCTGTACTTCCCCGTATCAAGCTAGGCAGTGTCAAGGCAAATATAGGTCATACAGAATCCGCTGCGGGTATTGCCGGTATGCTCAAAGTACTTATGGCATTACAATACAAGATGATTCCCGGAAACCCTCATTTGAGGACCCCTAATGAGTACCTACGACTGGAAGGGAGTCCTTTTGAGCTTCAAAAAGAAACCACTCAGTGGGATGCCATCAATGGCGGACCACGGGTTGCAGGCATCAGTAGTTTTGGTTTTGGTGGTGCCAATGCCCATGTGATCATCGAAGAGTATACCTCAAAAAAAACACACTATCATAGCAATGATCAGGCCATCATTTTGCTCTCCGCTAAAAACAAAGACCGCCTGAAAATGAGGGCCCTTGACCTACAGGCCTACTTGGATACCCATGAGAACGCCAACATATACAATGTCGCCTATACGCTCCAGATAGGCCGGGAACCTATGGAGGAGCGACTGGCTATGGTAGTACCTGATATTGATTGCCTTAAAGAACGACTGACCAAGTATGTCAATGGACATGAGACGGAATTGTTGGCTGGCAATACCCATGATAACAAAGATCGTTTTATCCTTCAGGGAAATGCCGGAAGGAGTTATATCGAAACCACAATGCGGGAAAAAGACATGGATGCGCTGGCTCGACTATGGATACAGGGCGTAGAGGTCGATTGGAACCTACTCTATGAGGAGACCCATCGCCCAAGTAAGGTCAGTCTACCTACTTACCCTTTTGCAAGAGAACGTTACTGGATCCCTGAACCGATAAACCCCCATGTCCGGGATACCTCAGTAAAACTACACCCTCTACTGCATAGCAACGATTCTAGCCTATCGGAACAGAAGTTCAAGAGCGTGTTCACAGGCAAAGAATCCTTTCTACTAGATCATCAGGTCAGTGGGGAGCGTATCCTGCCAGGAGTAGCTTATCTGGAAATGGCCAGAGAGGCAGGCGAACGGAGCATCGAAGGCTCCATAACACAAATCGCCAATGTCAACTGGTTACGCCCTCTGTACGTCAAAGGAGGCCCCGTGGACATCCAGCTCACTATATCACACAAAGGAGATGCAATGGAGTATAAGATCTTTAGCGTTGCCTTAGGAACAGAACACCTACATGCTAGGGGTAGCTTGGGTACCAGAGTGCTTACTAAACCTGACCCTATAGCTGTCGAATCAATCAAATCCACCATGAAAGGGACCAAAAGTGGTGAAGAATGCTACGGTATGTTCAAAGATCTTGGCTTGGAGTACGGGAGTAGTTTTCAAGGTATAGAGAGGATGTATTATAATGGTTCGGCATGTTTGAGCAAGATTGCCCCTGTACAAGAGGAGGGGTATACCTTGCCACCGGGACTATTGGACTGCGCTTTACAGACCTGTCTGGGAACTGGCTTGGAAGGAGAGCGGGTAAGCGGTCTGAGCCTGCCCTTTAGTCTGGAAGAGGTGAATATATATGGTCCGGTCCGAGAGGCCGTATGGTGTTATGCGCGAAAGCACTCCTACAATCACGCTCAAAGTAAGCGCAACGGTTTTGATATGGACATGTTGTCCTCTTCGGGTGAGGTCTTACTTAGTTTCAGGGGTTTCGTTGCTCTTAACCTTGATATTGGAACTGATTTTGGAAAAAGACAGGCCGATAGGATACCGCTCGGGAACAGCAGCAACGGCAACAACAAGGAGGTAGGACTTCACATGTATGAACCTATCTGGGAGCAATCAATAATAAGGGACAAAGTCGCTGACCCTCACCATTCCCTTTTCGTTATCTTGGTCGGTGCTTCAAGTGTTCTGGCCGAAAAGCTGACAGAGACGCTGATCGATGAGGTTATAGCGATAGGTGGAGATACTGGTGAATCGGACTATTATGCAGACGTTCTGTCATTGCTACAACCCATGATCAGCTCAAAAGAAGAGATGGAAGTTCAGGTCTTGTTTGATAATGACTCGTATGTTGAACATGGCTTTGTCAGTGCTCTCCTCAAGACAATGTCCATGGAGATGCCGAACATAAAGGGAAAAACCATAGGTGTCGATCGCTTGACAATAAATGATATAGCTACTTTGTCCGAAATCATTAAGTCGGAAAGGCACGCCTTGGACAAAGAAGTACGTTACCTCAACGGGATAAGGGAGGTGCGGAACCTGAGGCCTCTCGATGAAAAAGTGAATGAAAACGGCCTTGCGATAAAGAGTGGTGGAGTGTACCTGATCACTGGAGGTTCCGGCGGCTTGGGTCGAACCTTCGCTGAGCACATCAGTAATGTCAAGGATACTACATTGGTACTCGTGGGACGTAGTGAGAAGGGGCATTTGTCTCAAGAAGAGCTTGAAGTTATGAAAGCGGTCTATCTCCCCTGCGATGTGACGGATAGGTCTTCGGTACAAAAACTCATGGATAACATAATGGAGACCTATGGTAGACTGGATGGCATCATCCACAGTGCCGGACTGCTAAAAGATGGTCTTTTAAAGAGCAGGACCGCAGCAGCTTCACGAGAGGTCATGAATCCTAAAATCCTTGGAGCCAAATTTTTGGATGAATCGACCAAGGATATGGATTTGGATTTCATGGTCTACTTCAGCAGTATGGCCGGTATCACGGGTAATATTGGTCAGGGGGACTACTCGGCAGCCAATGCTTGGCTGGATAACCATGCCCATCTTCGAAATGGATTGGTAAGGAAAGGCCGAAGAAAGGGGCACACCATAAGTATCAATTGGCCGCTCTGGGCAGCGGGAGGAATGAAGGTAGATGTGGACACCAAGGAATATTTAGAACAGAGCATGGGAATGTATGCCATGCCCAACGCCGTGGGGCTTCAGGTATTTGATAAGTTGTTGAAACAGCGGCACAGCCATGGGGTCGTGACCTATGGGAAAAGGAATTTGTTGGAAAAGACACTTTTGAATAGACCTGAAACAATCTCCGCAGCTACTCACAAACCCATCGTGGCAGTTAAAACGGAAAAAACAAGAGAAGAGGTTATCCACTACTTCAAATCCGAACTCTCATCGGTACTGAAGCTCCCCATAGATAAGATCAAAATAACCGATGCCTTCGAGAAGTACGGAATCGACTCAGTGCTGACCGTAAAGCTCACACAGCAATTGAGCAAATCCTTCGACAACCTACCGAGTACCTTGTTCTTTGAGTATCGGAACCTAACAGAGCTGGTCGACTATTTTTTAGCGGAACATTCGGATCGTCTACTGGAGATAATAGGTGTCAATACAAAAGAAAAATCGATACCTGATTTTGAGAATGCACCATTAAAAGAGGCAATGACCCCTAAGCATACCCCACTCTTCAGGCCAAAACAAACGAAAGGGGCTTCAAGCGCTATTGAGAAAGAAGGGATTGCCATCATAGGACTGAGCGGCCGATACCCACAGGCCAGCACCATGAAAGAGTTCTGGAAAGTACTTTCGGAGGGCCGAGATTGCATTACGGAAATCCCACTGGATAGATGGGATGCTGAAAGCATATATGATGTAGAGAAAGGGACACCGGGTAAAAGTTATGGCAAATGGGGCGGTTTTATTGAGGATATGGATAAGTTCGACCCACTGTTTTTCAATATCTCTCCCCGAGAGGCGGTACAAATGGACCCCCAAGAACGCCTTTTCCTGCAAACGGCCTGGACTTGTATGGAAGATGCCGGCTATACCAGGGAGACCCTCCGACAGACGGATCCTTCAAAAAGTTTGACCAAAGGGGCACCGGTAGGTGTATATGTAGGAGTTATGTATTCAGAGTACCAATTGTTCGGAGTGGAAGAAACCCGGAAAGGCAATCCTCTATCGCTACCGAGCAGTCCCAGCAGTATCGCCAATAGGGTATCCTATTACCTGAACCTGCACGGTCCCAGTATGGCCTTGGATACCATGTGTTCTAGCTCTCTGACAGCCATACATTTGGCTATGGAGGCCATTCATAACGGCCATTGCAGCATGGCCATTGCGGGAGGAGTCAATTTGAGCATCCACCCCAATAAATACAAGGTACTCAGCCAAGGTAGGTTTCTGTCCAATAAGGGCAGGTGTGAGAGTTTTGGAGAAGGTGGAGAAGGGTATGTGCCCTCAGAAGGCGTTGGGGCCGTACTGCTGAAACCTTTGAGCTGTGCTGAGGCCGATGGCGATCGTATCTATGGTGTGATCAAGTCCACTAGCTTGAACCATGGAGGAAAAACCAATGGGTATACAGTACCCAATCCCAATGCGCAGGCCATGGTCATCAAAGAGGCCATGGACAGAGCTGGGGTAAGCCCCTCGGATTTCAGTTATATAGAAGCCCATGGCACAGGCACGAGCTTGGGAGACCCGATAGAAATATCAGGCTTGGGCAAGGTGTTCAAGGAGGGTACAAAAGAAGGTCAATATTGCGCTATAGGAAGTGTGAAGAGCAATATCGGTCATGCAGAATCTGCGGCGGGCATCTCTGGTTTGACCAAGATCCTTTTACAGATGAAGCACAAACAACTGGTGCCGAGCCTGCACTCCCGTATTTTGAATAAGAACATAGACTTCAAAAAGACACCCTTTAGGGTACAACAACATTTGGAAGATTGGTCTGTGAACGGGAACCGACCAAGATTGGCAGGGCTCAGTAGTTTTGGAGCAGGAGGAAGCAATGCCCACCTCATCGTAGAGGAATACATCTCAGGAACTACCGACTATCATAGGGAAGACCCCGCCATCATACTATTATCCGCCAAGAACCCTGATCGCCTGAGGGAGCGGGCCTCCGATCTGATAGACTACTTAAAGTCAAATGAGGATGTTGACCTGCACGATATCGCCTATACCCTTCAAATAGGCAGAGAACCCATGGAAGAACGACTGGCACTGGACGTAGGTAGTCTTCAAGAGTTGAAAGAACAATTGGGAGCGTACAGTAAAGGCCATCCAACAAGGGCATTGACCGGTAGCATCAGTAAGAGTGACCATGATTTCTTGCTGGAAGGTCAAGCAGGAAGAGCCTACATAGAAACAGCTATAAAAAACAAAGAAAACAGGTCCCTCGCTCAGTTATGGGTAAAAGGGGTTGAAGTGGATTGGGAACTACTGTATGACCAAGACAATCGGCCCAAGAAGGTTAGCCTTCCGACCTATCCCTTTGCCAAGGACCGTTATTGGTTCAGGGTAGCTAGAGAAAACTCCTTTGATAGCCTGCACAATGGATCTGCCCCGTCGAAAACACAAATGGGAACAGAATCAAATTCAGGTAAAATCCACCTTGAAGCAATTGATGAAAGACCTTCGGAGCCCATGGTCATGAAGAATGAAATATCACTTGTTGCTGTAGAGGATGTGAATCCGGATTTGGATCTTGCTGCACAAAGCAAGGCAGCAAGCTCAACCATAACTACTGAAAAAACTACCCTCAAAAGCCAAGAACTTACCCTGGCCATCTTGAAAGACCAACTTATAGAAGTACTGTACCTGGAGGAAAAAGACTTGAGAGAGGACAAGTCCTTTGATGAATTGGGCTTGGATTCGTTGCTTGGTGTAGAATGGGTAGGCACTATTAACAAGCGTTTTAATATCCAGATTGTCGCTGCTAAACTTTATAATTACCCAACACTGACAGAATTGGCAGCCTATGTACACGAACAGGCAAAAGCAGGTATTCAAAAAAGTGGGCTAGAGGTGACTCCGGAGCGACATCCTGTAGATAACCAGGACCAGATGGTGCTCGGGAAAGCAAATGGTAAAAATGAAGGTATTTCACCCTTTTCAACGGAAAAACCCTTTGAAGCAAAAGTAGAAAATGGAGGCTCGGATCTATTGGAAAAAACCATTATGACCTCGGCCACAGGACACCCCCTGATCAATAGTCAAGAACTTACACTTACCATTTTAAAAGACCAGCTTATGGAAGTGTTATACCTGGAGGAAAAAGATCTGAAAGAAGATAAACCCTTTAATGAATTGGGGCTGGATTCTATACTGGGTGTAGAATTGGTGGGTGCTATCAACAAACGGTTCAATGTGAAGATTGTCGCGGCAAAACTCTTCGATTATCCCACACTGGCCGAACTATCAGGCTATGTATATGAACAGGTCAAAGCAGATACCAGAAAAGAAGATCCAGAAATTGACGCTAAGCAAATTGCTTTGGCAGAACCCCCACAAGTTGTCTTAGAGCAACCCGTAACCAAAGCTGAAAGTTCACTGCCTGTGAAAAACAACGAGTACATCGAAGCGGCCAGCCCCATAGCATTCATAGCTATGGAAGGGGTCTTTCCGGGAGCAAAAGATGCCAATGCCCTATGGGAAAAAGCACTTCTCCAAGACTATGGGGTGATAGCTCAAGAAAATGCTTCCCCGTTTGGCCGGATAACGGTAGATGGCTTGGAAGAACATATAGCATTATTGGGTATGACAAGTACGGAATTTTCAAGTTGTAGCCGTCAGCAGCAATTGATTTATGGAGTTATAGGAAAAGCCATGAAGCACTGGGGAATAACCAAGGAAAGCCTCTCTACAGGTCGTACAGGTGTGTTTATAGGTGCCCAACAGGTTTTTCCGGACGCTAAGGAGGAGTCGGTCGGATTTAAAGATTATGCGGCTTACTTGATCCCTAACAAAATTTCATTTCAATTGAACCTGAAAGGCCCCAGCGAGGTGGTCAATGCTTATTGTACCAGTGCCTATGTGGCGCTGCACAAAGCCATACAAAGTATACAGCTTGGAGAGTGCGATCAAGCTATTGTCGGAGGGGTGAACGTGATTTCCGATCAGGAACTTGACTTCAGTATAGAAGATGGCATGAGACAGTTGTTGAGTGCGGATGGGGTCACCCGTAGTTTTTGCGATGAAGCCCAAGGCTTTGTTCGCAGTGAGGGAGCTGGGGTATTGTTCTTAAAGCCTTTGGAAAAAGCCAAAAAGGCAGGCAACAAAATTCTAGCTTTGGTAAAAGGTAGTTCAGTGTATCATTCCGGGCGAGGATTCTCTTTAGAAGCCCCCAGTGCCAAAGGAATGAAACAGGTAATAAAAACAAGTATTGAAAAATCAAAAGTTAGACCAGAGAACATAGATTATGTAGAGGCCCATGGTATTGCCAACAGAATAGCGGATGCCATAGAATTAGGAGCTATCAGTGAGGCCTATGCAGAATTGAGTACTGACCCTAACAAAAAATGGCACATCGGTAGTGTAAAGCCTACCGTCGGGCACCCAGAGCTTGCCGCAGGAATGGCCTCTATCATCAAAGTGGTCAAAGCCTTTGAGCATAAGATCATACCAGGTATCCCAGGCTTGGATAGGATCAATACAGAACTCGATCCCGGTCATTCCATGATTCTGAGCGATAAGGCCCAATCTTGGGAAAGCGGATCATCTCCTAAATGCGCTGCACTCAATGGTTATGCCGTAGGAGGTGTCAACGCTCATATTATCTTGGAAGAATACATAGGTGATAGCGAGCCGCGATTGCCCATCATTCGCGAAGAGAAACAAGTTGCACGACAAAAAAGACCTTTAGATACTTTGGAAAATGTGTCTTTAGCCAGTAATAAAGCGGTTTTTGGTACAGCTTCCAAGATTCCGGCTCCGATTGGGGCTTCGGGAGGAAGTGATGATCATTACGATGTCATTGTCATAGGGGCTGGTATTGCAGGCCTTGTATCCGCTTGTTACCTGGCCAAAGAAGGTAAAAAAGTGCTGCTGCTGGAAGCGCACAATATTCCCGGAGGATACTTACAGAATTATAAAAGAAAGGGCTATGATGTCGATGCCATCTCAGCAGTAGTGCCCGACCCGAAAAACACTCCTATATTCAAGCAGGTCTTTAAAGACCTTGAAATACGTCAAGAGTGGATCCCGGCCCCCTTGAGTCAAAACAGGGTTGATGTCAGTGGTGCCTGTACCACACATTTGATACCCGATTTTAAACTTCTGGGAATGAGTACAAAAGAAGGCTTGCAGTCCACCTTCGCCGATATCTTTCCCGAACATAAAGAGGAAATCTTCAACCTATTTGAAGAAATGTTCGATGAGGAAAGATACTTTGGAAATAGCGAATACTATGATCGATTGACCTTTGGTGAATTCTTGGGAAAACACCTTTCTCCTGAAATTCATCATTACTTCTACAATCCTTTCACACACCCTGTAGAAAGAATGGAAGATACAGCCTACCTGTCCATGAAAGTGATGTATACCACTTTTCTTGGAACGAGTCAATACTACCCCAAAGGTGGATGGAAAAAACTGATCCGTAGCCTAGAAGAAACATTCAAGAACCTTGGCGGTAATATAAAATATAGGCACCGTGTGGAGCGTTTTGACGCTGAAAATGGAGAAATCAAAAGGGTCATAGCAAAAGGTAAAGCCTTCAGCGCGAAAACGGTATTGCTCTGTGGCTCGCCCTACCCACTAATGACCAAAATCCAAGAAAAAAGTAAGGCATCGGGCCATGCCTACTTGGAACAACTGTCCACAAGAAAACCCTGTTTGCCCAGTGTGGTGCTCACTGTATTTTTTGAAGGAAGCATCAAGGAAAAACTTACCGATAAAGAACGGGCACTGCTACACGGCATGATTACGTTCGAGGATGAAAAGAAAACAAAATTCAAGGAGCATTTTGATACCAATATGCTCTATGTTGTATGCCCGACGGTATTGGACGCATCCCTTTCCGAAAGAGGTGACTATCTAATCGTCACGGTGCCTGTCAAGTACATCAGTGAGGCCTTTTGGAAAAATAACAAAGCACAGGTCGAAAACCATTTGACATCCCTCTTTTTAGAAGCTTTTCCTTCTTTGATCAATGAAATGTTTACCACTGAGCTGGCCACTCCCTTGACTATGGAAAAGTTCACTTCTAACTACAAAGGAGCCATCTCCGGCTGGGCCATCACTACAGACCAAATAGGTGAAAACACCCTAAGTCATAGAACACCTTGGCAGAACTTTTTTCTGGCGGGGCACTGGGTCTTTCCCGGCCCAAGAATCCCTTGGGCCATAGAATCGGGTAGATCAGTGGTATTCGAAGTGTTACAATGTTTGAAAAAGGTGGCAGTAAGGCCCTCGGAGAACCAAGCGATGAAAAGCCCACTTTTGGAAAAGATGGATAGTGAACAGCGGGACAAAATCGAGGCTTTGGTAGAAGGGATACTCAAGGTTCCCATAGACGGGATTGAGCGAGGCAGTTCTCTGTACGATCATGAGTTCAGCTCTATTCAGATGATGAAATTTGTCCGTGCGGTCAATGAGGAGTTCGGCCTTGGTATCAGGATGAGCGAAGTACTGAGCTTGGAGAATTTTGACTCCGTTTTCGCTTTGTTCGAAGCTGCCGTCACCAATGAAAAAGCAACTCCTGAACTTACTGGTCGAGATGGATATACCGAAGGGTCCGAAAGCCCACTTTTGGAAGAGATGGACGATGACCAGAGAGATAAGATCGAAGCTTTGGTAGAAGGGATACTCAAGGTCCCCATGAAGAGCATTGAAAGGAATGGTTCTCTGTACGATCACGAATTCAGCTCTATTCAAATGATGAAATTTGTCCGCGCGGTCAATGAGGAGTTCGGACTCCATATAAGAATGAGCGAAGTACTGAGCTTGGAGAATTTTGACTCCGTTTTCGCCTTGTTCGAATCTGCTGTCACTAATGAAAAACCGCTGCGGGATATACCGCCTGTCGATAAAGAAGAACTTGCCTTGACTTCACCATTGTCTGAGGGACAAAAAGGACTTTGGTTCATGCAGGTCGCAGAACCTGAATCCACCACCTACAATGTCCCCATAGCACTCCGTATCGATGGGAAAATTGATGTAGAGATTGTTACGGACGTGGTCAGCAAAATAAGGGAAAAGTACCCGAACCTTCGAACAGTTTTCAGAACGGACAGTGCTACGGGTATACCCTATCAAGAGTTGTCCCGTAGTGATGGATCGGAAATAGAAATAGACAATCAGATTTTACAAAAAGGCCAAGATATAGAGTCGGTTTTCAAAAGATTGCTCCATCGTCCCATGGACCTTTCCAAAGAAGTCATGCGATTTTATGTCAGGGAAGCAGTCGACGGGTACAAGACCTATTTGCTCTTTGTTGTTCATCATATTGTATTCGATGGTATTTCAGCAATGCTGTTGCTGAATGAGTTTGCAATGATGTACGAAAGGCTTGTCAAAGGAAACAAGGCCTTAAAAGTTATTCCAGACCTTAGCTATGCAGATTTTGCCCAATGGGAATCCACTTACATCCATAGTAGCGAGGGAAAAATAGCATTATCCTTCTGGGAAAGCAAACTCCAAGCTAAGCCCTCCAAATTAGAGCTGCCCTATGACCAAGTTCAAAATAGGCATTTGGAACCGTGGGAGAAGGATGGAAGCGTGACCCTCACCATGGAAGGCCGGGAATTGGATATTTTGAGACAGGCTGCCAAGCGGGTGAAAGTCGGTCTACCGGCCTTGATGTTATCGGCATTCAAAGTGTTACTGTACAAGTTGGCCGCCACTGGTGATATTGTCATAAGTATGCCTACTGCGGGTAGACCTACGGATAAATATGAAAAAAGCATAGGCTTTTACATTAATATGATGCTTTCCAGAACACAGATACATGGAAAGGAAAGGTTTACGGATTTGGTCAGCCAACTAAATTCCGATCTGAATGTAAGTATGGACCACGTGCAGTACCCCTATCCCAAGTTGCTTTCCACACTGGGCCTGTCAAAAGGTAAGGATACCGATCTGTTTCCGATAGCCTTCAATTATCAGAATTTCAATGATATATTGGAAGTGGAAGACATCGGTGTTTCCAAGAAGATATCCCCTATGGAGGGTGTCCAACAGGCCATCACCAACGAATATACATTGGATATCGTCGATACGGGAGATAAGTTCAAACTACAATTGAGGTATCGGAAAGACTTATTTTTGGAAGATACCATGGAAAGACACCTAGGGTATTATAAAAAAATAATAGATGATGTTGTTTTGGATCCTCAGGTACCGGTGAAAGATATCCGAATAATAGCAGAAGAGGAAAAACAACAGCTATTAGAGGGCTTCAATGACACCCATACTGATTTTCCCAAGATGAAGTGCCTCCATGGACTGTTCGAGGCACAGGTAAAAAAGACACCCGACCAAATCGCAGTGATGTTCAAGGAGGAGGAAATCACCTATGCCGTCCTAGAGCAAAGAAGCAAGCAGTTGGCCATTTACCTACAAAAGCAAGGAGTAATGCCCGATACCTTGGTCGGTATCTGCATGGAAAGGTCCATCGAAATGCTGGTGGGTATTCTGGCCATATTACGAGCAGGAGGCGCCTATGTGCCGATTGCCCCTGATTACCCTGAAGCGCGTATGGCCCATATGCTACAGGATGGGATAGTACAGGGCAATGAAAAAAACAAGACGAAAATAGTATTGACCCAAGCGCATCTGGGGCAGCTCATGGACAATATTTCCAAGGACATGGGTATAGAGGTCATTTCACTGGCTCCCTCATGGGAGGACAATACCTCTATAACACAGGTAAAAGGGAGGTTGCAGCGAAAGGTATCCTCGGGTAATTTGGCTTATGTGATCTATACCTCAGGTTCCACGGGCAGGCCCAAAGGAGTGATGACCGAACATGCCGCTATACTCAACCGCATCCAATGGATGCAGGAAGAATATGCCCTGAAAAAAGAAGATTGCATCTTACAAAAGACCCCCTTTAGTTTTGATGTGTCTGTCTGGGAGCTACTATGGCCGATATCCTACGGAGCCCGGTCAGTATTTGCAGCACCCGGTAGGCATATAGACCCTGCCTATATTCTGGATATCATTGAAAGTAGAAAAATCACACTTCTCCACTTTGTACCCTCCATGCTCAAGGCATTTCTCGCCCAAAAGGGCCTATCGGGAAGCTGTGCTAGCCTACATACGGTCATCTGTAGCGGCGAAGCCATGGGGACAGATGTCAAAGACCGCTTTTTAGAGACCTTTGATACAGCCACCCTGTACAACCTGTACGGCCCTACAGAGGCCGCCATCGATGTTACCGCTTGGCATTGCGATAAACAGGGGGAGGCAATATCTATCGGTAGACCGATAGCCAATATTCAGATCTTCGTTGTCGATGAAGAACACCGACCGGTACCCATCGGAGTGGCAGGAGAGTTATGCATTGCAGGCATCGGACTGGCCCGCGGATACCTGAACCAAGCACAATTAACCGCTGAGAAATTTCCCAAAAATCCTTTCGGAGAAGGAAGCATGTACAAAACAGGAGATCTGGCCCGATGGACACCTGAAGGAACGCTGACCTACCTAGGTAGGATGGACCATCAGGTCAAAATCAGGGGCTTTCGGATAGAGCTTGAGGAAATACAGGCAGTACTGAATGAACATGCCCGTATTCGGGACTCAGCGGTCATAGCGAAGAAAGATGCAGAAGAAGCCTACCTTGTGGCCTACTACACACTCTTGGACAAGGATATGGCCATAGAGGAACAACACCTTAAAAACCACCTGTTGGGATACCTTCCTGAGTACATGGTTCCCACTTTTTTTATCGCTATCGATAGTGTTCCTACCGGTCATAGTGGAAAATTGGATAGGAAAAAACTGATGGACATGGCATTGCCGGCAAAGGGTACCCATGGCACTGTACAACCCGATACAACAACACAACAGCAATTGCTGGAAATATGGAAGGAAATACTGGATGTAGAACGCGTCGGTATACGGGATAATTTCTTTGATATAGGAGGTAATTCCCTGTTGGGTATCACAATGCAACAAAGAATCCAGAGTGAGCTGGGCAAGGAAATATCCATTATGGAAATCCTACAATATGCCACCATTGAGAACATCGCCGACCATTTGGACCTGTCGCAAAAGAATGAAAAGGTACTGCAAAGAAGAAAAAAGAGGTCTGATAAGAGAAAGATGATTCTTACAGGAGAAAAACACTAAACAGGCAATAATGAAAAATACAGATATAGCTATCATAGGGATTGCGGGTAGGTTCCCAATGGCCAAAAATCACAATGAATTTTGGAAAAATATAGAAAACGGAAAAAATGGCATTCGTTTTTTTTCCGATGAAGAGTTGAGAACGGCAGGTGTGGACACTGCCCAGTTGCAAAATAAAAACTATGTCAAGGCAAAAGGGGTCGTAGAAGATATAGAGCTTTTTGATGCTTCATTTTTTGGATTTACCCCGAGAGAGGCAGAAGTACTTTCTCCACAACACCGATTGGCACTGGAATGCTCATTTGAAGCTTTGGAACATGGTGGTTATGGAAATGACGGACATGAAGAACTGACAGGTGTCTACATGGGAGCGGGGATGAATACCTATCTTCTCCATCACATCATGCCACGAAAGGAGGAAGTAATCCAACGGATAGGTCAGTACAAGGCGATGATATACAGTATGAACGATTCTATTGCTACCTTGATTTCCTATAAGCTGAACCTCAAAGGCCCAGCTGTAAATATCAATACAGCCTGTTCGACCTCTTTGGTATCGGTGCATTATGCATGTCAAGGGCTACAGACCTACGAGTGTGATAAAGCCTTGGCGGGAGGTGTCTGCATCTCTACCCCGCAGCAAACGGGCTACCTCCACGAACAAGGGAGCATATTATCGCCCGATGGCCATTGCCGTGCCTTCGATAGTGAATCGCAGGGCGTCGTACCGGGAGCAGGAGTAGGTGTGGTACTGCTGAAAAGATTGGCCGATGCTATTGAAGATAACGATACCATTTATGCCGTTATCGAAGGGACAGCTATCAATAATGATGGCTCGGAGAAAGCAGGCTTTACCGCACCCAGCATAGAAGGGCAGTCGGGAGTTATCATTGATGCACAGCTAATGGCCGATGTCCACCCCGATACCATTGATTATGTGGAGGCGCATGGTACCGGAACGGCTATCGGGGACCCGATAGAAATCGCCGCACTTACCCAAGCCTTCAGACTGAATACCTCCAGAACATCGTATTGTGCGATTGGTTCTGTAAAAACCAATATCGGTCATTTAGATGCCGCCGCAGGAGTGGCCAGTCTTATCAAGACCACATTGTCACTGAAAAATGAAAGAATACCGCCTAGTTTGCATTACAGACAGGCCAATCCATTGATTGACTTCAAGAAAAGCCCTTTCTACGTCAATACGGCATTAAAGGACTGGAAAACCAACGGATCTCCCAGACGGGCCGGGGTCAGCTCCTTCGGTATTGGAGGGACGAATGCACATTTGATTCTTCGTGAAGCTCCCGAACCCAGTCGATATCCTTCAAAACGGGCCTATCAGATTGTTACTTTATCGGCTAAAAGTGAATCCTCATTGCACCAAATGCTAAAAAACCTCATTGAGGAGGTAGAAAAGAAAAATGATGGAGATATCCCGGATGTAGGCTATACCCTGAACTTAGGAAGGAAAACATACCCCTACAAAGCATTTGTTGTTTGTAGAGATAAGGCAGGTTTGATCGAAGACCTAAAAAGTAAGGCCGAAAAATCTGTGATACAACAGACCATAGAAGATCCCAAAGTTGTATTTCTCTGCTCCAAGAGCTACAGTGGAGAAAAACACCGCTGGATCCAGCTCCTGTATGATTCGGAACCCGTCTTCAAACAAAATATGAATAAGGGGGCAAAGCATGTCGAGAAGCTATTGCAAATCGATCTCAGGGACCATCGGTTCGATTTGAGCAAAGGAGACTCCGGTAGCACTGATGCCGAGGGTGACCTGATTGCCAATACACTACTGCTGTATATGGCAGAACTGTCCATGGCCAGGTTATGGATGAGCTGGGGGCTGCAACCGAACTTACTCCTTGCTCATGGAGCAGGTAGGTATACCGCAGCTGCTATCGCTGATGTATTTACAATGGAAGAGGGGCTGGACTTGCTCTACGCCTCATCGTTGCCCAAGGATACTGAAAGAATGGGGGACAGGCTGAAGTCCATCCAATTGAAGCCTTCAAAGATACGCTTATTCTCAGCTACCTACGGAGGAGATATACCGAATGATGAATTACGGGACATGGATTTCTGGACCAAGGAGGCGACCACTCCTGCCAAAGAAGGACAGCGCGCAGCGCAAGGTCTGTTCCTTGAAAATGAGGGCGGGGTCCTGGCGCTGGGTTTTGGAAAGAGGGATGAAGCAAGTAGTAACACAGAATCCATCAAGGATCCCCTGCGCAAAGAACAGGCTGATATCAGGTCTCTCTACGAGACACTAGGGGAACTATGGTCTGAGAATAAAGACATCGATTGGGAAGGTTTCTATGCGGGTGAAAAAAGGAACCGGATTCCACTGCCCACCTATCCATGGGAGAAGACCTATCATTGGATCGATATCGATGCCGGTACCACTATCGAAAATACACCGAAACCTTCGTCCATCAATAGTACCCCTACAAAGAATACCCAAGTTTCAGAATGGTTCTACGAACCCGTGTGGATAGAAAAAGCACTCTTGGAACCCAATAGAGGCAAGACCGCTGACTTATCGACCTGTCTGTTTTTTACCGATGAGGCCAGCATCAACAAAAAAATCCTAAAGTCCATGGCAGCGAAAGGAGATACTGTAGTTGTGGTACAGGTAGGCACGGAGTTTGTAAAAGTTTCGGACCTTGAGTACAAGATCGACCCCTACGAAGCTTCGGACTATGACCGATTGATACAAGAGTCCATAAAATCGAACCTTGTCCCCAATCATATTCTCCATGCATGGAACCTATCCCAATCCCATGAAAAAATAGATGAACTCTCGCTCTCGGAGTCCCTTCACTTGGGATTTTACAGCCTGAACTTCTTGGCCAAGAGTATACATGAGCATCTGGGGACAGCACAAGTGCTCATCAACGTCTTGTCCAAGGGAGTGCATCGGGTCGATAAAAAGGAAAGGATAAGCCCCTCCAAAGCGACCCTGCTCGGGGCACTGAAGGTTATCCCACAAGAATTCCCAACGATAAACTGCCGAAGTATAGATATCACTGCTCTATCACAACAACATGGCAAAACCGGTATATCCATCCGCCCCTTGGTCGACGAACTGTACCGTAGTGAAGGGAAAGAAACCTGTATTGCCTACCGTTCCGGGAAAAGATGGGTCCAGGAATACAAGCAAAAAAACATAAGGGAAGAAAGCCTGAAAAAAGAAACGCTAAAGCATGGGGGCATCTACATGATTACCGGAGGTCTGGGCGGTGTTGGTCTCAACATTGCCGAATACCTGGCCGAGCAGACCCAAGGCACCATACTATTGGTCAACCGATCGGGCTTTCCCGATAAGGGGGACTGGGACACCTCCTTGGACATCAGTGCACCCGTCAAAAGAAAAATAGAACGACTACGGAAAATGGAGACGGGCAAAGCCACCGTTTTGACCTACCAAGCAGATGTCTCCGATGAAAAGCAGATGAGAGCACTCATCACTATGATAAGGGAAAAATGGGGAAGACTGAATGGGGTCGTTCATGCCGCGGCTCTTACGGGAAAAGACAGCTTTGTGCCTATAAAAGATATCGATAGAGAAAATAGCCGGAAACAGTTTCAGGCTAAGATTCAAGGCACAAACGTACTCCTTAGCGTACTTGAAAAAGTAGAACTCGATTTTTGTGTAGCGTTCTCCTCCCTGTCATCCGTACTGGGAGGACTGGGCTTTTCGACCTATGCTGCCGCCAACAACTATTTGGATGCACTGGTTCAAAAACAGCACAATAGCGATAAGAACAGCCATTGGATATCGGTCAACTGGGACAGCCTACAACATGAAGAAAATCTCAACGGCGCTGTGCCGGTACCCAAACTAGGGGCAAGTATGCTTGAAGTCTCTCTATCACCAAAAGAAACTACAGCGGCTTTTGAAAGAGCAATGGCACTTATCGGTAAAGTACCTCAGATTATAGTGACCGCAAGTGATTTACAATCCCGGATAGACCAATGGATCGGAGGCCATCCGCTGCCTACCGCTCTCCCGTCAGGAAAAAACGAAGCCGTAGTCAAGGGCAGGGGAGCTATAAATTCACTAATGGATATAGAGCAGTGGTTGATTGCCCAGTGGGAACAGGCCATTGGTACGGATAATATCAGCAGGGAAGACGATTTTTTTGAACTGGGAGGGGATTCGCTTTTGGCGATAACCATGTTGACCAATATCAACGAGACCTTCGGTACAGAGCTATCCCCTTCTATATTGATGACCACGACCACGGTAGAGGGACTCGCAGAAACTATAGGTATTAGGAAAGAAAACCGCCCTTCACCTCCCCCGGAAGGTAGAATAGCGGACCTGTCCATCGTAAAGATCCAAGAAGGGAACCCTTCGAAAACCCCGCTCATATTGGTACATCCCGTGGGAGGTCAAGTGTTTTTTTATCAGGATCTGGCAAAAGAGTTGCCCGGTGATCAGCCTATCTATGGCTATAGGGCTGCAGGTTTGGAGCAAGGAGAAGAGCCTATAGGGAAGATAGAGGTGATGGCCAAGAAGTATGTGGAGGACTTATTACTCTTTCAGGACAGGGAATCTTACCTACTGGGAGGTGCTTCCCTGGGAGGTATGATTGCTTACGAAATGGCACAGCAACTGACCGCACTGGGTAAGAAAGTAGACTTGGTAGCATTGATAGATACCCCGATGGCCCAGGACATGCCACAAAAAATGGAGAGTGATGCCAATATATTGTTTTACATGATCGATTCTTTGGTGGAAAAAGTACCTTTTACCCTGGACCATTTGGAAAAACTGCCACCGAGCGAACGCTTGACCTTCGCGGTGGAGAACCTTAAAAAAGCACTGATGGAAAAAAGCATGGAGGACCAAAATCACATGCTGAACGAAGCACAGCTGGATAGGGTCATCTCCGTTTTCAAAGCCAATACCCATGCTTTCTACGAGTACAGTCCACAGCCCTACAACGGGCGGATGGTTTTTTTCAGGGCATTGGAAAGAAGAAAAAATTATGACCCCGACCATCCTGAATTGCCCTGGATAGCATTGGCCAAGAGAGGGATAGAAATACAGGTAGTGCCGGGAGACCATCTGAGCATGAATTTACGGCCCAATGTAGCATCGATTGCCGAAAAAATGAATGAGCTTATTCGTGACGAAAGATGAGCCGAAAGGAAAAAGGCCGACCCAACCATTAAACAATCATTATCAGTTCAAGCCAAAAAAACATGAAACATTTGATACCGTTCAGCCCCTTTATAAACCTGATCAGGATACTCTATAAGTATGGATTACCAGAGAAAAAGCAATGGAGGCTTTTGGTTCCTTTGCTTTTCAAAACCGTATTGCTGGAACCGTTCCGATGGGTAGAGGCAGTCTATGTCCATGTGAGGAATCTTGTCAGTAAACAGGAATCCCCGGTAGCCCCGATATTTGTATTGGGCTTTTATCGCAGCGGTACTACTTGGCTTCAGGATTTGCTGAGTTGCGACCCTCAATTTAAAACCCCTACATTGTTTCAGGTCATTTACCCAGAGATCAATCTGTTCTTTGGAAAGGTGCTGAAACCTATATCGCAGTTTTTTTCAAAAAAGATGAAAGTAGTCAATCCTTACCACAGGGTATCCCTTGATTGGGACTTTCCCAGTGAGGATGATGTAGCCATCAACAGCCTCTTTTACATGTGTGATTTCAATAGGATATTCCAATACCCCAATCACGCCGACCGTTTACTGAAAGAACACTTTACCGATGCTGATGAGATTACCCTAAAGGAGTGGAAAAAAGCCCACAGGTACTTTGTGCAAAAACTGGGGAGAAAAGATAGGCATAAACGTTGGGTGTTCAAGTCCCCTCCGAATACCGGTCGTATCCAACTGTTGAAATCCATGTATCCCGATGCAAAATTCATTTTTCTCAAAAGAGACCCCATGGCTTGCATACATTCCAACAAGAGACTGTGGAAACTGAATAAAGACGCTTATAGTCTGGTCGCGTATGATGAAGCTATGTTAGAAGAGGTTATTATCAAAAAATATAAGGTCATGCATGAGCACTATTTGAACGAACGCCATCTATTGACCAAGGAAGAACTTGTCGAAGTAAGCTATGATCGGTTATTGGCCAACCCCGAACAGGTGTTGGAGCAAATTTACAGCCAACTGGGTATAGAAGATAATGAGGTGGTCCGGACTAATAGAGAGGTATTGATATCGAGTAAATCAGACTATAAAACACTAAAACATGACTATTCCGAAGAGCTTCAGGAAAAAGTGAACAGGGCACTATCGCCCATAATGGAAAAGCTACAAACGATTTAAACCCAAAATGTCCATTAGAAAATCTATTCCGGACTTAACCGGCTTCAAATCAGTAAATGAATGCATTTTTTGAATTAACCGTAGCGGTGCTACGCTGAACCCAAGAAAACGCACTGATTTATTGCCATTTAAGTCCTCATGACGAAGTTCCAACGAACATTTTGGGTTAAAAAAAGCATGGTCATCCGATTGCCTTCGTACAAGCAGGCCATGAAATATAGGTCAGGAGAGAACAATAATGAAGCTATTGATCATTGGTCGTATTCACTGGAAAAGAATTTTCGGCTCCGACGAGAATGCACTAGAGAACAAGTCTTCCGTTTAAAAAAAAGCACATTATGGACAAAAAGACAGTCATTAAGGGAAAGAACATTACTACTGGGAACAGAAGCCTAAAGCTGAACATACCACAGATGATCTGGAGCGGTCTTTCTGAAAACTGGCTATTGAAAGAGCTGGGGGATATGCATTGGGAGATGATATCGAAAAGCCTCGGGGCCAAATCCAATGAGATCGTAGATAGTAATGGGGAGAGGCTCTATGCAAGTTTTGTCCGTCTACAATGGAGTAGTAACCATAGCCTGTACTCCTTCAAAGAGAATGACAAAATAAAGCTAAAGGGAGAACTCTCGCTCTATGGAAACAAAATGTTCTTCAGTGAGGATAAGGTCACTTCCGGGGACCGGACGATATTGGCTTCCCTGATGTCCGTCTTTTCCTCCAGAAAAGCTGAGGATAACCAGAAGTTAAGAAAAGGTAGGCCATTGAATTCCGGAAGAGCAAGATTGAAGAAACTGGATAAGTTACCAAACTTGGCAAAGGACTTTTTTGATGCCAAAACGTATCTGTTTTCTGATGCAAGGGATAGGGATTCTCTCAATACTACAATTGGGTTTTATGGGACACAGTTTGTCCTCGAAAAAGAACCCTTGTTCACAAAGCGATACAATGTGGATCCTTACGATGATATCAATGGTGTAGGTCTGCTTTACTTCGCTTCCTATCCCAAGATCAATGATAAGTGCGAGCGGTTTTATTTTCAAGGGGATGTAGTGGATAATGAACCCATGGGCAGTTGGGTAAAGTCCGGTTATTGTATAGCCCGGGACATTCATTACTATGGTAATGCCAATGCCGATGATGAACTATTGTACATGCTGGAAGATTGTCAACTTTTGGACGATGATAAAGTACAGCTGACCTCCTCCCTACACCGCATCAAGGACGAACAATGTATAGCAAAAATATTCACTGTCAAACAACTTGTGCGGCCCTTGAAATTGAACCTCAAGAAAAAGGAGGAGAAAAGTCTTCAGAATGTTGTCAGTCCCCGACAGGAAAGACCTTCTATAGGAAAAGCTGAACCCCGGAACGGGAACACGCCCCTTGGTACGACTATTTCCATTACGGATACTTCCGGAAAACAGGTGGAGTATACCCACTGGCAGCTCAATGGAATAGTGCAGGATTTTTTGAGCAAGCTATTTGAAGGTACGGATATCCATATCAAGACCGACCTCAGACAAGTAGGGATAGAATCCATTGTACTGACAGAGTTGTCCGAATACCTGAATGTCACCTACCATCTATCCACTAATCCGAGTAAATTTTTTGGGCTCTATACCATTGATGCCATTACTTCCCACCTCTTGGAGGAGCATTCTCCGGAAAAAAAAGATACTCCTAAAAAGGAAATAATGGACAGTGATGCAGCTTTGAATGCGATGGATATCGCTATTGTGGGTATGTCTTTTCGAGTTCCCGGAGCGGATACCAAGGAAGCGTTTTGGAATATATTGTCCGAAAACCGATCGGTGACGGGTACTGTTCCCCAAGACCGGCGGCAATGGCCTATTTGGAAAGATTTAAATTTGGAAGATGAAAAAATCCAATATGGAGGCTTTGTTGATGATATAGACAAGTTCGACCCTCGATTTTTCGGCATATCCCCGGAAGAGGCAAGGTTCATGGACCCCCAACACAGAATGGTACTGGAGTCGGTATATACTGCATTGGAAGATGCCGGTATAGCCCCCCAAACCATGGGCGGAAGTGATACAGGGGTTTTTATAGGCGTTTCAGGCTTCGACTATTACTCCTTGTGCAGGGCGGGGGATAACAAAGAAATAAAGGCCTATGATACCATAGGTTCATCCCATTCCATTTTGGCCAATCGAATTTCCTATCTGCTCGATGTTCATGGTCCGAGCAAGGCAATAGACACAGCCTGTTCTTCTTCTTTGGTCGCTTTTCATGAAGCTGTAAAAAACCTCAAGGACAAAAGTTGTGGAATAGCCATTGTCGGTGGGGTCAATGCACTTTTGAACCCGGAACAGACCCTATCCTATCAAAGGGCGGGAATGTTGAGCGCAGATGGACAATGCAAGACCTTCGATGCCGCTGCGAATGGTTATGTCAGAAGTGAAGGAGTGGGGATTACTATTTTAAAACCATTGAGCAAGGCAAAGAGCGATGGAGACCATATCTATGGAGTGGTGAAGGGGAGTGCCATCAACCATGGAGGCAAAACGAATACCTTGACAACCCCAAACTCCAAGGCCCAAGAGGAACTTTTACTGGCAGCCTATCGGTCATCGGGACTACGGTACCCTAGGGATGTGGGTTACATAGAAGCGCATGGTACAGGTACCCCTTTGGGTGACCCCATAGAAATAGAAGGTCTCAAGCAGGCTTTTGAAGTATACTATAAAGAACAGGGCTTGGAATACCCACCGGCAAACTACTGTGGTATAGGCAGTGTCAAGACCAATATAGGACACTTGGAAGCTGCGGCAGGTATCATTGGGCTGATCAAGGTTTTGTTGAGTATGCAGAACGGAAAACTACCCGGAAACCCACACTTGAAAACCCAGAGCAAATATATAACATTGGAAGGGAGTCCTTTCTATCTCACTAAGCAAACCATGGACTGGGAAGTCCCGGAGGGGCATCAGCGCATAGCAGGGGTCAGTTCTTTTGGTTTCGGAGGGGTAAACGCACACGTGGTGGTAGAAGAATACCGTGCAGCATCACAAGAGAAATATGAAAGCAATGGCCCTCTGATCATACTGTTGTCCGCTAAAGACAAAGACCGGTTAAAGGAAAGGGCCTCTCGGTTAGTGGATTACCTGCAAAAGAATGATCAAGTCAATTTAGAGAGCCTTGCTTTCACGCTCCAGGTCGGAAGGGAGCACATGGAAGCACGGCTGGCCTTGGAAGTCAATAATGTAGTTCAGCTAATAAGTGAGCTGACGAATTACCTGCACGGAGAGAATAGTTCTATTCTGGAAGGCAGTACCGATGTAACAGAAGAAGGTTTTGTAGGAGAGGAGGATGTGCCACTGGCCCTGATGGAAAGGAAGGTGAAACCCTTGATGGAATTATGGGTAAAGGGTGCGGTTATCGATTGGCAATTATGGTATGCACCGGGTAAAATGCCCAAGAAAATCCCCTTGCCTACCTATCCATTTGCCAAGGAGCGCTACTGGGTGGAAGAAAGGAATAGAGCACCAAAGCAGGCGCATGGCATTCGCTCCAAAGCTTCCATCGAAGCTTTCATTCTAGAACAAATAGCTGCACTGGTACATATCGATGGGAAAGAACTCGATAAGGATGAATTCATCTCTGATTTCGGTATTGACTCCATACAGATCAATCAATTGACCAATACTATCAACACGGTATATGGGATAGGGGCCAATGCAATAGAAATGCAGTCTCACCTGACAATATCGGAAATAGCGGAATTTGTTCATCGAGAAGTGGAAAAAGAGACCTCAAACCCTCAAAAGGAGGTAAAGCATCATGAAAATGGACATGAGGGTCGATCAAATCAGGCAGAAGATATCGCGATTGTAGGCCTCGATTTGGAAGTGCCGGGAGCCACATCCCTGGAAGAGCTGCAATCCTTATTGGAGTCAGAGGAGTATGAAGTAAGTCCTTTCCCTAAAGATCGATGGGACAGACTGCCGGACCAGTATACCCGCGACTTGGATAACCAAGATTTCAAGGGCAAATTTCTTTCCAACCCTTTGGGGTTCGATCATAAGCTGTTCAAGCTCTCCGTTAGGGAATCCATGTTGATGGACCCCCAACATAGGTTATTGCTTCACTCCGTATGGAGATCGATAGAAAATGCAGGATACACAAGAACAGCATTTGCTTCCAAAAGAACTTCGGTGTTTGTGTCTATCAATGGTGTGGATTACTCGGATATCGTCAAGTATGACCAAAAGGTAGACGAATTCAGTGGAAGGGGTACCAAACGCTACATCAGTGCCAATAGGATATCCCACTTTTTTAACCTGATGGGCGTTAGCGAAACCATCGATACGGCTTGCTCCAGTTTTTTTGTAGGGGTTAAAAAGGGGATGGATGCTATCCGAAAGGGAGAATGTGACCAAGCGATTATCTGCGGGGTGCAGGTAAACCTTCTGCCTTTTACATTTCAGGAGCAATCGGCACAGGGCATACTTACAGGTAAGGACCGTACCTTGCCCTTTGATATCGATGCCGAAGGCTATGTCAGGGCAGAGGGAGTAGGCAGTATCCTATTGAAAAAAGAGTCATTGGCCGTACAGGATAAAGATTATTTATATGCTCGCTTGAAAGGGGCGGGAGTTGCCCACGGTGGCCGTTCACTCCATGTCACATCGCCCAATATAGCTTCTCATCGACAGGCATTTGTCGATGCTCTGGAAGATAGTGGGGTGGACATCAATCGCCTCCTGGCCATAGAAAGCCACGGAACGGGTATGCCTTTGGGGGATGAGAGCGAAATCCATGCCTTCAGTGAAGTGTTTCTGGAACGAGGAAGGAAAAATACAAGTAAATGCATGATCGGTGCTGCAAAGAGTGTTTTGGGGCATTTGGAGGCAGCTTCCGGTGCATTGGCACTGATGAAATCGATTCTGGCACTGAAAGAGGGTAAAATGTTCGGCATAAAGGGAATAAAGGAGGTAAGTCCCAAATGCAACTTGGATGCCTTCTCTATAAGCCCCCGGGATACAAGTTTCAAACGTGGAGCTTTGCCCCATATTATCGGACTGCACTCCTACGGGATAGGCGGCGTATCCTCTTTTCTCCTACTGGAGGAAGCGGACAGAGGACAACCTGAAGTGGATGGAGAAGTATGGAAAGTATTTGTACTCTCAGCGACTTCCCCCCACACACTTCATTTGTATGCCGAACATGTTTCAGAATACTTGAAAAACGCATCGGACAGACCCACCTTTGATTTTGATCATTTCCTGGCCAGCTACCAGTGCAATAGGGAAGTCATGCCCCTGCGATTGGCGATAGTCGCCGATACACTTGAAGACCTGAGGCTTCGATTGAACTGTTTCAGCACCGCCACAGCTGCGACTTCTGTTTATGACAATATAAAGGATACTGCAAATCCTATAGTGAGGACTGAGAAGGACAAGTCAACAGTTCAGGACAGCATGGCCCGACAGTGGGTCCATGGAGATACGGTAGATTGGGGTATCGGGTCTTTGTCGAAGTATCCTTACCCACACTATCCGATGGATAAAAGAAAAGCCTTCTGGATCTCCCAAGAAAAAGCGGAAGAGAGGGCTGTTATCGAAGAAACCAATACTACAACTATAAAAGAAACCGAATTTTTAATGTTAGACCTATAAATATTATGAAAGAGAAACTATTGCAGGAAATCATTGCAGAATCGATGCATGCCGGTAGCCTACTGGCAGAACAGAATTATGGAGGAGAAATCAACACCTTGCCCTACAGGTCTTTTGTGTCCTCTATAATGAAGCTAAAAGGCCTCACGTCCGACTTTATCAATGAAAATGGACTTACTAAAGTCGATATTGATAAGATTTTCCCTATTCATGATGAAATAGAAGAACTACTAAACCTAAAATAAGATGAAAGCAGAAGAAATAAAAGAATTTCTGGCCGAACAGATCTGTTCGGCCATGTATATGGAAAAGTCAGAGCTTAGCGATGACATATTGTTCTCCGATTTTGGACTGGAGTCCACGACACTCGTCAAGATATTGGCCGAAGTACAGAAGAAATATTCTTGCCAACTGAGTGTCGAAGAGTTTCTATCGCATCAAACGCTCAATGATGCCTCAAATTTCATATACCAAAAAATAACCATAAAAATAGATTGATGATGACAACTCAGTTTTATGAATCCGTAGACATCCCGAAGGAATTCTCCGATGCCTATAACAGAATATTTTACTTGAGAAACTTATTTCAGAACCCTGAACTACTATCGGATGAACTGGACTCTCTAGAGGAAGAATTGGTAGCGCACCTACCTGTTCTTGAAGAACAGGAACAGGAAATAGAGACCTATGACAATGATGATATCTCACCCAGCGATCTCGAAAAATTGTTCAGGGAAGATATCCGGCCCATTGTCATCCGAGGCTATGCCAAGGATAACGAGGCCGTAAAGCTCTGGTCTCCAGAATATTTTAAGAATAACTACGGAGATTATAAGATATTCTATACCTCCACAGAGAAAATCATCAATGATGTCGGGATGACGATGTCGGATTTTGTCGATCAGGTACTCGCCGGAAATACAAACAGGGCATACATAGAAAACATGTCCGATATTTTCAATGATTTCCCCGAACTGCACGATCAAGTAGGCATCGATGCCATTAAAGATTACTTTGGAGGCTATGCAAGTTACCATAAAATCGCACAGTTCTTTTTGGGAGGCCTGAGTACAGGGGCAGTCTATCATTGCGCTAATGAGCTGAACACATTTTTCAACATTTATGGCCGTAAGAAATGGACGTTTGTCCATCCCAAATACTCCGTTGCCATGGGGACGACCCTGATGAACAAGGGCTTTTTCGTTGGTTCCTTTGTAAAGCACCGCTCCCCCAAAGGTTTTATCGAAAAAAATACCCCATTGTACAATAGAGTGCCAAAGCTGTCCATCATACTGGAGCCTGGAGACGTACTGTTCAACCCACCCTGGTGGTGGCATGCTATCGACAACCAGACGCAGGCCACTATAGCCGTTGCCACTCGCTGGCAAATGGAAAATGAATATATCCGTCAGAACCCTACGTATGACATGGTGCAATCGATGCGAAAGAACAGACTGAGTATTTTCGGGAACAAAGTTGATGCTGATCAGAAAGTGATTCCCGATATCAATATACGGAAGAACTATGTGAGTTATGAACAGATGGGCTGGAAGGGTAAGTAATCAGTCGAATACCTTTTGACCGGGATGATGCATAGGTACTTTGTGATGAAGGTTTAACGTGCAATATTCGTAGCCCGACGACCGATTTATAACCATCGAGACGTGTGGCAAATATTCCTTTGAATCATCCGGAATCAATAAGGAAGGCTTTCCTTGCTATTTTGATAGCACCATATAGATGGGGCCCTGGTTTCGGTGACCGACAGGAGAAAGTACTGTAGGGACATCACTGAAGCTTGAAAACCAGTGAGTAGGTGATTTACTTGATATTGATGGTAGTGTATCGAAAGGGCGACTTCGTTTTGTTCATGAGGACAAACCTGAAAAAACGCTCCATGAACAAAGTAAATAAGGGTAATGGGAGGAATAATGATAGGGGTCAAAGTAGCAAGGTGAGTTCTCGAAAACCCATAGCCGTAAGTAAGGTCAAATTGAAACAAGGACCATGAGGCAAGTCGAGGTATTGAGGATAATGGAAACAACACACAGTACTAAAAAGGAGTAGATAATCGATTCTGAGAGGCATGAAAACCAAAACCAATGGCTCAGTGTTAGCAGAAGCGTTTGTAATGACAAAAAAACAAGAAATAAAAACGGTATTCCAAATGAAAAAAGTAATCATGTTTCCGGGCCAAGGTTCTCAATACAGAGGCATGGGAAAAAATGTGTTTGATCAATATAGTAGAGAGGTATCCAGAGCCTCGGAGATTCTGGGCTATGACCTTGAGGAACTGTGTCTTAAAGACCCGGAAAAAAAATTGGGAAAAACAGAATTCACCCAACCGGCATTGTACGTTGTGAATGCGCTTTCTTACTTCGGCAGAGAAGAGGGTGATCTTCCCGATTACCTGATAGGGCATAGCTTGGGCGAGTACAATGCACTATTGGCAGCGGGTGCATTTGATTTTGAGACAGGCCTGAGGCTGGTCCAAGAGCGAGGTGCACTGATGGCAAAAGCTTCCGGTGGGGGGATGGCGGCAGTATTGGGTATTGAAATAGACCGGTTACAGGATTACCTGCTGAAAGGAAGTTATAAAGAAATCGATATTGCGAATTTCAATACACCTACACAAACGGTGATTTCCGGTCCTCAAGCATCCATCAACAAAGTAATCAAAGACTTTGATGGTAAAGGAATCAAGATTGTCCCTCTGTTTGTTACGGCCCCATTTCACTCTAGGTATATGAATGCTTCCGCCGATGAGTTCGGCACCTTTTTAAAGGATTTCAGGTTCTCCAAATTGAAAATACCCGTAATATCCAATGTGACCGGGCTTCCCTATGAGGAGGGACAGGTTGCCTCACTGTTAAGGGAGCAGATAAAGAGTCCCGTGAAATGGACGACCATGATCCGAAGGTCGATAGGATATGGGGCCTCTGATTATGAAGAGATCAATGGTATGATACTCACTAAAATGGTAGAGGAAATAAGGCGCGATTGTAGCCCCATTGTAGAAGAAAGACAGGTACAACACTCTGATAATACCAAAAAGGGAGCCACTATCATAGACAGCAACGAACAGGAGAAAAGGCGACAAGAGCAGGAAAGCTTAGAGTTGTCCCGTCAGTTGGGCAATAAAGAGTTCCGCGAGGATTACGGAGTCCAATACGCCTATGTCGCCGGATCTATGTACAGGGGTATCGCTTCCAAAGAACTGGTTGTGCTTATGGCAAAAGCGAAAATGTTGTCCTTTTTAGGTGCTGGAGGTATGCCCTTGAAAGAAATAGAATCCAACATAGATTACATTCAGCGAGCGTTGAACCATGGCGAAGCCTATGGCGTCAATCTACTCCATAACTTGGAAGACCCGACCCTGGAAATGGAAACGGCAGAATTGTATCTGCGCTATGGCGTCCGGATAATAGAGGCATCGGCATTTATGAGTATTACCCCGGCGCTGGTATACTATCGATTGCAGGGACTGAGAAAAGACACTAATGGGAGTATAACCTGCGACCATAAGATACTGGCGAAAATATCCCGCCCCGAAGTGGCAGAGGCGTTCATGAAACCTGCTCCTGAAAGAATTGTAGAAAAACTATTGGACCAGGGAAAGATCAGTGCAGAGCAGGCGTCATTGTCCAAAGAGGTTCCCATGAGCTATGATATCTGTGTTGAAGCTGACTCAGGGGGACATACCGATGGAGGAGTGGCATTGGCCTTATTCCCCGCCATAAAAAGTCTGAGAGATGAAGTACAAAAAGGAGGCGATTACCAAAAGTCCATTCGTATAGGTTTGGCCGGAGGCATTGGCTCCCCTCTGTCTGTGGCCTGCGCATTTATGATGGGAGCAGATTTTGTACTGACAGGCTCTATCAACCAGTGTACGGTCGAGTCTGGTGTAAGTACTCATGTCAAAGACTTACTACAGGATATCAATGTGCAGGACACAGACTATGCCCCAGCAGGAGATATGTTCGAAATTGGCGCAAAAGTCCAAGTGTTGAAGAAAGGAGTCCTGTTTCCCACCAGGGCCAACAAGCTATATAAGCTCTACCAACAGTACAACAGTCTAGAGGATATACCCGAAACGACCATAGCCCAACTGGAGAAATCCTATTTCAAAAAGAAAATAGACCAAGTATGGTCCGAAACCAAAGCTTATCATATAAGGAAGCGGGAAGAATCGAAAATTACAGAAGCCGAAGAAAACCCTAAGAAAAAAATGGCTTTGGTGTTCAAGTGGTATTTTGGATACAGTAGTCGCTTGTCTTTTGAGGGAAATATGCAGGAAAGAGTAAACTTCCAAGTACATACCGGCCCGGCACTGGGGGTGTTCAACCAATGGGTAAAAGGAACCGAGTTGGAAAACTGGGGAAACCGGCATGCCGATGGGATAGGGATAAAGATGATGGAAGAAGCTGCTCAAATCCTGAGTGTAAACTATTATGACCGAACATAGAACAGGCTCATCGTCGGTGTAATGAAGGTGCGATGTCCAAGGGTTCGAAGAGAAGCTTACCATTTAAAAAAAGTAAAAGTCACTGAGATATAATGAACCCTAACCATCATGACAATACCTGACTGAGAAAGAAAAGGAAATAGGTATGCCCAGTGTTACCGAGGGTATCACCCGCTAAGGGGCCTAATGTTTACATGCTCAGATAAGGATATAAATGAAAATTGATTCTTTCATGGAAGGACCCATGTACCCAATGGAGTACTATATGCCCGGTTTCATATCCACTTTTTCCGTGTATCGCTCAAAGTCGGGCAGGAACTTCCGCCCATCTTCCATTGTGATCGAATTTAATCTTTACTCATAGAGCTATACTGTATCCTTGTGCGAGGGTAGTGACACCGGTAACGCCTATCCCAGGCCGGTACATCAGTCTCTGTCTATAGTTCGTCCTATGGTGCAGAAGTGCCGTTTGCCGCCCTCCTCCTCGAAAGAGAGGCCGATAACGGTTTCCGAGCTGCGGCCCTTGAAGCTGACCCGGTTCAGTATCGTCCGGTACTGCTCTCTAAATAGTCGTCCCTTAAAAAGTCACTTTAACCCAGAATGTTCGTTGGAACTTCGTCATGAGGACTTAAATGGCAATACATCAGTGCGTTTTCTTGGGTTCAGTGTAGCAGCGCTATCGCGAGGATTGTCCACGCAGAGTGAAGCAAAATGAACAGGAAGATAGGCGATATTTAAAAGCTAAGTTTGTATTAAGTCCGGAATAGATTTTCTAATGGACATTTTGGGTTTAAGGTTGATAAATATGATTTGGTTGAAGTTTGAGTATGCCTTGCTGTTTTGAAAAAAGAGCCAAAGCGCTTTTTTCTTTAGTTTTCCCATCAGTTTTTTGTAGTTGAAAGCGCTTGCAGCCATGTACGAAGTTGATATGGTCACCCGTCATCCCTTTAAGGGAGTTCCTTGCGGCCCTGTGGTCATGTTTTACATGGCCGATGACCGGTTCTATTGCGGCCCTTCTCCTACAATGTTTCCTTTTCTTTCTTTTTTGGTATATCGAGCTTATGCCCATCATAAGGGTTGTTCTCAAAGGTCATTGCACCTACGATGATGCCCGTGTCCTGGGTCAGGGCCAGTGAAGCCTTACAGCCATATTCATATTTCTTGTGCGCCTTTCCCTTGGCGATGCGATGCAATAGACCCCCGGCTCGTGCAGGCTGTAGATCTTGTCCTTGCCGGTCCTGGTCTGGGAGAGCACCCGTTTGAAGAGCTCCAGGGTATCCCGGTGGGCCGTTGAGGGCAGTTTGCGTTCAAGTTCCCTGACCAACCTGCCGGCAATGGTCCTGAGCTTCCGTTTTGCGGCGTTCGCCTTCTTCCTGCGCTTGGGGTGTCGGCCGTTGTAGGTGTCACGGACCGGTTGCTTGGTGGTCCTCACATAGCTCCTTCTGAGCTTGATGCCCTCTTTACGGGCCAGGGACACGCATTTATCCCAAAATGACCAATGAGAACCTATTCCGCACATAAATAGCTTCCTACCGGAAGCTTTGCCCACCGGTCTTCATTCACCATAGCGGTGCTATGCCGAACGAATCCAAATGGCCGGTATTTTGCTATTGATACGCTCATCACGATTTCTATCGATCAATTTGGGTTTATCGGCTATCTTCTTATGCTGTCCTGCATCGGTTGGATAGGTGATGTTCTTCTCCTGCACGGTGGTGTCCACGCTGATGTGCCTGTCCCTGCCATCCCTGACGTGCAGGTCGACCGAGTGCTTGAGGATCTTTTCAACGCCCTCGGCACCGATTCTGATTCCTGAAACGCACCAGGTCGCTGGCAGCGCACGGTTGCCCCCAATGTACCACCCCCATACCCGAGAAATACTGGAAATAGGGGTTCATCTCCCATTGATGTTCCACCAGCTCCTCATCCGACAGGTCATACAAATACTTGAGGATCAGAAGACCGACCATCATCCGTATCGGATGGGCAGGACGGCCCTGCTCGGCATAAAGACCCGACCCCCCTATCGAAATAGGCCCAGTCGATGGCTCCGCTCAACAGGTAGGGTTCCTGCTTGGGGTTCAACTGCTCTCTCAAACTAGGGGCAAGGAAACCCAACTGCCCGGTGGTTTTGTTTTTTGACTTCATTTGACAAGGTTTATGCAATCAAAATACCAAAACCTTGTCTTTTTCGATAACTTCTATTCTTATCAAATCATGATCTTTTGACAGTCAGGACACTTTTAAAGGGTTTTTAAGGGACGACTAAATAGAGGCTCACCTTGATATTCCTCCCCGTACTTAGGACGATGACCCTTTTCCTCCTCAGCACTGCCGAAGAGGGGTTCAGGACTGTGCTGGGTTATGTAGCTATTCCAAACGAGCAAAGCCCTCAACCACCGTGCAACAGTGAGCGGAAGTCATGGTGGTATTTTCAGTAGCATGGCCAAAGGTCTCTCTCCGCTGCCGGGTAAATGGCCAGATGAAGAACCACGCATCGCTTGTATAAAGGTTTCCCGAAATATAGAGTGGGAGTGCCCACGAACTTTCAGAACAGCTCAAGAACATCTATCAAAGAGCCAAAACAAAAAGGATTGCCTTTGCAAAGCTTGCACAGTGGTACAACAAAGTGGAACTGACAGGTTTTAACCCGGATGATGCATTGAAAAATCTACTGCAGATCTAAATAGCTGCAAACCGGTCGTTGCACTACGTTTGTTGAATTCACCATAGCGGTGTTCTGCCAAATCCAATAAAACTCCCTGATTTATGGATATTTAGAGACTGTTTTGAAGATATTATTTTAAAATTTGTTATCCCTTATTTTGGATAGGACCGAGTGTTAAAATAATGCCTGTATCCTTAACTTCTTTGACAGGAGAAGTACCCATACCTCTGTGGAGTCTTTATTTGCTGGTTCAAAAAGTATGCAATTTTATATTTTCCCCTTATGATGATAGATTACTTCGATATCCATAAAAAAAGCCTTCAAATCTTAGATTTAAAGGCTTTTTGTTGCTCCTCCTCTTGGGCTCGAACCAAGGACCCTCTGATTAACAGTCAGATGCTCTAACCAACTGAGCTAAGGAGGAATTATGTTTTTCCCGTTATTTGGGAGTGCAATATTAGCTTTAGTTTTTTAATTGTGCAAGATTGGCCGTAAAATATTTTCATTTTTTTTCTGCGATGTAGAATGCGAACCAAAAGAGTACTATCCATGATAGAGTACGAAGAAGTATAAGAGGCTAAAACCCGTCAAAAATGCGAGACCGACAATAGCCAGTATCTTGAGCCAAAATGGCGGCCTGAAACTAGGGTTCAGGCTAGGGTCCATGACCATGATATAATTGATATAGGCCGCAAAAGGAGCAATGACAAAAGAAACTACCGTCGCAAAATCAACGAGGTCTTTGAGATTGTTCAAAAATCGGGCGACTACAAAATAAGCTCCGAGACTCAGTACTATAGCGCTGATGGACAGGATGGATTTCGGGTCGCTACGATGGTTCGCTCTCATGATCATCAGCTTAAAACCCCTGGCCATACTCCGACTATAACCGTCGATCACGGTTATACTGGTACTGAACATCGTGGAAAAAGCGCAGACAGCGATGATATAATAGCTGTAATCCCCGATGACTCCAGTGTACATGCTGATGAGCTGATGGGCAAACTTCGGGGAACTGTTAGAGAGTTCTACCGAACTCCCGTAGATAACAAGCGCCCCCAAAGATAGAAAGCAAAGGGCCAGAATGGCCGAAGTAAGATAGCCGATATTAAAATCCAGCAATGTTTCTTTCAGCTTGGGATGATACCCTGTCTGCTTGATGCGCTCTTCGGTCCATAGGCTGGTCCAGGTGGACATATCCACAGCGGTCGGCATCCATCCCATAAGTGCGATCAGAAAAATGAAGCCTGCCTTGGTTTGGATGGACTGAGGTAGGAAGTCCGGAGAGGGTGCGGGGCGACCGATGTAAAGGGCGCTGAAAAAAGCAAGGAGCGTTGATATCACCAGCACGGTACCGATGATCTTCAATAGGATATCCAGAACATTGAATTTGCCAACGATGATGATGGACACGGATAGTGCAAGAATGATGGCCGTCCATACTTCTATATCCAAAGCTACCCCTATCAGATTGCTCAGTAACCCGGCAGTAACAAAAGTGACGGCCGCAGTGACAATGAACATAGTAGCTGCTGTTATCAGTAGGTAAGTCGCCAATACCCAGGGATGCTTTTGATAATACCCGTCCAGTAGACTTTTGCCCGTGGCACTGGTGTAGCGCGAGGCAAATTCAAAAAATGGATATTTGAACACATTGGCCAGGAGTACCGCTCCTATCAGAAGAAAACCATACTCAGCTCCGGCGCGCGTGGACTGGACCAAATGCGATACACCCACACAGGTACTGGCGAATAATATTCCAGGGCCAAGTGTCTTGGAGAACTGTCTAAAGCGAGAAGGCTGCATCATCAATTAACGATATAAGTAAAACATAGATCTCCAAAGTAGCGAATATTATGAGTTCCTCAAAAATTATGCTGCTGTCCGGACCTATTTCAGGACGGGGAACACTGATGTCAATGTTATACGCATATAGTTTTATCCCAAATTATACAAATTTAGGTTTTAAATGTCGTATAAGATTCCGCGGGTCATTTTGTTTCAATCAAGGCGAGAACCGCAGGGATAGCAGCGCTATCCCGAGGATTGTCCACGCAGAGTGAAGCAAGATGAACAGGAAGATATGCGATATTTGAAAGCTAAGTTTGTATTAATCAATAGAATGGGCAGATGGCCCGTATCAATACAGGCCAAATCCCCATGGAGTACCTGTCCATCATTTCCCGGTTTATTTTCCCTAGTATCCAAGGGCCGCTCCATCCTTACCGAAGGCTTGAACTTTCACGAATCCGATTTTCAAGTTCAGTATCGATGTAGTTAGGCTAAGAAAAGCGAGTATTATAGTATTTTAATGTCATAATGACATTATTTTGTCGTTAAAATAGCTAATATAATGCCATTATGACATATTTAAGGCTGGATTTGCTCGATTTTTCCATTGGCACAGTTTTGAATAATAAGAAGTCAGTGATAGAGTAAAATGAATATCACCCATTAGAAAAATAGTATAAAACAATTAAACACATAAAAAAATGAGCTTAGTAAGATATCAAAACGGATTCGACCGATCACTTGGAAGTTTATTGAACGGTATTTTAAATGACACTTTCCACAACAACACAGTGGGTAACTCAGTATCCACGGAGCAGTTTTATCCTAAAGTGGATATTGCCGAAACCGACACTGCTTTCGAGATACAATTACTGGTGCCGGGAGTGGATAAGGCAGACTTTGACATCAAGGTAGACCAAGGCAAATTGGTCATCAGCGGGGAGAGGAATTTTGAGGCAGCCAAGGAAGGAAAGAAGTTCCGCGCTGTGGAGACGCAGTACGGTAAATTCTCCAGGGCCTTCAAATTGTCCGAAATAGTAGATCAGGGAGCGATATCTGCCAAATACGAGGCGGGTCTATTGAAAGTCACACTCCCTAAAGATGAGAAGAAGACGGTAAAGACCTCTATAGAAGTAAAGTAAAGCATTGGTTTAGGTAGAGTTATCTTGGGACAGATTGAAAAAGGGTTGCCCGTTCCGGGTAGCCTTTTTTTGTGCCGATATAGTTCTGTAAATCACAGGTCCGTCAAACAATACGATGAATTCTGCGTAGTACAACTATACAGTTTTGTTATACTATTAAAAATACAAGTGCTATATGAATAAAAAGAATGTTTATTTAGGGATGTTTTTCGCCTCTCTCTTTGGAGCGTTGATGGCAATAGGCGGGGTGTTGTATTTTGTGGATACAGGAGCGGATGGATACCCTTCCATTAGTGACAGACAGGAAGCTGTACTAGTGGGTTTGAAGCCGGATGGGGAAAGCGAGAACACTTACATTGTACCCGAGGGCCTGAATTTTATCGAGGCAGCGGAACAGGTCACCCCAGGTGTGGTGCATATTCGCTCACAATACGGTTCGGGGCAATACAGCATGAACCCTCTGGACAATATGTTCCGACAAGGGAGGCCTGCACAATCCTCAGGCTCAGGAGTTATTATTTCCGATGATGGTTATATAGTTACCAATAATCATGTTATCGAAGATGCTAGTCAAGTGGAAGTGGTGCTGAATGATAAGAGAGAATACAGTGCCAAGGTCATCGGTACAGACCCGACTACAGATCTGGCCCTGATAAAAATCGATGCCGCAGACCTACAGTTCGTGCGCTATGGAAATTCCGATAAAATCAAGACAGGAGAGTGGGTCCTCGCAGTGGGCAACCCTTTCAATCTCAATTCCACCGTCACCGCCGGTATCGTCAGTGCCAAGGCCAGGAACATAGGTATACTACGAGACGAGAACAATCTTCAGATAGAGTCTTTTCTTCAGACGGATGCCGCGGTGAACCCGGGTAACAGTGGAGGGGCTTTGGTCAACCTGAAAGGACAGTTAGTAGGTATCAATACGGCTATTGCCACACCTACAGGTACTTATGCGGGCTATTCTTTTGCCGTACCCGTAAATCTGGTCAAAAAAGTGATGGATGATTTACTGGAATTCGGAGAGGTCCAGCGAGGACTACTGGGCATACGTATCAACGATGTGAACGCTCGACTGGCCGAAGACCAGGGCCTGAAAGATATCAAGGGAATATACGTAGTAGATGTCAATGAGAACAGTGCTGCCGAAGAGGCCGGTATCGAGTCCGAGGACGTTATCTTCGAAATCGACGGTGAGGAAGTAGCGAGTGTGGCCGAATTACAGGAGCTGGTCGCTCGAAAACGCCCCGGTGATGAGATTAGTGTCGCTTACCGTCGTGATGGAAGTATAAAAAGGACCAAAGCTGTCCTGAAAAATTTTGAAGGCAATACCGATTTGATCAAAAAAGAAGTCTCTGCTGCCATAGAAGGGGCACAGTTCGAAGAACTGAGTTCTAGCGAACTGAAAGCTCTGGGCATAGGCAACGGAGTAAGGGTGAAGCGTTTAGGGCCAGGCAAATGGGCCGAAGCGGGATTCGAAAAAGGAGATGTGATCGTCAGTATTGACCGTAAGCGGGTAGATAATGTTAAGGAACTCCATCGCATACTGGCTGATAAAGAAGGTGGTGTGTTGGTAGAGGGAATAGATGAAAACGGTAAGCGTTTTTATGAAGCTATAGGTTGGTAGGCCTTATCTGAAAACGGCAAATTACTTCAACCCAGATCATACGTTGGAACTTCGTAACGAGGGTTTAAATAGCAATACATCAGGGAGTTTTATTGGATTTGGTATAACACCGCCATGGTGAGTTCAAAAAACGTAGTGCAACGACCGGTTTGCAGCTATTTAGATCCGCAGTAGATTTTCCAATGCATGATCCGGGTTCAAAAAATGATTGACCCGGACATAAGCCTGATGTGCTCTAGACTCACCATGCAGAGCGGTCGCCCACTCCCTCAGAGTGTCCCGGATGACCATGATTTCCATTCAAAGGTGCAGTTTGCTATGGGAAACCTTTGAATGGAATAGTGCACGGTTACACTATAGGATAGGGGCTGCTTATAGAGTTGATTTCTGTAAATGAGTAAGTTAGGTAATCCTAGGTTCTTGCAAAGCAAAAATTTCAATGATATCCACGTAATTTTAATCGTCTTAATCCCTTTACGGACTTGTTATCCCATCCTTTTTTTTAGATTTGTAACCACATCAAACGTTTGTCACTTATGATAAAAGACGGTATCGATATGGAAGAAGTATTGAGCAAGTTGGGAATAGAGAGAGAGAATAATGGTGTATCCACGGGTGTTGAATGGTTTCCGGGCAAGGGAACCGCTATCGACTCCTGTTCTCCCGTAGATGGATCTAAAATTGCAAGTGTAGGCGCAGCTACTGCTGAGGATTACGAAAAGATAATCAAGAAAGCGGAAGCAGCTTTTTTACAATGGCGGCAGGTACCCGCACCGAAAAGAGGAGAGGTCGTGCGACAGATCGGTGATGCATTGAGAGAAAAGAAAGAGGCACTGGGGCAGTTGGTTTCCTTCGAGATGGGCAAATCTTATCAAGAAGGACTCGGGGAAGTTCAAGAGATGATCGATATCTGCGATTTCGCGGTTGGTCTCTCACGACAGTTGCATGGTCTGACCATTCACTCTGAGCGTCCCGAACACAGAATGTTCGAACAGTACCACCCTCTCGGTATCGTAGGGATTATCTCGGCATTTAATTTTCCCGTCGCCGTGTGGTCATGGAATACCATGCTGGCCTGGGTCTGTGGGGATGTCTGTGTGTGGAAGCCGTCCGAAAAAACGCCACTGTGCGCAGTGGCCTGTCAGCATATCGTCAGTGAAGTATTCCATAAAAACAATGTCCCTGATGGAGTATCCTGTCTGGTCATCGGTGGAAAGGAAGTCGGCGAGTTGCTCAGCCATGATCAACGCATACCCTTGGTCTCGGCTACAGGGTCCACACGTATGGGGAAAGCTGTCGGTGCCGCCGTAGGAGCGAGGTTGGGCAAATCCCTGCTGGAACTGGGAGGTAACAATGCCATTATCATTACCGAAAATGCAGACTTGGACATGACCATCATCGGAGCTGTATTTGGAGCTGTAGGTACCTGTGGGCAGCGGTGTACCTCCACACGTAGACTTATCGTTCATGAAAAAATCTATGAGGAAGTAAAAACACGTCTCGCTTCTGCCTATGGGCAGTTAAAAATCGGAGACCCTTTGGACGAATCCAACCACGTAGGTCCCTTGATCGATAAGGCAGCGGTTAAGATGTACGTGGAAGCTTTGCAGCGAATTACCAAAGAAGGTGGCAAGCTACTGGTCAATGGAGGAGTGTTGGAAGGAGAGGACTATGGCTCGGGTTGCTATGTGAGGCCCGCCATTGTAGAAGTAAACAATGATTACCCGACTGTACAGGAAGAGACTTTTGCCCCGATACTGTACCTGATACGGTATAAAGAACTCGAAGAGGCCATCTCCTATCAGAATGGAGTCGTACAAGGGCTGTCATCGGCCATTATGACCAAGGACATTCGAGAAGCAGAACTGTTTTTATCGGCAAGAGGCTCTGATTGCGGCATCGCCAATGTGAACATCGGTACTTCGGGAGCGGAGATAGGTGGTGCCTTTGGTGGAGAGAAAGAAACGGGAGGTGGACGGGAATCCGGCTCGGATGCATGGAAAATATACATGAGGAGGCAGACCAATACCATCAATTATGGAGAGGGCCTACCCCTAGCACAAGGGATAAAGTTCGACCTTTAGAAGGAATAATAAAATGTCAGCGCCAATGCCAGTGTTCCGGCCAAGAATGAAGGTATAGCTTCTTACCTCTGATTCATCATCCTTCGAAGATATGAGCGTAACTATCGATCGTATGGAACATTCTTTCAATACGATGGGTATGTATAGAGCATGGGTTCTTGATATAGTACATGGATAGGGGCTGTAATATTCAGGTTTAAAGTACAATAGAATATAAGCCTTGTCCTTTTCAAGCATTAATTGTAAATTATGAGTTAAATCGTTCATCATATTTTTTAAAACGTAGAAAATGACTGAAAACCAAAGTAATAAATACTTCGCGGTGATGCTTGTTGATGATAATGAGATTGATAACCTTATTAATCAAAAAATGATAGAAGCGGCTAATATCACAGAGCATATTTACACGCATACCGGGGCAAGAAGCGCTATTGAGTTCTTGAAGAACTTAGAGCAACTGGAGAGTGTTGCTGAAAATGTGCTTCCTGAGATTATTTTTTTAGATATCGATATGCCCCTGATGGATGGATTCCAGTTCTTGGACGAATTTGAAAAATTGTCGGATGTGACCAGGAAGAAATGTAACATCGTTATGCTGACCTCTTCCATCAATCCTCAGGATGTCAACAAATCAAAGAAGTACATGTACGTCAAAAAATATATCAACAAGCCCTTATCTCAAAAAAATCTGGAAACGCTTAAAATCTGACAGTGCCTTGGTGCTGCCCGGAATATCGTTTTACCTAGAATCGATCGAGCAGTATTATGACTATTGGTTCTTTCAAAGAATGTCATTATTCATGACTTCTTATGGGGCAGCATCCATTACAGGTACTGCTCAATGAGAAGTTTTGGAGTATTGAGCATTGATTTTTCTATAATGGAAAAAACTATCGATTGTTTTTGGAGGTGTTTCCAAGTGATACCCGCGTGGATTGGGAAATCTTGAGTTCTCAATATATTATATTGGCGACTTGAGGTTTTTCAACCTTTAGAACATCATTTGGCTTTTTCTGAGCTATACTGATTTTGAAGGAAGTGAGTTCGTAGGTTTTACAGATGCTTTATTGTCGACAAGGAACGGTAGGGTAATTGTTGTGAACGTGTTTCTGGAACATTTACAGTGTAGTACTTGGTCCGCTACGGAGGCATGGATGTCATGTCAGAATGGATATTTCCAGCGCAGGATAAAGGTAGGCGGGCGGAGCAATGTGACTTGTTTTGCAGTTGATTTGGTATTGGGTACTTTTTTGCGATGCAGGACAAAGAGCTATTCCTTACGTATTGGCACTATCTTATATTTTGAAGCGTAGAACACTTCTTTCCTCTGCGGCTACAAGGCCTATGGGAATACAATGCTAACGAAAACAGCATATCCAAGGGTATTTGAGAAGATAATATAGCGCAGGGAGCATTTACTGATGGATAATACATAATAGCAAATAGCATGTCTTTGAGAGTCCTGATAAAGATTCGTTTTTATTCTGGATTATGACATTGGAACTTTGTTGGGAGGGGTTGAGATACAGTGTATTGGCGGATAATCATTTCGTGCATACCTATGGAGGTCAATAGAGTTTGAGGTAAATGTATGACTCGGGTCGAAATTTAAAATTAGAGCGAAACAAGCCGAATTTATATCCGAAAGAAAACCCTAACCACCTCAGTGGACCCCAGCATCAAATAATATCTTAAGAACAACGTTTTAGCGAATGGCCTTACTTACCGCATAAACAGGTAGATGGTATCACCATGACGAAAATTCTCAGTACAGAATAGAACCAAATAAGGCATATACGGTGTACATTGGTAAATTATATTTGACTAAAGTCTACGAAATGATATAGACTGAACTGGAGTGATTCGTATTTATGCCTAAACGCAATTGATTTGTGACAAGATGGCTCGTTGACTTAAATGCCATTATTTTCTAAAGCCCCTAATGACAAGTCTACCGATAAGGGTTCAGCACGATACGGATTTTTCCCCATGGCCATTGACGATAAGACTTCCCATTTCATTTTTTCTTGCGTATACTCTAGGGTAGTGAGTGAAGGTTTTTGATCATTTCGGGTTAAAAGTTATCAATATCGGTTAGCGGAAGGTCTTGGGTGGTTTTGCTATGAAAGGCATACCAAATTTCAAGCTTTAATGGTCAGCTCCGATGATTCACCGGAAGCTTCCTCTTTTCCAAGGTATAGTCGATAAAAGGGTATCGGATATCCATCACGAGATTTGCAGTGCCAGATTATTCGCTCAACCGCGATACGAAGGCATCATCCATCTTGATGAGCATCGTAGGCATGAAATGTCCCTTCTCCAAACGCTTGAACTTATCGACCAGAACTCCTATTTTTTCATACTTGTTCTTTTTGATATCGGAGATGGAAATCTTCAATATTTTGGATAAAATAGTCAGGTTTTCGCAGTTTTCCTTACCTAGCAAACGGATTTGTCGCTGAATACTGTTGATCAGTTGATTGAAAAGGTCAAAGTCATTTAAGATGCAGTACTGTAGTGCCAAGATGATTTTTATTTCCAACTGAGCTTGAGGAAACCGTTTAAGGCTCACCTCGTTCAAGAGTCCGTTGATAAGTCGCGCAGCTTCCTCATAGTTTTCGCTATAGTAGCAGGACAAGGCTCGGTACATGACATAATTGACATGTTTGGGCACATCCAGAGGATCACCCTCAAAATCATGAAAAATACCTTCGTTCTCTTCGTACATATCCCTTTCCTTGTCCAGACGGATATGTCGCTCGATTTTCGTGTTTAAGAACTGAGCCGGGAAAGTGTATAAACTGTAATTGGTCAGTAGATTGCTGGCGGCATCATTGACCTCTTCATAGTACTTTTCAGCTTTTCTATATACCTTGTAATGATTGTAATATTCTAATTTCAAAAATTCGAACACCAAATTGAGGTGGTAGTAGATAGAGTCCATCTGATAGGAATTGAATACCTTTTCGATATTATCCAAAATATCCTCTATAGGTTCTGTCTCAGTACCCACCTCTTCGTCCTTGGCCACAAAAAGTCGGTGAAAAATGGTCATACAACTTTGGTATACATAAAGACGGTGCGATTGATAGAGTGAGCAGACATTGCTCATTTCCTTCATAAGTAGGAACAGCTCCATTTTTTCGGTTTCCTGTCCCGAAAGGGAGTAATTACCGTATTTTTTGAAATACTCGGCCAGAAGGTCTTCAGCTTTGTCCACCGCCAGCATGTAAGCTACATGTTTGTTATACAACTGAGAATAGTTGAAATAATCCGGCGCGTTGATGTGTAGTTTCTTTAGGGATTTGTAGACAATGGTCAGTTCGTTGGAAAGGTCATAGTCCAGTAGTTCTTTCTCCAGCTTTTTCAGTGTCGCTATCGCAATGGCCTTTTTCTTAGTGAAGATAATCTCATTGATATTGGCTACTTTTTTCAAAATGTCAGTCCGTGGACTTTCCATCTGTTGAAGCAGGTACTCTTCTATTTTCTGATTGAGACGAGACCTCAACGTATAATAGGCGTTGGTGTTGACACCAAGCTCATCCATGATTTTCGTATCAGAGAGATGCCGCTCTCTCATCGATTTCAATAAATAGGCAGATTTTTCAGCATTACTCTCGATGAGTGCGTCGTGGATAGCCTGATAATCCCTCATCGATAACTGCTTGATAATATTTTTTAACTTAGCCATTGATTGATATTAAATGTAGTCTCCCTGAAATTCTTCATGGTATACGTAATAGCAGGGTATGTAAGTTTATAGCGTTTTGTTCCGAAGACAAACTTAGTGGATTCATGCTATCCTATTAAAAACCATGGGAATTCTTAAATATTATAATTTTAATTGACAAATCCCTGAGTATTGTCGTATATCCACATTGCACAAGTAAAAAAAGTCATGTAATGTTTACTCGTTAGAGCGATTTTATCAGGAAAAAATAAAAAATCCAATGCTGTAAGATAATACTTCTGGGCCATATGTCAAAATAAATACCATTACATGCTATAAAAGAAAATAAGGGTAAACCATTGAGGTTAAATAGCTTTACTATAATTATCCTCAAATGATTTCTAAGGTAATAATCATAATTCAATACTTACACCACTTATGACAAGTATCAAGAGAAATGGAGCTGTGTTTGTTTCGTACTCTCCTTTGCTTCTGTTGATAAAATAGATGATTTACTTTTTGGTTGATAAAAATTAGATTAGTCTAAAAATTTTTTTAGTCAAGTTGAAATATATATATTTGTTGCGTGACTAAAATTTATTGGATATGAACAGGTTCTTTTTGATTCGACAATGCTCTCCGATAGTGTTATACAAATTTGGGTTTTACATGTCGTATAAGATTGCGCGGGTCATTTTAGTTTCAATCAAGGCGATAACCGCATGGATAGCAGCGCTGTCCCAAGGATTGTCAACGCAGAGTGAAGTGAAATGAACAGGAAGATATGCGATATTTAAAAGCTAAGTTTGTATTATTATCGTTGTTCATTACCGGAGCGGTTCTGGGACAGCAGTCAAACGTTCTAAAAGGAAGGGTTGCCTTCAAAGGGAATGCTTTGGAGTTTGTCAATGTCGGTTTGCAAGGCACCAAATGGGGAGGAGCAACGGATGCCAATGGGGCATACTCTATTACAGGAATCAAAACAGGTGATTATGTGCTGAAAGTTTCCAGTATAGGATTCCGGACCTATGCTGAAAATATTAGCATAAAAGAAGGCAGCAATGTGATAAATATCGAAATGGAAGAAACCGCGATGGACCTCGATGAAGTCGTCGTCGTTTCCGGAACGATGAAAGAAGTGAGCAAGCTGGAGAGTCCCGTGCCAGTAGAGGTCTATCGCCCCGCTTTTTTTACAAAAAATCCCACCCCCAATATCTATGATGCGCTACAAAATGTCAATGGTGTCCGGCCACAACTCAACTGTAACATATGCAATACAGGGGATATCCATATCAATGGGCTGGAAGGTCCCTATACCATGGTATTATTGGACGGAATGCCCATCGTCAGTGGCTTATCCACAGTGTATGGTTTATCCGGTATCCCCAATAGTCTGGTGGAAAGGATAGAAATAGTGAAAGGCCCCGCCTCTTCCCTTTATGGCTCCGAAGCAGTAGGGGGTTTGGTCAATATCATTACCAAGAACCCCGACAGAGCGCCTTTGGCCACTGTTGATGTCTTCGGCACTTCTTGGGGTGAACTCACAGCGGATATAGGAGCCAAATGGAGGGCAGGTAAAAAAGCAGATGCGCTCGTAGGCCTGAATTACCATAATTTCCAGCATACCATCGATAAGAATGGCGATAATTTTACCGACATGACCCTGCAACATCGAGTATCCCTGTTCAACAAGTGGGTTTTCCATCGTCAGCACCAGCGCCCTGCGTCTTTGGCACTACGGTATTACTATGAAGACCGATGGGGAGGAGAGATGGACTGGAACCCTTCTTTCCGTGGAGGAGATCAAGTGTATGGGGAAAGTATTTATACCCAGAGGGTAGAACTGGTAGGGGCTTACCGATTGCCCTTGGAAGAAAATATCACTTTACAATATTCTTTCAATGATCATGATCAGAACTCCGTATACGGAGACCTGTCTTTTCAGGCCGACCAGCGCATTGCCTTTACACAATTGGTCTGGGATAAGACCTACGATCGACATAGCGCCTTATTTGGGTTGACCTATCGTTATACCTTTTACGATGATAACACAGCGGCCACGGCATCGTTCGGGAGCAATAGGCCCGACAAGGTGCATTTGCCCGGTATTTTTGTACAGGACGAATGGTCCCTGAACCGGGCACACAAGCTGCTCTTGGGCCTTCGCTATGACCATGACTCCAGACACGGTACCATAGGATCACCGCGACTGGCCTATAAATGGTCGCCCAATACCAATAATACCCTGCGGGTCAATGCCGGTACGGGTTTTAGAGTGGTCAATCTGTTCACAGAAGATCATGCTGCGCTGACCGGCGCCCGTGAAGTGGAACTCGTAGGGGAGCTGACCCCGGAGCAATCCTACAATATGAGTATGAACTATGTGAAAAAATTCAATGCCCCTTGGGGCTTGTTCAATGTGGACATGAGCGCATGGTATACCTATTTCCAAAATAAGATTGTACCCGATTACGAGACGGACCCGAATAAAATCATATATGCTAACTTGGATGGCCATGCGGTATCGCAGGGGGTGAGCGTCAATACGAATATGGTGTTTCCTTTTCCCCTAAGGATAACGGCGGGGCTTACTCTTATGGACGTGGCCAATGTAGATAGGGATGATGAGGGTGTCCTTCGGAGAGAACGCCAACTGCTGACCGAACGGTTCACGGGTACATGGACCATTAGTTATGAACTGGCCAAGTTGGGCTTGACCATAGACTATACAGGGAATGTTTACGGACCCATGCGCCTGCCCTTATTGGGTGACTATGATCCAAGGGCGCCGTTTTCGCCCTATTGGAGTTTGCAGAATATCCAGGTGACGCAGCGTTTGGGAAAGCGGTCCGAGGTATATGGAGGTGTCAAAAACCTGCTCAATTTCACAGCTCCCGCCGATGCTATTGCGGGTGCTGATAACCCTTTCGACAGAGGTTTGGAGTTTGGGGATGGTGGACAAGTGCTAAAAACTCCGTCCAATCCCTTCGCCCTTAGTTTTGACCCCACCTACGTCTATGCCCCTAATCAAGGTATCCGTGGTTTTCTTGGCTTCAGGTATCGAATCGATGGGAAATAAAGCAAATCCTGACCGAAAGGAAAAGAAAACCCCAAAAATGGACAGCATTAAGAACAAACCTTATACTGCACGCTATGTATTCTTTATGATGTATGGCCTTTTAGGGCTATGCTTACTAAAAGGACAGCAGGTACACGCTCAGTCAAAACACACCTCATTGGATTGGATAACTTTTGAGGACCTGAGTCCAAAAATGAGGGAAGAACCTAAGTCAATATTGATTACCATAGGAGCACCATGGTGCAACTACTGCCATATGCAGGCCAATACGGTATTTAAAAATGCCGATATCGTCGAAACACTTCAAAATCAATTCTATACGTTGGACCTGAACGCAGAATCGGAGGAAGATATACCATTTATGGGAAAGACCTATCACTTCAGGCCCAGTGGCTTGAACAGTGGGCAACATGAACTGGCAGTACTGTTAGGGAAGGAAAACGGCATCTTGATTTTCCCTACTACACTGTTATTGGACAGTAGATTACAGTTGCGCTGGAGGCATCAAGGGCTAGTGTCCGTAGAACAACTGAAACTGGCCATGGAGCAGGTGCTTTCTTCCCCTTAAGGGAAGAAAAATATAGTTTACAGCAGTCTTTAACGCTTCGGATAGAAAACATCTTGTCCCAAACTTATTGCTTTTGGGACAAGATGATAAACCGATAGAGCATTAGTCTGCAATTTTCAAAGAATTATGGTTTATCCCGGATGATGTATTATACAAACTTAGCTTTTAAATATCGCATATCTTCCTGTTCATTTTGCTTCACTCTGCGTTGACAATCCTCGGGATAGCGCTGCTATCCCTGCGGTTCCCGCCTTGATTGAAACAAAATGACCCGCGGAATCTTATACGACATTTGAAACCCAAATTTGTATTAGAGCTTAGTTATGAGGGTTTAAAAAGCAATAAATCAGGGTGTTTTATCGGATTCACTTTACTGATTTTCAGCTATTTAAGACCGAAATAGAAGGGCTAATGCATGATCTGGGTTTATTGTAGAAAGGCAAGTGATGAATTTATATGACATTTGAAAGCTGAATTTGCAGCCAAAAGATAAAGTCCGCGTGACTTCAGTATAAGAAATCCAGCGCTATCTTATCATTGGCGTTGAAAGGGCGGTCCGAACCTCCAGAGCAGGCCAGCATCCAAGAATTGGCATCGGGGTCAGGATTGGTACCGGGAATGAAGTTGGCACCGATTTCTCCATCGCCTTCATTGCCTCCCGAACTGCAACTGAAACTCCTGTTGGCATAATCCGAATGACGAAAACCGATACAATGTCCCATCTCATGAGCAATAGTCGTTGTCAACTGGCTCAAGTCACTAACATTATCATAAAAAGACCGGGTCAACAGGATACTGTTGAAAGCATCTCCACCATCAGTAGGGAAACCCGCCGAACCTAAGATACCAAAAAAACCATACCAGAACGGACTGGGGTCAATGACCATTTCGGCACCATTGGGAGTATTGATACGCTGGAAAGTAAGGCTCAGGCCTTCGGCATTGTACCTAGCGATGGCCGCATCGGTAGCATTGGTATAATTGGAATTGAACCTGGGATTGACATAGATATCGATACGTCGGGGTAGGCCCTCCACCAGGTTGTCAGTGCTGTACTGTTCCACACTGGCCAGCGTAGTCGCAGTATTCTTTGATTTCAGGTCGCTGATTTTCAGTAAAATATCGTTTTCAACAATGATCTCATTGCCATGTTGTACGACCGGGAAATCGACCGTGTTGAATCCCATACTGTTGAGCTGGGCAATGGTCTCCGAAGATACCTCATTTTCAAAGCGAGGGCTTTCGGCCTCTTGCTCATTACAGGAAGAAAACAAGGCGGTAATCAGGACTGCCACAGATAGGGTTTTTAGATTTTGTATCATGATACTTAATTTGGGTTTGGTGAATCGGAATATCCTAAATAAAAAAATCAATTGCTCCACTTAGAAATAGGATATGGTACATATAGTCGATGATCTCCAAAAATGCTTTTTGAAGGTATAAATTTGATGATTAATGGGTGAACGATGAGTCCTCAACCGCAAAATGAATGGTGGTATAGCAAAGGAAACGGGGCGGGCCTAGGTCTGCCCGTAGTCAATCCGGTACGATACGTACCCTAGTGGGATACGGCCCATAAGCGATACTGATAGATGTTTTTTTGTGTTAGCGTGGGATGGATAAGAAGCAGGAGAAAGCCCCTACCCATGAGCGTCAAAGAAGTTACTGGTTTTCCCGTGAGCAAAAAGATTGTCAACAGGAGGCCTTGGGGAAGCTTGTAAGGCTGGGCCATATTCGGTAATTTAGACCCCATTTAACGTCAAAGCAGACCGCTAAAGCTCATAGAGCTGACGTTTCTCACTCAAATCGTTTTATATTTTCAATGCCCACCTCCGCACAAGAATCCATCAGGTCACTGATTGAATTATTAAAGACCGAAAAAGAAGAAGACTATCGTCAGTACCAGCAAAAAGTATTGGGTACTACCATTGTGGAAAGGCGTAAAAAAGGAATCACCTGGTATCCCGTTCAAATAGCGAATCAGTACATCAGCACAGGGGAGCGCATAACGATAGAAGTCGAGCGAACGAATGATGTCGAACAGCAGCACTCCTTTCAGGTCGGTGCTGTCGTCAGTGTCTTTGTCGGCAGTGATGCCTCTGCACGTACAATTACAGGAGTCATCAGTTACCTGCGCAAAAGTAAAATGAAGGTAGCACTGAACACCTCCGACTTCCCGACCTGGTTCGGGGAAGGAAAAGTGGGGGTCAACCTACTTTTCGATGAGTCGACCTACCGCGCCATGGAATCCGCTCTGAAAACAGTAGAGGAAGCAGAACAGGGCCGACTGGCCACATTAAGGGAAATCATATACGGTAATGCCCTGCCCCGCGTGGAAAATGGCCATGAGTACCGGTCCCCATACCTGAATGAGCAGCAGAACAAAGCCTTGACCACCGTTTTTAATGCTAGGGATATCGCTATAATCCATGGACCTCCAGGTACGGGAAAGACCACCACACTCGTACACATTATCAAAGACACAGTCAGGACCGAAAAACAAGTGCTGGTCTGCGCACAGAGTAATGCTGCCCTGGACCTACTGGTCGAGAAGTTGGCCGTGACGGGCGTTCAGGTTCTCCGTCTGGGACACCCTGCCCGTTTGAGTCCAGAGGTAATTGAAAACAGTCTCGATGTCAGGATTTCCCAACATGCCAGTTTCAAAGAACTCAAAGAAGTCCGCAAGGATGCCGAAAAGCTCAAGAAGATAGCCCTGACCTATAAAAGGAATTTTGGCAGACAGGAAAGAGAGCAGCGCAACAGGGTACTGAACGAAGCACGGATGTTAAAAGACCATGCAGATAAGGTAGAGGCCTATATCACCGAATCACTGCTTCTCGGAGCCCAAGTTATCGCCACCACCCTCACGGGGGCCAATCACTACCTCTTGCAGGACCGGATGTTCAAAACCGTATTTATCGATGAGGCCTCTCAGGCCCTCGAACCCGCCTGCTGGATACCCATCATCAAATCCCAGCGTGTGGTGATGGCAGGAGACCATTGTCAGTTGCCCCCCACTGTAAAATCCAGACAGGCAGCGAAAGGAGGCCTGGAACGGACCCTGTTCGAAAAATGCCGACAAAAAGAAGGAAGTGCTATCATGCTGGAGCTTCAGTATAGGATGCATCCCAATATTATGAAATTTTCGAGCCAATACTTCTATAACAATCGACTGAAGACCGCTCAGGACGTACTGGATAGAGAGACTTACAATGAAGACATACCCTTTGTCTTTATCGACACGGCCGGCTGTAGCTATCGGGAAAAAGTAGATGCCGAGACCCGAAGTACTTACAATACGGAAGAAGCCAAGCTACTCTTCCGTCATTTGAAACAGTACCCCCAAGAAGGGAAAAGTATAGGTATCATCGCACCCTATAAGGCACAGATCAAACTGCTTCGGGCCATGTTGACCGAAGAAGAAGGGCTGGACACCATGGTAGAACACATTACCATCAACACGGTAGATGCCTTTCAAGGACAGGAGCGGGATGTGATGTACATCAGTCTGGTCCGGTCCAATGACAAATGCGAGATTGGATTTCTGAAAGAATACCGCCGCATGAACGTGGCCATGACCCGGGCCAAGAGTAAGCTGGTGGTCATCGGTGATTCGGCTACCTTGGGCGAAGATGCTTTCTACAGTGCGGTACTGGACCATGTACAGGCCTTGGAGGGCTATAGGAGCGCCTTTGAATTTGAGGAGTATTGATGGGAGGGGCAGAGCCCGCTTTTCTTTTTTGGAAGACTTAGGAAAACGCTGTCCCCTTCTTTACAAGAGCGCTGCTCCGAATACACCGGCACTATCCCCAAGCTTGGGTTTGAATATGGGAGTCTCCATCGTCGTATTGAAAACAAAAGGCCCTGCGGCTCGGACCCCCTCCGTATAAAGAGTATCGATATTGCCCACACCTCCACCGATAACGATGGCATCGGGGTCCAGTATATTGATGACCTGTGCGATGGCCTTCCCGAAGAAAAAGAAGAGCCGCTCCATAGTTTTCAGGGCAGCTGCTTCCTCTAGGGCAGCTCTTTCTACGATGGTCTTTAGGTGGGCATGGTCCTTGCCCAAACTATGGTAGTAAGCCTCCAGTGCAGGCCCTGAGAGTACCTTTTCCACGCAACCGCTTCTTCCACAGTAACAGAATCCGCCACTTTCATCCAGAAAGTTATGGCCCCATTCCCCGGCGATACCCTGTCGCCCCGCCAGCACTTGACCATTGACAACGACACCACCACCGACTCCGGTGCCTATGATTACCCCAAAGACCACTTTGGCTTGCGGTACGGCCTCCGCAATGATGCCCATCCTGCTTTCCGCCAAAGCGAAACAATTGGCATCATTGGCGATACGGACGGGCAATTGGAGCCGTTTTTCCAAATCATTACCTAGCGGTTGCCCGTTCAGCACTGTGGTATTGCTGTTCTTCAAGAGGCCCGTTGCAGGATGGATGGACCCCGGAGTACCGATGCCGATATGCCTGGGCCTTTGCGTGGAGGCATTATCCATTCGGTGGACGAGCTTTTCGATTTGCCCCAGTAGGTGTGCATAACCCTGTGCTGCTTCGGTCGCTATCCGCTGGCGAAACAGCACTTCTCCTGTCGATGAAGAGAGGATAACGCCTTCTATCTTCGTTCCGCCAAGGTCGATGCCCCACTTTTCTTGATTTGCATGCATATCTCCAGAAATCAGTTTTTTCTGATAATACAACGGAAACCGTTATGGGAAAGTCCCGTATCCGGAGAACCGGACATACGCGCCGATACCCGATAGCTGGAACAGTAACTGTCATTGCATAGGAAAGAACCTCCACGTTGCACTTTTTTGATGGCGTAAGGATCATTGGGGTCGAAGCTGCTGTCCGGTCCCAAAGGGTTTTGGCTCAGGTTATTTTTGGCCAATTGCCCATAATACTCCGGGTGGTACCAGTCTTGGCACCATTCCCATACATTTCCCGCCATATCGTACAGGCCATAGGCATTAGGGGCAAAACTCTTGACGGGAGCGGTACCATAGAAGCCATCATTTTGGGTATTGTCATAAGGGAAGCTGCCTTGCCATGAATTGGCTTTTGCCTCTCCCATATCGATGTGTTCCATGCCCCAGGGATAGGTATTGTCATCTAGCCCGCCACGGGCGGCCCATTCCCATTCAGCTTCGGTAGGTAGGCTTTTCCCGGCCCATTGACAATAAGCTACTGCATCGTACCATGCGATATGTACCACCGGATAATCCTCTTTTCCTTCCAAGTTGCTATTGGGCCCCTCGGGATGCCGCCAATTGGCTCCCGGTTGCCAGCGCCACCACTGACTGAAATCATTCAGATTGACCTGCTCTTCTGTGGGTGAGAAAACCAGCGACCCCGCGACCAAGAGACTATCATGCGGTTTGGGGGTACCCGGGGGCACCTGTGTTTTCAGTTCTTCCCAGTCGGGGGCCTTTTCGGCAATGGTCACGTACGAAGTCGCTTCTACGAAAGTCCTAAACTCGGCATTGGTCACCTCATGCCTATCCATCCAAAATCCATCGACCGCTACACGGTGCTTAGGGAACTCATCCTTTCGGGCCAGCTTCCCTTCGGCCCCCATCATGAACGCTCCACCCGGTATCCAGACCATGGAGAGAGTGTCGATTACAGGGGAGCGGTGCGCTGTGCTGTCCAAAGCTACCGTTTCGTTATCCCTTGGAGCATAGGGGAGGGGGCGTTCGGCCTCTCCACTGCAGCAGGTCATCCTTTCATCGGCTATACTAGGAGTGTCGGACGTAGATCCGGTACAGGCGTATAGGGAAAAAGCAAGGCAGACAGACGGCAGCAAATGCTGTAGGGGCCTTATGGAGGCACGGACAGCTTGCGATGATTTTCTTTCTTCTGGCATGTTACGAAAGTACTGAAACATTGCTATACTTTGACAGCCGTTCTTTAGAAATAAAAGTTGTAATAACCGCGCACACCATCTTTGCTCACACCCCGAATAAGTACCCGGCCGCGGATGCTTTCCAGTATCTTTATAAACTCTTCGGGGCTATCGATGCGTTCGTTGTTGATAGAGGTGACGATAAAGCCTTCGCTGATCTGCATCTGCCGAATCAACCCGCGTTGAATATTCGAGATGCGTACACCGCTCTCGATGTTCAGGTAATCCCTTTCTACTTTTGGTACCACCTCTAGGTTGGCCCCTAAGGATTTGGAAGAATAGACGGCCCTTTTCAGTATTTTGGTGGTTCCTTCACGGTTGGTCAGTACCAATGGCTTGGACACGGTCCTGTTATTACGGCGAAAGGTAATGGATACCTTATCTCCGGGCGTATGGTATCCTATGATTTCATCGAACTCACTCTTGGAGTTGATAGGCTCATCGTCGATGGCCGTTAGGATATCTCCCTCTTCCAGTCCAGCGGTATTCGCGGGACCATCTTTCTGTAGGTATCCGAGAAGGACACCGGAGAGGTCGTTATCATCGACTTTCAGTTCCAAGCGTTCTACCAGGTCGGAGTCGATATCATACACCTCGCCACCAAAGAAAGCTTTCTGTACTTCACCATAACGGATCAGGTCATTGACGATTTTACGAACGATATCCACGGGTACCGCGAATCCATAGCCCGCATAGGAACCCGTTCTGGAAAGTATCGCAGTATTGATACCGACCAGTTCCCCCTTCTTATTGACCAGCGCCCCGCCACTGTTGCCCGGGTTAATGGCGGCATCCGTCTGGATGAAGGATTCTATCGGGAACTTCCCTTCGAGGATATTGATGTTCCGTCCTTTGGCACTGACGATACCTGCCGTGACCGTAGAGGTCAGATTGAAGGGATTACCGACGGCCAACACCCATTCTCCCACGTGGAGTGTTTTCGAACTACCGATTTTGATAGCGGGAAGTTTTTTCGCTTCGATTTTCAATACGGCCAGGTCCGTAGAAGGATCCTTGCCGATGAGTGTAGCTTTATAGGTTTTCTTATTATGTACCACTTCCAAGCGGTTGGCCTCTGAGATAACATGATTGTTCGTAACGATATAGCCGTCTTCCGAAAAAATCACCCCCGAACCACTACTGACCTCTTCCTGTACCCCCGAGGAACCGCCTCCATCAAAAAACCAATCGAAATAATTTCTGCGATAGTTTTTTTCGGATATATTCTTGATGAACACGACACTATTGGTACTCGTCTCCGAAGCAACCACAAAATCGCCATTGTCCTCTAGGGCAGCTTCCTTCATAGTCCGACCATAGCGATGTTGCCCTCCTTTGTTCTTGGCAAATAGTGCGCGGGAGAAATCAGTATGGGTCAGTAAAGTGCCCTTAGGGGTGGTTGATGACACCGTATGGAGTTGATGAAAGGTATAGGCACCCAGTATGCCCGATAAAAAGCCAACAATAGTGATGATGAACGTTTTCTTCATTTTCCTTAATTGTTTTTAAAATTTGTGTTTCCATCTTCACTTCGGGGTCCTTTTCCTCACCGGAAGCCGGCATTGGAAAAACCTCTACCAAGGAAGATAATCATTTTTCAATAGATTCATGTCGGTGAATACCTGCCGAGTAGTAATCTGTAGGAGTACTCCCCTTTATGGGAATCACCATGGGTATTTCCAAACTTTCCTCCCCGACAGCAATGCTAGTGGCAAAAGTATGAAAGTCCATAGAGGCCCACCACTTGGTTTTATTCCGAACTGCCGCTACAGGTCTGTTGAATCAGTACAGACCCGCTGATGCTCCACGCACTATTGTTATGGGACAAAAGAAATCAACAAAGACATTTCTTTGCACTCTTGGAAAAAGAACCCTCTATAATGACCATTACGTCAATCGGTAGTTTTATCAATAAGATCATGAACACCGGGTTTACCATTTCATTTTTCTTTGAGCATCGTTCAGGGAAATGTCGGTTTTCCAATAGGCCCATTCTGACGGCATTCCTTCATTATCTATCTCGAAATAGTGAAACGCAACTCATTGTGATTAGGTTTTCAAAATTAAGTTTTCCCTACCTTTTACCTTAATGTATCAGGCTCAAAGTGAGTAGGGATACCGGTATTGAAAGTCTATACATACTGGGGTAGATGGTTGGGGTCGATTGCTCTTAACGGTATTTACCGTACTTGCGCTATGACCGGAAGGATTTGCAGGAAAACGCTGAACGGAAACTTATACAGATTAATATTTTTAATGTCGTATATATTGATTAATTTCCAAGATGGGAAAGAAAGTACACTTCGAAGTAAAAGAGAGCCTGTCCGATTTAACGGCCATGCGCAAGGAGCAAAATGGGCTGCGCCCTCAAAAGCGCCTTGACGCACTGATATGCCTTAAGAGTGAAAGGTTCCCCACCAGGTCGGAACTGGCCAGCCACCTTTCGATAAGCGTCCGCAGTCTTGAAAGATGGCTGGCACGCTACAGCAGCGAGGGGCTTGCCTCGATGCTGCATGACCTTCCCCGGAACCAAGGTTCCAAGATCATCACCGAGGAGATCCATCAGGGGCTCTCCGAACGTATCAACGACCCCAGTTCCCCTTTCCTGGGCTACTGGGATGCCCAGCGCTGGGTGGAGGAGACCTA
>CANLOE010000011.1 GCA_947492745.1 uncultured Cyclobacteriaceae bacterium | reverse complement strand
ATGTCGTATAAGATTCCGCGGGTCATTTTTTTTCAATCAAGGCGAGAACCGCAGGGATAGCAGCGCTATCCCGAGGAGTGTCAACGCTGAGTGAAGCATAATCAACAGGAAGATAGGCGATTTTAAAAGCTAAGTTGGTATAAGATCTAACCAGCGCCACCATAGTGTCAATGCGTCGAATAATTACTACTCCAGTACGTTTTTCGAAAAAAGGATGATTTTCCAGGAGAAGAGGGTGGGGTAATATTCTGGGGAAACGTTTTAAATAATGAATGAGATAATATACGAACCTTACACCCTTAATATAACCCTAGCACTCTAACAGCAAAAAAATGAAATACCTAGAATTTATAGCGATACTATTATTTGCTTTGATGATGGTTATCGCTTGCGAAAGAGATGGGTATATTGTAGAGCCGGGAGCTAACACTGAAACATTTTCACATCCAAAATTAAAAACAGTAGCACGCCATACCTCAACGACTAGAGGTATGGCAATCCAAAACATGGAAAGGATACAAGGTACATGGAAAATTATGTCCTTTAAAAAACCATTTGAGGATGAAGAGCCTGTTACTTCTATGGATTTGAATCGATTGTTTGGACCTGTGACTTCTACAAGTACCCATCTCAAAGAGGTGAGTAGGGTTATTTTTGACAAAACCAATGGGGCTACCTTCGAAGAAGGTCAATATAAATATACTATTGATATGAGTAATTTCACAACGGGGGTAGCCATAAGTAAAAACATATTCAACTTTGACTTGACTTCCTTTGTAAATGGACCTGAAACAGTTACTCCGCTACTCGCTTTTGTCGATAGTCAGACTGGCTACTTGCGACTAGGTAAGTTTAGGGATTCAGACTTCTTCGAGTATTTTCTTGAAAAACAAAGGGATATTGAGCATCTAGAGGAGAAATAGATAAAAAAACAGACAATAGATACCTATCAGTATATATATACTTCCATAAGGTAGGTTTTAAAACTTAGAGAAGCTTTAAAATTACAATTAAATTTTGTGATCACTATTTTGAGTGCAGAACGAGATAGGACAGAGCGTTAAGAAAATGCCCTAAGGATATTTTCAATAATGAAGCCAGCCTGCTGCATAGGAAAGAACAGTAGCGCTATCAGCGAGAATTTCAACAAAATCAGTTGCTGAAAGATTACATGTGGGAATAGCATGACAGAGAAAGTGTCCAACTCGACATAAACAAGAGCATACATTTGGATTTTACGTGACCATTAAAAATCAAATCAATACCATCCATGTGAAAAATCTAAAGACATATTCTGAAACCTCACTCAGTGGAGATTTCACTTGAATGGGTCAGAATGAATTATGTATTTGAGCTTCGTGAATAGGTCATAAAATTCAATGAATCAACGGGTTTTCTTAGATTCAGCGCAGCACTGCCACTTATTAATTCAAAAAATATGTCCGTCTTACGGATTCAAAAGAAGTTTGAGGCCGTAATAGAAAAACTACTAATGGACAACCTGGATTAAAATAGCGGGAAGTCCCCTTTCTATAGAAATAAAAGGTCCCATTAGTATTTGCTTAATTACATGATAATATAATGCAAACAGACTCCAAAAAAATCAATATTAAATAAAGTTCATAAAATACCATTGGGAATAAGATAATTTGGTTCGATAGTTCCCCTTGTAGATGAGGCTGTCCATCGATATACTGATGGGCAGTCTTTTTTTTTTCAAATACCGCACTATACAAAACCAAGATAAACCCGATGCGTTGGCACTTCGTAACGAGAGTTTAAATATCAATAAATCAGGGAGTTTTATTAGATTTAGCATAGCACCGCTGTGATGAATTCAAAAAACTTAGTGCAACGACCGGTTTGCAGATAGTTAGATCCGCAGTAGGTTTTTCAATGCATCATGATCCGGGATAAATAGAGTGGACAACCGATGCTATGGAAAATACCATTCAAAAAGCAAATCTCTATCATATAAAAACAGCTCTCAGGTTTCGCATATACTATTGCCCATGTTATCCCACTCTGCGTTGACAACCCTCGGGACAGCGCTGCTATCACTGCGGTTCTCGCCTTGATTGAAACTAATATGACCCGCGCAATCTTATACGACAGTCGAAACCCAAATTTGCATAAAACCTACGTAGTGTAAAACTGTTGATTCTGAAGCAATTTATGTTCGCAACAGGAAGGCTATTGATTATTTTGGGACAAACCCACATCGAGGTATCAGCCATCCAAACAGGTAAACTTTCAAACAGCAAAAATCTATGTACTATATATATCATATATTACAAATTTATTTTCAATACGAGGTAGGGTATACAATCACAAAACCGTTTAACAATTGATAATGAGACTAATACAGTCAAAAATCAATCATCAAACACCCAATTATACCTTGTATTAAAAAATTAATAAAATGAAAAAACTGAATTTTATTGCCATATCACTTTTTACCGTAAGCTCATTTGTGGCTTGCGAAAAAGAAGAAGACGCTGTTAACCCTGTTGTGGAAAGCGAGGCAATCACTACGGAAAATTTAGCGTCAAAACCCTTGGCCAAAGCCACAAGTGGAACTAACGCAATACAGCACCTTGAGAAAATCAAAGGAACATGGCAGATCAAATCCCTGAAGGTACCTTTCGAAGATGCAGACCCTATATCCTCTATGGACCTGAACAGATTGTTCGGCCCGGCAACCTCTGCCAGTACGGGCATAGGCGAAGTAACCACTGTCACTTTTGATGAAGTTTCAGGTGCTACCTTTAAAGGGCCGGGACAAAAGTACGTCATTCCGTTAAGGAATTACTATAAGACCCCTAGCGCAGCAAGCAAGATTCTTTTTAATTTCGATCTTGCCGCTTTTGTTCAAAAATCAGAAAGTATAGCACCACTCTCAATCGTAGTAGACCAAAAGACGGGTAACCTACGCATGGGCAAATTCAGAGATTCCGACTTTTTCGAATACCTATTGGAAAAACAAGGCGGCACATCCCCAAATACGCGTAAGTCTATCAAGGATGTGTCCGAACTGACGGGCAGATGGCTAGTGAAATCAGGTAGTTTGACTTCTCCAAAAAAATTCAAAAGGACGAACATCGTCAGGTCAGGTAGATTGCTCTCTCCTCTTAAAGGCCTGGACAATGTAAAGGCTCTAGAATTCGTTAATGGAGGGACTCAACTTAACCTTATCCGATTGAACGGCACTATAGCCGGCACTTTGTCCGTCAGGATAGAAAGAGAAACCATTCTAATCAGTGATGGCACAAGAACATCCAAAATATCAGGGGTATTGGTTAACGGTAAAACACTCGACATGACCCAAAGCTTCAACGGAAGTGAGACTATACCCAGAGCAATATATAAATTCAGAAAAGTAAGGTAATCAAATTTATTAGTTTTCCTTGTAGATAGGACTGTCCACCGATATGCTGGTGGGCAGCCTATTTCATTTACCCGCAATAATCAATTTGATTTAAGGCCATCCATCTGTCTCTTTTAGGAGAAACGTCCAGCAAGCGTAGCGGAACATGCTCATTGAGCTTAAACCGACAATCAAAGAAGTAATTGACCGATACAAAGAAAGAGATTTCAAATCTCATGAAATATAGGAGCATACCATATTCAAGTTCATCGGGCATAGCTAAAATCGCTGCACGCACAAAAGAACGAAAATACGGTAATGGCTTCCCATAAAACAATAAAGCCGGAATTGTCATCAGAACTTCTATTACCTGATCAGGGTAATCTAAACACAAGTCTCCATCTATAAGCTTTGCTCCATAACAGATGCTATGCTACACCAAGCGACTGCTGCTATTGCAAGCTGATATTTTATAACAAGACTCCAATGACAAATCCCGGAGAAACATTTTTCAGGAGTTCAGCGCTGAATAGAAGCCGTACCTATCTTGGTACGGTTCGATTTCACGCTACGTCCTCCAAGCTTAAATCCGCTTCCAGCTTATCCAAAAAACCCATGAGGAAGTAAATATTAGCTGACATGGCACTGATATCCCAAGGAAGCATCTCACTTTCTCTTATGATATAAGTGAAATATAGCTCTAGAATATTTTCTTTCAATAATTTAGGTGATACCGTGTCAATAAATAAATCTATCTCATCAATCATTGACTGATTGAGCTTAGAGTTTTCCGGCAAAGTTACATGCTGTGATTTTGAATTGGAATCTTTTAATGAATGCATTTTTTAAACTGGGTTGGATGTAAATAATTAAACATATCCATGATCAAGTTTAAGGTATTCATTATTTTTGGTTTTTCAATATAAAAAACCAAAAATAATGGCTTTTTAGCTAATTTTATAGGTTTAATCTATATTTATACGTGCAATCATACTGATTTGATTAGCATTCAGCCCATCCCCTCTTTGATAGTAAGCATACCTCAACCCAAGGCTTTGAACCTGAGTAAACTTGGTTTTACTGAGCAAGCGGAAACTGCTCAAACCGTAGAGGGGGGTCCAAAAAATACCGACACCGAACTTATGACTATCAAAACCGGAAAGGTCATAATCGGAAGTATAATAGAGGGAAGAAAGCTCATGGGCCCTGATGGGTCTGAAATAGTCAGAGGCCTTCTGAACATAATATCTATAAAAGGGATATAGGGTAAAAAAAGTATTGGGTTTCCAGCGGGTCTCAAAGCTACCCGTATATGACCGAAGCCCGAAACTATCGACATAGTAGCGATGGGAAGTCTTGATTACCAGACGGTCTCCCATAAAATAGCCGGCCTTCAGTCCAAAGGGAAATTTCCAGCGTTCGCCGGGAAGGCGTTCAACTCTTGCCGTCCCTTGCCCTGCAAAATACACCCGATGAAAAGGAGTGGACAGAAGACCTTCCTGATAGCTGATCCCGGTACTCAATGCACCTTTCAGTCTAGGACTTAAGTTTCGCTCATAGTACATGGAAAGGTGATAGGAATTTCGCTTATCCGTTGAAGGAAGCAAAGTACCACTATTGCGCAGCTCTTCCGGAAAAATCATAATCCATCGGTCGAAAAAGGCCTGTGCAATGAGTGAAAATTGTTGATTACCATCCTTAGAAATCAGCAAACGGCCACCACTAAATGATGTCGAGATATAATCTGACTCGACAGACCCACCTACTCCCAGGCTATAGGACCCCTTCTGCGGATGGGTTTTCCACTCATAAGCGAACCCAAACTGCGAACGAAGGTCTTCTCTCGAAGCGGATGAAACATTTGTATCGATGTTGTCCGTAGAAGCAGAAGTATAATAATTGATATCAGCATCCAAAATCAGCTTACCAATGGAATCTATCGGAATATTGATAATAACCTTAAGATCTCTATCCTCCAATTTCTCCGTCCCTTCACCACCTGTCACCGCAGAATGCACTCCATCTTGCTCATAATAACCCAGCAAAAAATCAATAGTAGTCCTCTCTCTTTGGGCCTCTCCCCGCTCAACAAGGCTGTCGGATTTGCTCTGCGCCATTAAATCAGCATTCATCAAAGCAGTGGCGCACAAAAGCCATATAGCCCCTATCATCAATTGCATCCGCATCCACCGCCTGTTTTTCCGCCATTGGCACCGGAGGCACCTTCGCGATAAGATTCGAAATTGGTTTCAAAGACTTCTACAGCACCACCTTCTAGAGACATATCCCTATCCTGTAGGTACATCCTCTGATATGGTTTTACCGGCACACAGGACAGCGCCATCAGCGGCCCTAGAATACAGCAAACTATCTTTACCCAACGAGGGGCTGAAAAGTGACGTCCTCTTATCATCATATAACCCATTACATAATCGCCAGTCTTAGGCCTACGGCAAGTTCAATACCGAAAATGAAATGCCTTTCTCCAGGTTGTCGCTCCACCTTCGAATGCATGACCATAGTTCTATATCGTGGCGTAAACAATACATCCAGTTTTGAAAGGTGTATCTCGTAATTCAATCCCAACTCCCAAAAATGCTTCCTCCCGAAGTTATCCCTATCAGGGTGCAATGTATCTATTCCGAAAACACCCCATTTGAGAGAAGGAGATAGGGCGAACTTGGACTTCTTTATCAAATAAGGCTCTAGATGAATATAGACAGGTTTGAAGGTAACAGCCTTATCGGCTATTTTGTATACCCTTTCCACAGGAAAAGTATCCTCAAAAAGCTCCATTTCATCTTCCAACAGCCAGTTACGTCCATATCCCAATCCCATTTTGCCCCAGCTGAACCTATACAAAAGCTCAACGGAAATTGGGATACTGAATGAAAAATCACTGCGGTCCCATGCGGGGCCGGTATTCGAAGCACCTCGTCTGAAAATCCACCATCCTGCTCCGATTCCTGTCGATACACCGATAAGCAGTCCCTTCTCACTTGTATCAGGACACTCGCTACACTGTCCCCGTGCTACGCCCACAAATAAAATGAACAGAAAAACAGGAGCTACCCTCAGTAGTTTGTGATATGAAATACACCTCATGGTCGATGAAAATAATTAATCTATAGGAGCAGTTAAATTTGAATCTCCCTCTCTGCCAACTCGATACCCTTATTTTTCAGTTCTTTAAGAACAGGCTCATAGATTTCACTATGAATGGGCACCTGTACACCTGTAATCTCGATTTCTCCTTGAAGGATGCCCTTGGCAACTATCCCGACGGGAAGCCCTACCGTTTTGGCCATAGCTGTATTAACGGTATCCTCACCCATAGCAATCATTGTGGATTGCACCTGTTTTGCCTCTCCTTCGATAGTAAAGTCAAACTTATGCCACATAACGATCATATCTCTATCCCTTTCGTTCAGAGTCCATTTTTTCTTCAGGATATGTTCTAGTAATTGTGCCGGTGTACCCTCTTCCAATCCGATAAGTTCATTACTGAATACTCCCAACCATTTCAATTTGTGCATTTCAGCTCCCTCCAGTTCCAAGCCAAGGTAATGTGCCAATTTCAACTCTACGGAATCATTGGGGTTATAAGAGAGAAAAGCATTGATAAAGTCCCTATGTCTCATACTACCGACACTTTCCATAATATAGGTGTCATCAGTAGCTCCCAGCTGCACAAATATATCCCAAGCTTTACAAAAGCCCGGTCTACGGAATGTCCCACGGTACAAGGTCCTGATGCCCTGCAAGCCGTAGACCCCCAAGTATTTCAATGAGTCCCGATTAGCATACCCCTCAAAATACCCATGTCCGGGAATATACACCTGCTCAGTCCTTCGGAAAAGCTTCTGGTAGGGAATATACTTAAAAGAACTTTCTTGAATGAATTTCACACTACCCTGCCCCGCCAAAACCACATTGCGCGGATTCCAAGTAAATTTGTATTCCCAAGGATTCTCCTCCTCATTGGGGGCAAGCAATCCCCCCGTAAACGTCTCAAAAGCAGTAATCTCACCACCTTGGCCACGAATGGAATCGATGACCTTCATTGCCGACATGTGGTCTATACCCGGGTCAAGTCCGCACTCATTCAAAAACAATAATCCTTTGGCCCTCGCCTCTTCATCCATTTCCTTCATTTCATCCGAAACATAAGAGGCCGTTACCAAATGGGTGCCATAAGATAGACAAGTCCGTGCTATCAAGGGGTGAAAGCGCGCAGGTAACATCGAAAGGACGATGTCAGCCGTCCGAACAAAATCATTTCTCATGGCTTCATCTTGAACATCGAAACGAACGGCTCTTCCGTTAGCATGTCCAGCTATCTTTTCTTCTGCAGCTGCCAAGGAACAATCTCCCAGAACTATATGCCAGTCCAGCTTATCGCTATCACTTTCTTTCAGCAGGTAATCGACCAAAGACGAGGCAGACCTGCCCGCTCCCAGTATCAGAATTTGCTTCATATAAGCTTATTGTTTTATGCTTTGAGTTCCTTTTGCTTCATCTTGACGGGCTTGTGAAAAAGCATAGTCTTAGAATTTTGTAGAACCTATCATCAAAAGCCCTTAGGTTTCCGAATGGCTTTCATGAACCCTCCGAGTTGAAATAAAGATACCAATTTAAACCAAAACCCAAGCTTATCCCTAGTGGTTGCGGAAAAAAAACAATATCATTGAGGATACAATAATCAAAGTCCTTAGTTTTTTTTTTGCAAAGATGATGATTTGCAATTTTTCAAGAAAATGTTCAAGATTTCATGTCGAAAATAATCCAGCACAGTCCTGATTTTTTAACATTGGGAAATGAAGAAAGCCTGAACGAAGAGGACTTTAGGCTTGTCAATGCGGCAAAAGCTGCCTGTGATCTCTCATATGCTCCCTATTCTGGTTTTAATGTAGGCTCGGCATTACTACTGGACGATGGCCAGATAGTCAAGGGAGCCAATCAAGAAAATGCGGCTTATCCCTCTGGGCTATGTGCTGAAAGAGTGGCCCTGTTTTCATCCTCGGTGACATTACCGGGATTAAGGATAATAAAAATCGCCACTCTAGCAAAAAGAAACAATGCCCCCGGATATCTATCTGCCACACCTTGTGGCAGTTGCAGGCAAGTACTCTTGGAATACGAGACCAAACAAAAGCACCCCATAGAAGTCCTGATGTTAATCCAAAACGATAAATGGATAAAATCCCTGAAGGCTTCTGCGCTTCTTCCATTTTCATTCAATGCATCCAATCTATAAATAAATACAAGGCTCGATTTATGACTGGAATACAGATGGTAGATATGCCTACGTACTTATTTTTTTTCAAATTATATCCACAAATTGCTTATATTATGAGTTCAACAACTGTAAGAAGATTTTTAAATCACTTTAAGCACAGTATCTGAATCAAAAAATTAAGGATTTTACCTAAATTTGACAGGTAATTCATGTTCGATTTTTTATGTACCATTTTTTTTACGAAAGCGTGAACAATGAAGTTTGACTATAGCAGCCTCACTCTCAGTATTAAAATAAACATACTATTTATATTTTCTTTTTTATTGTTCCTTACTAACATGGGGTTATTAAAGTATGGAGAATCAAGAAAGGACCAATATGCCCATGTGGAAGAGCTGATACAGGAAAACAAAGTATTATCTCAAAGGATGGCCCTGTTTGCCCTTCGGATACAACAAGGCAAAGAAGTGGACAAACGCACCTTCGAAGACATGATACACCATCATGACAGCACTTTGATTTTAATAGGCCAAGGAGGTAAACCAAAAGGCACCGTCGTTAAAGTTAGGCCACTACCCCACAACTTTCAGCCTTACATCAAAGAAACAGAGGCAATATGGCATGACTTCAAGAACAATGCCCTGATTCTTCACACAGAGCCGCTCCGTATAGACAGCACTTACACAGAAGTGATAGAAATACCGGCAAACCCACTGGACTCCAATGCTGTGATGACCACTCAATCCGTCGAAAGTACGATAAGCATAGAGAACAAAAAGGCAAAAAAAGCGGCAGCTTTTATCGATGCCAATACCGGTAAACTGTTGAAAGCGAATGACGATATCATCAAAGAAATAGCTAAGGAAAAAGACAAGATAGCCGCTATTGTAAACCTATATGTCCTAGGTTTTTTTCTAGGGACCATTATCATCATAATCATAAGTTACTCCAAGATGAGGAAAGCAGTACTCGGCCCACTGAGCAGTATCAGTGAGGTTACCGAAAAAATAGCAGCTCATGACTTTAGTAGTAATGTAAAATACCTCAAGAACGATGAAGTGGGCCGTATATCGAAAGCCATTAATTTAATGATCGATGGCCTCAACAACGCCTCCGTATTCGTCAAAGAAATCAGTAAAGGAAACCTTGATGCCGATTATAAAGGGCTATCAGAAGATTATAAAGGAGAAAACACACTGGCCCAACACCTCATCCAGATGCAGACCAAAATGAAAGAGGTAGCCATCACGGACCAAGAAAGAAACTGGGCTACGGAGGGACTGACTAAATTCGTCGATATACTACGGGCCAATAATGAAGAAAACCTGAGCAGTCTGGGAGATAAGATCATCTCCAATTTGGTAAAATACCTTGGAGCCAATCAGGGTGGTATTTTTGTACTCAATGAAGAAGATTATGAACAGCCCATTATCGAACTAGTCGCGTGCTATGCCTATAATAGAAAAAAATATCTCAAGAAAAGTATACACGTGGGCGAAGGAATTGTCGGTCAGACCTTCATCGAAAAGAAAACCACCTATCTCTTGGAAGTCCCTAAAGACTACATCAACATCAAGTCCGGTCTCGGCAGCACCAATCCCAATGCCATACTGGTCGCCCCACTAAAAATCAATGACGAAATATACGGTGTAGTAGAAATCGCTTCTTTCAAAGAACTCAAGCCTTACCAAATCCAGTTTGTGGAAAAGCTGGGGGAAAGCATCGCCTCTACCCTCGCAGGAGTCAAGACCAATCAAAAAACCAAAATGCTACTGAATGAATCGCGTACACTGACCGAACAAATGAGGGCACAAGAAGAGGAAATGCGGCAGAATATGGAAGAACTATCAGCCACGCAGGAAGAAATGACCCGAAAGGAAAAGGAAATCTCCAAACAGCTTTCCGCTATAGATACAGCCTTTGCGGTGGTGGAGTATACTATGGAAGGTCATATTTCCAAATTCAATTCGAACTTCTCCAAGGCCCTCGGCTATGAGCTTGAGGAGGTAATGGGGCAACATGAGAGTACCTTCAGTGGGCTGGATTCAATGGACAAAAATCAATTGTTATGGGAAAAACTGAACAAAGGGGAAATTGTATCGGGTGATTTCAGGAAAATCTCCAAAACGGGTAACGAGGTATGGCTACATGCTACCTACTGCCCGCTGAAAAACAACAAGGGCAACTTTTATAAAGTAGTAACCTTTGCTGAGGATATCACAAAACTGAAGGTCATAGCTACCGAAGTTTCGGACAAAGCAAATGGCGACATTGGGAATCTAGGGGAAACACTTCAACAACAAATCGCACAAATGGAGCTGACGCAGACTGCTCTCAATAAAAAGAACGACCCGAGTAATGCCACATTGGCAAAAGTACTCGATAGCACAATCGCTTTTGCAACACTATCGCATGAAGGTGTATTCCTATCGGCCAGCAGTGCGTTTGCAGAACTTACAGATGTGGAAGGTAAATCCATATTGGGAACTCCTTTCGATACGGTATTAAAAAATCATATAGAAGAAGAGGTGTTGCTCCAAATCAAAGCGTTGTTACTGAAAGACCCAAACATCTCGGGAGAAGTCCTGCGCGTCACATCCTCCAAGGCAGAAATGGAAATAAAACTACTTCGTGATTCAGGGCCTAATGAAACGGCTGGAATCACGAAATTATTCCTTATCTTGTCCTAGAATTTACAAATGACGCTTTAAAAAAAAATATCGGCTGTTATACAATATATTATTGTTTAAATAATTATCTTATCGATATTCGACAGGATATTTAACTTAGTTTTGAAAGAGAGGGTTTTTTCCTTGACCAGATTGATGGTTCTAGGCATTATTTTTGGATCATGAGGAGGATACATAAGCATGATTGGAATTGATAGGGGCCACCCTTAGTTGATGCATTCTCCGATTTTTTTTAAATAAAGTACAATCATTGTTCGAACATACTTTTTTACCTTATCATCATCTGATAATGAAGGAAATAGATATAAAAGATTTAAAGAGAATTACAGAGCTTATCAGAGAGCGGCATAATTACGATTTCACCAATTATGCCATGTCCTCCTTCAAGAGAAGAATACTGCGTATTATGGATATGCACAATCTGACGCTGGATATGCTTTTTAAGAAAATCTCTACTGAAAACACTTTTTTTGATGAATTTCTCAGCGAAGTCACAGTCAATGTGACCGAGATGTTCCGTGACCCGTCTTTTTGGCGAATCCTACGCGACGATATCATACCTGCTATTCTCCTGAATCACAAAAGTTTTCGAATATGGCATGCCGGTTGTTCCTCTGGAGAGGAGGTCTTTTCCATGGCGATCATGCTCAAAGAAATGGGTATCCTAAACGATACCTCGATCATCGCTACCGATCTTGATACCTTGATCTTGGACAGGGCAAAATCAGGTACCTACCCTGCGAAGAACATGGAACTCAACAATAAAAATTATATCCGGTATCAAGGGACTTCTTCTTTGGATGAATACTATACCATAGAAAATGGAAAGGCGATAATGGATAAATCCCTATTGAACAATGTATCCTTTCGCAAGCACGATTTGGTTACCGGGGATATCTTCAACAAATTCGATCTTATACTCTGTAGAAATGTGATGATCTATTTCAATCAGAACCTACAGAACGAAGTGTTGAAAAAGTTTCACGAAAGCCTATTCAAATACGGATATCTGATTATCGGTTCCAAAGAGTCTCTTATCTGGTGCGATATCGCTAACAAGTTTATCGTTGTCAACAACGAAGAGAAGGTTTACAAAAAAATAAAAGATTAAACTTGTACAGGTAGAGGATAGGTGCAATGGACAAGTATAATTTAAACAATAAATATAAGGCCATAGTTATCGGTGGTTCCGCCGGGAGTTTCCAAGGAGTTACTAAAATATTGTCCAATATGCCAGAGGACTTTAAGCTGCCTATCATATTATGCCTTCATCGGCTGAAGCATGTAAGGAACGGTTTTGTGGAAGCTCTTTCTATCAAGAGTCAGTTGGAGATTACAGAACCCCATGATAAGGAGCATATAAAGAAAAGTAGGGTTTACTTGGCCCCGGCCAATTATCACTTATCTATCGAGCTGGGACATACTTTCAGCTTATCCACCGAAAATATGGTGAACAACTCCAGACCGGCCATCGACATTACATTAAATACTGCCGCCTATGTATATAGAAACAAATTGATAGGTATATTACTTTCCGGGGCCAATAAAGATGGTGCCATGGGTATGGAACATATCAATCAACGTGGGGGAAGGACTATTGTACAGGATCCTATTGAGTGTATGATAGATACCATGCCCACAGCAGCTCTTGCTGTTACAGAGATTGACCATGTACTGAAGGTAGATGATATCATCAAATTCCTAATTGAATTGAACAACGCTTACAAATGACTTAAAATGAGCTCGTTGAAAAAAAATATTGCCACTCTGTTCATCCTGTTTTTTCTGATAGGTGCGATAGTAACGGTTTCTACACTTTTCACATTGGAGGGAGACCTTGTCGCACAGAGTACTACTTTGGATATCGGTGACTTCACATCTCCTCCAAAGGTATTTACCAAGCTATACATCACTGTTGGAGTCACACTTATTGCCGCGGCTATAGCCATACTACTCTACACTGATAGGAAAAACAATGTTGAAGGTGACTCTGCTGTCTATATGGGAAGAGGCAAGACAAAACAAAACTCAAAACAGGAAGCCGCAACAACCGATACGGATGTAAAGGAAAATATCGATGAAAAAACACTAGAGCCCATAGCAGAAATCATCAAAAAAGCTGATACCAAGGATGAAGCAAAAACTTATGGTAAGCTACTATCGGTACTTTGTAATCACCTAGAAGCCAGTCAGGCTGCGATATACCTTAAAAATACCCACGAAGGGGTAAGAAACGTTAAAATGGCAGCTTCCTACGCTTTCAGCATTGCTGAAAGCCAAATACTCAGCTACGAATTTGGTGAAGGCCTTGTGGGTCAGGTAGCTAAAGAAAACCAATTGATCAATATCAACAACGTCCCTGAAGACTATATCCAGATTTTTTCCGGGTTGGGCAGTTCAACTCCAAGTAACTTATTGATTGCACCTATCACTTCCGATAATGGCGAACTTTATGGTGTCCTTGAAATAGCTTCTTTCAAAACATTCTCTAAGAGGGATGAACAATATATTGACAAAGTCTTTGCACTGGTCAACACTAAAAAAGAGGGCATTGAAGGGTTTTCAAGTCAGGAAAGCTTGAAAACCGACAACAACGATGAGTCTTCTGACAAAGAATAAGAAATCGATTTATATCTTTTAACCATGATTAAAAATATAAAAATAGGGACTAAGATAACTGTCATCGTAGTGGCAGCAGCCTTCGCGATAGCCGTGGCCATTAGCTTCGTTTCAAATAATTTCAGCAAAAAATCTATTGCTAATAATTATCGTAAGAACCTACGGATACTGACCAGTGCGCGCGAATCAAAAATACAGAACTATATAGATCATCTCCTGTCCAGTATACAGCTGATCGTACAGTCTGAGGAAATCAAAAAGGGACTCGCCCAAAACAATGAAAGTACAACAGCATCCGACTTTGGCTCCATGCAGGAAGGCATGTCGGACATCATGTTCGGCGAGACAGGAGATACTGCCGATGATACGGGTGACGCATTTCTCATGGAAGATACTATGGAAACCGATGCGGCCGATTCAGGGGAAAGTCCACTTTTTGATAGTACCCCAACAATGGATACCCCTTCACAGGCTATCGGCTCCGATGTAAGTGCCTACCTGAATAAAATCAAAGACATATATCACTTTGAAGGTATATTCATTACTCACGTCGACAATGGAAGTACGCTATTCTCAACAGAAAAAAGTATGGTCGGCAAAAAATATCCGAATATCAACAAAATACTTCCCAAAGCAGGCAAAAAGCTTTACCTCAGTCCTGTCTATATCAATGAGAAAGAACATACTTACTACTTCCTTTGCGGTGCGCCCATTGTCAATGATATGGGAGAAGCAGAAAATGTCATCTTTTTTAAAATCAACGTAAAAAATACGGTTGAACTAGTACAAGATACACTGGACTTGGGAAAAACAGGGGAGATATTGCTTGTCAGCTTAGATAGCAGTAGTCAAAGAGTCCTCTACCTCAACCCTCTACGAAATCAAGTCAAATCAGATACCCTCATACCCCCGCTCTATAAGAACTGCGGACTTCCTGTACAAGAAGCCCTTGCCGGCAACACGGGTACGGGAGATGGTAAAGACTATAGAGGGCAAAATGTGCTTGCCTCATGGACAAAGGTCCCATATGTTCACTGGGGTATTATAACAAAAATAGATACCGATGAAGTTTACAGCGATGTCAACGAAAGGCTTTTCACCCTACTATTCTACGGTAGCATCATCATCCTATTCTCCTTGATTGCATCCATTATATTCTCAAAACGCCTCATAGGTCCGTTACTATCGCTTAAGTCAACTTTAGAGCTCATCAGTAGAGGCTCTCTCCCCGAAAGAGTACTCAGCAAATCCAAAGATGAAATAGGTATGATGGCAGGAACTGTAAATAACCTTGTCAACACCCTAAAAGACAATGCTAATTTTGCACAGCAAATCGGCGAAGGTAATTTCGATGCCAATTTCACAGCATTAAGTGATGATGATATCTTAGGCACGGCACTCATCAATATGAGGGACAATCTGATCGAAACAGAAAAAAGGGACAAGGAGCGCAACTGGATTGTTACGGGCGTTGCCGAAATCAGTGAAATACTCCGAATGCACGACAACCTGGAAGCACTCGGAGATGATGTCATACGTTTCATTATCAATAAAATCAATGCAGTGCAAGGTGCATTTTATGTCGTGGATAACGATGATGACATCAAGATATCACTCAAATCCTGTCATGCCTACAACAGAAAAAAGTACCTGAACATGACCTTTAAATTTGCCGAGGGACTTGTAGGTCAGTCAGTCGCGGAGCAAAATACCATATTGAGAACCGAGATACCTGAGGACTATGTAACGATTACTTCGGGGCTCATCGGCGAAAGCAAACCTACGGCCATCCTTATCGTGCCACTCATTACCAATGAGGAGGTATACGGAGTCATGGAATTTGCGGGCTTCAACAAATTTAATTCCGGACAGGTAAAATTTGTTGAGGAACTAAGCTTGATACTCGCCAGAACAGTATTCAATATCAAGGTAAATGAAAGAACACGTAAGCTCTTGGCGGAATCAACGGCGATGAGTAACGAGCTACAGGAAAAACAAGAGGTCCTTCGTCAAAACGCGGAAGAGATGCAGGCTACCCAAGAGGAACTCAAGAGATCCAATACTGCTCTAGAAGACCAAGTCGAAGAAGTCAATAGAACACAAAAACGAATGCAGCTCTTATTGGAAAATGCCTCGGAGGTCATCACCATATACGAAGAAGATGAAACCATCCGCTATATCAGCCCTTCTGTAGAGCCTATATTGGGATATACCCAAGAAGAAATGATCAATACTAAAGATGTATCCAACGTACATGAAGATAAAAAGGACATCTTTGAGAATATGTTCGAACGACTCATCAGCGGTGAACAGCAGCTGACCATACAGTACGAATACAAGACCAGTGACGATCATTATATCTGGCTGGAATCCACAGGTACAAACTTTCTATCCGACCCGGCCATACACGGAATCATTGTCAACTCTAGGGATATCACCGAAAGAAGAAGGGCCGAACAAGAGCAAAGAATGCGAAGTAAGATGCAGGCACTATCGGAAAACTCTCCTGATCTGATCACCAGAGTGGAACAAAATGGTCCTATCTCTTACATCAACCCTATCATAGAAACGTATACAGGAGTCAAACCCGTCGAATTCCTCAATAAGACCATGGAAGACTCTCAACTCAGTGATGTTGTGGTCCATCAATGGAGTGAAATACTGGAAAGAGTCAATAGCTCAAGCCAAAAAGTAGCGACAGAAATGGATTTTCCTTCTGAAATGGGCGATAGGGTGATGCAGGTAAACGCCATACCTGAATTTGACGAAGAGAATGAGCTGGAATCAGTCCTTGTCGTTTCTCACGACATCACCGATAGCAAGATCATCGAACTTGAAATCAAGAGCAAGAACAAGAAAATAAACGATAGTATCAATTACGCAAAACGTATTCAAGGTGCTATTTTACCGAATAATGCCATTATCAATAGGACACTGAATGATTCGTTCATCCTATATAAGCCCAAAGACGTCGTCAGCGGGGATTTTCCCTGGTACATACAGGTCGGTGGCAATATCTTCATTGCCGCTGTGGATTGTACCGGACACGGTGTCCCCGGAGCTTTGCTTTCTCTAATCGGCTATTTCTTGTTGAACGATATTGTCCGAAGCAGAAAAATATCCGATCCTGGGATAATCTTAGATCAGCTCGACGATGGAGTGACACAGACACTGCGACAGGATGAAGACGATTCCAAGACCAAAGATGGAATGGATATCGCCCTATGTAAAATCAATCTGGAAAAAAACGAGGTAGCCTATGCCGGGGCACATCGCCCTTTATATCTCATGAAAAACGGCGAGATGGAAGAAGTCAAAGGTAATAAGTTCGCTATTGGTGGAGGTATCTATAAGAACCAGACCAATTTCACGACAACGACCCATATTATGCAACCTGGCGACTCTATCTATTTTTGTTCCGATGGTTTTCCCGATCAGTTCGGAGGTCCATCCAACAGGAAGTTCGGCCCCAAACGATTGAGAGAACTGATCAGGAAAAACCATAACAAGTCCATGAAGGAAGCCTATGCCATATTCAACGATGCTTGGGAGGATTGGCAAGGTGATTATAAGCAAACGGATGACGTGCTTTTAATAGGCATTAAGTTTTAAATAACATATATTAGTGTTAATTTGAGTGGATAAGCTATGTTTCAGTTTTTAAATAGGCTTTAGTAAACATTTTTTTAAACATAATAACATACTCATGAAATATATTTATGACATGCATCAGACCATGTTATCACATAGCCTTATACTGGTCTATGAGGGTGAGTTCACCCAAGAGATAACCAAATCGGTCTTGGCCATGGCGGAAAGGAATATGGATTCTTCCGGTGAGGAGTCATCTGTAAAAAGAAAGGTATTCAACGTAATGGTAGAATGCCTGCAGAATATTGTCAAACATGCCAGTGAACTCAAAGATCAGGACAATCCCAACCATTCGGCCATATTCATGATAGGAAAAGAAGATGATCATTATATCATCATCTCGGGCAACCCCATAAAAAACGACGTGGTACCCATTCTTCAAGAAAAACTGGACAAAATAAATAGCTTGGACAGGGATGGTCTCAAAGAACTCTATAAAAGCATCATTAAGAACACCGAAATCTCCGAAAAAGGAGGTGCTGGTTTAGGCTTTGTTGATATGGCCAGAAAATCAGGCAACAAGCTTCAGTTTGAATTTCATGAAATCGATACTGAAAAATCATTTTTTATGCTCAAATCTTCTATAGTAAGGTCATAATCCCGTATACTTGAAAAGCAAATTACCAACAATTTTTAATTACTATCAAAAGTTTATATATAATGGATATACTTAATCTAGAAGGAACAGAAGATACACCAAAAATCATATTAGACAAATCCAATGAAATTTTTGAGATATCAGGAAGGTCACTGCCAGAAGATTCTGCCGAGTTTTATCAACCTGTACTGGACTGGATTGAGCAGTATTCGAATGCTCCCGTAGCCGCTACCGAATTTGTTTTCAAACTAGAGTATTTTAATACAGCTTCTTCCAAATTGATACTGGATGTACTCTCTGCACTAGAAGATATCGACGGTACTACGATATTGTGGTATTTCCATGAAGACGATGAAGATATGGAAGAAGCCGGAGAGGAGTTTTCCGAACTAGTAGAAATACCTTTCGAATTTAAAACCTACTAAAACGAGACCCATTCCTATTTTTTGTGCTTGGTTATCCTTTTCGGATAAAAGAAGATGATTTTTTGATATGACCGTTCATGGGTTTTGAAGCCAATGAAACTAGAAGGGACAAAATAGATGAGTGAAGAAATACTAAAGGCTTTAACACAACTTTTTGCCATCATCACGAAACAGGACGGTGGGGTCACGGAAAAAGAACGTCAGTTCGTCATCAGTTTTTTCAAACAAGAACTCGATCAGGATTCTGTCAAAGAATACCTGCAATTATACGATGAGTTTTCAGGCTATGGTAAAGAGGAAGAGGAGGAAGAAGAAAAAGGAGATGACTCCGATAATGAAGAGGGAGCCAAAAGAAAACGAAGAAATAAAAAAAAGAACCTTACCTCGGTCAGAGACTCAGTAAAGACACTTGGTCTTTGCCGGAAAATCAACAAGACACTTACCCAGAAACAAAAAGTTGTTGTCCTGATCAAAATTCTGGAGCTGGTCAGTTCTGACAGGAACTTTACCTCACAGAGAATGCAGATCATTGATACCATATCATCGGTCTTCAATATTGTAAAGGATGAATATAGGCTCATTGAGAGTTTCGTGATGAAAGAGCATGTTGAGGCTCTCAAGTACGAAGATATCCTTATTGTCAATAGTGAGAAAAGAGAAATCAGTGATGAAGCAACCCCTTCCGACCCTCCGGGAGTTACAGAAGATGATGAATACCTAAAAGAAGTAAAGGACAGGGGTACACAGAAGCACTTTCACGCTGTACTACAGGGAAATCTGATCTTCCTTCAATTACAAAGTGTGGACATGTATTTCGTGAAATACGTCGGAGAGGCAGAAATCGTGCTTAACGGTTTTATCATGCTTTCCAATCGGGTGTACCTATTCTCCCATGGCAGCACTATCAAGACACCCGCAGGCAATGCCCTTTATTACAGCGACCTTGTCTCCCATTTCCTCGCGGACCTGAAAATCGACAAAATTTCCTTCAATGCGTCCGGGCTTGAATTTAGGTTTCCCAATGGGGGTATCGGACTACGGGATATCAATATTTCAGAAGGCGGAGGAAGGCTGATAGGTATTATGGGGGCCAGTGGTGCCGGTAAGACTACCTTGATGAATGTTCTCGCAGGTATAGAGATACCTTCGGAAGGTGCGGTAAAAATCAATAGCTATGATATTCACAAAGAAAAAGAAAGCATACATGGCGTCATTGGCTATGTATCTCAGGATGACCTACTCATAGAAGAACTCACTGTCTACCAGAACCTGTACTATAACGCCAAACTCTGTTTCGCGGACCATAGCGAAGAGGAACTTGACAAGCGGGTAATGAATGTGCTCATCAGTTTGGGACTGGACCAGCGAAAAGACCTCAAAGTAGGTAACCCTTTAGAGAAAACCATCAGCGGAGGACAGCGAAAACGCCTGAACATCGCCTTAGAGCTAATCAGGGAACCCGCCGTCATGTTTGTGGATGAACCCACCTCTGGACTTTCATCCAGAGACTCAGAAAATGTTATTGATTTATTAAAGGAGCTTTCCCTAAAAGGAAAACTTATCTTTGTGGTTATCCATCAACCTTCATCGGACATTTATAAAATGTTCGATAAAATGTACATTATGGATACAGGAGGTTATCCTATATTTTATGGTAACCCTATAGAAGCCGTCGTTCATTTCAAAGAAGCTACCAACCAGGTCGATAGCTATAGAGGACAGTGTGAAACCTGCGGCAATGTCAATCCAGAGCAGATTTTCAATATTATAGAAGCTAAGGTAGTCGATGAATACGGCCAGTTCACGAACAAAAGAAAAATGAATCCACAGCAGTGGAACGACCTCTATGAGGAGAAATTCCAACTGGAGAAAATAGAGGATGTAAACGAAGACCCTCCAGGGTCGCTCAACATCCCCATCAAACTCAAACAAAGCCTCATATTCACAACGCGTGACCTTCTCTCCAAGCTCAGCAATAAGCAATACCTGTTGATCAACCTTCTGGAGGCACCTCTACTGGCATTGATACTTGCCTTCATTATCAAATACAGAAGTTCCCCGGATGGGAATTCCTATATTTTCAGATTCAATGAGAACATCCCCGCATTTATGCTGATGAGTATCATCGTCGCTCTATTTATGGGGCTTACCGTCAGCGCTGAAGAAATCATTCGTGACCGTAAGATACTCAAAAGGGAATCCTTTCTGAACCTCAGCTGGAGCAGTTACCTCACTTCCAAAATTGCTATCCTATTCCTTCTTTCGGCGATACAGACATTTACATTTGTGATTATCGGTAATCTTATATTGGAAATCAAAGGGATGACATTCAGCTTTTGGTTAGTGCTATTTACCGTCTCCTGTATGTCAAATGTCCTCGGTCTCAATATATCTGCCTCTTTTAAGTCTGCTGTTACCGTCTATATCATTATACCGCTTATCCTCATACCACAGATGATACTCAGTGGATTACTGTTTAGTTTCGATAGGCTCAACAGTATCGTGAGCACCAAGGGCAAAGTGCCGATAGTCGCTGATTTCATGGCCTCCAGATGGGCCTATGAAGCTATGGCCGTGTATCAGTTCACTGAAAATGCCTACGAAGCCCCTTATTTCAATACCGAGAAAAAAGAAATGCAGGCCGACTTTAAAGCTGCTTATGTCGTCAAGGAACTGAGAAAACAAGCGTCCTTCGTTCAAAAAAATTACAAAGAAGAAAGTGACTCTATACGCGAAGAAGTAAGAAATGCCCTGGCACTTCTACAACATGAAATCAAAAAAGAACCTTATGGTAATGGACTACAGCATCTGGATATAGAAAAAAAACTAAGCTTGGAGGGCTTTGATGAACAGGTCTTCACCACGATAAATACCTATCTGGATAGTATGCGTTCACATTACCTCGATGAATACAATGCTGCTGTTAATCGAAAGGAAAAAATGATGAGTACTTTCGAAAAACAATACGAAAACTACAATACAAACGACTATAAAAACACCTATTTCAATGAAAGTCTATCGGACTTAGTAAGGAACCTAACCACAAAGGACCGCTTGATCGAGTACAAAGGTCAGCTTATTCAACAAATAGACCCTATTTATCACGTAGTAAGCCAGCCAAAACATCTACTGGACTATAGAGCTCACTTTTTTGCTCCGAAAAAACATTTGTTCAATAAATATTTTGATACCTATTATTTTAATATCATTGTTATTTGGCTAATGACAATATTATTGTATTTTACGTTGTATTTCGAAGCCCTTGGAAAACTTTTGGATTTTTTTAGCAATATACGTTTATCTTCAAAAAAATAAATTAATCTATAAATTCGTAATTTTGCTTTTCTTTGTTTGAAGCACTAATAGTTTGAATTAATTTTAACAATTATGATATACAGTAAAGTCTATATGAAAAATATACTTTTTGGTCTTGGGCTTTTATTTATCTATGCATGTGGCTCTAGTGACAAGCCCAGCGAGGAGGCATTCGAAGAAAGTCAACCTGACTCTGTCGTCAACGACAATCCAAAAGTCTCGCAGAAAGCCATCTCAGATATAATACAACAAATCCCTTCTCCTTTAGAGATTTCAGTACTCATCAAACAGTCCGGCACAAAATATGATAATAGTATACTGAACTCAGCCGACAAGGTGTCCAATTACAATTCTACCTACGAAAAGGCTTTGAACTTGGGAATATATGGTACTGATTTAGGTTATACTAATATTTATGAGCAGAACCAAGACGGTCTTGATTATATGGGCGTTATTAAAGAATTAGCGGATGGTCTTAATATAGGACAGTTTTTTGATATGGAAACGATAAAAAAACTGGCTACCAACAGTAGCAACCTAGATTCTTTGTTATTGATCACGACAGAGAACTTCAATAAGATCAATGCTTATCTGCAGGACCAAAAAAGGTCCAGTCAAAGCATACTTCTTTTGACAGGGGGCTGGTTAGAAGCTTTGCATATTACTTGTCAGGTTTCAGGAATGAATCTCGAAAACAAAGAGTTACAGGAAAAAATCGGCGAACAAAAAATAATTCTGGGCAATATTATGCAACTGTTGGAATTTTCTAAAGACTCCAATTCCAACATTTCAGACCTGAAAAAGGAAATGACAGTCCTAAAGGATGCCTTTGAAAAAATCAAAATCACAAAAACCTATCAAGAATCGACCTATGAGATTGTGGATGGTGTCATGGTCATTAAGGATAACAGTTCAAGTACAGTCGAAATCACGGATGAAAATATCCTCCAGATAAGAGATATAACGAATTCGATTCGGTCAAAAATCATTAATTAATTATTAGAATTATATGAAAAAGTTAGTTTATTTATTAGGTATTGTATTTTTCATGTCATTTGGGATAAGTAATGAGCTTCCTGCTCAGTGCAACCCTTCGGCACATACCGATGCCTGTATACCAAAATTATCTTCGGGTTTTAACTTTTTGAAAAGTTATAAAATCGATGGACAAATGGGAGGCAAGAATAAAGTGGAGTACTCCTATGTATTTACTAAAGGAACTCAGTATATGATCAATATCTGTGCTACCGGTGATAATACCGATGGTATTGTTGTCAGCTTATTCGACTCCAGCCGTAAACGTGTAGCTACCAGCAAAATCGATGATCAGTTCATCAGCGCTATTGCCTACCCTTGCAATACTACAGGAATATATTATATCCAGTACACTTTCGATAACTCCGCTAAGTTCTGCGGTGGCAGTGCCTTAGGCTTCAAAAGATAAAACCTTCAACACATCGACGAAAGCATTCTATCTAAAGAATGCTTTTTTTATGCCTACACACAGCAAGAGTTCTTACTAATGAAAACAATAGCTACACAGGTGCAAATCGAAGCTAGATATTATAAAATCGGGGATATTCATCCCGGAACAAAAAATATCTGGCTCGTCTTGCATGGATATGGACAATTGGCCCATTATTTCATACAGCATTTCGATATTCTTGACAATGGTTCCAACTGCATCATAGCCCCAGAGGCACTGTCCAAGTTCTACCTTCAGGGTTTTAGCGGACGAGTAGGAGCTACTTGGATGACCAAAGAGAATCGTTTGGTAGAGATTGAAAATTATACTAATTATTTACAGGATATCTATCAAAAGGAAGTCAAGGATACAGCCCTACCAATTCCGGGACCAAAGATAAACCTACTTGGGTTTTCGCAAGGTTGTGTGACAGCAGTACGTTGGCTGATAGGCAAAAAACCATTAGTTCATCGTCTGGTGCTATGGGGAGGGAGTTTTCCTGCTGATATCGATATGAACAAGACTCGGGAAATACTATCCGACATGGAGATAGTACATGTATATGGCAAACAGGACCCTTTTATTACCGAAAATCGACTGAAAGAACATACTCAGCTCAGTGAAAACCTGGGTATTTCCCCAAAAACTATCCGATTTGAGGGGGTTCATACCATAGATCGAGACATACTTCTCAAGCACTTTAGCTGAGCAATACTACTACTGTTTGCGGTGCACCATAGTGGATGAAGCCTGCGCTGTAGGAAGTACAATAATATCACTCAGATTGACATGGTAGGGCCTTGTCAATACAAATCTGATAATATCAGCTATATCAGCAGCATCCAAAGGTTTCATACCTTCATAAGTCTTATCGGCCTTGATAGCATCCCCTTTAAAACGCACTTGAGAAAATTCCGTATTGACCAAGCCAGGGTGAATGCCGGACACCTTGATGCCATAGTTACTTAGGTCCATTCTCATGCCGTTATTGATTGCATCTACGGCATGTTTGGAAGCGCAGTATACATTTCCTTTAGGATATACTTCTTTGCCCGCTATAGAGCCTATATTGATGATGTGACCATTTTTGCGCTTCACCATTTGAGGGACAATGGCTTTAGAGACGTACAACAACCCCTTCACATTGATATCGATCATCGCATCCCAGTCTTCCTCATCGCCTTCATCAAAAAAATCCAGACCATGGGCATTGCCAGCATTGTTGACCAGTACGTCGATGGTCTGCCATGCTGTCGGCAGAGTGGATATCGCTTGATGGACTGCCTTTCGGTCCCTGATATCAAAGGTCAGTGTATGTACCCGAGTTTTCGACCCCAACACTTCCTGTATCGAAGCAAGCCGCTCTATCCTACGTCCACATAGAATCAACCCAAAGTTCTCTTCGGCCAATGCATAGGCCGTAGCTTTACCAATACCGGATGTTGCTCCCGTAATTAGAGCTACGCGTTGCTGGGTTTCTGTCATAATGGACTATTCGAACAATAGAAAGATGGATACTGTATTGGTATTTAACTTATCCAGACCCACTGTAAAATCATTGATATCATCAGTGAGTACATTACTAAGTCCTCTGGAAAATCTCAGTTCAGGAGAGAACTTGAAAAGAGGAAAATACTGATCGATACCCAATCCTATATCAATGGAGAAATTAAACCTTTTAATGGGTAGTGTATTTTTACTGTTATCGCTGACCTGAGCTGAGGCTTCGAACCCTGTTCGCAAACCTCCTACCACATAGACCCTATGATTGTTCCTTCTGACAGATTTGTATTTTAGCAAGAGCGGTAGCTCTATCATTGTGGTCTCTTTCAGTTTGGTCAGTGTTGTTCCGTTAATGAAATTATACTCCAGCTGGTGTTCATAAAAAGAGAACTGGGGCATTACCCTAAAATCCAGGTAATCCGCCATTTTAAAATTTAACACGAAACCAAGTGAAAAACCTGATGACCATGAAGGCTGTATGGTACTCGCCGAATCCAGCGAAAATTCTTCAAATTCTATGTCTGATGGAGGGTTAACGAACCTATCCGAATAACGGACCTGATAGGCCGAAGTATGGCGCCCTATCGAAAACCCATAACGCACCGACCGTTTATCGTAATCGGGGTTATTCATATTAGGACGTAGCACCCTCATATTCTGCCCATGGAGCAATACTGGTGTTACAATAAAAAACAATAATAAGAAAAAGGTTATTTTTCCGCGATGTAGATGGAGCTTATTCCAAAAGTTAGTGGTTTGCATTCGGCTTTTTTAAAACCTACCTCAGTAAGTATGTTCAAGAAATTGTTCCCGTCAGGAAAGCTCTGTACCGACTCGGGTAAATAGGTATAGGCAGCCCTGTCCTTTGATATTAGTCGCCCTATGATAGGCAAAACAGATTTAAAGTAAAAATTATAAATCTGCTTGAAAGGAAATTTCTTCGGCTTGGAAAATTCAACGATAACCGTTTTTCCCCCAGGCTTCAGTACCCTATACATATCGCTGATTCCCCTTTCCAGGTTTTCGAAATTCCTTACACCAAATGAAACGATGACCGCATCGAACTTATTGTCTTCAAAAAGTAACTTTTCGGAATCGCCCAGCTCCAATTGGATCTTATCCTCCAGTTTCATTTTCTTGATTTTATGATGCCCCATCTCCAGCATTCCTTCGGAAATATCCACACCGATTACTTTCTTAGGGTTGAGTGCCAGCGCCTCTATAGCGAAATCACCCGTGCCGGTAGCTATATCCAGTATTAGCCCGGGCTTAGCTGACTCCAACATTCTTATGGCTTTTTTACGCCATAAGATGTCTATTCCCAGACTCAGGAAATGATTTAAAAAATCATAGCGTTTGCTGATATTGTTGAACATATCGGCAACCTGCTTTTTCTTTCCTGCATTCAACTCTTTGTAAGGTACTACCGCCATATTTTTTTTATTACATTAACCCTCATAATGGTGGGAAAGTTATCTTGGAGCATTAACAATTTGCAAATATCTCTATTTTTTTTCACAAAGAGAATAGAATGAAGAACAATAAAAAGGGGGCTTAACCCCAAATTATAGAATAGGTGGTCTTTCGAGGTAAGACCTACTTGCCCTTAAGAATAGTGAACTCTACACGGCGATTGAACTCTCTCCCTTCTAGTTCGTCATCATTACTTACCAAGGGGCGTTCTGCACCGTAACCTACCGCTGACAGTCGCCTGGAATCGATTCCTTTATTGATCAGATAATCGACAACGGCATTGGCACGTCTTTGAGACAATGCTTTATTATAATCAGTAGCACCGATTTTGTCGGTATGCCCTCCTATCTCCACGAAAAATGACTTGTTCTCCGAAAGCATTTTCTCAAGCTTGTTCAGCTCATTATAAGACTCTGTAGTAAATACGGCTTTATCAAATTCAAAATAGATATTCCTTAGTGTGCCCTTGCTGGCAACGACAAATTTCCTAAGGGTTATATCCCGCTTTATGGTTTGGGCCGAGGTTGTTGGCGCTGGAATATCAAGTATCGTATTGCTAAAGATATAGCCACTCTTCTCCACTGACAATTGATATTGTTTTGCAACATTGCTCCTCAGTGTAAATTCATAAATACCACTGCTGATGCGCTTCATAGGCGCTATGATATTGTCTCCTTTACTTCTGACACCGACTTTAGCCTCCATTCTATCACCGGTATCTCCTGCGTTTACAACTACTTTAAGCTTTACAGGAATCAGTGGAGACGTGGTCGTTTCTCCGTCCGACTCCGGAGTTCGAGCCTGAGAAATATTGTCTTCAGTGGCTACTGTTTCTCCATCAGGAGACTCATCACTGGTATTTGACGTATTTTCAGCAACTGTAGTAGAGGGTTGACCCGTGTTTTCCGCTGCCGAATCGATGCGATCGATTAGGGCACCTTCTTGGGGCTGAGCCCCTAAAGGATCCACACCTGCGGTCCTTAACTGATCGGGCCCATTACCCAGATCGGGTATGGTGACCATATAGATATCCGTATACCCCTCTCCGTCTTCCCTTACTGAGGAGTAATAGCCTCGCTTTCCATCTTTAGTACTTACAAAATAGATGTCATTGTCGGGGGTGTTGATGGGGTACCCCATATTGATTGGGTCTGTCCACTCTTGGTTCGCGCTATCATAGGTAGACTTAAAGATGTCATAGCCCCCCATCCCTTTTCTTCCTTTACTACTGAAGTACAGTGTCATTCCATCATAATCCAAAAAAGGACTATCATCATCGTATTCTGTATTGATGACGGGGCCTAGGTTCTTGGCCCGTCCCCAATCCCCTGTGGCATCCTTTTCGGAAACGTACAGGTCCAGCGTCCCCTCTTCACCCATTCCGCCCGGTCGGTCACTGGAGAAAAACAGTAATTTCCCATTCGGAGATAGTGCCACGGAATTTTCAGAGTAGGTGGAGTTGATGCTTTCTCCTAAAGATTCGGGGTAGGTCCATGTACCGTCCTCGTTTTTTTCAGAAGTATAGATATTACCATTTTCATCATCTTTGTAAATAAAGAGTTGCTTACCATCGGCGGAGAGTGCCAGATTGGAATCATGAAACTCGGTATTGATCACTTCACCGATATTATCGGCATAGGACCAGCGGTCTCCATTTTTAGTGGCGATAAAGATGTCTTCATAGGGTTTGTTATCAATGGCCACATTCTCATTGAGGTTTTTATCCTGTCTTCTAGTTGTAAACACTATCTGTGTTTCGTCTTCATTCAGTACAGGAGCATAGTCCTCCCAAGGGGAATTGATTTCCGATCCGATGTTGACTATTGAGTAATGTGCGGGGTTCGCTATAAATTCGCGCGCATTTTCGCATTCGTATATTCGTCTGTTCACCTCTACAAGTTGTGTTTTGTCCCTCCCTCTATATCCATCCTGATCCAATAGCTTTTTCCTATATCTAAGGTAGTAGTCCAAGGCTTTTTCGAATTCCATACCATAGTGATAGCTCCTACCGATAAGGTACATAATATTAAATCTATAGTCGGGGTCTTTTTCCAAAACCTTTTCGAAGTACTGTGCCGCTCTGTCTTTGTTGATGGTCTGCAGAAAAGCATCACCGGCTTTATAATTGGCCACTACATTTTCCGGATCCAGCTCTGCTGCCAGAGCGTAGATATCCCTTGCATCATCCAAAGCCTGAGTACTCTCCATAATCAGTTCTGCCTGCTCTAGATAGGAAGCAGCCGTAGCCTTATCATCTTCACTGCCCCCTTGAGCATATACTTCATAAAAATTGGGATAAGCAAATAGGACTATAAAAAAAAGTAATACATTAATCCTGAACATCACTAAAAGGTCTTTACTTTAAAAAATAAAGTATAAAAAAATAAACATATGAACTGCAAAGCTTCTTCAAGCGAGATTCAAACCTATTTATAATTTAAATGGAAAAATATTTATTAAATCTTAAATTTGTAGCAATACAGTAATCACCAAATGCTATTATAGTGAAATTTTATAAAAAAAATAGGTCAAAAACAATAATACTTGATTTTATTTTTATTTAAGGGGGGATAGAGCCTCATTTTTCATCTGAAAAATCAATAGAATTATAACTAATCGGCTAATTGCGACTTTTTCCTCCTAAATATCAAGCATATGATTATCAAAGAAGCACAGTTCGTAGAAAGTAATACGGACTTCAAAAAATGCCCTCGTACCACGCTCCCTGAATTTGCGTTCATCGGTCGGTCCAACGTTGGAAAATCTTCCTTGATCAACATGCTGGCACAGCATAAAAAACTGGCAAAGACATCTTCTACTCCGGGTAAGACTCAGCTCATCAACCACTTTATCATCAATAAGGCTTGGTATTTGGTCGATTTACCCGGCTATGGGTGGGCAAAGGTAAGTAAAACACTAAAAGCCAAGTGGGTAAAGATGACGAGAGATTACCTTACCCAAAGACAAAACCTCAGTTGCGTATTCGTATTGATTGATGTGCGCTTGGAACCTCAGAGAGTAGATGTGGAATTTATCAACTGGCTGGGCGAAAAGGGGATTCCCTTTGCCATCATCTTTACCAAAGCCGATAAGCAAAAAGAAGAGAAATCCGAAGAGGTGATCAATACATGGAAAAGCACACTTCTGGGGACATGGGAAGAGTTACCTCCTTACTTTCTTTCGTCCGCTGTGAAGGCCATCGGAAAAACAGAGATACTCGGCTATATTGATTCTGTGTATCAAACAGTTAAAAATGAATAAGGCAGTCTTTATTGCAGTACATTATTGATCAAGAGAGTGTTTTATACTGCATCTCTTTTCATTTCTTGTGTAATCTTTCAGCACATGATTTCGTTGAAATTTTCGCAGATAGCGCTGCTATTTTTGTCCATGGCTCACGCGGCTGGCCGATGCCCCCTTCACTGGCTAAATTCTAAGGACATTATTCCCGCACTCGTACCTCTCCAGAAAAACGGCAACAATTTCTAAAATAATAACTGTCAAGACAGTCCCTAAAAGCGGTTTATACATTATACATTAGCCCCTTTATCTCAAATTGATCAATAGGATTTCGTGGTGAGGGCATAAAGTACAATAAGGTGTAAAACAAATTTGGGTTTTAAATGTCGTATAAGATTGCGCGGGTCATTTTGGTTTCAATCAAGGCGATAACCGCAGGGATAGCAGCGCTATCGCGAGGATTGTCAACGCAGAGTGAAGCAAAATGAACAGGAAGATAGGCGATAGTTAAAAGCTAAGTTTGTATAAAACCTGCGCAGCGTAAAACCGCTCATCTTGAAGCAATTTATGCCCGTAATAGGTAGGTTATTGATCATTTTGGGGCTATAATAGCTTCAAATCAGTGAAATGTACGCGATTTTTTGAATTGACCGCAGCGGCACTACACTGAACCCAAGAAAACTTACAGATTTACTGCACCCCAAGCCCTCATAATAAAATTTTAACGCAAAGCTTGGGTTAATAACAGTCGAATACTGTTTTTATGTACTCAAGTACAGTTGATTTGGGACAAGGTGTTTTTCTGGATAGAACTATGTCCTTAGAAGCATTACCGTTGACCATTTCACCAATGTACAAGATGCTCTATTTACATATAAAGCTTCTCAGGGCTATTTCCCTATTCACTTTCTCTTGGGTACTTCAGCCGCTGACAGACCCGTTTCATCAAAGGGGAAATTCATATCAAGTACTGGATGTATCACCCTGCACTGCCTTACTGGCTATTAATACAGCGAAACAAATAAAAAAACCGCTTTAGAGCGGTTTTTTTATTTGTCCATGGTTTGATGGTGAACAGATTCAATGATTTACTTACCCGATGTTAGTACTGTCATCTCTACCCGTCTGTTCTTTTGACGACCGTAAGAAGAATCATTATCCATGATAGGTTTCTCTTGGCCGTAACCGTATACTAAAAAGCGGTCTTTAGCTACCCCCCTAGAAGTTAGGTAATCAACAACAGTCTGTGCTCTCTTCTCGGAAAGTGACAGATTATCATCTGGTTTACCCACATTATCCGTGTGCCCTTCAACCAACAACTTCCAATCTTTTTTTGACCCTAACAGTCTAGCCAAGCCGTCAAGGGACTGATATGACCTGTTTTTGATGACAGAGCTTCCTGTCTCAAATTCAAGGCTTGAAAATGCTGTCGAGACTACTGCCTGATCTGTATCCCCCAGCGCTGGACAGCCATTATTCTCCGGAGTACCATAGAGTTCAGGGCATTTATCTTCATAATCGAATAGACCATCCTTGTCCTTATCTTTATATCTCTCCTTGGACACCGTTTCATCTATAGTTACCATATAGATATCCGCTCGACCATAGCCACTTGCCTTTGCAGAAGCATAATATCCCCTTTTACCATCTTTGGTACTTACAAAGTGTATGTCATCACCTGGCGTATTGATGGGATAACCTAGGTTCTTAGGAGCGCCCCATTTTTCAGTTGCGCTATCGTATACTGATTTATAAATATCGAATCCTCCCATACCTTCTCTTCCTTTCGAGGAAAAATAAAGTGTCTTTCCATCATAATCGAGAAAGGGGGCATTATCATCGGCACCTGTATTGATAGTGTTTCCTAGGTTGACCGCTTTACCCCACTGACCATTGGCATACTTCATTGAATAATAGATATCCAGATTTCTCTCATCGCCTTCTCCTCCCGGTCTATCACTAGAAAAGAACAAAGTAAAGCCATCGGGAGAAAGAGAAACGGAATTTTCAGAAAAACTGGAATTGATATTGGAACCCAACGGGGAAGGGTTGGTCCAAGTACCATCCTTTCTCAACTCAGAAACATAGATATCACCATTATTGGCATCTTTATAAATAAATAGTTGAGAACCATCTGCTGAGAGTGCCAAGTTCGAATCATTAAAGGAGGTATTGATGACGCTACCAATGTTTTTTGCCTTCGTCCAGTGGCCGTTGATTTTCTCCGCGATATAGATATCCTCATAGGGCTTGTTGTCATCGCCGAGATTCTTATTGGTATTATCATGTATCTTTCTGGCCGTAAAAACCAATTGTGTTTCATCGGCATTGAGTACGGGGGCATACTCTTCCCACTCCGTATTTATACTGGGGCCGATATTGATTATCTGATAATCCTTAGGATTTGCCGTAAATTCCTTAGCGTTTTCACACTCATAGATTTTACGGTTTACTTCAATCATTTCTTCACTACCAACAGCTTTGTTGCCCCCTTTTTCGAAGAGCTTTCTTCTATAGGCCATAAAATAGACAAGAGCCTTGTCGAATTCCAATCCATACTGATAACTAAGTCCTATGAGGAACATTGTATTGAATTTGTAATCGGGATCATTGTCAAGTACTCTTAGAAAGTACTTGGCCGCTCGGCCTTTGTTCACAGTTTTGAGCAATGCCTCGCCTGCTTTGAAGTTCACCTCTACGTTTGTAGGGTAGAGTTCCGCAGCCTTTACTCTCGTCTCGTCTACCTCCTTGGCCGATTCAGTCTGTACCCTATAGACAGAAAGAGAATTATTATTATTGTTCCCGCTACCCTGTGCATTGACTTCATGCACCAACACTACTAGAGACAACAGGAAAAAAACTGTTAGCTTGTTGTATTTGAACATCATTTCTGATTTTAATTACTTCCTATTTCCATTCATTATATAATAATCACTTCCTTACGTTACAGTACAAAGTGAACTTCAACCGATTACCACTATCAGGTATGTAATCGGAACCTCCTTCAAGAAATCAAACCTAATCACACAAGATAGCATCCTTTTCCGAGAAATACCAAAAAAAAGATCATAAACTCTTAATAATCTTTGTTTTACGAAATAAAATTAAGAATCAATTCTTCAAATTTCAAACTTTCATTGATTTATGAGTTAATAATAAATTAACCGCTTAACTAAAAATTAGTTTGGACTTGGATAAATATCATTGTAGAAGATGAATAAAATCAATCAAATAGCAAAAAGTTGATAGATTGCATGATGTTTTTGTTATTCGTCTTAAGTTCCTTCGTCAAATATTGAACTAGACTACAACTTCTTAAAATAATCTGACATTCCAAAAATAATTCGGAAGAACTGTAGCTGTATAACGGCATTCATCCCCCAAGCAGTTGTTTTAGAGACTGTTTTGGAGCTATTTTAAGTATTTCTGATCACTTATTTTGAGTGGGAGCGAACATTTAGAAAATGTCCTGAGGGTTTAGCCAGTGAAGGGACCCGGCCAGCCGCGTGAGCCATGGACAAAAATAGCAGCGCTATCAGTGGGGATTTCATTGATATTATACACCAAAAGAAGTACACACAAGTAACGAGCATGATGAAGAAAGCAAAAGTTTGAGATGAACTATTCCCAATATGGATTCCGCATGAACTTCATGAAAAAAACACCCCTGAAAATAAAAACAAACATTTTAATGCAGTCTCTTATGCTTCCATAAGAAAATGATATATTGAGTCATCTATCCTTACGCTTTCTGTTTTTTTTGTATTGATAGTCATTTTGTGCAGCGGTCACCACCACCCTGTGAGCAGGATAATAATTTGACCAAGCATTAGCTGAACATTTTTTGAAATTCGAAGCGTCTTGATAAAAGCAAAACAATGGACAAAATTTTACAGTACACCCTCAACCCAACCATGTATAACTGCGATTTTTTTATTTTAAATAATTACATTTGCATCATCGATTAACCTCATATAGTACACATGGAATTAAAAGATATCGCATCAGTATCAGGAAAAGGTGGTTTGTATAAAATACTAAAACCTACACGAACAGGAGTTATCCTAGAAGCCTTTGATGAGAAAAAAACAAAAATAGTTGCCAATATCAACAGCAGGGTTTCTGTTTTGAACGAAATCTCTATTTATACGACTACTGAAGAAGGCTCCGAACCTTTACAGAATGTATTGACGAAAATGCATGAAGAGTTCAGTGATGACTTGGGCGTAAGCAGAAGTTCGTCGCCAGAGGAACTGAAGTCCTTCTTTAAGTTCATACTTCCTGAATACGATACGGATAGGGTGTATGTATCCGACATCAAGAAAGTCATCAATTGGTACAACCAGCTTTTAATACACGTACCTGAATTATTACAAAAGAAAACAGTAAGCTCCGAAGATAAGCCAAGTGAAGAAGGGGAAGTAAAAAGTTAAGTCCGGATGAACATCTATTGTGATTCAACACCTAATTTTAGGCAAAACATATGGCCTCTTTTATATATAGGCGACCTACTGCTAAAATCAATCTATAGAGATAGATTATAAGTGTGATTTCTTATGTTCTATATATAACCTGTATTTCTATTATGTTGTGGGCCTTTTTGGCAACATACCGGAAAGGTTTTTAGGAGTATAAAAAGTCTTGAGTTTTGAACAAGCCATTAAAATCGTTTCATGGACGAATCTTATTCTCTATTGACCAAATGTGTGAAAAGTGATTTTAAAGAGGTGGAGATTTCCTTTTCAGAATTTGAACATTTTACTGATGCTTTGGAAAAATTAGTCCCTATTATTTCCCACCTACTTGATCATGACTTTCAACGGCTTTTGCAGATCATGTACCGTATAGATATCGATGAGGCAAAGCTAAAATCAGCACTCGCCGATATCAAACCGGCAAAAGAAATCAGTAGGCTCATCATCGAACGTGAATTGCAAAAGGTAAAGACCCGTTTATATTATAGAAGTCAACAATAATATAAATTCCGTTTTTCGAGCAAAAGCCGCTAGGAGAGCATCAATTGTTTTTGTTGAAGTGATCTAGGCTTTTTCTTTTACCTGCGTAATTTCACATTTAGCATCCTTATTTTGTCTTTTTTAAGTTCCGTAGCTTCGACTATGCAACGGAAAAAAGCCTTCATCAAAGTACAAAAGCCAAAGCCAATAACCTTTGTATTCTTCCTCATCCATGTCCTGTCATGATAGGGACGATGATTATTTTGGCCATACTTATTAATCTCGTAAGCATCTCTAAACTAATATTTTGCCAACTTCTTCAAAAAAAATGAAGGTATCGGCGTGCGCAGGTCCATTACCTCTACTTATACCCAAGAAAAAAATAAAATGGGAAACCTTATAGGTAATGGCCCTAGGGAAAATCGAGATAATATCGAATCGTTACGGGTAGACTTGTCATTAGGACCTTTAGAAAATAGCGGCACCTAAGTCTACAAACTATCTTGTTCCAAATCAATTGCGTTTGGGTATAAAGGCTATGGTTTCTGTGTGATTTCGTGTTCATTACAGAGCGGATTCGCGGATTTGCCTTCTCGACAGGCCATCGGTCCACCTTATACTCGATTCAAAACCCTCATACTTTTTCTGTTTTGAAAACAAATAGTCATAAAATAGGTCCATCGCCAAAACGAGCTACCCAACAAAAGTATGAGGTCTATCTAGGCACGAATGGTTCATTTTTTGTATGTCTTTCGTCATACATGTCAGTACTTCAATACTGAGTTGGGGACTAAACTGCATTGATGGTAGCCTCGGCTTTCTCTACCATTTTCTTGGAGCCTACGAAAAAGGGGACTCGCTGATGCATTTCCGTGGGTTCGATATCCAAAATCCTCTTCTTTCCATCACTCGCTATTCCCCCGGCCTGCTCTATAATAAAAGCGAGCGCATTGCATTCGTACATCAGGCGTAACTTACCTTTTTCTGCTTTTGCCGTGGCCGGGTAGATATAGATGCCGCCTTTCAAAAGGTTACGATGAAAATCAGCAACCAAGGACCCGATATACCTCGCAGTATACTCCGATGCTCTACAGTGTTCGATATACTGCTTCAGTCCCGAAGAAAAACTGTTAAAAGAACCCTCATTGATAGAGAAGATATTCCCCTCTTCGGGAATGCACATATCCTGATGTGACAGGAAGTACTCGCCAAGCGAGGGTTCGTAGGTAAAACCATTGACCCCATGCCCTGTAGTATAGACGAGCATCGTGGAAGAACCATAGAGCAGGTAACCTGCGGCGACCTGTTTATCTCCTTTCTGTAAAATATCCTCTTTTTGAATAGGGTTGCCTATAGGGGTAACCCTTCGATAGACAGAAAAAATAGTTCCTATCGAGACGTTTACATCGATATTGGAAGAACCATCGAGCGGATCAATGGCCACGACATATTTTCCTTTGTTATTACTTAGGTCTATTACTTCTTCGTCTTCTTCTGAGATAATGGCGCAGACCTCTCCCCCTTTGGTCAAAGCTCGTATAAATCGAATGTTAGCCAAAACGTCCAGCTTTTGTTGGTCCTCTCCCTGAATGTTCTGTGTGCCGATGGCCCCAGCGATATTGATCAGACCTGCTTTATTGATTTCTCTATTGACAACCTTACCGGCCAGTGCCATGTCCCTCAGTAATTGTGATAGTTCTCCTGTGGCATATTGAAATTCGCCTTGTTTATTTTTAATGAACCTATCCAAGGCGGTGCCGATGGGCAATGCTATGCGCGAATCTTCCATAAACTGAGTCTAATAATAGTAAAATGATGTTCGAAAAACTTAAATTCGAGGCAATTTACTATATAATCCATAGAATCAAATGAAGGTATTCAAATTCGGTGGTGCATCTATAAAAAATGCAGCAGCAATCAGGAACATAGTCCCTATCCTCCTGCCTTTCTCCCAAATGCCAATGCTTGTCATTGTATCCGCTATGGCAAAATCGACCAATAGTCTAGAACAGATGCTGTACCTAAGAAAACAGCAGAAAAACTTTTCCGAGACTATGGATGGCTTTAAGAAATATCATCGGGAGGTCATCGCCGATTTGTTCGAAGGTAAGGACTTACAGCCTACAGCCGAAGTAGAAGCGCTGTTCTTGCATATCGAACAGGTCTTGAGTACCGACCTCATCGAAAGAGATTATGATCGTTGTTATAGTGAAGTGGTTGCGCAGGGGGAGCTGATCTCCTCAAAAATCATTAGCACTTTCCTACTGGCCAGTGAGCTGCCCTTCAGTTGGTGGGACGTACGTGAGTGTATTGTCACCAGTAATAGGCACCGCGAAGGAGAGGTCGATTGGGAATGGACGCGTATCCTGACCAAGGAAAAACTAATGCCCGCACTGAACAGGAACAACTTACTGACACAAGGCTTCATAGCAAGAGCACATGATGGCTCTACTACTACCTTAGGACGGGAGGGTTCCGATTATAGCGCGGCCATACTGGCCTCCTGCATCGGTGCTGAATCGGTCACAATATGGAAAGACGTACCGGGAGTTCTCAATGCCGACCCCAATAGGATCTCGGGTACCATTCTTCTAGAAGAAATCTCTTACAGGGATGCGTCGGAAATGGCTTTTTTCGGGGCCAAAGTAATTCACCCCAAAACGATAAAACCATTGGCACAGGACCACATCCCGCTACTGGTAAAAAGCTTTTGCAGGCCCGAGGCGAAGGGTACCCGCATACATACTTGCTCTACCAAATTACAAGGCCCCTCTTTCATGTTTAAAGAAAACCAATCCTTGCTCTCCATAGAAACAAAAGACCTCACTTTTTTTAGCGCCTATCAACTCAGCACCCTATTTTCGGCCCTTGCTACCGAAGGAGTAAAAATCAATGTAATCCAAAACTCAGCGACCCTATTGTTTCTGTGCATTGATAGTACTGAAAACGAATCCATTACATTACCCGATGAATTAGAGGCTTCGTATACTACTCGTTTACGTACAAACCTGGAGCTGGTCACTATAATGAACTATAACCTTTCCAGTATGGATTTCTTTGAGGAAATAGGTAAAGACAAAGTATGGGAGTACAGAACTCCTACTAACTACCATGTCATGTTTGAAAACCTATCCGGCTAATCGCGACCGGGCGTCATCAAAACTTCGGGAAAAGGCAGGGCTGAAAAATAGAAATCCCGAACACTCAGAATAGTGTTCGGGATTCAATATGATTTTAACTTTGTATTTCAGTCTGTTCGTCCTATTGTAACTTAAAACTGATAGGAAGTACAATTTTAACTTTAACTGCTCGTCCTCTTTGCTTACCGGGCTTCCACTTAGCAGCATTCTTGATGACCCTAACGGCTTCCTCATCACATCCGGCTCCGATTCCCCTTACAGCACGTACATTGGTAAGCGTCCCATCCTTATCAACAACGAATTCGACGAACACCTTTCCTTCAACACCCATTCGCTTTGCCTGACTTGGATACTTCAATTTACTACCAACATATTTGTAGAAAGCCTGCATCCCACCATTAGGTTCGGCAGGGTCTTCTACGATAGTGAAAATTTCTTCTACAACTTCTTCCGCAGGTTCCTCTGCGGCAACCATCTCCTCGATTTCGGTATCATCTGTTATCTCCACATCAAACTCTACTTCCACCTCTTCTTCTATTTCTTCTTCGTCCTCAACAACGATGATTTCGGGTTGCTGAATTTTCGGTGGTGGTGGTGGTGGTTGTTCGGTAGGGGGGATTTCCAACATCTCTTCGAAACTCTCATCGATCGAACCGAGATCTACCAAATCATTCTCTTCATAGTTTCTCATTTCAAAGGCACCTATCACAAGGGCCAATGATACGACAAGTCCTATATTAAGGAAAAGGCCGGTTTTTCTGGTAAGATCAGCTTTTGGTGATTTTTTTTGTTCCATGATAACTGATACTCCTTTATTTACAATTTCTTTAAACTAAATGTTTCGGGGTTTCTCAAATATACAAAAGTATTTCACTTTTCTTTATTGGCGATTATAAATTTATAGGTCAGGTGAAACACCCAAAAACCTAATAAAGCTCCAATAACATCTGCTAAAACATCCCCAAGGGAAGCAGACCTTCCCGGTATTTGACTTTGGATAAGTTCTATAATGATACCATAACAAGAACTACCAATAACACTATAAACAAATATAGCTTTTTTAAAGTTCCGTGTTTTCCCGTCTTGCGTGAAACTAAGTGCTATAAGAAACGACAGTATTCCGAATAAACCAAAATGCCCCAGTTTATCAAAGCTGAACAACTCCCAGTTGGGTATGTCTTTCCCGGGCGTCAAGGTCATGCCCAGTATCAACAATCCCCAAATCAAGCCAAGAATACTGAATCTTTTGTGCACTGTGGTATAAGGTCAAGAACCTATTAAAGTCTTATAATCTTCCGCTGAAAGTAGACTCTCTAGCTCTTCTTTATTGCTCAGTTGCATTTTTATCATCCAACCATCCTCATACGGAGCCTCATTGACCTTCTCGGGATTGTCCTCTAAATCGGCGTTCACTTCCAGAACTGTACCTGAGAGTGGCATAAAAAGGTCGGATACCGTCTTGACTGCTTCTACCGTCCCGAATACTTCGTTCTGGGCGACTTCCTCCCCTTCTGTTTCGATTTCCACATAGACAATATCACCTAATTCTTTTTGAGCAAAATCAGTAATACCGACAATGATTTCTTCACCATCGATCTTCACCCATTCGTGGTCTTTCGTGTATTTTAATGCTTCCGGTATATTCATTGATATTTAATTTTAGAGCTAAAAATACACTCTTTTTCCCAGAATAGTCAAGAAAAGTGAAAAAGGATTTTTTTCAAAAATGGATTTGTCTCTTTGTCATTTGACAGAACCATTAAACCCGGACCTCTGCAAATCAGTCGTTGCACTACGTTTTTTGAATTAACCGTAGCGATGCTATGCCAAATCCAATAAAACTCCCTGATCTATTGATTTTCAACCCCTCACAACTAAGTTCTAATACATAATCCAGGTTCAAATTTGGATGAAATATGTAGTATTGAAAAGCTATAGTTGTACAAATAAGAAGGCTACTATATAAGCCATCAAAGGGAATAGGCGTATTCCTCCCTATTCCCTTTGAATATGCTCGAACAGTTATAGTTATAACCGTTTATTGTGCTAGACTGAATCGAAGTTGTGTTCCAAATGCGGTTGTTGTTCTTTTGAAGGAAGTGGTTATTTTCGGAGAGACTATACTACGATTGAAATATATCCTTACATCTACTTTATCGTTTACTCTATAATTGATATTGGGTCCCAATCTGAAATCGACAGTCCCCCCTGTGATCGTGCTTTCGTCATCAAGACGACGCTGAACGGTCTCATTGTTCCTATAGGTCATGTTCATCCTAAACTCAACGTCATTTTTCAATGTAATTACTCTTCCTTTGGACTTAAAAGGGAGCTTGAAGTTCTGTCTTGTAAAACCGATATCAAATGAGATATCCCTACTCCTCATATCGGTCACCTGTCGGTTGGAAATCTGAAGTGCCAGACTACGTTCCGTTTTGTATTCTACCTTGATATTCATCTTACTCTTTGTCCGAAGGTTGACCCCGATCAGCGGCGAAAACCGTTCTGTAATCTGCACTTGATCGATATTATAGAGTGGTGCAGCCTCTCCTAAACTATTGGGCAGGGTATAGAGCGATTCATTATACTCTTCGATATTGTTATCAAAGCCCAGACCTTCATCAAATATGGCCGAACTGGCATAATTACTTACGGTATAGTTGGACTGATAGCTATGGGTAATATTAATGGAAGAGAATTTGTCCTTCAGTGCGGGTATCTTGCCCAATCCTGCATAGTCCATCCTCCAGTTGGGCAGTGGTGTTTTCGGGAAGGGGCTCAAGCTACTTGTCCTAGGATCTTTACCCGTATAAGCAGCGATAAATGCAGGAATCAGCACATCCTGTGCGCTACTATCGTATACGGCACCGCTCCTATCGCCCAAACGATCTCTGATAATCCCTCTAAAGTCTTCAAAATCATCGTATATAGGAGAACCGTTTTCTCCACTACTTCCTGCAAATGCGGTCTTCAGGCTGATAATGGATATCGAATAGCTCCCCGACTGAAATGGGTTTTGTGGCCTAAAATCATTACTGAGTTCATCGAATTTAAAGACCTCTTGAAACTGTGCGGATTTCCGCTTATTGGCATCCAACTGGATTTTCATATCCTTGAAAGGTTCCAAGCTTGCCCGGACGCTCAAATCGATATTTCTGGACTGCGTAAAGGGCGCATTCAAGTTATCATTACGGATCAGCCAATCTTGGTTAGCAGCTTCTCTCTGAATACCCGGATCCTGACTTCCGAGAAGAAAAGGGATACCTGGGGCCTCAAAGGCCTCGTCCAGACCGAAGAGATAAGCATCGGGACGGAAACCGGGGAGGAAAGTACCTTCTTTTAAGGAATAGGTCGCGGTGATGGAGCGCAGCGACATCAAAAACCGCAGAAAGTTCTTTGCCCCCTTGTACTCTTTTTGTGTCACCTGTGTACTGTCTGGGTCAGAGGCTCTGGGGTTGCTATTTCCACTCCTTCTTCTACGTGGCGGAGAATTGATATCCTTCAGAAACTGTATCTTATTGTAAAGTTTGACCATATCGATTTTACCGGTCAAAGACTGGTCTCTAGCGTTCTGTATTGAATTGCCCAGATCTAAACTATCGACAAGTGTCAATGCACCTGCTTTCCAGTTATAGGCTACATTATACCGCGCTTCCGCACTTAGCCAGTCCGTAAACGGTAACTTGTCCAAGGGCAAGCGGTAATTGGCACTAACGTTCTGTGTAAATGCGGTCATCCGTCCCAGTCGCTTTAGGTTCGTTAGGACAGAATCCCTTTTGACTCGGGTATCGATGTCTCCTTCGGGTTCATCGACGTTGGCATTGGCAGTCGCCAAATAATCCAAGGATAGACTCTGGGTCAAATCCCAGCGCAATCCATAAGTCCTACGAAACAAAAAGGTTTTACTGAAGGTCGGGTTGATCTCTTCGGCACGCAATCGCCCTTCTTCTACGATAACATTACGTGAAAGTGTCTTTCTGAACTGACGGTTCAGGTCAGCAGAAAATGAAAGACTTGAGGGTAAAGGATTGACATTAAAGTCTTTGATAAACTTCAAATAAGGTGAACTAAAAGCATTGCCTTCCTGAAAAGGTTCCCAAGGCTGATTCTGTGCAGTATAATTGTAGCCTACGGCCCCACTATTGATAATGGTCTGATTCAGCGCTTGATTGGAATAACTTCTGGAACGCTCACTATAGGCATAGGTAAATGTTAGGTTTTCCACATCGTAGATATGACTCTTGGCATCTTCCTTTACTTTTTCTTTTCTGACATTGGTAAAATTAAAACCTCTATTGATCGTACGGTCTTCGGCAAGTTTCTTATAGTCTTCCCTGTCCTCGGCATTGACGGTCAACAGAGAGGTCTCCAAACGTTTATCAGGATTGAAAGGGTCAAACTTCGGAGTGATGATCGTCTTCCCATAATTGACATACATCGGTATCTTCAGTCCCAATCTCTCGGGCAGCATCTTGTCCAGATTTACGGTGGCGTTGACATTATAAGAAGTGTTTTCACTTAAATCCCGGTCTGCAAACTTGGACTGTATCCCGCCAAAACCTGATGAGGTGTAGGATACCGACCCTGATACTGTCGCAAAATCGGCCAGTTTTGCATTCAGGCTGGCATTGGTGGCCCAGCTGGACGATTGGGAGAAGGAAGTCACCCTCATCTCATTGGCCCAAAGGCAGATGGACTGCGGGTCGCCTGTATCGGTAGGCCGTAGGCTGTTCGCCCTAGGGTTTCGTACACCAATCATAATCTGCGTCAGAGAATTCAAGCTGGGCTTGCCTTTGACACGGATACGCTGATTACCGACCTGCTTTCCCTCTCCAGCTGGATATAGATCGAACTGAGATGCTCCTGCCAACTGCCGGTCGTTCTTTAATAAAATCAGTTCCTCCAAATCGATATCGATTTCATTCACTGCCGGCCAAACCGCCTCAGGGGCATTGTTACTGGGAGAGGAAATCAATAGTGGCACTTCTATTTCGTAAAAGTTCTCTTCATCATCGGCGGTAAGCCTGACAAAGGCAGTAGCTTGATCATTGTTACCTGCGGCTATTGTCGTACTATTAGCGTGGAAGAACATCTTCAAACGCTTGTAGTTCAGCAGATCCAATGACACTGTTTTAAAAGCCGCTCGGGCATCACCATCTTCCAAATCTTCTACACAAAGCTGTAGCGATTGCTCGTTCAATTGGCGCTCTATAGTAGAAGTATTGTCTCTATCGCGAATGATACCCGGAGGCAATACATATGCCGGTTGTTTGTCATTACCAATACCGTTGTCCTCAATATTCACCACGGAGAGGGATAGGTTATTGACCTCGCTTTCCTGTATGCGCCCGAAACCATCCTCTTTCAAAGTAGAGGTGAACCTCCGCCATTGACTGCCCACAAAACGAAAATTGGCAAAACGCAGTACCACAGGTTTATCAAAACCCGTTAGATAGGTCCTGAGAAATTTTATGGTCTTGAAATCACTGATATTTCCCTGTCGATTGGTCGGCTGCCGAATGGGGATACGGTAAAGGTACCAACGAACCACATCTCCATTGATACTCTTGCTGACCTGATCTACGATAAAATTCCTGCCAACTTCGAGTTCGTCGGGTTTGAGATTGATTTTGTATTCATAATAACTTTCTAGGCTAGTAGTCCTATTGTCTTGATTTAGATCCTCATTATCAGGGCTATTACTGTTGGATTGCACTATACTTCCTGCACTGAAAATAGGTGAGTTGTTGTCTGCTCCATTGAATTTTTTATAGCGTGTGATGATATTAGCGGTCTCTGTATCGAATTCTTCTCCTAAAAAATACCTGAAATCATCGTTGGAGGGGTCAGGGCCAAAGGCTGCTCCGAATTTCGCTACCTCTCCGTCATTATCCAGACCATCGAAACCCACATCCTGATTGGCCCGTGCTCCTTCTGCATTATCAAAGGCATCAATCAAAAACTCTCCCGAAGGGACCAGCCCCCATTCCGTCTCCTCTACGTTCTCTCTGTTACCATCCGGAGAAAGACCATTTTCAAAACCATGCCTGTCATCCGGAATCAGGTCTTCGGAGACACTGCCCAAATTAAAGATAAGCTCGCCTCCGGTATCGTTCCTTCCCGGATTGAGGTTATCCCGGACGATATAGTTTTCGCTACTGGGGTTGTTCTCTCCGAAAGGATCCAGTAACCAAAACTCGATATATTCTATATTGGCTTTATCAAAATCCGTTTCTGTTCGAATGGCATTGGTTATACCTGCCCAGTTTTCCCTAGGGTCGCCGCTCAGTCTGTCGGGATTGGTCCTATCGGCATAATTGTAAGGACCAGGTTCTGAGGGGAAGTAAGCAAGGTCCAAAATAGGCTCATTGGTATTGACAACGTTCAATTGCCGTCCCGTAAATATTTCTTGGGGCGATACGGCTCTTTCGAAGTGATTGACAATCTCTCCGCCTGTTTCGGGTAGTTCGGGTACATTCCTACCTCCTGTACGGTAGAAGATATTGTCCACTTGGTACCACGCCAGTCTCGCCCTGTGCTCACCAGCACCAAGTGGGTCACCTTCATTGATAAAACGGTTATCCCTGGTCCGCGGAGTAGAGGCCAGTTTCCAGTTCTGCCAGCCATTGAGGTTAAAGGGAGTCATGGTCGATTCGAAGTCATCGATATAACTGGCATTTTCTCCTTGTACTTTATTCGAAGAACCGGGAATCAGTTGTGCTATTTCCGCACTGAAATTTACTGAGGAGGGTTCTTTGGTCTGTAGTAAGGGGAAAGCATCGATAATTTTGGTCAGCAAGCGGGATTCCTTTTGTATGTTGACATCAAATCCATATTTGATATTCCTGACAGGTTCGTTGCCCAAGTTGTTTCGAGTTATGAGTGGACGTTCATTGAGGTATAGGAATGTTGCCCCTAGATTGATATCATCTCCATATTTGTAATCAAGTCGGGTACCCAATAATGAGCGGGTCTGAAAATTGAAGAGATCGGCGGTCTCATAATCGACGTTGATTTTCTGTCCTGAATTCAGTATGCTTTCATTGAGAATGGTCACTTTACCAAAGTTATAGTCTACTTGGTAGTCGGAGCCTTCGACAAGGGCGGTTCCTCCGGCAGTGACCCTTACGGAGCCTTCGGCCACGTTCAGACCGCGCAGTAGGATTTCGGAATTGGACCCCGACACTCCCTGCCCCTGTATGCGGTACTTGTTTCGGGTGACATCCTGCTCAGCATCGTTCTTTGTTTTATTGTACAGACTGGTGTAGACATAACGCCGTAACAGGTCCTCCTCGTTGGGGTCCCCTTCAAACTCTTTTGCCAGATTACTACCAAAAGGTTCTAGCTTCGGGAAGATAATCAGTCCATTTCGCGAGTTGATGGTAACTCCTTCTAAGTAGTCAAAATTACCATCACCGAGTACACCATCATTACGTGATACTTGGTCTCCTTGTGGATTTAGCCTGTCAAGTCCCATCAATTGTATCAATTGTAAGTTTCTGGTCCTGACCCCTTCCGTGATAGCGGCTTCTTCGATACCCGTACGGTTGTTTTGATAGATGATGTTCAGGCGAAAGCCGTCCTTATCTACCTGTCCTGCATTGAGGTTATAGATGTTTTTCATCATCAGGTCCCAAGTAGGGACACGGTTGCCATCGGTATCATCGATTTGAATAAAAGTAGGTTTGAGCAGCTTCAGAAAAACGACCCTATTCTCATCTCTAGAGCTATAATCATCGGCCAGTTCTCCCACACGATAGGTCTCGTTATCGTTTTGATTGGTATATTCGTAGGCGACGGCGACGGCCTCATCAGGCTGTATCCTTCTCAAAAGAGAGATATACCCCAAGTTGCCGTTCAGGAGGTATTCACTAGGTTCTAGCCTTCGAGCACTTTTAAGCACTTCAAAATCAAGTCCATCTTCGAAGCCTGCTCCTATCAGGTCGGCCCGTACTTCATTTTTATCATCGTTAATGGTCCCCCCGGTCACTAGATTGAAGAGGTTATTGCTCTGGTTGTTCGCTACGGGATTTCCCGTACCTCTGACCAGCGCATCGTTATAGATATCACTCTGGAGTCCCTCCCCCATATCCATCAGACCGACGACATTTCTTAGTGTCTGTGTATTTCGGTTTCTATTGACAACATAGACTTCCACCCGTGTCACATTGACTGCTGTGTTCAGAACGGCTCCTTGCGGTGTCAGTGAGGGAATGGAAGCCATCCACTCTTCATAACGGTCACGAAAGTACTGTCCCAAAAAGAAATGTTGGTTTTCCTCATAGTCGGAAGCTTTCAGGTTGAACCCTCTGCCCTGTCCGCCATTGGTCGGATTGATTTCGATACTCTCGGCCTTTCCCCGTTGTGTGGACACCACACTGGTCACGAAAAGTTTACCGAACTGCATCTGAGCCTTGACCCCGAAGAGATTCTGTGCTCCTGATATCAATGTGTTGTTCAGTGGTAAACTGACATTACCGATTTCCAGCTTTTGAATGATGTCCTCTTCAAAACCGGTAAACTCTACTTTTAGGTTATTTTGAAAGTCAAAAGAATTGTTATTATCGAAATTAGCGGTTACCGATAGTTTCTCTCCTATCTTACCCACTACGTTCATACTGGTCTGCATATCGAACTCGAACCCCCCGGTTCTTTGTTGTCGTATGGGTGAAGCAGGGTTGAACTGCCGCTGCCATTGACCTCCAAAGTCCAAGGTCACAAATCCACGAGGGATGATCTCAACATAGCTCCCTCCGAAGATTCGGTCGAATATGGGGCTGATGTAAATAGGTGGTATCAAGTTTCTACCACTGACAGCGCTTTCGCCATCAAGTCCAGAGGACTTGTTCTTCCAGTATTCCTTGACCAGTTTTCTATCTTGGTATTGTCTGAATTCATCGAAGCTCATCGAAGAAGTCGGACGATAGTTCAAGTCTCCTATTTTTTCATATATGGTATAGTTCATACCGGTATCGATTTCTACATCCAGCTTTAAACTGGCCGGATCTTTCAATAAGAGCGGTGATGAACTCAGGTTATTGGAAAAGGGGTCTCCGAACCTGTCCTTGGGAGTATAGACAGGCTTTCTAGAAGGTGCATAGGGACCATTTTTGATACTATCCAAAGTATCCTGAACAGTCGTATCACTGCGCTGAAAGAACATTTTCTCCTCCAGCACGTTACTATACAAAGGCTTGCCGTGCGAAACCCATGTTGAAATGATAAAAGCTCCTCCCAGAAGGATTAATACAATCTTATTAAATCTTTGTAATACCAAGGTTTGATAAAAGGTTAGTTTTGCTTTAGCGCAAGTTTGATTAATTCTTCCAAAGTAATCTCTTCTTTCGTTCTTTTGAGAACGGAATCGACAGTCTTTTCAGCAATTGCCTTGGAAATGCCCAATGTTGTCAAAGCAATTAACGCTTCATCCTTGATACTATTGTGCTGTTTGGGAGATAATGTAGAACCATCTTCCATTATTCCTTCTTTTTTGATTTTATCCTTTAATTCCAGAATTATCCTTTGCGCTGTCTTGGCACCGATTCCTTTTACACCTTGTATGGTTTTCACGTCTTCGTTGACAATAGCCTGCTTTAGTTCCACGGCAGAAAGCGAGGACTGCACCATTAAGCCCGTACTAGGTCCAACGCCCGAAATAGAAATCAGGCTCATAAAGACCTTACGCTCCGCTTCATTATGAAACCCGTACAAAGTATGTGCATCTTCTTTGATGTGCAGGTAAGTATACAGTTTACAACTTTCCACCTCCTTGACATGGCTGTATGTTGTCAAGGAGATATGGATATGGTACCCTATACCTTGCACATCAATGATGACATGGGTCGGGTCTTTATGTACTAGTTTACCGTTGATATATGTAATCATTCCATTCTTGTTTGTGCATCAAGTACTGCTATGGCCGCCATATTGACAATTTCACTTACTGAACTACCCAATTGTAGGATATGGACAGGTTTTTTCATCCCCAATAATATGGGCCCTATTGCCTGCGCTCCTCCGATATCCATGACCAGTTTGTAGGCGATGTTTCCCGAAGCCAGGTCGGGAAATATCAACGTATTGGCACCCTTCTCCGCCAATTCGCTGAAAGGATACTTTTCTTGTTGTATTTCGGTATTCAGCGCTACATTGGCCTGAATATCGCCATCTATAGTCAAGTTGGGAAAACGTTCTTTCGCCAGTTGTACGGCCCGTTTGGTCTTATCGGGTATGCTTCCTTTCGCGGACCCAAAGTTGGAATAGGAAAGTACGGCTACCCGGGGTTCTACATCAAAAAAGCGAACCGTCCTTGCTGTCAATTCGATGATGTCGAGCATATCTTCCACGGAGGGGTCCACGTTCACAGTAGTATCCGCAAAGAAGAACGTGCCCTTCTTATTGTTGATGATATACATACCCGCAACTTTGTTGATCCCGTCTTCTTTACCGATAATCTGTAGTGCCGGTCGGATGGTCTTGGAGTAATCCTGCATCAATCCGGAAATAAGCGCATCGGCTTCGCCGTTCTGTACCATCATTGCTCCAAAGGTATTTCTTCCTTTTACCTGTTTTTGGGCTTCGTATTCGCTCAGACCATGTCGCTGCCGTTTGGCATACAGTTGCTGGCTATATTTGGCCAATCGTTCCTTATCCTCAAGCGGGTCTATGATCTCACATTCGCTCAGATCAAGTTGATGTTTTTCGGCCATCGTTTCTATATCCCGTCGATTGCCCAATAGCAGTGGGCTGCCTATCCCCTCCTCTTGTATCACTTGAGCGGCCTGTAGTATCTTTAAATTGTCCGCTTCAGTGAACAAGACCCTCTTCATCTCTTTCTTGGCTCTTGAAATTATCCCCGACATCAGCTTCTCATCTACGCCTATCCTTCGCTGTAAATCGTGGTGGTATTGCTCCCAATCCTCAATGTGCACTCTCGCTACTCCCGTTTCCATGGCCGCTCTGGCTACCGCAGGTGAGATGGCCGTTATCAGCCTTGTATCCAGCGGTTTGGGAATCAAGTAGGTTCTTCCAAACTGCATCTGATGGTCCCCATAGGCCTTACTGACCATAGCAGGAACAGGTTCTTTCGTCAAGCCTGCCAAGGCTTTTACGGCAGCAAGCTTCATCGCTTCGTTGATCTCCGTGGCACGCACATCCAAGGCCCCTCTGAAAATATAGGGGAAGCCCAGTACATTATTGACCTGATTGGGGTGGTCGGAACGTCCCGTGGCCATGATGATGTCTTCACGGGAATCGATAGCGGTGTTATAGTCGATTTCAGGATTAGGGTTAGCCAGTGCAAATACGATGGGGTCCTGTGCCATCGCTCGTATGTCCTCTGAATGCAGGATGTCAGCAACCGAAAGGCCCAAAAACATATCGGCACCCTTTAGCGCCTCCGAAAGTGTACTTAGTTTTCTGTCGGTAGCAAATAGGGCCTTCATCTCGGTAAGGTTGTCCCTCTCTGTGGTAATGACCCCCTTACTGTCACACATAATGATATTCTCTTTTTTCGCTCCGAGGGTAAGGTACAGCTTTGTACAGGCCATGGCAGCAGCTCCGGCACCGTTAACGACTATGGTAATCTCATCTATCCGCTTGTCCACAAGTTCTAGGGCGTTGATCAACGCGGCGGCGGATATAATGGCCGTCCCATGCTGATCATCGTGCATGACGGGGATGCTCATCTTCTGCCTCAGCTCCGTTTCTATTCGAAAGCTTTCCGGAGCTTTGATGTCCTCTAAATTCACCCCTCCAAAAGTAGGCTCCAGGGACTTCACTATCTTGATGAACTCTTCTGGGTCTTCTTCATTGATTTCTATGTCAAATACATCAATGCCGGCAAATTTCTTGAAAAGCACACCTTTTCCTTCCATAACGGGTTTTGATGCTTCTGCCCCGATATTCCCCAGACCCAGTACCGCTGTTCCATTGGAAATGACACCGACCAAGTTCCCTTTTGCAGTATATCGGTAGACATCTTCACGGTTGGAGGCGATTTCCTTACAAGGTTCGGCTACCCCGGGCGAATAAGCCAGTGCAAGGTCCAGTTGTGAACTTAATACTTTTGTGGGAATGACTTCAATTTTGCCCGGCTGCCCTTGTGTATGGTAGTTTAAGGCATCTTGCTTTCGGATTTTAATAGACATAAAGCTTGGTGGTTTAAGAAAAAACGGTTGAAGATAAACATTCTGTTCATCAAGGAAAGGTTATTTTTTCGATATGTAATCGGAGTAACAAAAAAAGGGCATTTTATTTTTCGATATCGTTTGCTTTGATATCGTTCCCGCGTTTGAAAGTGGAAAGAATGACTTCCATCTCACGCATGGATTCCCTTTGTAGTACTCCTGGGCTGTATACGAAACCTTCTATATAATACAATCGGTTCAGTGTTTCATCTACTAAGGCATAAGCTACGAAAGGCCCCCCCATGGAAGTAGTGTTGGTCGTCCATAGCCCTTTGATTTTTGCAGCGTACTGCCCATTAAAGGTAATGTTCTTGACGATAGGCCTGTATCGTTTCTCGGTGACCAGAAACGTTTCGGGTCGTTCGGGGTCTTCGAATAGGTGTTTTTCAATGACACGATCCCTCCATACGATCAGGCTATCGTGGGATAAGTCTTTTTGGTCGGTATAGGGCTTGTGGGCAACAAAAAAATTCTTATCGATTTTTTGCCCCAGCTGACGTACCCATATGAAGTCTTTCGTGTTCTTTGCCAACTCATAGGCAAAAGGAACATCAATACTGCACTGGTGCTCCTCAATCATGACCTTGGTGATACCGGTAACTTTCTTTGCTTTGTACAGGCCTCTGGCCAGTCTTTTCTTTTCTACTTTATTGAAATGGTTTCTGATACTTGACTTGTTCTTGGAGAGGTTCTTCAATAACGCAGCTTCGTCTTGACCGAATAGGAACATCACCTCTTGCCCTTTGGCAAACTGGCTCTGAGTAGTCGTCACATAAATGGAAGAATCTTTTTTTATCTTCTGTCTGGAATCTACAGTAAAGTAACGCTTTAATATCATGTCCCCTTCACTCGCTCCGTCAATGACACTGACAAAGACCAGATTCTTAACCGCTTTGAGGACGCTGTTCAATTTTCTAGGGTCTACATACCTTACCGAAAACAAGGCTTCATCCCGCGGTAAACCGACCACAGGTGACTTGAATATTTCTCTCAGCTGATCTCCGAGAAGACCGTTCCATCTTGCTGAATCTGCCACCAGAATCAGTTCTCCTGCTTTGCCACTCGCTGTTGGCAGGAGTGCAGTATCTTTTTTACGGGTATCACTCTCGGGGCCGGAACTACAACCTATCAGCAATGCCGGAAATATAAGGGCACAGATGAACAGTATGTGAAAAGATTTCAACAAGATTTTCGAAAAACGCATACCTTCTAAAGGGTTTTTATACCAATCCGAGTATATGTTGAGTACGGGCTTTTCGCAGCAGGCTCATCCCCAAAAAAGCCGATACGTACCCTAGTACTACTAGAGTGGCTATTTTTGAACTATGGTGGGGAAGGACCAACAGAAAGACATGACTCATCTTACAGTCAATTTGGTATTAGTGATATTTAGGGATTATTTTACTCTATGTCGAAATAGCATACTCGACGGCTTAAAGATAAGTGAAAAATACCATCCTAGCCAAGGATAAGCTTTTGCCCTGGTTTGATTTTATTTCCTTTGAGGTTATTCAGTGCCTTGATCTTCTCTATACTCAATCCCTGATATTTTCGGGAGATATCCCACAGCGTATCTCCTGGTTGCACAAAATAGATCTTTGCTCCCCCCAAGGGTAGTGTTTGAGGGGCTTTATCCTTACTTACCCTAGCCACTGTAGAGGAGGGGGATTTCCCATTGCGCCAAATATTGAGCCGCTGACCGATTCGGATAGTATTGCCCCGCAGGTGGTTCCACCGTCGAATATCCGCTACCCTTACATGGTACCGTTCCGCTATTTTACCCAGAACGTCACCACTTCTAACGCGGTGGACTATCTTATCCCGCCCATAGGTACTACCAATGGCATTTCTTGCTTGTTTCTCCATCTCCGCTTTTCCGACGTTTCCGGCAATACTGAGTATAGTGTCTCTCCTCAGGATAAAGTCCATGTAAGCATCTACGGGTATCCTCAGAGCAAAGCCTTTGGCCTTGTCAGGCACTACACCTCGCTTAACTGAAGGGTTAAGACGAAGCATATCTCCCTGACATACATTAAGTTCATCTGCCAAGGCTCCCAAATGAAGGTACTGGCTCAAACGGACCGTATCTGTTTTCCAAAGGTAGGCCGTATGTTCATCCTCAATTATAAAGTTATGCTCTTCCGCATAATTCATTGCATACACTATAGCCACAAATTGCGGTAAATAGGAACGTGTTTCCCTCAGTAAATTGGGATATATTTCCCAAAAAGTTTCCTTATAGCCCGATCTACGAATCGCTTTCCGTATGTTCCCCGGTCCCGAATTATAGGCTGCCAAGGCCAGCTCCCAATCTCCGAACATGTTGTAAAGCATCTTTAGATACCTACAGGCTGCTTCAGTAGATTTGTGCGGGTCCATTCTGTCATCGATATACCAGTCTTGGTTCAATTTATAATACTTCCCCGTTCTGGGCATGAACTGCCACAAGCCCACTGCTCTGGCACGGGAAACCGCTTTGGGATTGAGCCCTGATTCTATAATGGAGAGGTATTTCAACTCATCGGGCAAGTTGTATTTTTCCAGATAATACTCAAAAATAGGGAAATATAAGTGCTTTCGATTGAGGATAGTCTTTAAATAAGCCCTGTCCTTATTGACAAAATAATTGACAAAAGCATGTACCTTCTCATTGTAGTGTAGGGGGATTTGTTTTTCGATACAGGACAAACGGTCTTTGATCAGGGCAAAATCCTCGTCTCCTGTAATGTATTCTGGACTGACAACCCTGTCTAGCGTTGCCTGAAGGGTGTCGCTCGCGCTTACATTATGTCTCTCTTGCGCTGATAATGACAAGGCCTTAAAGCAAAAAATACCTATCAGTACAATCGAGGGAATGTTGCTCTGTTTTCTGTTCATCCAATAAAAACGTTACCTTAATTTAACAAATATTTGGAAAAGGCAAAAAGTTCAGCTTCTTTGAAATCATCGGCCATTATCTGCAGCCCTATAGGCAGGCCTTCACGACTGTTCCCATTGGGAATGGATATGGCGGGTGTGCCCGCAACAGAGGATTGTACGGTAAATAAATCTGCCAAGTACATCTCTAACGGGTGGCTACTGTGCTCTCCTATCTTAAATGCCGCCGTAGGCGTAGTCGGCAGAAGGATAAAGTCGTGTTTTTGCAGTAAAGACTTAGTGGCATCACGTATCATTCTACGTACTTTCTGTGCTTTGTTGTAATAGGCATCGTAGTAACTGGCACTAAGTACAAAAGTCCCTAACATTATTCTACGCTGGACCTCTTTGCCAAACCCTTCGGTCCGGGTCTTTTTGTACATCGAAGCAAGGTCTTCCGCGTTTTCACTTCTGTAACCATATTTCACTCCATCATAGCGGGAGAGGTTAGAGCTGGCCTCGGCAGTAGTCAGAATATAATAAGTGGGCAGAACGTAGTCCAATAAAGGAAAACTGACTTCTTCTACTTCATGACCATCATCCTTGAGCTTTTTGAGTGTAGCCAGTGTTCTTTCCTTGATTTCGCTATCCAGCCCCTCGGTGTGCAGTGTTTCCTTTAGATAAGCAATTTTGTATTTTTTCTGAGTACCGATGCTAAGCTCTGCGGAATAGGCGGGAACATCTTTTTGTGATACGGTACTATCAAAATCATCTGCCCCCGCAATAATCTCCAGAACCAAGGCATTGTCTTCTATTGTCTTGGAAAAAACCCCTATAACATCAAAAGAGGAGCCATAGGCAATCAATCCATGCCGCGATATTCGGGAATAGGTAGGCTTCAATCCGATGATCCCACAAAAGGCTGCCGGTTGTCTGACTGAACCGCCCGTATCCGACCCTAAGGATATCAGGCACATATCAGCCTGCACCGCTACCGCCGACCCCCCAGAAGAACCTCCGGGCACTCTCTCGTTATCGATATCATTCAGTACAGGCCCAAAGGCAGAATTCTCATTGGAAGAACCCATCGCAAACTCGTCGCAGTTCTGCCTACCGATAATAATGGCATCTTCGTCCAATAGCTTCTGCACCGCTGTCCCCGTAAATTGGGAGCTAAATCCATCTAGGATGCGACTGCCCCCTTGTAGACCATGGTCCTTTAGACAGAGTACGTCCTTGATTCCTACGATCATACCCGCGAGCCTTCCCGCTGAGCCATCGGCCAGTTTAGCATCTATGACCTCCGCCCTTTGCCTCGCTTCTTCTGCATAGACTTCCAAGAATACGTTGAGGTGGCTTTTCTTTTCAATATTATCAAGGTAGTGGTTCACTAGGCTCAAACAGGTTATCTCCCCTTGCTTCAACCCAGTTCTAATTACCTCTAGCGAACTGTATTTTTCCAATGACTAAGCCTTTTTTTCCTGATCGTTGATACCTTCATCCAGTTCATCTTTGATACCTTTAGTGGCATCTTTGAACTCCCTGATACCTCTTCCCATACCTCTGGCCAACTCCGGGATTTTCTTCGCTCCGAAGAAAATAAGTACAATCAATATGATGATGATCCACTCCCAGGTACCCGGCATCCCCAATGCTACTAATGTTTCCATCTTTCCAACGTTTTAGTACTTTGATTAATTGACTTTAAAGATAAGAATTATAATGCAATGTTATCAGGTTTTAACATTTTATGCTTAATTCTACAACGATTGCCTTCTATACAGGATGTCTTTCCGGCTCAGTTTCTGGACAACCAGAGTTCGGGATTCTGTAGTTTCAGGTTTTTCCATATCTCAAAGTGAAGTTCTGAAATACCATTCTTATCCGTAAGAACAGTCCCTATTTTATCCGATGACATGACCTGTTGGCCGTTTTTGACGGCTACTTTTTTCAGTTTAGAGTACAGAGTGAAGTAATCACCGTGCTTTATAAGTACAATATTGCCCATCCCCGAAACAAAAGCTACCCGTACTACCTCTCCATCGAAAACGGCTTTTACGTTCTCATCTTGATTGGTCTGTATATTGACACCGTTATTGTTGATATAGATGCCTTTTAAGGTAGGGTGCTTTTGTTTTCCGAATTTTTGAGTAATGAAGCCTGAGGTTACCGGCCATGAAAGCTTGGTTTTATTGCCCTCAAAAGAATTGGATAGGCGTGCTCCTTCGGGAGTAAGGGCTATCTTGGCTTTGGATTTGCTTTTACTCTTCGAAGATGCCTTGGCTATCTCTTTTTTGATGAGATTACCAATAAGACGGTCCAGTCTAGCGACAGCCCTTTTGTTTTCTTTCAGTTCATTCTTGATACTACTCTCCTGAGTCTCCAGCTTTCTAACTACCTTGTTCTGCTTTTGCTTCAGTTCGTCGAGGTTCTCGCTTTCGGCAATCTGCTCCTCCAAAAGACTACCTTTTTCTATCTTCTTGTTTTTTATTTCTGCTACTTGTACGGCGAGTATAGCTCTTACTTTATTGATTTGCTCTGCTTGTTTTTTACGTTCCTCGCCATATTGCCTCATGTATTTTACCCTCCGCAATAGTTGGTTGAAAGAGCGTGAGGAAAAAATAAAGTTCAATTGTTCCTGTCTTCTTTTGGCTTTGTAGGCAGCATAGATCATCGCTGCGTATTCTTTTTTCAGGCTTTTCAGGTCGTCCTCTAAGGACATGACGATATCATTGGTCTCCACGACCTCTTCATCAAGAAGATCGATCTCGTCCCGAATGGAGCTGATGAGGTCTTCTCTGATCTTTATTTGCTGATTTAGGGCATTGAGTTGCCCTACGCTGGCTTTCTTCTTGTTTTCGGTTTCATTTAGAATTTTTTCCGCCTCTTTGATTTTGCGCAGACTTTCTTTCTTTTCTTTTTCCAATACGGATTTTGACTTCTGCTGTGCTTGCGCTCCGAATACCACAAAAACAAAAAAAAAGCCAATTGCCAGTATGTAATTTCTATTGACGTTCATATCGCTTTGGTATATTGAACGGGAATTTCAATACTTTATCACCTACCTCGACCTTACTATAGTCCATACTGATGATGGTATTGATATTTCCCTTGCTCGTACCGTACATCAGTGAGATAAAACCTGAATAGGGAAAAGCGATGTCAGAATCTTCCAGTATCTGGAAATTACTATAATTAATGACCACGGTATTACCGGAGGTTCTCTCGTCGATATCTACTTTGACCAGTTTGGATGTTTTTCGACTCACATGATTGTTGATCATCAGTTTATCTTTCTTTTGCTTAAGCACATAAAAGTTATCTACTTTTATCAGTTCATCCCCTTTCTCTCGTTTTTGTAATAGATTGCCCAATGTAGCGGCCTGAATTTTATCAAAAGTAATGTCAAAACCATAGGTTCTGGACAACTCTTCGAACTCGAAGACATAGTATTTCTTTTTGAGCATGTTCAGCACCACTATGGAATCCTTGTTGATGAGGCACCTTCCTCCCGTTATTCCTGCCGCAGAGAATGAAATCCATATAATACTGTCTTTTTTCATCCTTACATTGGCCTTGGCATTGATATCGTACTCATCATCCTTATAGGAAATTTTAGCCTTTCCAGCGAAGTAGTCAAAATCCACCTCTCTGACGGTCAGCTCATTGGAGTGTTTGTTGTTCCAATGTATACCGGAGAGTTTCTTATTACATGAAAAAAAAAGAACGGCACACGAAGCAAATAAAAAAAGAGGCAAGTACTTATTCATATAGTTTTCTATCGGCAATTTTCTTGTTGATGAATTCTAAGGAAGCATCCATACCTTTGGCAATCTGCCATTGACGGACTGCCTCGTCCACATTTCCCATTTTATATAAAATATCACCGTAATGTTCGTAGTGTGTGGCACTGACTCCATCTTTAGCTTCAAAAGCTCTCTCTATAGCTTTTTTTGCTTCTTCATAATCTCCTATATGATAGAGTACCCAAGCATATGTATCCAGATAGGTAATGTTTTTGGGGTTAGCGCGAACTACTCTATAGGACATCTTCTTGGCCAGCTCCAGCTTATCCTTTCTCAGAGCTAAATAATAACTGTAATTATTAAGGACACCATAATTGTCCGGATCAAAATCCAATGCTGCCTGATAAGCTTGATCGGACTTGTTATATTCTTTGTTTCCATTATAGGCATCACCAAGTAATCCATTGAAAACGCTAACCAGCTCCAAGCTGGAAGATGATAGTTTTTTCCCTTGTTCCAAAGCGAATATGGCTTCCTGAAAATGATTTTTCTGGAGGTGCGCTACACCACTATAGTAATACAGTGTGTTCTGATTTGGAAATATCTCTAAAGCTGTTTCACTATGTTTGATGACGTCATCGATTTTATTCAGCTGTACTTCCAATTGTAATAGGTTCTGCCAAGCGGGAAAAGTAGAATCATCCAGTTTCAAGGACTCTAAATAAGAGAGCACAGCACTCTCTTTTTGCCCGATAGCCACAAACAGGTCACCAAGCACCGCATGTGCCCTAGCGTCTTCGGGATGAATCTCTACTAGTTTTTCACCTAGTGCCACGGCATGTTCCTTTACAAAGGCTTTGTTCTTATCGCCCTCAGCACTGATCTGAGCAGCGATACCTGCCAACATCTCTATCTTCACCTTCACCTCCATATCCGAATCGGAAAAGGCCGCTTTCAGATTCTCAAAGGACTTTTCATTATCTCCTTTTTCGCGGTAGATTTCCGCTAAAATCAATCGAGCCCTCGCGTTTTCCGGATTGCTCATAAGCAGTTCTTCCAGAAACGGAATGGCTTCTTCCTCCTTATTATTGGCTACATACAGTTCTGCGAGACCGATAATATAACGTTCCTCTCCAGGAAAGTGGGATACCAGGGATCTGGCTTCTGCCACCGCTTCATCAAAGCGATTCAGCTTAAGTAGTATCTTTTGCTTTTGCTGCGAGATTTGCTCATTGATGCCGTATTTTTCCGCTAAGCGGTTGTAAGCAGTAATCGCTTCATCGTAGCGTTCTTGATAAAGATAATAAGAGGCGAGTTCCAGAAGGTATTCTTCCGTACCGGGTATTTTAGAAATCAAGTTTTCAAAAACCACCGATGCTTCCTTAAAATCTCCTTTTTGGGTGTGGATATTCGCCAATAGCAAGTAATAATACTTATTGGTATCATCAAGTGCCAACGCTTTCGTTGCATTGAACTGTGCTTTGTCCAGATCATTTACTTTGATCATTACCTCTGCGATCTTATAATAGATAGCCGCATTATTGGGTGAGTTTTCCAAGGACTTCCGGAACAATACCAAGGATTTGGCATAGTCTTCTAGAATAAAGTATTTTTGGCCTTCTGTAAAAAAATATTCTGCCTCTCGCGGATTGGGCTTGGCCTTTAGAGAAGAGAGGTCAGTAATCTTTTCTTTTGACGAAGATTTTTTTTTCTTTCTTTGAGCAAAGGCCTCTTGCTGCCAACAAGAAGCCTCTAGCACTAGCATTACAAATAAAATAAGGGCGAAAAAAAAAGTCCGTCTCAAATCTATCTCTCAATTAATCAATTGTACTGATTTACGAGTTTTACAACTCCAACACATTGAAGTCTCCAATGCTCAAATCCATTGGTTTTCCTTCAAAGTTAACGAAATTTCCTATCATTGAGTTGGAAAGGTTCGCATTATTTACCTTGCTTTCGGTCTGAACAATGGTGTTCTGAAGGCGGGAACCCACAATTTTTGACTTATCACCTATGGATACATGGGGACCTATGACTGAGTCATGTATCTCCACTCCCTCCCCTAGGTATACCGGCGGGATGATGATGGTGTTGACCGTTTTTGCAGAATCGGCCACCAAACCGGTATCCTTGATGAACTCTAAGTAGCGCTGGTTTGTGTAGACCGTAGCATTTTTGTTCCCACAATCCAGCCATTCGGTGACCTCACCTGTTGTAAAGACCGTACCTTTGGCCTTCATGTTCTCCAAGGCATTCGTCAGTTGGTATTCCCCTTTGTCCTTGATATCGTTATCGATAATGTACTGTAGCTCTTTGTTCAGATAAGCTCCATCCTTAAAAAAGTAAATCCCGATGATGGCGAGGTCAGAGATAAATTCTTCGGGCTTTTCCACAAAAGCGGTAATCTCGCCACTCTCGTTCAATTGTACAACGCCAAAAGGCCTAGGGTCTTCTACTTTCTGAACCCATATGATACCATCTTTTTCGGTATCGAGAACGAAATCAGCCTTAAAAAGTGTATCTGCAAAGGCAACAACCACTTTCCCCTCAAGAAGTGACTTGGCACATAGAATCGCATGCGCGGTACCCAATGCCTCATCTTGATAGAAAATGTGTCCTTCGGCGCCTATATCTTTAGCAATCTGCATCAGCTGTGCCTCTACCTCCTTACCAAAAGTATCCTTGATGATAAATCCGATTTTGTTGACTTCACCATTACAGACTTTCACGATGTCCTCCGCTAGTCTATGCACTATGGGCTTGCCAGCGATGGGAATCAATGGTTTGGGAATAGTTAGTGTATGTGGGCGCATTCTTTTGCCCATTCCTGCCATGGGGATGATGATGTTCATAGGTAATTGGTTTTTTTATGTTTTCGGTACGCGATTTCTTAGTAATATATGAGTCGCAAATTAAGAAAAATTAAATGTTTTTGTAGTCCATTTCCTTTTTTCGATAAAATATACTGCTGCCAGATAAGCGAAGGTCATCAATAAATTCAACGCACTGTCCATTGACGGGTCGGATAACCTAATCATAAAAGAAGCCATGACCAGTACCGACGCCACAGCAATGTGGGCAATTATCGGACCCAATCGATAGGGGATAGGGAAATATTTCCGACCATACAGATAGCATAACAGTACCATACTCGCATAACAGGCCACAGAAGTTATGGCACAACCAACATATCCGATTACGGGTATAAGGAGGTAATTTCCCGCAAAAGTAATTACGGCCCCGAATAGTGTAAAGTAGGTACCATATCGGGTCCTGTCGGTGAGTTTAAACCACACGCCCAAGTTAACATAGATACCGTAAAATAGCTTTCCAAAGAGTAATATAGGGACCAAATACAATGCCTCTCGATAGCCTTCACTACGCAAAAAAACCTGTCCTATAAGGTCTACGTTCAGGCTTACGGAAACAAATATAACAGCTGTCAATACGACAAAATAGTGCATGACTTTGGCAAAGAGTGCGGGGGCGTTCTTATCGGCAGCGTTGGAAAAGAAAAAAGGCTCTCCTGCGTAGCGAAACGCCTGTAGGGCAAGCATCATAAAGATGCTGAGTTTGGCTGTTTGGCCATATACCCCCAAAGAGGCCGTAGAGGATTGTCCATTATGAAAACCGTCAGGGAGCCGCCATTCCAGCAGTATGGCACTCAATTGCTCATTGGCCATACCGGCCAGTCCTGTAATCAATATAGGAAAGGCATATTGGAGTATAGGCCTATAGAAAGCCCATTCAAAGCGCAAACGTAACTGTAACAGGGGCCGCCATAAAAAAAACAATAAAGCGATGTTTCCTGTCAAATTGGCCAGAAAGATATAGCCTATTCCCAAAGAAGGGTCACAATAGGTTTCTACCAGTGGCATCAGCTGTACTAGATACTTACCTTCCAAAATATCGGGGACTACCTTCAGGCATATTACCTGAAAGGCCACATTGACAACGATACTGCCTATTTTAGCTGTTGCGAACTGCCAAGCTTTGTTCTCTAATCTTAGCCTGGCAAAAGGGATAGCCGTAACGGCATCGATAAAAACGGCTATAGAAAGCCATACAAGATAGTCCCCCGTACCAGGGTACCCGATAGTTTTTGCTATCGCAGACGCATTGAGAAACACCAGCGCAGAAAGCAGTAAACTTACAATCAATACTGCGGTACCGGTCACATGAAAAACTTTCTCTTGATCGATGTCTTTGCGCGAAGAAAAGCGGAAAAAGCCCGTCTCCATCCCGAAGGTATAGAATACGATGAGAAATGTTGCATAGGCATAAATCCCCGTAACCTTTCCCATTTCGGCAGTGTCGGTAAAAACGTCCGTATGGAGAAAGACCAATGCGTAATTCAGCAACCTGCCCAAGATACTACTTACCCCATACACTACCGTCTGCCCTACTAAGCGCTTTATCTTACTCATTGACCTGTTTGGAAAACATCAAAGGCATTACTCTCCCTGAAAGGCGGGCTTCCTCTTCTCTACAAATGCAGCAGTTCCTTCTGCGAAATCGCTGGTGTGGGTACAATTTGAAAAACAATTGGCCTCTAATTGGTAGCCGTTTTCTTCCTTATGATAAACCGCATTGACACAATTGATGACCATACCGACGGCCAGTGGTGCTTTTGACATCACTTTGCCAAGTATCTTTTTGGCCAGATCCATTAAGGCTGCCTTATCAGCCACCACATAGTTGACCAAGCCGAGTTGGAGTGCCTCTTGCGCCTTGATGAGGTCTCCTGTCATCATTAGCTCCAATGCCTTCCCTCTCCCTACGAGCGTGGGCAGACGCTGTGTGCCTCCATACCCAGGTATCAGCCCTAAATTGACCTCTGGCTGACCGAATTTAGCATTTTCAGTAGCAATACGGAGGTGACAGGCCATTGCCAACTCACATCCGCCTCCAAGGGCATATCCGTTGACTGCCGCAATCACGGGCTTTTCGCAAGCCTCAATGGAGGCAAATGTTTCTTGTCCGTTTTCAGCGAATTTCCTAGCATTCACCTCGTTCAGAGCGGATATTTCTTTTATATCAGCTCCTGCAACAAATGCTTTCTCCTCCGAACCTGTGATAATGACCCCCTTCACCGAAGTATCATCATAGGCAATCTGGATAGCCTCTTTTATCTCATTTATACATTTGACATTCAGCGCATTGAGGCTCTCTGGTCTGGAAATGGTTATGATCAAAATACCTCCTTCCAATACCAACTCTAAGGTTTCAAACTCAGGCATAGCTTTAATTAGATTTATATCGATGTCAAATATAACAGCCCTAATAACCAAAGCCAATTCTACTCAAAAAATAATTGGGTCATGAGGCTGTTTTGAAATTATTTTAAGAATTTGTTATCGCTTATTCTGAGTTTGGAACGAGCTTAAACCCAAAATGATCAATAGAGAACCTATTCCGCGCATAAATAGCTTCATATCAGAAGCTTTTCCCACCTGCCTTCATTCACCATAGCGGTGCTATGCCGAACGAATACAAATGGCCGGTATTTTGCTATTTATACAAATTTGGGTTTTAAATGTCGTATAAGATTCCGCGGGTCATTTTTTTTCAATCAAGGCGATAACCGCAGAGATAGCAGCGCTATCCCGAGGATGGTCAACGCAGAGTGAAGCAAAATGAACAGGAAGATAGGCGATATTTAAAAGCTAAGTTTGTATTATACGCTCATCACGATTTCTATCCATCAATTTGGGTTTAAGGAAAATGCCCCGAGGGTTTACCGGTGATAAGGACGGGCGGGCACCATTCTTAACAATAGTACTACCTGTGAAAATTTCAATGGAATCCAGTATCAAAAGAATATGCATAAGCAATGAGCATGATGAAGAAAGTAGCTAACCCAATATAATTTCGTGCGTGCGATTCCATGTGATCATCAAAAACCAACATCGTCTTCTTGGAAATTAAAAGAGGTACGGTCTAACACTACATTGTCATATTTAGACTTTCATCCAACATCGTCTCCAATTTAGAAAAATATTTTTCCGATCGGGGCTTTCGCCTTAGCCAGTTTCCCCCATCTCAAATACCAGGATGCCATTTGGCAAAATGTAGGCTTGGAACAATCCCTAGAAAAGAAACAATTTTGATTCCTCTTTAATAAAAATGATAAAAATCTCATTTAAATACACTGTACTTTATTTGAATTTTAAATGAATCAAAAATAATACATGCAGTTTAAACAACTTAAAATGAGACACATAACTATTTTTCAATAAGAAAAACCCATACTAAAATCATGTACTTACACAAACAAAGGTTACCTTTTATCCAAAAAATGAATTAACAATAAACAAAACTTACATCTATGAAAGCTATTTTTAAAAGAAACATCGTGCTTTTTCTCTTTGTTTTTTTGGGAACTCAGGTACAGGCAGCCACATTTTACAGCCGTCCTGATGGGACTTGGTCCAAATCCAATGGCGGTCCCAACTGTTCATGCACCCCTAGTAAGAATGATGCCCTTTTCGTGAATCATGATATTACCCTCCCAAGTGCATTTACAGTGAATAATGGCGAGTGGACCATTAACTCTCCTTCCACGCTCATAATAACGGGGAACCTCACGTTCAATAACAATTCCTTTATTCTCGTACAGAATGGAGGTGCCATCAACGTGGGAGGCAACTTCCTCAATAAAAACAACAGTGGCGATGTATCCATTTTTGGCAATTTGAACATTACGGGAAGCTTCACCAACGGAACGGGCTCAGGTAATGGGGCCGTTATCGATATCGGCGGCACAGGAAACATCAGCTATAACGGCACTTGCAGTAACCCGGGAACCATCGAAAGCAGTGGCGGCAGCTACAGTGGGTGCAGTGGCGGCATATTGCCCATCGAACTGGTCAGTTTTAATGCAGCCGTGAACCAAGGTACCGTACAGATCGAATGGAGTACGGCGCACCAGGAAAATTTTGACTTCTTCGCCATCGAACGCTCCGTAGATGGTATAGACTTCGAAGTCATCGGAGAGGTGAACGGCCCGGCCGACAGCCATCATATCCTGGACTATAAGTTCGTGGACCATGTCCCTCTGTTCCATAGAAGCTATTACCGACTCAAGGCCATTGATCTTGACGGTTCTTTTGAGCATTCCTCTTTGGTCTATGTAGACTATGAGCCCAAAAGGACCACAGCGGCACCTATCGTATTCCCTAATCCCGTCATCTATCCTTCCAATGAGGTCAATGTTTTCCTTCAGCAGCCAGCGGATAAGGGTTACATCAGTATCCGCTCCACTTCTGGCCATGTTATAGCTCGGAAAGAACTGGTACAGGGTCAGACGCAGCTCACTTTTGCTGCCCGCTTCGCACAAGGTTCTTATATAGTGGAAGTGAACAATAACGGCAACATCTCCAGGACCAAGTTACTTGTCCGGTAATAGTAAGATTTTAGCTTTTCATTTTGTAATCAATGGCCAGTTCTGTTAGCATGGAACTGGTCATTGCGCTTAGGTCATACTCCGGTTTCCAGCCCCAATCGGCCCGAGCGGCACTATCGTCAATAGAATCGGGCCAAGTATCAGCGATTTCTTGGCGGTAGTCCGGACGGTAGTTAATCTCAAAATCAGGAAGTTGTTCTCTGATGGATTGCGCTACTTGTTCGGGAGTGAAGGAAATAGCGGCTATATTATAGCTTCCACGTTCTTTTATCTGCTCTTTTGGGGCTTGCATGAGCTCAAGTGTCGCTTTGACCGCATCGGGCATATACATCATAGGAAGATAAGTATCCGCTTTCAGAAAACAATGATACCCCTTTTGCTGTACGGCTTTATGGTAGATGTCCACGGCATAATCGGTCGTGCCTCCGCCGGGCAAAGACCGATGCCCCACCAGACCGGGGTAGCGCAGACTTCTAATATCCACACCATACTTTTCATGATAGTAAGCACACCACCGCTCACCGGCCAGCTTGCTGATACCATATACTGTCGTGGGATCCATAACGGTATGCTGCGGAGTGTTCTTCTTAGGTGTCGATGGCCCGAATACTCCTATCGTACTTGGCCAGAAAATTTTTTCAAGTGCTTTATCCTTCGCAATGTCCAGTACATTCAAGAGACTACTCATGTTCAGGTCCCAAGCAAGGGCAGGGTTTTCCTCTCCTTTAGCAGAAAGGATAGCTGCCAAATGGTATACCTGAGTCACTTCATGTTTGTCGACGATTGCCCTTAAAGCTTGACTGTCCTTTACGTCCAACAATTCAAAAACACCATCGGCAACATCATCCAAAGGGGGCCTGATATCGGAGACGATAACATTCTCCACTCCATAGATGGCTCTTAAGCTATCACTAAGCTCAGTACCGAGTTGGCCAAGAGCACCTGTAATCAGTATTTTATTCATGAGGGCAAGGAATTATTCAATGGCGAAATTACAAATATTAATTATATTTCAGGTTCACAAATCGGTTGGAAAATAGATTGTGTATATTTAACGATGATTAAGCGCTATGACCTTTGAAGAATACTTGACCCAGAAGAAAATCGATACTTCGGCCTTCCGAAAAGGAGATGAGAGACAGTGGATTGCTCTTGAACATATTTTCCTACAAATGCACCCAAAAAGTTTTACGGCACAGAAGCTTTACCTGATCAATCCGCTACGTCGTCGTTACCCTTTGATAGAAAGCACATCAACGGGGAATGATTCTCAAAAAAGAGCTGTTAGGCCCAGACCGAAGCCAAAATCATAAACATCGCCGTAATCCCATTGCAAAACAAACAACAACCCATGTTCGAAAAGCTGAAACCCATATTAGAAGAAGAGATCGAGGCCATAAAAGCAGCAGGCCTGTATAAATCCGAAAGAGTCATCACGGGTCCTCAGGACGCGTCCATCACTACCGAAGATGATCAATCAGTGATTAATTTCTGTGCCAATAACTATCTTGGACTCTCTTCCCACCCGAAAGTGGTAGCAGCGGCCAAAGCGGCCATTGACTCCCATGGTTATGGTATGTCCTCGGTGCGTTTTATCTGTGGCACTCAGGATATCCATAAGACTCTTGAGCGAAAATTATCCGAGTTTTTGGGTACTGAGGATACGATACTCTACGCAGCTGCCTTTGATGCCAACGGTGGTGTTTTCGAACCAATTCTGGGTAAGGAGGATGCCATTATTTCAGATGCCCTCAATCATGCTTCCATTATTGACGGTGTACGTCTATGCAAAGCGATGCGCTACCGCTATGCGCATAATGACATGGATGACCTGGAAAAACAACTACAAGCGGCTGATACGGCCGGTGCCCAGCAAAAAATAATCGTGACCGATGGTGTGTTTTCCATGGATGGTACGATAGCACAATTGGACAAAATATGCGCATTGGCGGAGAAATATAAGGCTCTGGTCATGTCCGATGAGTGTCACTCTACTGGATTTATGGGAGCTACGGGCCGAGGCGTACACGAACACTGCGGTGTTATGGACAAAATGGATATCATCACAGGTACCCTGGGCAAAGCATTGGGCGGTGCCTCAGGTGGATTTACCTCAGGTAAAAAGGAAATCATCGAGATACTCCGTCAGAAGTCAAGACCTTATCTATTCTCAAATACATTGGCCCCGGCAATTACAGGTGCCTCCATCGCCGTACTCGACATGTTGTCCGAGACCACCGCACTCCGGGACAAACTAGAAGCCAACACACTCTATTTCCGTGAGCAGATGACTGCGGCAGGTTTTGACATCAAACCCGGAACGCATCCTATCACTCCTATCATGCTCTATGATGCCCCGCTATCACAACAGTTTGCGGAAAAACTACTGGAAAAAGGCATTTACGTCATCGGCTTTTACTTCCCCGTAGTCCCTAAAGGTCAGGCTCGCATCCGTGTACAGATATCAGCCAGTCATGAACGCGAACATTTGGACCACGCTATCTCCGCTTTTAAAGAGGTGGGACAAGAACTGGGTGTACTATAAAATGAACTTCAACTAATCTAAAAAAGATTGTTTTGAACTATATCTTATTATTTTCAATGCATTTTTTTTGCTCATAATTTCGTTGAATCCAAATTCTGCGTTGAGGCTCCATTACGAGGTTTTGAAATACAATAAATCAGCAGGTTCTCTTGTGTTTAGTATATCATGCTACAATTGATCAAAAAAAACTTCCATTCCACTGATCTGAGGCTTTTAAAGCGGTAATCGAATAGCTATGTATAATTCTTTCCGTAGCGCCGCTATCTTGTTAATTTCTCACGCGGCTGGCCAGCCCCTTCGTTGGGTAAATCCTCAGGACATTATTTCAACCCAAATTGATCGATAGGATTTCGTCATGAGAACATAGAGAGTAATAATACTGATTTGGGTTTATAATTTCGTATATTTAAGTTATGGGAAAACAAATTGATATATCAGTAAAAGAGAGCCTTTCCACCTTAAGGTTCCTTAAGTCAAAGCAATCGAATTTAGGTAAGGAACGTCGAGTATATGCCCTGATCTGCTTGAAGGAAGGCCGTTTCGGTTTGCGCCAGGACCTTTCCAACCACCTTGGGATCAGTCTGAGGTGCCTTGAGAACTGGGTGGTCCAGTACAACTCCGAAGGTATCGATGGGTTCCTTTCGGTGAAGGCGCGCCGGAAGGGTTCGGGCATCATCGGTCCTGAGGTCCACGACGGCCTTGCCGCACGTGTCAATGATGCCAATGCCCCTTTCAAAGGTTATTGGGATGCACAACAATGGATAAAAGATGAATATGGGCTGGAAGTAAAATATCACCGGGTCAGGGAATATCTGATCAAGCACTTCGCTACCGAGGTCAAACGGCCCCGTAAGAGCCACATAAAAAAAGACCCTGGGGCCATTGAGGCCTTTTTGAAAACTGCCCCAAATTCTTGATTTTGCTTCTCAAAGCGCTGCCTGTCAATGCTTTGAAAAGGTGAACCTCTACTTTCAGGACGAGGGCCGGTTCGGACTGATGAGCCACTTAGGTTCCCGTATCGCCGCAAAAGGTGTTGCACCGGTAATCGATTACCAGCACCGCTTCCGGTCCACTTACCTCTACGGGGCCTACTCTCCGCTCGATGGGGACAGCTTCGTTTGGGAGGTCCAGGGGGTATCAACAAAGATATTCGAGGCCTACCTCGATGGCCTTAAGCACAGGCCACAGGAGTACAAACCGGTCGTAATCGACAATGCAGGCTTCCACTCCACTCAGAACATCAAGCTCCCAGAGAATATTTTCCTTATCAACATACCACCATACACTCCCGAACTCAACCCTTGTGAACAAGTATGGAAGCATATAAAGCAGAGAGTCAAGAACACCGTATTCAAAGATATGGAAACAATCAGGGAATGGCTCTTTCAAACTGTAACAGACATGACAGAGGAAACCATAATGTCAATCACTTCAAACCACCATTATATCACAGAATTCAATGCGAAATTGAATACCTAAATCTGTATAAAACCAGTGGTTTGGGAGAGGAGGCTTAGTGCATTATTAAGGTGTAAAACTGCTGATATTGAAGCAATTTATGTTCGGAATAGGAAGACTGTTGATTATTTTGAGTTTAACCCGGATCATACATTGGAAAATCTACTGCGGATCTAAATAACTGCAAACCGGTCATTGCACTACGTTTTTTGAATTCACCATCGCGGTGCTATGCTAGATCCAATAAAAATCCCTGATTTATTGATATTTAAACCCTCGTTACGAAGTTCCAACGCATGATCTGGGTTGAACGCTCGTACCTCTCCAAAAGTAAGTGATAACAAGTTTTGACTGTAACGTCAAAACAGTCTCTAAGAACAATGTCGATATTGCTTATACGAACAACCCTTTATATAGTTGAAAATCAAAGACCCACAGCCCAACAAGGATACCTTCCAGCAAAAACCCTAGCCACATCACTGTCCTACTTCAAAAAAAGCAACAACATGACCTACTGAATGTCAAAAATAAGCAAATAGTGATACTGTCCATATCCGGGCTAATAATATCGTTGGTAAAGTAATATTTCCTCATCACTTTTTTGATTTATCTCTTGACCTAATTAACTTACAGCTATTTGATACTGATATTGGTTTCATACGTTCCTCAGTATTCTATCACATCATAATTCTAGTTGATTTGGGAAATTTTTTAAGAGTATCATGGACTTTTTATCTTCTTTTTTTGACGGTCGTAACAGCAACGGCCCAAGATTGGATGGGCTACCACTCCAGTAATTATGGAGGCATCAATAATGTAGGGATACAACCGGCATCTATTGCGGACAGTCGTTTTAAATTTAACATGAATATTATAGCCGTGGATGTTCGGGCGAGCAATAATTATTTGATTTTAAAAAACGATGGCTTTGGCAAACTTTTAAGTGATAGTATCCGGAGGGGAAATTTTGTTGAAAGTGATAAAACGGGAGAAAAGGGTGCTTTTGGAAATCTGCATGTGCAATTGCCCTCATTTATGCTAACGCTTAGCCCAAAACATGCTATTGGTTTTTCGTTTCGGTCGAGAACTATGATCAATGCTGATAATATTGGTCCGCAGGTATCCGAATTCATCGATAAGATCGAGTCCAACCAAGAGTTCAGCATAGGGCTAAATGAGCAGTTCGATATTGAAAACCTTTATGCCCAAGCACACTCTTGGGCGGAGTATGGGTTTACGTATGCCCGTGTGGTCGTCGATGAGGGAGATCGATTTCTAAAAGCAGGTATTACCGCCAAGGCACTCAGTGGAGTGGCTTCAGGATATGCCTATATCAATCGCCTCACCTACAACGGACTGACCAGCAATAGTGTGGACATAGCCCGAGCCAACCTACAAACGGGATATTCGCAAAATATCGATGATTTTGATCGCCGATCGGACCAAGGAGAGAGTAACTTGAGCATCATCAGAGATGAGCTTTTCAGCAATCTCAGTTTAGGTTTTGATTTCGGTCTTGTCTACGAGTATCGCCCGGAACATGATAAGTATCGGTATACTATGGACGGAGAGGAAGGTCTTATCAGAAGAGATCGTAATAAGTACAAATACAAAATCGGCCTTTCCCTGCTGGACATCGGCAGTATCAACTACGATAAGAGCCGTAATAGTGGCGATATCGAAGAAACGACGCTCAGAACCAGCGACTTGAGTATCGAAGATCTGCTAAACAACAACCAAAGCCTGGACGATATTATAGATTCTTTATTTGTCTTCAACCGTGGTGGGTCTTATAGGATGAACCTCCCTACTCGTATCGTTGGGCAGTTTGATTACAATCTCCATAAGAACATTTATATCAATTTCACCTCTCAAACTGCCTTCAAAGGAGGGGCAAGCGATAAAGAGAAGACACGCTATCTGTCCACAGTCTCATTGACCCCGAGAATAGAGAACAAAGGTCAAGGCATTGCCATTCCGTTCTCTTATGATAAGTTCGCTAATTTCAATGTAGGACTATCCGTACGTGTAGGACCTTTGGTCTTAGGCTCTAAAGGTATTATCAGTTCTCTCTTAGGCAAGGACATAACAGAAGCCGACGCTTATGCTGCGCTGCGCTTTGGTCTGCCTTACCGCAAAAGAAAGGATAGGGACAAGGATGGAGTTTCCAATAAACGGGATACGTGTCCAAAAGTGCCCGGTGTCTGGGAATTCAAGGGATGCCCTGACACTGATGCAGACGGTGTACAGGACAGTGAGGATGAATGCCCCGAGATTGCGGGTACGGTAGCCTTCAAGGGCTGCCCTGATTCTGATGAAGATGGCGTAAAAGACAGCGAAGACAAGTGTCCTGAACTGGCGGGGCCAGTAGAACTCATGGGCTGCCCCGACGGTGACAGTGATGGCATAAAAGATGAAGAGGATGCCTGTCCTGAAGTAGCGGGAACAGCTGAGTTCAACGGTTGTCCGGACAGTGATGGAGATGGACTTATCGATAAGGAAGATAAATGCCCCGAACTGGCCGGCCCTCAAGAAAAACAGGGCTGTCCCGACTCTGATGGCGACGGTCTGCATGACCACGAAGATCAGTGCCCGCAGCAGGCAGGAAGTATCGACAACAAAGGCTGCCCTTTTGACGACTCCGATAAAGACGGCGTCATAGATAAGGAGGATAAATGTCCGACGACACCAGGTACCCCCGAAAACAATGGCTGCCCTGTTTTGAAAAAAGAAGAGCAGGAAATCATCAATACGGCATTTGACAACTTGGAGTTCAAGACGGGAAGTGCCATCATCACGAACACTTCCTATAGTTCTCTGGACCGACTAGCAGGCTTAATGAAGGACAAACAAAAGTGGAAGCTTCTACTGGAAGGGCATACGGACAATCAGGGAAGCCGTGCGGGCAATCAGAGACTATCGAAAAAAAGGGCGCAAGCAGTAGCCGATCATCTGATAAAAAGAGGCATCGACCCTATACGGTTTTCCGTCATCGGTCATGGTCCCGACCGTCCCATCGCAGAGAATAAAACCAAAGCGGGAAGACAGAAGAACAGAAGGGTGGAAATGACCATCATATTCGAATAGTCTATTTCGCTACAGTGGATAATGTGCCATTTTCAAAAAAATAAGATAAGAAAGCCGATTCATAGATTATGAATCGGCTTTCTTATACCGATCAAAGATGATTAAGGTAGAAGAAATCGTTTTTGAACATATATACTGTATTTGTTGTCCTATGGAACCTATAAGGGGCAGCACAATTCATACTATAGATGCTCTATACTCTATACACATACCTTAGCACTCTTTGGTCAATGTATTTCATGGACAACCGCCAATCAAGATATTACTTTTACTACCTTTACAATAAATAGTTTCCATGGAAAAACAGTAGCCTAAGGTGCTTACTCCACTTTAAACCCGAATCATGCATTGAAAAATCTACTGCGGATATAAATAGCTGCAAACCGGTCGTTGCACTACGTTTTTTGAATTCACCATAGCGGTGCTATGCCAAATCCAATAAAACTCCCTGATGTATTGCTATGTAAACCCTCGTGACGAAGTTCCAGCGCATGATCCGGGTTAAACCGAAAAAAAGCAATCTCCGAAACGTAGGATACTGTTTCTGAATTTTTATCGCTCAAAACGTATTTTCTCATGATTTCCGTATTATTCGTATGCTTGGGTAATATTTGTCGCTCTCCCGTAGCCGAGGGGATATTCAAAAAACTGGTCAAGGAAAAAGGACTGGAAGACAAGATTATCTGCGATTCAGCGGGCACTTCTAGTTTCCACAATGGTAACTCGCCCGACCCTAGATCTACTGCGAATGCAAAAAAGAACGGTATTCTATTGAATCATCGCAGTCGGCAGTTTACCGAGAAAGATGCTGAGGACTTTCGGTATATCCTGGCTATGGACAATAGCAATTTCTCCAATATCCAAGAGCTTTTATCTCAAAAAGAAGGCAAAGATGGACAGAGGTATATGATGCGTGATTTTGACCCCAACGCCAAAGGGGCAGATGTACCGGACCCCTATTACGGAGCAGGGGATGGGTTTCAAGAGGTTTTTGAAATCCTCGACCGCTCCTGCACCGTTTTTTTGGACTTTCTTATCGAAGAACATGGTTTGGACAAAATCAGTTGAAAATCGAGAGCTTTGTTCTATATGATCTAAACTTGACCTTACAGTGAGCGTACCCTAGCCGTTGCCTTCCCAATCTAATTGTTTCTTGATGGTCATTGATTTCGTGATGAGTACCGACATCAGTTCTTAATTAAACCCAAATTGATCGATAGAAATCGTGATGAGCGTATAAATAGTAAAATACCGGCCATTTGGATTCGTTCGGCATAGCACCGCTATGGTGAATGAAGACAGGTGGGCAAAGCTTCTGATATAAAGCTATTTATACGCAGAATAGGTTCTCTACTGATCATTTTGGGTTAAAATCAAAATCTATAAGCAACGATCGACAACCGCTGATGGGCAAATAAACGTTTCGATACCGTCTGTAGGTTAGTCTTGAACTTGTCCCACTATAAAAAATTCAGTACTTGTTCCTTGATTTTTTCCAATTCCTCTTTCATGGAGACCACGTGTTTCTGAATGGCAGCATCGTTAGCTTTAGAGCCAATAGTATTGATTTCCCTGCCTACTTCCTGTGCTATGAAGCCCAGTTTCTTACCGTTGGCTTGCCCATTTCCATTTTCCAGGACATCCACAAAATGCTCCAGATGACTTTTCAAGCGCACTTTTTCCTCACTGATATCCAATTTTTCTATGAAATAGATCAGCTCCTGTTCGAACCTGTTCTTATCTATTTTTTCCTCTTCGACAAATTCTTCTAGATTGCCTTTAATTCTAGCCTTGATATTAGCGATACGTGAAGGGTCCAGTACTTCTACTTCTCCCAAGGAAATGCCTATCTGGTTGATGTAATCTTTTAGCTTGTCGGACAGAACGGTCCCTTCTTTGACCCGGAAGGCATCACACTGGTCCAATGCGCTCTCAATTATCGGGAGTATCTTTTTCCAGACAGTATCTTTTTCACTGCTATCGTTGACAGGAACGATTACTTCTGGGGATTGTAATGCCAGTTTGAAAATCTCACGACCATCATCGCCTGCCTTTTTTGAGAGGGAGGTCAGTTTTTCATAATAGGTCATGAACAGGTCTTCGTTGTACTCTACCTTCGGTGCTGCGGTACCAATATTGGTCACTTCCAAGGTCAGGGTAACCTTGCCTCTTTCCAGTTTCTTTGCCACGAGGTTACGAAGCTGTATCTCGTGGTCCGAAAATGTTCTGGGTATTCTGATGTTAGTATCCAAAAATTTGGAGTTCAATGTTTTTACTTCCACATTGATTTCCTGATGTTGATCTCCAAAGCTCGCTACTCCGTAGCCCGTCATTGATTTGGCCATAATTGCTACTCGAAAAAATATAAATAAAAAACCTGTTGTCAGTGCCTGTACCGATACAGTCCCGCCAAAGGTAGCTCATTTCTCCAAAATGAACGTGTTTTGTCTAAAAATCATATCCCAGCGTAATGAAAAGCCTCGGGGGCAAAGTACGGTAGTCCTCCACTGGCCAAGCCAGATCGAACTTCATATAGTATCCGAGGAGTACTGTTCTCAGGCCTACACCATAGCTGTACAACCAAGGGTTCTGGAAATTTCTCAAGGTATACCTGAACAATCCCAATTCCCCCTGACTCCCACCGGGACTACTCACCGTATTGACGCTGTTCGCTCTTTTGAACGGGGAGACTCCTGTCCATGAGGAACCCATATCGTAAAAGGTTACGAACTGTAAGTTTCGGAAAAAATTAGAAGAGATAGGCCCACTATGCAGATAGCGTATCAGCGGAATCCTCAACTCCGCATTGAACAACAGTACATCCGTACCGAAGAGTTCGGCATAATCAAAACCCCTCAGAGAGGTCGCATACTCTACGAACAGGAGTTCGCTTTTATCTACATTACTTTGATCTCCAAAAAACAAGGGGTTACCCGTACCTTCTGTGTTTTCTTTGTTGAGCAGCCAGTTATCCATCCCTCCCAAAAGATACTTCTTAGGACTGTTTCCGAAAAATTTACCATAGAAAAAACGCGTGGCAAAGGTAATCTCGCGATGGACCTTTTGGTAATGCCTCACATCCACGCTGATGTTGGAAAAACTACTCTCAGCATCCCCTAAGGCGTTGTAGTTCTCTAAACTTACTTTCGCTCGGGTACCTTCGATATGATTCAGGTTTTTGACCGTCGAATTATCATAAATCAACTCAGACCGAAAACCTAAGTAATCCACTGCAATCGGAGCGTCAAATATCGGGGGCAAGCCCGTCGGAAGTAGATTAGCGAATTTCGTCCTGGTAAAGAAGGGATTCAACGTAATCCTTGTTTTCACATTGAGCGGTAACGCTGCCCCAACCTCAAGGGTGTTTTTACTGTAGCGCTGCTTGAGTCTTTCGCTATCGAAATAATATACATTCCTATCATACCTCACATTGAAATCGATCAAGTACTTCAAGAATTCGTATTGACCGTAGATATCGCCGTTTTTGAGATTGGTCGTGGTCGTAATACCACCGTGGAAGCGATGGTTCTCCAACATATCGTTCATCTGTGTTTCCAAAGAGATCCCGAAACCCCGTAAGGGGTCGATAACCCAAGTGGTCACAAGGTTGTCGGCATTGAATTTTGTATCATAGGGAAATGGACCCGAAATACTGCTTTCTTTTCTTACCTTTCTGTACTTGGAGAGAAAAGAGGTATTGGAAGTATTATTGGAAACTTCAGGTTCTTGCTTGATCACCTTATCGAACACATAGTTATCTGTGTCTATCAAGCCGGTATCCGCTTCTGTTTCTTCTGATGCGTTCTCTGTTTCTTGCTCTGGCTTATCGGATATTTCTGTTTTTTTCTCCGATATTGTTTTCTTTTCAGCAGTGACCTTATTTAACAATGCCCTTCGCTCCACCATCAATTTTGCCTGTTTTACCTGCCAGCGGGTACTTGCGGGAGTAAACGTGTTTTTATCAAAATCGAAGGCATTATCAATGAATATATGTTCTTCTCCCTTTTCTAGCATAACGTAGACCAATCTGCCCGTAGCTACATTTATATCGAACTCCTTGATACTGTATTTGAAGTTGGAAATCTGATGAAATAATTTCGTCGAATGGGTGTATCTAAAGAGGTTGGTTATTCCTTTTTGGTCACTTAGGTAATAGACATTTCCCTGTTCATCGGACTTGGGCATGGCATCCCGGCTGACGGTATTGGTCAGGCGGACAAGTTCATTTGCGGTGGTATCAAGACTATAATGAAAAAGGTTGAAATTATCGGGTAAATCCTCATACTCCCGACCCTCTGGTTTCAATGCATTTGTCTCTCTGTTGGAGCTGAATATAATTTCATTGGTATCGGGGATAAAATAAGGGGCAATATCATCATATACATCGCTGGTAAGGCGTTTTACCCGGTCGCGTTTTGTACTAATAAGGTAGATATCGTTATGACCGTTCACATCCGCACTGAAAACGCCCAGCTTGCCACTACTTGAAAAGTCGATACTATTGATTTGTGAAAAACGGTCCATAGGCCGAAGTAATCGGCTGTCAGTGTCCAAGTCATAAATGGAGAAAATGTGGCGTCCCCGCTTTCCTGTTATCAGTCCCAGGGTCTTATCATCTATCCAAGCTATAAGGGGTAGGTTCGGGTCAATTTCCTGATTGATGACTTTATATCCTCCCGAAATCACCTTTTTCTCTTTGTTCGAGTCCAGAAAACGAATTTTCACCATGTACTTACCTCCGTCATTGCTGGCATAGGCCAATTTGCTGCCATCAGGGCTAAGCTTTATCTGATGATAGGTAAGCCCTTTCCTATTGTTCTTTGAGATTTTCAGTTCTTCATTGGGAGCGACATAGTTTTCATCAATCTGAAGATCCATTTCACCATAGAAATTTTTCCATTCGGCCATCACCTGTTTGAAGTTCATCCCTAACGTGACTTCAACACTCTTTTCCTCATTTCTAATGATACGGGTATAGTTAAGGATATTGGAAATATTGCTTTTACCATATTTCTCAGCGATGAAATTCCATATGGATTGCCCAATTACTTCGGCTTGCTTCCCCGACATCTTCGTTGCTTTTCTGACTTTTTTGGACCCAACGAACTCGCGAATATAATCGTCCATGTCCTCATCCCAACCTTTAGCAATATACCGTGCTATTCCTTTAACAAACCATTCGGGCAAGTTCAGGAGATAGGCACTCTGAAACATTTCCGTTAGACTTCCGCCAAACATCATGTCATCCACAAGCAGCTGCGTTACTTTGAGAAGGAGTTCTTCCTTGAGACCGTCAGAGGTGCCCGGATTGGCCACTTCCACGTATGACTTTACAAATTTTGTTTGTCCACTGATAGTATAGGAAGCTTCCGTCAGGCCTACATTGCTCTGCTGTAGGTCGATAACGGACTGATAAAGAAAAACCTTCGTTTTATTATAGGGGGGATAACCGATGATATCGGTAATGCGGTCAAACTCACCTTCCAAAAACTCGGATGTGCTTTTTGCCATTTCTCTATTGGCTCCATAAAAATACACATCAAAGTTATCCGAAGAATAGTACTTCCAATCAAACTGCTTATACTGCATTCTATTTTTACCGAACCCTTCGCGGGATTGCTGCCCATATGCAGACAGCACCACCAAAAGACAGCCCATAAGAGTAAGGGCAATATGAGCGGTTTTGGCTTTCAAATTTTCAAGGTTCATCAATGTATTATCTAATTACTAAAATCTATATGTTTTTAAGTACAGGTCCAGCAAATCGAGCAGTATGATTTTGATGACCGTATCAGTAGGTATTACCGTCTCCATAATCGGTACCCGTATATCATCATTTTCAGCAAAAATCGAGAATCGGCCATGAGCAGATAACATCGACATCATTGTTAAAATGATCAACAGAAGATAGGCTCATCCCTATCACTCTTAGTTTATTTCAATTTACAGACTTATATACATAGATATACCAACTATTTTAACCGTTTGTCGATATATCATCCGTTGGACTTATATGCTTGGCTACAGGATTATCAATGTTGCTTCATTTTGACCCTATCCATATACATTCCTGCCGAAAAACATCTTTTCATTGTCAAAAGGGTAGAGGACATCTTTGTATCTACCCTTTGGTCCGTTTCGCCTCAAGCCGGGCGCTTACTCCTGCGCGACAGACCGTCCCCTTCGCTGAAAGGGTTCCCCGAACCCTTTCCTTACGCTCGGTCCTATCGATAAAATTAAGCAGGACGAAACCCATAGGGATTTCGGGCCGGCCTGTGGGATCCGGAAAATTTTGAAAACGCTGCGCTCGGACAGAAAAATTTTCAAATGAACTACCGGAATTCGGATTGCGTTCAACGATGTACCGGATTCAATGAAATGACCGAAATAAAGTCAATATAACTAAGTACATAAGTCTATCAATTTAATCAAAAAAACCGATTAATATTGACTTCTTTATCCGGTTCTTTCCCTTCGTTCAGCAGGGAGGTCATCTGAGCGGCATAATAAGGTGCCAAGGACACTCCTTTAGCCCCCAACCCATTAAATATGAACACATTGCCGTATTTAGGATGATTTCCCAGCATTGGCCGACGGTCTTTTGTTGCCGGCCTTACTCCTGCTAATTGATTGACAATTCGATAATTTGTCTTTAATAACGTAGCAAGTGTACCCTCAAGTTTCATTTTTGCCTGATTTGTTGTTTCTAAAGTCAAATCATGATTATCATAAGTCGCGCCTACTTTACAAAGTGTTTCCTTGACAGGAAGCACAAATACTCCTCTATTATAAATTTTGTCCAAAGGTTTTTCGGTCTCTATCCATAGAATCTCTCCTTTGACCAAGCGATAGGGTAAATTCGAGAAATACAGGTTTGCCAAGCCTCGCTGTCCATCACAAAAAATGATTTTTCGCACCTTCAATCGGTCATAGAGGATAGCATCTTCGACCACTCTCAGTTTATTGGCCTCAAAGTTGACCTCGCGATAGGCCTTTTTACTTTCGAGCGCATTTCGGAAGGCAATCAGTAGCGCATTAATATCCACAAAGCCACACCGCTTCAGGGTAATGCCCCCATAATCATCAAAAACATCCTCACCGTAAGCACTTTCCTTATATATATCGGTAACATAATCATTGTATATATCATCCGCACTCCGTCCTATCCATTCATTTTGCTGTTCTATATTCAGGAAAGGCCTATAAATAGTTTTAGGATGCAGAAAATCTGTGGATAAGCGTGCCGCCCATGAAGTATAGAAGTCTTCCAGGTCAGAAAACAAACTATCCGCCTTCCAGGTCTTGAGCAGCTTTCTCCCAGTAACAGGATTGTAAATGCCCGCAGCTATGGTTGAAGAATAGTTTTTCAGTGCTTCGTTATATACGATCACCTTACTACCTGACTCGATAAGCCGATGTGCCAATACACTCCCGGCCAAACCCTGCCCTACAATCAAATAATCATAATCATATCTCATACATAGATTTTACCTTATCTATATTCAATGGAGACATGATAAGGCAAATTTTCAATTTTTGTTGTGTATACCTGACAAATTTGTGCGTATTTGATTTAATTTACATCATGATACATATAAAATCTTTTGTTTTCAATCCGTTCATGGAGAACACTTATCTCCTTTATGATGAAAGTGGCGAGTGCATCGTCATTGATCCTGGATGTTATGAAAATCATGAAAAAACAGAACTGATGGATTTTGTTACGGGCGAAAAGCTTCGCGTCGTAGGATTATGGAATACACACTGTCATATCGATCATGTACTCGGCAATCAGTTCATAAAACAGCAGTACGATGTCAAATTAGGGATACATCCGGAAGACAAGGCTACACTGAAAGCCGTAGAGGTCTACGCACCCAACTATGGATTTCAAAACTACGAGCCGGCAAGCATTGACCACTACATCAACGAGGGGGACCTTGTCACTTTTGGCTCTAGCGAATTGGAAGTATTATTTGTACCTGGCCACGCCCCTGGGCACATTGCTTTTGTGGAGCGGGCGCAAAAAATATGTATTGGTGGTGATGTGCTTTTCCAGAGAAGCATCGGCAGGACCGACTTACCGGGTGGAAATCTGGATACTTTGATCCAGAGTATACACGAAAAAATGTTCGACCTTCCTGATGAAACGGTTGTCTATTGTGGACATGGCCCCTCTACTACCATAGGTGAGGAAAAAGCGGCCAATCCGTTTTGCGCATTGAAAGCATGATAATCAGTCCGACCGTTTACTATACTATGATATTTTGATAAAGCAACATATACCCAATAGCATTACTTTAGGGAACCTGCTCTGTGGGTGTATCGGTATTACCTTGAGCTTTGAAGGAGAGGTCTTTCTCCCGGTTTACATGATTTATCTCGCGGCGATACTTGATTTTCTGGATGGCTTCTCTGCACGCTTGCTTAATGTAAGTTCTCCTGTAGGTAAGGAACTCGACTCCTTGGCCGATATGGTTACTTTCGGAGTATTACCTTCAGTGATGGTCTACAACTATCTGGATCGTAGCATGGACAATCCTTACCTCCCCTATGTCGCCTTTAGTATGGCGCTATTCTCCGCCTTACGATTGGCAAAGTTCAATTTGGATACACGACAAACGGACGCTTTCATGGGACTGCCCACACCCGCTAATGCACTCTTCTTTTCCAGCCTGCCCATTATCGCAAATAGCGAATATGCCGTATGGTTAGGGCCTTATACTGTCATTTCCCTCATATTGGTCTTTTCCTTTCTGCTAGTGGCCGAACTACCTTTGATGGCCTTGAAATTCAAAAGATTTCACTGGAAGGGCAATGAGCTAAAGTTTGTTTTTCTGTTGTTCGCCGCATTATTACTGGTAGTACTGCATTGGATAGCAGTGCCACTAATTATCTTTTTATACATTTTCATGTCATTGTTTCTGAGAAAAGAAGGATAAATGTCGTCACGAACACCCTTTGAGAATGAAACGTTTTACGATATTTCTATGTTGAACAGACGTAATAATATAACACTCCTTATATCAGATTTATGATAAGACTGTTCTCTGCTATCGGCATGTTGACCTTGGCTTTTCTCTGCTTTTGTTTATCGCCCCTCCTACTCGTGGCGCAGGATATGGGCGATGATAACATTAATACCTCAGTCCTCTCCCAAGGGGATTGGTATAAAATCGCGGTTTCGGCAGCAGGCGTCTACAAAATCGATTTGGCCCAACTTCAAAGTATGGGCATTTCCACGGAGGCTATCGACCCTAGGAGTATCGCACTTTATGGCAACGGTGGCAAGATGTTACCGCAGCGTAACGGGGATAAGCGTATTCAAGACTTACAGGAAAACCCTATTTTCATAGCAGGAGAGGCAGACGGTCGCTTCGACCAAGGTGACTATTTGCTTTTTTATGCCTCGGGACCGGATGATATCCGTTATTCAGAAGAAGAAGGAACGTTCATCTATACCGGAAATGAATATGATGACCGTAGCTATTTTTTCCTCACCATAAAGAATGATGGGGAAATGGGGGCCCGACTGTCTTCGGCAGGTGACCAAAGGGGTGACTTCCCTATCATCACTACTTTCGATGAGGTCGACGTTTATGAACAAGACCAGCATAATCTACTCACCTCAGGTCGTTTTTGGTATGGTGAGCGGTTCTCAGGGAAAAATCTATCCCGCTCTTTTTCATTTGATGCCACAGGAACAGTAGAAGGTTCGCCCTTAAAACTCAGCTCTACAGTGATGGCTCAGACGTTTACACCTACGGAATTTGAGGTCAGTATCAATGGAAAGGTCATCGGCCAACAGCCTGTACAGTCCATTCCCGATTTTGAGAATAATCCGAGCAGCAATACTTACCGTATCAAAGGATATGAGCGCAAGGACATCTTCGAAGTCAGTACCGCTATTATCCCCAGTAGCAGTACCTCCATGCAAGTAACGCTCTCGTTCAACAAAGCCGGTTCTGGTAGGTCTTTAGGTTATCTGGAACACCTTTTACTCCATCGCCAAAGAGAATTGTCCTTGTATGGCGAGCAGACCCTTTTTCGCTCTATAAGCAGTACTTCTTCTGCTTTTTCCACCTATAGAATATCCAATGGTTCTCCTTCGCTACAGGTCTGGGATGTCTCTGACCCTTTGAGTCCGAAGACACAGATGTACAGAAACGGACCGGAAGGTATTTCTTTTGGGACTGCAAGTATCACCATAAGGGAATTTATTGTTTTTGACCCAGAGGCTACCTTAGGTCGCACTGAATACCTTGGGAAAGTCGCCCCGCAGAACCTGCATGGTGAACTAACACCGGAATTTCTGATTATCAGTCACCCACAGTTCATCAAAGAGGCTGAACGTCTTGCGCGTTTTAGACGTAATCATGATGGATTGGACGTATCCGTAACCAATGTGGATGAAATCTACAATGAGTTCGGTAGTGGCAGCAAAGACCTATCTGCTATCCGGGACTATGTGAAGTTTCTTTATGATAAGCGTCCCGAAAAGTTGAAGTACTTATTATTGCTGGGACGCTGTTCCTATGATTATAAAGATAGGATCAGCAGCAATACCAATTTTATACCAACATTTCAATCTCCCAACACCCTCCACCCACTACTTACCTATTCCTCAGATGACTACTTTGGGTTTATGGAAGAAGGTGAAGGGGAGTGGTCTTCTGATCATACACTGGAAATCGGTGTAGGCAGATTGCCGGTCACCTCTATTGAAGAAGCCAATAATGTAGTGGACAAGATCATCGCCTATAGCTCAAATGGCAGTCATTTAGGTGCTTGGCGCAATGAAGTCGTCTTTATTGCCGATGATGAGGATTTCAATATCCATGTCAATGATGCCGATAGATTGGCTACCATGGTAGACAGTACTTATACGGGATTCAATATCAATAAAATCTATATGGATGCCTTCGAGCAAGTTCCGGGGCCTGGAGGAGAGCTTGCCCCTCAGGTCAACGAACAGATCAATAAGGCCGTGGAAGACGGTGCACTGATCATCAATTTTACGGGTCATGGAGGTGAAAAAAAATGGACCGAGGAGAACATATTGGATATCAGCACTATCAACGCCTACAATAACAGCAATAATCTTCCTCTTTTTGTTACCGCCACCTGTGAATTTGGCCGTCATGACGACCCAGAAAGAATATCGGGGGGAGAGCTGACCGTATTGAATGAAAATGGTGGTAGCATCGCTATCGTAACAACAGCACGCCCTGTAAGTTCGAGTACCAATTTCAAGCTCAACAGGGCTTTTTACGAAACTGTTTTCAGAAAAAGAGAGGGAGAATATCCGCGGCTAGGTGATATCATCCGCGATACCAAAAACAATAGTATCAGTGGTGTGAGCAATCGAAATTTCTCTCTGCTCGGTGACCCTTCATTGAGGTTGGCCTACCCAGAACATCGATTGGAAGTGACACATATCAACAACAATGCCCGTAGCGAAGTCCTCGACACATTGAAGGCACTGGAGAAAGTAAAAATAGAGGGTTCCGTATTAGCGACAAATGGAAGTAAAATCGTTGATTTTAATGGAACAGCCGCTGTAACCGTATACGGAAAATCAAACCTGAGGAGTACTCTTGGTAGTCCTCGAAATGTAAAGTTTAACTATCGGACCAGAGACAATATCCTTTTTAATGGCATCACTTCCGTTCGAGAAGGGGGCTTTAGCTTCGAATTTGTGGTCCCAAAAAATATTTCGTACCTTATCGACAAAGGGAAAATCAGTATGTACAGTGCTTCGGACAATACTAAAATGGATGCACATGTCGGACTTACCGATATACTGATAGGAGGAAGTCCCGAGAGTATTGTTAGGGATGACCGAGCACCACAATTGAGCGCTTTTATGAATGATACTTTGTTCCTTAACGGTTCCTCTATAAGTCCGAACAGTACGTTATTGGTCGATGTTTTTGATGAAAACGGTGTAAATCTTTCCAACTATAGTTTAGGTGGTAATGTACCCATAGCCGTATTGGACGATAGGGAAAGTTATCCTTTGAGTACTTTCTACACTGCTGACCTAGATAGTTATCAGCATGGATGGTTTCGACTTCCTCTAAAGGGCCTATCGGCAGGCAAGCATCAATTGAGTGTAAAAATCTGGGATACACACAACAACTCCAGCGAAGTAACGGTTCAGTTCATCGTAGGTAATGCGTCGGACATTATTATCGAGGATTTGGGCAATCACCCTAATCCATTTCTAGATGAGACGACCATTACCTTCAATCACAATCGACAAGGGGAAGACTTAGAACTAAAGTTACAGGTTTTTTCTCCGCAAGGCAAAGTCATCCATGAGCAATCAGCTACAGTCAACAATGCCGGTAGCCGTATCAGCATACCTCTATTTTTGAAAGAAAAACTTTTTTCCGGTATATACGCATATCACCTTTTTGTTCGTTCTAAATCGGACGGTGCAAAAAAGCACCGCTATCAAAAATTAGTTCTCATTAAATGATTATATTTACCTCCTTTTCAAACCATATGTTATGATTAATTACGTTAAGCTACTTTTATGTTTTGTTGCCGTTGGTCTTATCGGCACAGAATCCTATTCTCAAGGTTCTGTATCCAATCCTGGAGGTTTATTGGGAGGAGCAGATAATCGCCCGATTACAACAGCGGTCCCTTTTTTGGGTATAGCGCCTGACGCCAGGTCCGGTGCCATGGGCGATGTAGGTATAGCACTTTCACCAGATGCCAACTCCATTCATTGGAATGGGTCGAAGTTAGCTTTTATGGATACTGAAGTTGGTTTTTCAGTCAATTATACCCCTTGGCTGTCAAAAATCATTAACGATATGTCATTGTCCTACTTATCAGGATATTATAAATTAGATAAGACACAAGCTGTAGGGGTATCCTTACGTTATTTTGACCTAGGTTCTATTACTTTCCGTGAAACCGCTAATGGAGCAGGTACTACCTTCAACCCGAGAGAGGTTGCCATCGATGCTACCTATTCCAGAAAGCTAAGTGATAAGCTAGGCGTAGGGGTTGCCGGTAGGTATGTCAGCTCAAACCTTACAGGGAACTTCACCTCTTCTACCATAGAAGCAAGACCAGGTAATAGTATTGCTGTTGATTTCAGTATGTTTTATAAAACTGATTTATTGTTGAGCGGTAAAAACTCCAATCTAGGACTAGGAGCCACCATTACCAATATAGGTAGGAAAATAACCTATCTAAACGAAGAGGACCAAGATTTTATTCATGCGAAATTTGGTTTAGGTGGTGCGTTTACCACAGATTTAGACCCTTACAATACGATTACTTTCGCATTGGATCTCACCAAACTACTCGTTCCTACTCCCCCTATTTATCAATTACGCGAGGATGGTACAAGGGATGTCGACCCTAATGGAGACTTTATTCTAGTGGATGGCCTAGACCCTGACCGTCCCTTGCTCAATGGAACATTCAGTTCTTTTGGTGATGCTCCTGGGGGATTCAGCGAAGAACTACAGGAGGTCATGATTTCCATAGGCTTGGAATATTGGTATAACAATACTTTTGCGGCTCGATTAGGTTATTTTAACGAGCATGAGCAAAAAGGTAATAGAAAATATTTTACAGCAGGGTTAGGTTTTAGGTACCAAGTCTTTGGGATTGATTTTGCCTATTTGGTTCCTACACAACAGAATCACCCATTAGCTGAGACACTAAGGTTCTCCTTACTGTTCAACTTCGGAGAAGAAAACGATAGACCTGAGAGGACTATATCCGAGTAAAAAGCCACATTGATTTTATAGATAAAAAGCTTCTCACTCGAGAGGCTTTTTTTTTGCCCTTAGCTTATCGACCTTATATAGATACTATCGATTTGAGAGGAAGAGCTTGTCTTTATATTATTTTGAGAGTTTGTATCACTTATGTCGATTGCAGTAATACTGACAAATGATAGCAACACTATCCGCATCAATTCAACAAAATTATGCCCTAAGACAAACTTACCTTTCAAAGGTCAAATAAACGATTAATTAGCGCATAGAGCATGATAGAGAATATCTAAGTCACAATCTTAAGATGAGTGCCGTTCTTCTTGGGAATTGAATGCTCCTAGAAAACGATAAACAAACCGAAAATAAAAGATATACTTTAAAATGAATCATGACCAAATCGTTTGATAGCAGGCGCTATCATGAGAATTTGCCAACGCAGAGTGGGAGGAAATGAACACTACTATATGTGAAATTTGAGAACTGTTTTTGTATTACCTCAAATAATAAACATTCAAAATAGTACAATCGTTATTTGCCAACGCGGCCCATTCGCTGAACATTTCTTTAACGTTCGACACAGTCTGAATTGAAGTATAATAATCTGCGTTACTCCAAACGATGTTTATGTCTAGAATCACACAAATCCAGTCAAAAAATCTCCCCTCATCTTTATATCAATCACATAATGAAAATCCATTGTTAATCGTAGAAAATCTCACAATAAATATGCTTTCCTATACATTAGATCAATTTGAGGTCACCTCAATTTCGACTCTTCGATTAAGTTCTGATTTCTTGCTTCTTTTGGGATAAAGCATTGCTTTTTTACCCCAACCTTTAATTTCTACTCTATATTTCGAAATCCCTTTTGCTATTAGGTAATCTTTAACGGTCTTCGCTCTTTCCGTGGAGAGCCTCTTATCATCAGCTTCTTTGATTTTGCTTCCTATTTTTAAGTCAAAAAACCTTTCTATATCTCCTCTTCTATTTGGAATAAAAATCTGCCCCCTAAACTTACCGTTAGTATGACCATGTATTTTGATTTTGGTATTAGGCTCGCTGATCATCCAGTTATATATCTCGTCCAATTGCTCTATAGAGGAATTATAAGCAATAGAGGAGTTTCTGTGAAACAAAATATTATCGAAAGTAATCCTTTTACCTACTCCTGCAAATTTCAATTCACTAGATATATTAATGGGAGAATTACTTGGTGTGTTATTCTCAATAGTCTCAAGCGGAAGGTCAGCTGGAGGGTCGCTCTTTATTGCTTTTGAAATCTGCTTCTCCTCTTTAGAACTCACTGAATATACCCACGCCTCTCCAAAACCTTTGGTTGCACGAATCCTATTTCTCAAACCTCTGATTTCATCCAAATCATCCGATTTGGAAATGAAAACATAAAACAACCTTCTATAAGGGTTATACCCATATCTTGCATTGTATCCTTTTTCCTTGACGGTATCAATATACTTAACAACATTTTTCACATATTCAAAGGCACCTATGACGACATAGTTACCTTCTATAAAATTGTCATAGTACGAGTAGGCTTTGTCCTCCTTTTGTGTTCCGCTGGACTGAGCGAAAGTAACTGTGATAAAAAAAGATTGAAGAATTATCAGTAGAGCTGTTAACCTTTTCGTCATTGTGTTGTGAATTAATATATCTCAAATATAACGAAAATGATGTTTAATTAATGTATTAAACTTCCTTGTTAAGTAGTGGCATCTATTATATTATGTCAATTCTGTGTAATGATGGGTATATTCCAGTTGGCATTTCATCAAAGATGATAATAACAATCAAGGTTAAAGAAGACCTATCTTGGCTTTCATCCATACCTAGAAATCCATTGAGTTCTTTGTTCCCTACGCCCTGCCTGTCCAATGACTCAGTAATAATTTATAGAATTAAGGGGAGATATGGCAGTATCGAATAGCCTTAGATACGTTGTGGGTATTTGCCCCATTCGTTCAGGGGTTTCGGGACTAGGTAAGGACCTTCTTTACCGGTCCCACCATCGGCAGGGTCCCCGTAGGGGCGGGGTGAGGGTCAGGCGGTTCGCCT
>CANLOE010000010.1 GCA_947492745.1 uncultured Cyclobacteriaceae bacterium | reverse complement strand
CGGTGCTACGCTGAATCCAAGAAAACGCCCTGATTTATTGCCATTTAAGTCCTCATGACGAAGTTCCAACGAACATTCTGGGTTTAATACTGCAATTGGTTGAAAACAACACATTGATATCTTCATTTTTTCAAGAAAGTCTATGATTCGGTACTCCTGTTCAAGAGGTAAAAAAATAATGACCACGAATTGTCTTTGGCCATCAAAGGAAACAGGGTCTATCTTGATCATTCTGTCTAAGAAACAGGCCTGTAGACTACGATGTCCCTGATGTTTTCAGCTGGGACTTCAGTTCATCGACGTTCATTAGACTTTCCGCTATCTGTCGCTCTTTCTCCACCTCTTTCCGGATATCTCGGATATACGCTAGATAACAGTCCTTACCTTCTATATTTTTTTGAAGTATATAGGTCTCCACGTTGATGACCTCCCCTTTCATATTTGTGATCTTAGACCTTCTTTTTCGATTGAGAAAGGACTTGGGTGCTTCAGGGCTGAATTTTTTTAGTAGTTGCTGAAGGGCAAGGCCATCAAGCTTATCCTTTTCCAGTTGGAACAGCTCATGACCGGCGCTATTGATGTTATCGATGCTGCCATTACTATCGCATACCAGTATCACATCGAGAGAATTTTCAAAGACAGTATTACTTTTCTCCTGACTCTGGAGAAGTTCTTTCTGCTTTCTTTGAAGTTCTTCTTGCGTAGCCTCCATCTCTTCATGGTTTTGTCTCATTTCCTCTTCTTGTGCTCTTAGTTCTTCGGTTTGCTGTTTTGATTCCTCCAGTAAAGCCTGTGTTTTCATATTGACTTTGAGAGTGGAGAGTCTTGCGGCAATGCTTTCACCAAGTTCTTCGACAAATTCGATTTTGTATTTGGGCAGCTCTTCGAAAGAAGCCAGTTCTATTACTCCATAAACAATATCGTCTATTTTTAAGGGGACAAGCAGAAGGCTTTTCGGTAGTGCATGGCCCAGTCCGGAAGTGATTTTGATATAACTGGAAGGTATATCGGTGAGGTACATACTTTCTCTCTCCAGAACTACCTGCCCTACAAGGCCAAAACCGACTTCTACCTTTCTGTTGATATATTTTTTTCGTTCATAGGCATAACAAGCTACTAGGTCGAGATAAGAATTTTTTTCGGAAGTTTCGCTATCATCGTTCATGACAAATAGGGCACCTTGATTGGCGTCCATGTACTTGATCAGATTGGACAGTACAGCTTCACTTAATTGTTGATAATCACCATCGTTTTTTCTCAAAATATCACCGAATTTGGCCAAACCTTCCGAAACCCAGCTCCGTTGTTCAGCACCTTCGGAGTACTTCATCACTTGCTCCCGCATATGGATCAGGTTGTCTTTCAATACATCTTGATACAAAGTATCCTGACTTTCTTTATACGTATGTGAAAAGTCGCCTTCAGCGATAGTTTTTATAAAATCGTTCGCATTTTCCATCGATTCCAAAAGTTGATTGTTTCTTATCCCTATTTCCCTTATTTCATTTGTAGGGATATTCTGCAATACTACGGACTTTCCTTCCGCCATGGTTATCAGGATTCGCCGCCAGGGAAGTACCATTGTGCGGACAAGGTGGAGGTAGGAGATGAGCAGTACTACCAGTGAGATAGCAAAAGCAATTTCTCTATAATCGGAGTAAGACTGAAAGCTGGTTATATAGCAAAAAATCAAAGCAGCACACATAAGTATAAAAGTTATACTTAGGTGGAAAAATAACGTATTTCGTTTCATGTTATCTGTGATTCTTGACCGAAAAAAATGAAGTTATACAGGGGTATATGGAACGTCAAGGGTTTGTCTACCAGCGCATGTGATTAATATAACATAATTACCCGCACAATTCCTAAAAAACTAGCACTCATCGATATAAATGTATATTTAGGTATATGAGTATGCGATGAAAAAACGGCTGAATGACCAAAGTGATAAACATTGGGAATGACCTCATACTCTTTACCTGATCTTTATGGTAAAATATCTTCTATTACAGTTTCAAAAGCTCATAAATCAGCAAAGTTAAATTCATTTTTTGAATTAACCGTAGCTTTTCTGCGTTATAAATCGCTGAAAAACAATGGTCTGTTGCACTCTAAGCCTTAATGATGAACTTGTACCTAAACGCAATTGATTTGGGACAAGATAATTCATTGACTTAAGTGCCACTATTTTCCAGAATCCCTAATGACAATTCTACGGGTAACGGTTAAACGACTATACGTTTTTTTTTCCTTGGCCGTTGCCTGTAAGGCTTCCCATTTCATTTTTTTTTGAGTATAAATGTAGAACCTGAGTTCGAAGGTCCGATAATCTTGCTATTATGGAATACGGGCCATGTACCGTTCAGAAAAGATCTAAGGTCTCGCAACTTCAATAAGCTTGGTGTTATGCTGGGCATTATCCTTATATTTGCGGCTCTAATCAAATTCTTGTCGATGAACTGGGAACAATTGCTATCAAGTCAGCGTGTGGGAGCGCGTCAGAAATCCAATCCAAGTGATGCTAGAAGTGCTTTTGAGCAGGACTATGACAGGATAATCTTTTCGCACCCTTTCAGACGACTACAAGATAAGACTCAAGTACATCCTTTGCCCGTGCATGATTTTGTACATACCCGGTTGACCCATAGTCTGGAAGTATCCAGTGTTGGTCGTTCTTTAGGGAGGAAAGTAGGCGAGGTCATCTTACAGCGTCATCCTCACTTGGCAGAACGGTACAGTGCCTATGATTTTGGTGCTATCGTGGCGGCCGCTGCGCTGGCGCATGATTTGGGTAATCCACCTTTTGGGCACTCGGGAGAGCAGGCCATTTCAGACTTTTTCCGTTTTCACCCTTCGGGCCTTTTTTTTAAAGACAAGGTGGATGAAAAACAGTGGGAAGACCTGACCAATTTCGAAGGCAATGCACAGGGTTTTCGTATCCTGAACAAAAAACAGTTTCAGGGCCTGAAATTGACCTATGCCACGCTAGCGGCCTTTAGCAAGTACCCTAGAGAATCCCTTATCGATAGTATCGATGCAGATCGAAGTAGTCAGAAAAAGTATGGATTTTTCCAGAGCGAGAAGGAGGTATTCCATACCCTTGCCACTGAGATAGGTCTGAAAAAACAAAAAGCTGACGAACCCTATCTATGGCATCGGCATCCGCTTGCTTTTCTGGTCGAGGCGGCAGATGATATCTGCTATCACATCATTGACTTAGAGGATGGCTGCCGGCTGGGGCTGGTGGGTTTTGATAAGACGGTCGAACTCTTGGCCGGTATATTGGGTACTCGCTTCGACCGTCAAAAGCTAAATGCCATCAATGGGCAGAGCGAGCAGGTCGGTGCGCTAAGAGCGATGTCCATCGGTATACTGACCGATCAGGTGACGCAGGTTTTTCTGGACAATGAAGCCTCCATTTTAGAGGGCAACTTCGACAGACCCCTAACAGAGCTTATAGCATCATCGGCAATCCTGACCGAAATCATTCAGTTGTCCATAGAGAAGATATACCGCTCTCATACTGTCGTGGCCACTGAGGCCGCAGGATTTGAAGTGCTTCCAGGGTTATTGGAAAGTTTTACCACCGCAGCTTACGAGCAGTTCATAGGCAAAGGTAAAAGTATGGGAAAGCATAAAGGCCTGTTACGGCTCATGCCGGAGGCACGTGTGAAAGAAATGAGCTGGGAGGCTCCTGACGTTTATAAGGTGGTCATGAACTGTACAGATTATATCGCCAGTATGACAGATTCCCATGCTATATCATTGTTTAGAAAAATCAAAGGAATATCTTTACCGGGAAACGAATATTAGAATTTTAGAGACTGTTCTGTAATGATGTGCTAGGACTTCGATTTAAGCTTTAAATCGCCGCAAATCAGCAGGTTTTCTTGGGTTCAGCGTAGCACCGCTATAATTGCTCAAAAAACACATTCATTTAGCTGATTTTTAGTTATTCAAAGCCGGGATAGGTTTTTAGATCGCAAATTTCGGAAAAGGATTGTCATTTTTAACGGAATCAGGAAATTTGTATTTATCGATGCTTTCATTGATTTTTGTCAAATCAATGAAAATCGTTTCATGAACACCATCAAAATAAAACTAACTAGTGAGCTAAATGCATAATTCGGATTGAAAACCAATACATACGCATGAAAATAAGGGATACATTTTAGAATAGTCATTAAACACGTATCCCAAGGTAGAAGACCGTAATCCTTGTTTTCCCGATTTCTACGGTTCTGATAAGATATACATAGTATACACCTCATTTCCATAGTGAAATCAAAATCATATTTTAAAAATCATTACCTTTGAGGCTTTTGTTCGTCCATGTGGAATAAGCTAGCACATATCATAATAAAATACAGGCTTTCGCTTGTCATTCTTTTGGTGGTCATCACTGTTTTTATGGCCTATTTAGGGCGAGGAGTAGAGATGAGTTACACCTTGTCCAATACCGTACCTTCTGATGATCCCGATAAGGTCTATTACGAGCAGTTCAGGGAACTGTTCGGTGAAGACGGCAACGTTGTGGCCATAGGCTCAAAAGATAGTTCTCTATACCGTCTGGATAACTTTAAGGCCTATAGGGACCTGAGCGAGACCATAAGTCACCTAGAGGGTGTCAATGAATTGATATCCCTGCCATTACTTCACCGACTGAAAAAAGATACTGCTAATGCCCGGTTTGATCTGGAAAAGATATTCAGTAGTTTTCCCGCACAGCAGAAAGGCTTGGATAGTCTACTACAGGTAGCCAAAGAACAAAAGTTTTATAGCGGACAGCTCATCAATCCGGACAACGGAGCACTGCTGATGCTGATTTCCATCAAAAAAGACGTACTCAATACCAAGAGAAGACTGGCCCTGACAGAGGAAATGCAAGAGGCCGGACAGGCTTTCTCCAAAGATACGGGTATCGAACTACACTATGCAGGGCTTCCTTTTGTGCGATCGGTCATTGCGGGCAAGGTAGCCAAGGAGATGAAACTCTTTCTGCTCCTTTCTGTCATGGTCACGGGCCTGATATTATTGATTTTCTTTCGGGCCTGGAATGCTGTTGTATTCCCGATGATCATCATAGCGATTGTAGTGATATGGGTATTGGGCACACTCTCACTGTTTGGCTACAAAATCACCCTATTGACAGGCCTTATCCCTCCCGTTATTGTAGTTATTGGTATTCCCAATAGTATTTACCTGCTCAATAAGTACCATCAAGAATACGAGAAGCACGGTAACAAGATGAAAGCCATCAGTACCGTGATCCGTAAAATAGGTCTGGTCACATTGATTACCAATTTTACCACAGCTATAGGATTTCTAGTGTTACTGTCCACTGATATCGTTATCCTCAAGGAGTTCGGTACCGTGGCAGGTATCAATATTCTGGCGACATTTGTCGTTAGTATCATACTTATACCTAGCGTGTTCTCTTGGTTGCCCGCACCCACGGGAAAGCAACTGAAACACCTCCGATTTCGACCACTCGATAAGGCATTGAACGTGCTGGATGCGCTGGTCCATCGTCGGCGTACCTATATCTATATCTCCACTGCGGCCATCGTAGCCCTCTCTATTGTAGGTATGTACAAAATAGACACCGTATCTTATATGGTCGATGACATACCGGAAAAAAGTCAGGTGAAAAAAGATCTGTTGTTCTTCGAGAGGAACTTCAGCGGTATTATGCCGCTGGAAATCGTGGTGGACACAGGAAAGCGAAGGGGAGTCACCCAAATAAAGAACCTCAAAAAAGTAGAAGCATTCGAGACATTTCTGGAGTCGCACCGAGACATCTCCAAACCCGTGTCCGTCGTCAGCTTCGTGAAAGCCTCCAAGCAAGCATTCTACAATAACAACCCAGAGCGATACCAACTGCCCACAAAACGTGAGCGGGGATACATATTGCGTTACCTGAAAAACCAATCGGACGATACAGGACTACTGACCTCCTTTATCGATTCTACTTCACAAAAGATGCGGATATCCCTGAAGGTAGCGGATATCGGTTCCAATAAGATGGACTCGCTCCTCTATCAGGTCATCGCTCCTGAAATCGACAGCCTTTTTGGCGGTACCGATATCAATGTACATGTGACAGGTTCCACTCCTTTGTTCATCCGAGGCAATGATTTTCTGATAGAGAACCTTCGCCTGAGCCTATTGCTGGCTTTTGGCATCATCGCTATTATCATGGCTATTCTATTTGCCAATGTAAGGATGATCATACTCTCTCTCATCCCTAATCTGATTCCGCTACTCATCACCGCCGGTCTGATGGGCTACTTCCATATTCCTCTAAAGCCCAGTACGGCATTGATATTCAGTATTGCCTTTGGTATATCGGTGGATGACTCTATACATTTTCTGGCCAAGTACCGTCAGGAATTGTTTGCCAACAACTTCTTCGTAAGTGTGGCCGTCAGTAAAAGTATACGAGAGACCGGGGCAAGCATGATCTATACGTCCATTGTCCTTTTTGCAGGTTTCGTTATCTTTGCCGGCTCGGGGTTCGGTGGTACGGTGGCCTTGGGCATACTTACCTCCACGACCTTGTTGATTGCCATGTTCACCAACTTGATAGTGTTGCCCGCCCTGCTGTTGACCTTTGATGATGGTAAACGTAAGCAGAACATGCATCCACTGATAGAACAGTACGACGATGGCTTTTATCAAGAAGATGAAGATGAAGAAATCGATCTTGACCTGATCAAGGTACAGAAAGAATGAAAAGGTAGCCGAGAGGCCCACAAAGAATCTAAGCGCACGAAAACGGAATCAGAAAGTGAAATATAAAGAATACAAAGGACTAGACTACGCCGCTATGGCCGAGGAAGTGCTTGCATTTTGGAAAGAAAAAAAGATATTCGAAGCTTCCATTGATAGTCGGCAAGGAAAACCAAGTTTTACTTTTTATGAAGGGCCACCTTCTGCCAATGGTACACCGGGCATACACCATGTGATGGCAAGGGCCGTCAAAGATATTTTCTGCCGCTATAAGACGCTTAAGGGGTTTCAGGTCAAGCGAAAGGGCGGCTGGGATACCCACGGTCTTCCTGTCGAACTACAGGTCGAAAAAGAACTGGGTATCACCAAAGAGGACATAGGAAAAAAAATAACGGTCGAAGAGTACAATACCAAATGTCGTGAGACGGTCATGAAGTACAAGGACCAGTGGGATGAACTGACCGAGAAAATGGGCTATTGGGTAGACCTGGACCATCCCTACGTCACTTTCGACAAAGAATACATGGAGTCACTCTGGTTTCTTTTGAAGAAATTTCATGAAAAAGACCTCCTTTATAAAGGATATACCATACAGCCCTATTCCCCAGCTGCCGGCACGGGGCTAAGTTCTCATGAGCTGAATCAACCGGGTACTTATAGAGATGTAAAGGATACTTCCATCACTGCGCAGTTCAAACTGGTGAACAATGAAAAGTCTCTCCGCTTTTTCGATGGGGCAGATGAGCTGTTCTTGTTGGCCTGGACTACGACCCCTTGGACATTGGCAGCAAACAACGGTCTGGCGATAGGGGAGAAAATCGATTACATAAAGGTAAAAACGTTCAACCCCTATACCTTTGTCCCTTCTTATGTGATATTGGCAAAGGACCGTCTACACTACTATTTTAACAATAAGGCCAAGGATATCAGCTTGGAAGACTATAACGAAGGCGATAAACTAATCCCTTTCGAAGTAGTGGATACCTTCAAAGGGAAGGAACTGATAGGACTCGATTATGAACAGTTACTGCCCTATGTGCCACTACCAAAACCTGCGTTTACCGTAGTCGCAGGCGACTTTGTGACCACGGAAGACGGTACGGGCATCGTGCACATCTCCCGGACCTTCGGGGCAGATGACTACCGTGTATCCGTACAGAACGATATGCCGGGGGTGTTCGTCGAGGACGAGGAGGGCAACGAAGTGCCTATCGTGGACAAACAAGGTAAATACGTAAAGGAAATCACTGATTTTGCGGGCATGTACGTGAAGAATGAATACTACGGCCCTGAGGAAACTCCCGATAAATCACTGGATGTGCTCATTGCCATCAAACTCAAGGAAGAGAACAGGGCCTTCAAGGTGGAAAAATACGAACACTCCTATCCGCACTGTTGGAGGACGGACAAGCCCATACTCTACTATCCTCTGGACTCCTGGTTTATCAAGACCACTGCTTTCAAAGATAGGTTGGTAGCGTTGAATGATACCATCAACTGGAAGCCCGCCTCCACGGGTACGGGCCGTTTTGGTAACTGGCTGGCCAACCTAGTGGACTGGAACCTATCCCGCTCCCGCTTCTGGGGGACACCCCTGCCCATCTGGGTCTCCGAAGATAGGACAGAGCAAAAATGTATCGGCTCCATTGTCGAGCTGAAAGAAGAAATAGAGAGGTCCATCGCAGCGGGTATGATGGAGAAGTCTCCTTATGAAGGTAAGGATATCGATCTGCACCGCCCCTATGTGGATGATATCGTACTGGTCAGTGAAAGTGGGCAGCAGATGTTCCGAGAGCCTGATCTTATCGACGTGTGGTTCGACTCGGGAGCAATGCCTTATGCACAGTGGCATTATCCCTTTGAGAACAAAGAGGTCTTCGAAAAGAGCTACCCTGCGGACTTTATCGCCGAAGGTGTCGACCAGACCCGGGGATGGTTCTTTACCTTGCATGCCATCGCTGGAATGCTCTTCGATCAGGTAGCCTTCAAAAACGTTATCGCCAATGGACTTGTACTCAGTGATGTGGGGGCCAAAATGTCCAAACGCCTCGGCAATGCTGTGGACCCCTTCACGACACTGGATAAATACGGCCCTGATGCTACCCGGTGGTACATGATTTCCAATGCCAACCCTTGGGATAACCTCAAGTTTAATCTGGAAGGTATCGTGGAGGTACAGCGCAAGTTCTTCGGAACCTTGCAGAATACGTATTCTTTTTTTGCATTATATGCCAATCTTGACGGCTTCCGATACGAAGAAGAAGGAATCTCCCCAGAGGCAAGAACGGAAAGCGATCGGTGGATTATTTCCAAACTGAATAGCCTCATGACAGCCGTCGATAGTGCCTATGAGGACTATGAGCCGACCAGAGCAGCCCGGCTGATACAAGACTTTACTACGGATGATCTGAGCAACTGGTACGTTCGCTTGAATCGAAAGCGCTTCTGGCGCGGGGAATATAACGATGATAAGAAATCGGCCTATCGTACCTTATATGCCTGCCTGAAAACAATAGCCAAACTGGCTTCTCCGATAGCTCCTTTTTATACCGAGCAGCTTTATAATAACCTCAACGGCGTATCGCAAAACGAAAACCTCGTATCGGTCCATCTTACCGATTTCCCTATAGCGGATGCGAAGCTTATCGATGAAGATCTTGAAGAGCAAATGGATTTGGCACAGCGGATTTCTTCCCTAGCCCACTCTTTAAGAAAGAAAGAGCGCATCAAAGTGAGACAGCCACTGTCCAAGATTCTCCTGCCCGTCCTGAATCAGGAATTCAAGGTCAAAGTGCAGGCAGTAGCACCACTGATACTCTCCGAAGTCAATGCGAAGGCCATTGACTACCTCGAAGATGCTTCGGGCATCATTGTCAAGAAGATCAAGCCCAACTTCAGGAAGCTTGGGAAAGAATATGGTGCCAAACTAAAAACCATTGCAGCAAAAATCAGTACCTTTGGGCAGGAAGATATCGTGAGCATCGAAAAAAATAATGGAATGGACCTGCACCTAGAGGGAGAAGTGATACCCCTTACTTTGGAAGATGTAGAAATCCTCTCAGAGGATATCCCTGGCTGGTCCGTTGCCAGTGAAGGGAACCTGACCGTTGCATTGGATATAACGATTACCGAAGCACTGAAGCAAGAAGGTATCGCCAGAGATCTGGTCAATCGCGTACAGAATATGCGCAAGGACATGGGACTCGAAGTACAGGATAAGATAAAAATCAACGTCGAAAAGAGCAATGACCTCATCAACGGAGCTTTGGAAGTGAACAAAAAGTACATCTGCCAAGAGACACAGGCGCTATCTTTGACGATAACCGATGAGCTGTCCGGAGGAAAGCTCTTGGAGATGGATGAACATAAATTAGTGGTAAAAATAGAAGCATAAAATCGTGGAGCGTCCAGCAATAACAGATACCCCAAAAAAACCATACCTCAAATACTTCTTACTGGCGGTATTGGTTATCGCTATAGATCAAGTGGTGAAACTTCTGGTACATTATAACATGTATCTTGGAGAGGAAATTATGATTTTGGGCGATTGGTTCCGGCTTCATTACCTGCTCAACCCGGGTATGGCCTTTGGCTTGAAATGGAATTCGATGTATGGTAAGCTGGCATTGACACTGTTCCGTCTAGGTGCAATGTTAGGTATAGGTTACTATTTGTACAACCTCGTTCAAAAAGACATGCCAAAAGGGTTGTTATGGTGTGTAGCATTGATTTTAGGAGGCGCTGTAGGCAATGTTATCGATAGTACTTTTTATGGATTTTTTCTGGACAACGCACCCAATAACGCACCTACTAAATGGTTCAATGGGCAGGTAATCGATATGCTCTTCTTCCCTTTGTTCGATGGAGAGTACCCCAGCTGGCTCCCTTACGTCGGCGGTCAGCACTTTCTGTTTTTCAGTCCTGTATTCAATATCGCCGATTCGTCTATCTTTATGGGAGTTCTGATTATCCTGATCATGCAGAAGCGTTATTTCGTCGGGAGCGAAAAAGAAAGTGAAATAGAGAAAGAAGGAGATAACAGGCCCACCGAGGCGATACCATCAAAGCCACAGGAATCTTAGAGAAGTTTCGGCAGTAGTTATTAATTTCAAAAATTTGTTATCACTTATTTTGGAGAGATACGAACGTGAAAATAATGTCCTGAGGATTTAGCCACTGACAAAGAAGCAGTGCTATCTGCGGAGGTTTCAACGACATTTTGAGCCAAAAGATTACGTACAGCAATGAGCATTATCGAAAAAGTACTTGACTTAAGATAAATGTCATTACTGTGAATTCCATGCGACGATTAATAATCAATACTCACCAAATGAAAATGAAAGATACCGTTTAAACCCAAAATGTCCATTAGAAAATCTATTCCGGACTTAACTGGCTTCAAATCAGTAAATGAATGCGTTTTTTGAATTCACCATAGCGGTGCTATGCCAAATCCAACAAAACCCACTGATTTATTGTCATTTAAGTCCTCATGACGAATTTCCAACGAACATTCTGGGTTAAAACAGCTTCTTAGAAGGCTCAAATAAACGAGGGTATTTTCCACATTCGAAATACTATAAGAACTCAAAACAATCTCTAAATACTTGATGGAACTTTTCCTGATTTTTATTACATAATAACAATTTCCTTGACCACTTCACGGCCAAATTCCTTGCTCAGGATATTCATTATCTTGGATTTGGAGAGGTTGAGTTCCTGTTTCAAAGGCGCAGAGGCTATCTGTACGAACAGCACCTCTTTTTTGATAAATATCTTTTTGGTCTGACGCGCTATGGTCTTTCCCATAAGCCTTTCCCAAGCATGGATGAGTTGTTCTTGATCGAACTTGCTTTTGAGTCGAAAAGAATGAAACATCTCATTGACGAGGTCATTTAGAGGTATAACGTCCGATTTTCGATGGTCTTTCTTCTTTTTGGGAGCTCTCATAGAAAGCAAAGATACACATTATCCCAGATTTGTCCTTAGGGTTTTGATTTGAATGGTAAAAGTACGATACTCTCAACAGGTAGGAGTGGATACATCGAATCAGTTATTACGATGAGTCGATAGGAGGTTATACAAACTTAGCTTTCAAATATCGCATATCTTCTTGTTCATTTTGCTTCACTCTGCGTTGACCATCCTCGGGATAGCGCTGCTATTCCTGCGGTTCTCGCCTTGATTGAAACAAAATGACCAGCGGAATCTTATACGACATTTAAAACCTAAATTTGTATTAAACCCGGATCATGCATTGGAAAATCTACTGCGAATCTAAATAGCTGCAAACCGGTCGTTGCACTACGTTTATTTGATTCACCATAGCGGTGCTATGCTAAATCAAATAAAACTCCCTGATTTATTTATATATAAACCCTCGTTACGAAGTTCCAACGCATGATTCGGGTTAAATAATTGATTTTGAGATGATTTCATCCTGTGCAGGAAGGTCCAATGATCAGTAGAGGGGCATCCATGGGCATGCTTATTTCTCTTCTTGGACAACGCCCTTTTCCACAATGAAGAATTTGGCATCTATGTTCAGTCCGTTCAATATCTCCTTGGCCCTTTGCCCTCTGGCATCCGTCAAGAACAGTTGCCCGAAATGTTCGCTTGCGACCATGGACATTAGCTTACTGATGCGGGTATCGTCCAGCTTATCAAAAATATCATCCAACAAGAGCAAAGGGTCTTTTCCATGTTCCTTTTTGAGCATATCAAATTGAGCCAGTTTCAAAGCGACCAGATAGGATTTTTGCTGACCCTGAGAGCCATATTTTTTAAGTGGTTTATGATTATGGATAAAGAAAGGAAAATCATCCCTATGAACACCCAGGGCCGTCCTTTGGTAGGCCAGGTCCTTGGCCAGATGTTCACGGAACAGCTCTTCGTAATCCTCTTTGTCCAGATCGGACTTGTACCGGATGTCCGTGGACTCCCTATCATCAGAGAGAAAATTATAGTGCTGCTCAAAGCTGCTCTTGAAGCTTTCCAAGAACGATTTTCTCTCTTCGTAGATGATCTTGCCAAAGCGGAGGACTTCATAGGTATAAGGCTCTAAGAGGTCATGGTCGGTCTTCCCACGTTCTGCAAACTGCTTGAGCAAGCTATTGCGTTGTTTAAGGTAATGCCTGTACCGAAGCAGCGACTCTAGATAATTGGGCCTGGACTGCGCGATGATACCATCAAAGAACTTACGTCTATTTTCGCTGCCTCCGCGAATAATATCCACATCATCGGGCATGATGATGACCAATGGAAAGCGACCGATATGCTCTCGTAGTTTTTCATACTCCGAGCTGTCCACTTTAAAGATTTTTTTTTGTCCCCTTTGTAGGCTGCACTGTACCTCATAATACTTGTCTCGATGGAGGAAGGTGCCTTTAATGGTGAAAAATGGGCTATCACCCTTGATGTTTTGGGCATCGACAGGATTCCAGGCGCTTTTGGTCAGTGCCAAGTAGTAAATAGCATCCAGTAAGTTGGATTTGCCACTTCCGTTCTCACCGATGATACAGTTGACCTTTTGGGTAAAGAGAAGGGAAGCTTCTTCATAGTTCTTGAAGCCAAACAAACTTACTTTTTCAAGGAGCATTGATATTTTTTATTTATTTTCGCATTCGGTCTAGGTATAGCTGGATATATAACTATGTCTGGTGTAGACCAAACCAGTACAAGAAATCCCGTTTATAAAGAATACCAAGTCGTCCTTATGGACGATATTTTTTGGTAGATTTAATTTCAAAGATAACGCTATGGCAACTACAACAAAAGGAAAGTCCAAGTCAAAAGCAGGAGCAACGCCCAAATTCTCCAAAGAAACCTATCTAGAGTGGTATGAGAGCATGTTGCTCATGAGGAAGTTTGAGGAAAAGGCAGGCCAACTTTATGGACAGCAGAAAATCAAGGGCTTTTGCCATTTGTATATAGGGCAGGAAGCTTGCGTAGCGGGTTCTATTTCCGCATTGCAAAAAGGGGATAAGTGGATTACCGCTTATAGAGATCACGCACATCCTATTGCCTTGGGTTCTGACCCCAAGAAGATAATGGCTGAGCTTTTCGCCAAAGAAACGGGTATATCCAAAGGAAAAGGTGGGTCCATGCACATGTTCGATAAAGAAAACCACTTTTTCGGGGGGCATGGGATTGTAGGAGGCCAGGTGCCTTTAGGGGCAGGTATCGCCTTTGCAGAAAAGTATAACAAAACCGACAACCTGTGTATGTGCTTTATGGGAGATGGTGCGGTACGCCAAGGAGCGTTTCATGAAGCCCTGAACCTAGCCATGCTATGGAAACTTCCGGTAGTGTTCGTTATCGAGAATAATGGATATGCCATGGGTACCTCTGTAGAGAGAACTTCCAACGTTACCGATCTATACACCCTGGGCGAAGCATACGATATGCCTTCTGCGCCAGTGGATGCCATGTCGGCAGAAGAAGTACACAATGCAGTGGAAGAAGCCGCTGCGCGCGCCAGAAAGGGCGATGGTCCCACTTTACTCGAATTCAGGACTTATCGCTATAAAGGACACTCGATGTCCGATCCCGCAAAATACAGGACCAAGGAAGAAGTAGAGAACTATAAATCCAAAGATCCTATCGAAATGGTCAGGGCTACTATTTTGGAGCAAAAATTCGCTACCGAGGATGAGCTTTCGATTATTGATAAGAAAATAAAGAAAGAAGTCGCTGACTGTGTTCAGTTTGCTGAAGAATCGGATTATCCCAAAGCAGAAGAGGCTTTCAGGGATGTGTACGTTCAGAAGGACTATCCTTACATCAAGGATTGATAGCCGACTTAATAATTTTGTATAGTGTTAACGTAATTTAATCGTAGCAAAACGCAATTCGACGTGAGATTTAGACATTTTCAAGGCCATGTTTCAGATTTCAGAATTAAATTACTAATATTGCAGCCTCAAAAAATTTGTAATGGCAGTAAAAGCAACAGAAAAACCGGAAAATAAGCACGAATCTCATGAACTTCTCGAAAGTCCTGAGGCTCTTGCTGATCAGTTGAGTAAAACTGAAGAATTTGTATCCAAAAACAAGAGTGCTTTTTTTGGTATCATTGGGATACTGGTATTGGCAGTAGGCGGTTTTTTTGGTTATAAATATTATGCCTCCAAGCAGGATACCCAAGCGCAGGCGGATATGTTTCAGGCAATATTCTACTTTGAGGCAGATAGCCTACAGTTGGGACTCAATGGAGATGGCAACAATCTTGGTTTTTTGGATATCATCGATGAGTATGGGAGTACCGATGCCGGTAATCTGGCAAACTTTTATGCAGGAGTCAGTTATTTGAAACTGGGAGAATTCGAAAAATCCATTGCTTATCTAGAGAGTTTCAGTTCTTCGGATTTATTGGTACAAGCAAGGGCCTACAGCCTGAGAGGGGATGCCTTTATGGAATTAAAGGATTATGCCAGTGCTGCTGAGCTATATACGAAAGCTGCGGATTATAATGCCAATAAGTTCTTTTCACCGACCTATTTGATGAAGGCCGGCATAGCTTATGAAAACGCATCCGATACTGCTAAGGCCATCGCTGCATATGATAAAATCATTAAAAAATACTGGGATGCTGCCGAAACTTCCAAAGCTAAGAAATATAAAGCCCGTTTAGAAGCAAGTGCTTCCTGATAGCCCAAACAATAAGCAAAAAAAGGGATAGGGAAGTTTTTCCCTATCCCTTTTTTGTTTTGACCCAAAATCCCCGCAAAATTCCGTCAAAATAGTATCAGAGATAATAAAGTGAGCCTTAAGAAAACGAAGGCCGATACTCAATAAAGATAACAGACTCAGGTTAGAGCTTGTTTACTGAGGATTCTTATTCATTTGTATTTACCTCCGGAAAACAACCGAGGGTTTGGTATTGAACTTGAACTTAAAATAGATATATGGCTACACAGCTAAAAAGCCTAAGTGATTATACGGGTAAGAATATCGTCGATATGGCGGGGAAAAGATTTGCGATTATCGTTTCCGAATGGAACGAAGAAGTAACGAATGCCCTGCATTCCGGAGCTGTTGGCACTTTGTTGTCCCATGGTGTCGCAAAAGAAAATATACTGACCGGTAGCGTCCCCGGGAGCTATGAACTGACATTGGCGGCACAATGGGCCGCTGAAAAGGAAAGGGTAGATGCCATTATCTGTATAGGAGTCGTTATCCAGGGAGAAACAAAACACTTTGATTTTATCTGCGATGCCGTGGCCCAAGGGATCAAGGATGTAAACCTGAAGTACGGTAAACCCGTGGTTTTTGGGGTATTGACGACGAACACGCTACAACAGGCCTTGGATAGAGCAGGTGGTAAACATGGTAACAAGGGCGATGAAGCAGCCATTACGGCCATTAAGATGTTGGGCCTGAAGTCTGGACTGGAAGAGCTCTGAGCTATTGACGGCCTCTGTTTTGACCTCGAAATGAAGATATACATCATCAATGAATTTGACTTAGACTCTTAGGGTAGTTGCTGGCACACCTAAAGAGAAGACCCACAAAATAATTACACCTATAAAACAATAACCTTCCATGGGAAAATCCCGCACAAACAAAATTATGTAAGACAATGCAAGTATTTAAATTCGGAGGTACTTCCGTAGGTTCGCCTGAGAGAATGCACAAAGTGGCACACCTTGTCACAAAAAATAAAACCACTAAAATAGTGGTTTTATCGGCCATTTCAGGCACAACAAATGCGCTGGTAAAGATAGGCAACTGTTTAATGGAAGGTAAACAGGCAGTTGCCAAAAAAGAAGTCGCATCTCTAAGGTCGCACTACGATGGCTTTATCAAGGACCTTTATGGAGAAGAAGCTCCTTTGCACCGTGCAGTGGAAGTGCTGAACAAACACTTTTCCTTAATGGAAGAGCTGTGCGAGAATGCATTTACCACGGTGGAGGAAAAGATATTATTGGCACAAGGAGAACTGCTCTCTACCCAATTGTTTCATCACTATACCTTGGAGCAAGGACATGACGCGGTACTCTTATCGGCACTCGACTTTATGTCCATTACAGCTGATGAAGAACCCGACATCGAAAAGATAGGCCTTAAGTTGTCTGCCCTGATAAAAGAAAAGAGTGGACACCATTTGTACATCACCCAAGGGTATATCTGTCTCAATCACTTAGGGGATGTAGATAACCTAAAGCGAGGAGGGAGCGACTATACTGCTTCGCTTATCGGTGCGGCTATCGCTGCCGAGGAGGTGCAGATATGGACGGATATCGACGGTATGCACAATAACGACCCACGGGTTGTGGACGAAACGCATCCTATCGCTAATCTTACCTTTGACGAAGCCGCTGAGCTGGCCTACTTCGGTGCAAAAATACTGCATCCCTCATCCATATTGCCCGCACAGAAATATAAGATTCCCGTAAGGTTGAAAAGTACCATCGATGATAAGGCGCAGGGAACCTTGATTTCTGCGGATGCAGGAGGAACTCAGGGCACGGTCAAAGCACTGGCGGCAAAAGACCAAATTACCGCTATTAAAATCAAATCTTCCAGAATGCTACTGGCTTACGGTTTTTTAAGGAAGATATTCGAGGTGTTTGAAAAATATAAGACCTCTATCGACATGATTACTACCTCAGAGGTAGCCGTATCGCTCACCATTGACGATGACACTTATCTAGGAGATATTCTAGGAGAGCTTAATAAGTTCGGCTTGGTAGATGTGGACACGAACCAGACTATTGTCTGCATCGTAGGGCATATGGTATCCGAAGAAAAAGGAGTATTGAAAAAAGTGTTCGATTCTGTGGTAGATATTCCCGTGAGGATGATTTCGTTCGGGGGCAGCCGTAACAACATCTCCATATTAGTCGATTCTTCTTATAAAGAACGTACTCTAAAAACGCTGAACGAGGACCTTTTTTCTAAAAAAGTACTGTCTTAGATGGATAACGGACTATTGCCCATATGACTGATAACAAGTAGGTTGGTATTTATACAAATTTAGCTTTTAAAATCGCATATCTTCCTGTTCATTTTGCCTCACTCTGCGTTGACCATCCTCGGGATAGCGCTGCTATCCCTGCGGTGTTCGCCTTGATTGAAAAAAAATGACCCGCGCAATCCTATACGACATTTAAAACCCAAATTTGTATTAGTCCTCCTTACCCTATTAGCTAAATCATTAGTATTGATTTGGATTTATAGAAAGGCATTCTGACTCAAATGGACGATGATATGAACTTAAGGTTTAGAAGACTGTTTGATATCTATCATAGAAGTCTTTTGTGAGTAAGCCGCTATGACGCTTCTATACACATTACTCTTCTTCTTGGCTCCAAATATAATTTTGCTATAGATTTATTTTAGTTGTCCAGAGACTGAAAACAGAATAGAACTGATGGGTATTACCCTAAATCAGTCTTGAAATTAAGGCAGTCCATATAAAATTTGGTGTAAAAAGAGGCTGTACCACTTTTGATACAGCCTCTTTTTAACCCGGATCATGCATTGAAAAATCTACTGCGAATCTAACTATCTGCAAATCGGTCGTTGCACTAAGTTTTTCGAATTCACCATAGCGGTGCTATGCTAAATCCAACAAACCCCTTGATTTATTGACATTTAAACCCTTGTTACGGAGTCCTAACGCATGATCTGGGTTTAATGATTTGGGTTGAATAGGACAGCGGGCCTTTCCTCTATCAATAGAGGAAGTTTACGGTTTTGATACCCCCCTCTTCGCTCATTAATTTTAAGATGTATTGACCTGAACGAAGACCCTGAAGGGTCATCTCAGAGGTACCTTGTTCGGCATTGATTTTCTGAGAGGATACTATTCTACCTTGAAGTGTATACACGATGGCCTTATAAGGTCCTTCGATATTACCACTAATGGTCAATCGATTACTAGAAGGAGCAACTTCTGCATATAGGGTGTTTTCAGGTGAAATGGCATCCTGACCAGAGGAGATTTTTCTATTAAGACCACCGCCTGTAATCGTAAACCTTTCCCATTGGCCGACACTGGGTCGGCTACAGGTCATCGCCTGTAGTCCGCCTTCCGAGCTGACATATTTTCCATTACTACCCTTTAGGGTATAGGTATTCCCATTGATTTTATTGAGGGTAAACTTCTCCCAAGCTCCGATATTATCTCGGTCACACTTCATGGCACTTAGGCCATCTTCTGAGGATACATACTTTCCATTACTGCATTTGAGTGCTTTTTTGCCTCCTCCTGCATCGACCAACGTGAATTTTTCCCAAGCACTGGCAGTTCCTCTGCTAGAGGTCATTGCCTGAAGCCCATCTTCAGAACTCACGTATTTGTTATTGCTACCTTTGATAGTGACAGTAGGTAAGGAGGGAGCAGCACCTCCGCCACTTGTCCTTTCCCATACCTTCACATAGTCAACAATGAAAGAGGGTAGTGACCCCAAGCTCAAAGGGGGTTGATTTTCCCTATTGGGACTGCTGCTGAGGATCAAGGGTTGTTTTCCCGTCCTACTGCAAAAATCACTGGCTTTTTTAGCGGTTTGACTATTGGGCCTGGAAGACGTTGACTGGAGCACCCCATCAATGTAAAAACTGATAGAATTCCTGTCCCACAACATGCCATAAGTATGCCATTCGAAGGCATTTTTACCACCATAATTGGTCAACCGATAATCGTTTTGATAGTGCACGGTCTGTTCTGGTGTAGTGTTCCATTTGTGTAATTCGAAAACATCGAACTCACAGGGGAATTGCTGATTTTTCCCGTCCCAAAGCCAGAAAGTGGGCCAGGTATAATTGTCGTTTTTGTCGGAGGCGGTTCTACAACGTACCTCGAAGTACCCATATTTATACTTCACCTTTGATGTCAGCCAAGCACCCGTGTACTCGGCACCATTACGCAATGATGGCTGGTGTATAATATTGTTTATCTTTAGTTGACCACCAGAAACCTTTGCATTTTGTTTCCTGAAGTGGCTTTGCCGGCCATTTTTATTCCAGTCGATGTTTTCACTCACCGCCCAGTTGTTCGTATTGACCGAACTTCCATTGAAGTTATCGGCAAACTTTAAGCTCCAGTTTCCGGTACCCCTTGGAGGCTGGGCAAGAGCGCAAATGCTGACACAAAAAAATAATAGATGTAATAGTGTAAAAAATTTAGTGTTCATAGCTGGTTAGTGTTTGTTTAAAATTGTAGAAACAAACTTCGCCTAAAACATGAAAGATGTAAAGGCAATATCGACAGGCTGCTTTATGAAAAGTCGGGATTTCCCACTAAGAGATTTGTGATACTAAAAACAATGCTCAGTTATATTGTGTATGGACTGATTATTGAAAAAGACAACAGGACCTGATTTTCAGTACGATAATACAGGATTAACATTGCGTAACTGGACTATTTGCTTACTGTTTTAGGTCGTAGTGCTATTGAAGGGCGAAAAAAACCAACCACACTAGAAAAAGTAAGGGCATCAGTATCACTAAGGAATAACGGATGATATAACCAAAGAATGAAGGCATGCGTATCCCAATTTGCTCCGCAATGGATTTAACCATAAAATTGGGTCCATTTCCTATATAAGTGAAGGCACCAAAAAATACGGCTGCAATAGAGATAGCTTTGAGGTTGATGACGGAGTTTTCGAACACTCCACCTTCTGCAAACTGAGTGACCTGAGCAATTTGACCGATTTCACCGCCTTGGGAGGCAAGGGCTGCGGTAAGAAAATTGATATAGGTCGGGGCATTGTCAAGAAAGCCCGAAAGTATTCCTGTACCCCAATACAGTGTATTATGGTTGATGAGTTTTGCACCTTCGGGGGAAGCTGCAAAATTGCCGACGAGCTCCAGTGCGGGCATCATGGTGCCAAAGATTCCGATAAAGATAAAGGCCACCTCTCTGATGGGTTCAAAACTGAACTCGTTTCCCTGAATCGCTTTGTTACTTGCAAATTTATAAGATAGAAAAGCGACACTAAGCATGATCATTTCTCGGACAAAAGAAAACTTCTGGCCATCATAATGTATGGCCGGAACCCACTCGATGACATTGGGGTCCAGAAAAACTGAACCAATAACGATGGCCAACCATAGGAAATTCTTGGCACCTGTTATACTGATCTTTCCCGAGTAGGTGTTCGTAGGGTCATCCGAGCTTTGGCTCTCTCTATTGTTCTTTCGGTCAAAGAGATAGAATACAAAAGATAAGAGGGCGAGAGCAAATATCCATGGGAGTATATTATGCGTCAGTGTCCAAAAGAAGGGTATTCCTTTCAAAAACCCTAGAAATAGAGGCGGGTCTCCGATTGGGGTCAAAGAACCTCCGATATTACTGACAATGAAAACAAAGAATACGATATGGTAGGCTTTTATTTTATCCCTGTTCAATCGTATGAAAGGCCGAATGAGCAACATTGAGGCTCCTGTAGTGCCTATCAGGTTGGAGATGACAGCACCGATAATGAGAAGTATTACATTGGCAGCGGGGGTAGCCTTACGGTCTACATTGATCATAATTCCCCCTGAAGCGATGTATAGTGAGGCCAGTAAAGCAATGAATTGCACATACTCCGCCAGCGCATGTACGGGCGCATGTGCGTTCTGTAATAAGATTATATAATAGAAGACTACTAAAGTAGCTAGAGCTACGGCAACTACGGGATAGTTTTTATGCCAGAAATGTTCATAGAAAAGTGGCCCAGTGGCTATCATCAATAAGAGCAAAACAAAGGGGATTACACTCCAAACAGCGGCATGCTGACCGTGTTCTTCCTGAACTTCTTCGGAATGATGATTTTGCTCTAAAGAAACTTGACCTTCTATCGCTATGGAAGAATTCTTGACCATAGCCAAACCTGTGTCGTCTGCACCTACTTTATGACCACCCTGTTGTCTGTTCGTCTCCGCATGGGAGAAATGCCCAAAACTTGAGATAATAAGTACAACGAGAAAGACTATTTTACTCACCAATATTGATTTTTTTCCCTTTTTAAAACTTTTTGCAATAGGGACTGTTAGAACATTTTTTAAAAAGAATGAAGATAGTGTAAAAGCACTAAACACCACCACTAATTAGAGACTGTTTTAAAAGATAATATCTTAAAATTTGTTATCACTTATTTTGAGTGTAGAATCCATTGACAAAGATAACAGTGTTATCCGCGAGTTTTCAACGAAAATACGCGCCAAAAGATTACCTAAAACAACGAGCACGGTATGGAAAGTGCCGAGTTCATTGCAAATGTCATTCATACGAATTCTATGTACCCCTTGAGAATCAATTGTATATGAGTGATAACAGATACATTTTAAAACTTCTCTTGGATAAAGATTATATTAACGGCTTCTAGATGTCAGAGGTTATACCAATTGTGATAGAGCGATTTCGAAAGAACTCTGGGCGATTCCGGTTCTGTTTTTATTCTTGGCGTAAGTTTTTTCCAGGGCTTTTCCGATAACTTTTGAGGTATCTTCAAATATGGCCTCATCGGCCATACCTACTTCATTGGCCATGAAATAGGCAAACACCCTGGCCATGCCACAGTTAGCGATAAAGTCCGGAATGACGGAAAAAGCATTGTCCGCATACATTCCCGTAGGACCGAAAAAGATTTCGGGATCGGAAAAGGGTACATTGGCACCGCAGGAGAATACCTCCAGTTTAGAAGCGATCATTCTTTCTACTTGATCTCTGGTGATGAGCCGCGATGCGGCAGCAGGGATAAAGATTTCATACTCCATATCCCATACCTTGTCATTGATTTCCTTGAAGGGAATCATTTCTGGGGCCATTAATTGGTTACCATTTCGGTTGATAAACAGCTCTTTTACCTCTTCAAGGGAGAATCCTCCTTCATTGATGAGCCCTCCCTCTCTATCGATAATGCCCACGACCTTTACGCCCAATTGCGTCAAGTAAAACCCAGCGGCAGCACCTACATTGCCCCACCCTTGGATGACAGCGCGTTTTTCTTTCACGTTACCGCCCCATATTCGATAAAAGTGTCGGATGGCCTCGGACACGCCATAGCCTGTTATCATGTCGGCCACTGTGTATTTCCTTTGTAGTGATGGAGAGAACAGCTCTGACTCCAAGACCTTGACCACTCCCATTCTGAGTTGACCGATCCGGTTTACCTTTTGGGCTTCCGTAGGTTGAAAATGCCCCGTGAACACACCCTCTTGAGGGTGCCAGATGCCCACATCCTCCGTAATCGGAATCACCTCGTGGATTTCATCTACATTGAGGTCGCCCCCTGTGCCATAATAGTATTTGAGCAGCGGTTTGACACTGGCATACCAGCGCTGGAGCACACCTTCTTTTCTGGGGTCCCGAGGGTCAAAATTGATGCCCGATTTGGCACCACCGATAGCTGGCCCGGATACGGTAAACTTGACCTCCATGGTTTTGGCCAGCGATTCTACCTCTCTTTTATCTAGCCCACTTCTCATGCGGGTCCCTCCGCCGGCAGCCCCACCTCTTAGCGAGTTGATGACCACCCAGCCCTGCGCTTCGGTTTCACTATCATTCCATTCGAAGATAATCTCAGGTTTTTTGTTTTCGAACTTTTCGAGTAACTCCTTCATAGCTTTAGTATAGTACAGAGCTAAAGCTACAAAAACTTTATCTATCCAGCGCCCGACACGGTCTTTTTAAAGATTGAGGCGGCCGTAGATAACACCACCACTATTGTCCCTGCTCGCACCGGTGACACTGGATAGGCAGTTTACTTCGTCAAGAGCGCGTAAAAGTCCCAATAGCGCAAATATGAGAGACTCTTTAAAGTCGATCAGTCGCGGTTCCGGTTTGATAACGTGGATACGTGTACCACATGCCTTTTGAAGGCATGCCATCAGAAAGTCATTGTAAGCACCACCGCCGGTTACTAAAAGGCGGTAAGTGGAATCGGACCTCGTCTCAGGGAGCAGTGACGCCGCGATTTGCTCACTGATGTGCAGCACAGCGGTGTGCAATAGGTTTTCTATGGGATATTCTTCTCGTAACAGTATAGGCAGCACACATTGTTCTACCCATTCATACCCTAGGGACTTGGGAGCTTTCAGTTGGTAATAGTCCAAGCTGTTCAATGCGGCAAGTATTGAGGGCAATACTTGTCCGCTTTGTGCCAAACGACCTCCATTATCATAATCGAGGCCTACTTTTTGACTCAGGGTATTGAGCAGGATATTGACGGGACAGATGTCAAAGGCGATGGTACTGCTTCTTCTCAGTAAAGTTACATTGGCAATGCCCCCCAAGTTGAGGCAGAAATCATATTCGTTAAAAAATAAACGATCCCCCATCGGGACCAGCGGCGCGCCCTGTCCTCCGATACATACATCCAAAGACCTAAAGTCACTGATGACAGGTATCTGGCAGGCATTCATGATCTCATAGGCATTGCCGGCTTGTAGGGTGAGTTTCCGTTCGGGCTGATGAAAAATGGTATGCCCATGAGAAGAAATGAAGTCTGGGGCAATGCGCTGAGAAACAATAAAAATAGCCAAGACTTCCCCGAACCAGCGCCCAAGGTCGATGTCCAGCACGGAAAGCTCCAGAGCCGAACTTTGTGTGGCACGCGCCAGTCTACTCTTTAGCGTCTTAGGGTACGGTTCGGTCCTACAGGCTTGAAGGTCAAAGGCCCATCCGTCACCTTCCCTCCACAAATCACAATAGGCCATATCCAGACCATCCAACGATGTACCTGACATCAAACCGACTACTTTATATTTTTTCATTGAATTTTTTTTGAAGCTAAGATGAACTCTTTGTAAGTAAGCAGTGTCCATAGTAGTATGGGAACAGTACCACTACTGATCATCTTTAAGTGTCTTACCCCTGTTTTGAATGATATTATTTTAAAATTTGCAACCCCTTATCGAAGTAGGGTAAATCGACGAATATAGTAGCGTGATTTGCAAATTTCCCGCGAATTGTACAAGCACATGATGGAGAAAGCAGGAGCTTGGAGATAAATGTTACCCGTGCAAATTCCATTTGGCCCCCGAAAATCAATTGTATACACAAGAAAATAAGAGATGCATTATTAAAACAGTCTTTTACTGTCTGAGTCGCGATAATCCTTTATTTTGAATAATTTTAGGATTGTACCTAATACATATCGAACAGTTTGGTCAAATGCAGCCACGCTATAAGAAAAACACTTGTTATAGATAGAAATACGACATCTTTACCTTTGTTAAAAGTGCAGTCCAGATTCGACTTGTGCTGTCCATTGTACTGGGGTATACTATGTAAAACTGCTGTCTAAAATTAATAAAAAACATTAGCTCTAAAAATAACCGATGAATATTGCGATTGACTTAGGGAATACTTTTGCCAAAGTTGCTGTCTTTTCGGAGTATCGATTGGAAAAGGTTTACGAACAGATACCTTTGGGAAAGTTGAGCGATCCAGTGGGCGAGAATACCTACGATGGGGTCATTATAAGTTCTGTAAATCAAGACCCACAGAAGGTCTTGGCTACATTGCCGAGTACCACCTTCGGTCTTGTCCTGAGTCATGAAACTCCCGTACCCATCACTCATGGCTACGCAACTCCCGGAACTTTGGGTATGGACCGTTTGGCGGGTGTTATTGGCGCGAATGCCCTTTGCCCCGAACAAAACGTATTGGTCATCGATGCGGGTACTTGTATCACCTACGACATTATCGATAACAAGGGGCATTATCACGGAGGAAGTATTGCACCAGGGATAGGGCTAAGGTTCAAGTCCCTGAACACATTTACGGCACATCTGCCCTTGATTACTGAACTAAGTCAGCCTCCTCTGATAGGAGATTCTACCGAAAGTGCCATAAAAAGCGGTGTCATTAACGGTACAATAGCAGAAATCAAGGAAATAATTCGGATGTATAACAACAAATTCAGAGATTTGCAGATTATAGTATGTGGTGGGGACGCTGCGTTCCTGAAAACCAGTCTCGATTCGTCTGTGTTGGTGGAGCCTCATTTAGTACTCATAGGTTTAAATAGAATCTTACTTTACAATGTATAGATATCGTTTTTTCATTATCTTCTCACTGTTTCTCTTGCTTAATGGAAGTGCCTGGGCGCAGATTACCAAATCACCCTTTACCTCTTTGGGGCTTGGGGACCTTAAAGATTCGGCTCCCATACATCAGTTGGGTATGGCGGGTGTCGGTCTGAGCAATGGAGATGTGAGGTTTGTCAATTTCAAAAATCCCGCATTACTGACCTATAATGCGGTATACACCTTTAGTGCGGGTCTAGTAAACGAGCGTCGTGAGGTCAGTAGTAGTGAAAGGAGTACGACAGGCATGACGGGCAATCTGGATTACCTGGCACTCTCCATCCCTATTCTTAAAAAGCAAATTGTGGATGTGGATAAAGAAGGGAAGAAAAGCACTAGAAACGAACAGGTATGGTCATCGGCACTGGTGCTGACTCCTTTCAATAGCGTCAATTACAGGTACAACTACACGGACAGAGTACTGGGCTCTCCCGACAACATCACTCTCGACGTGACCGAAGAAGGCTCCGGAGGATTCAATCAACTGAGTTGGTCACATGGAGTACGGGTTTTTGATGGACTATCACTCGGTGCCAAGGTCAGTTATTATTTCAGTGCTATCACTACATCCCACACTAATCAGGTGATAGGGGAAGCGATACCATCTGTCTATAATCCTACCATATTTCAAAGAGAATCCGTTTCGGATTTTTCCTTCTCGGGAGGGCTAGTGGCCAAGAAAGAAATCAAAGAAGACCTATTGCTCAATTTGGGACTACTGTATGACTTTGAGGCAGCTCTTGATGTGAAGAGGTTCCGTACACTGGAGCGCAGGTTTACAACGGGCACAGTACTGGCCTCGGATACATTGACCAATAATGAGGGCAGCAGTATCGTATTGCCGGCCTCGCTTAATTTAGGCTTTTCTGTGGTGAAGAAATTCAAGTGGAGTGTCGGACTGGATATCCGTCAGAGAGATTGGTCCGAATTTGTTGATTTTGATGGGAATCCCGAGGGCCTGAAGAACAGTACCCTTGTTGCGCTAGGAGGAGAGTGGACCCCCGATATACTCTCTGTCAATAGTTATTTGAAACGTGTCACCTACCGCTTGGGCATGAGTATGGAACAGTTGCCCTATGTCGTCAATGGTCAGCAGGTAGAAGACTTTGGCATAAATTTTGGCTGGTCTTTACCAGTGAGCAACATTTCCAGTTTGGATATGGCATTCCGGGTGGGACAGCGCGGTAACGTGGATACGCAGTTGATCAAAGAAAATTATTTTAGAATTCATTTAGGCCTTACCTTTAATGATAGAAGTTTCGGTAAGCAGCGTAAATACGATTAAACATAAACCAATGATGAAATTTAGATTTTTATTCGGATTAGCATTGACAGGAGCTGCTCTTATGAGTGGATTTCAGGCAAATGCACAATGTAAAGGGTGGACATGGCCTGAAGACAAAGCTACAGCAGAGGAAAAACAGGTACTCTATAAAGATGCCTACAGACAGAAAAAATACGCTGCTGCGCAAAAACCCCATATGTGGTTGCTGAAAAATGCACCTAATTTGAATACTTCCCTCTATATCGATGGAGCTACAATCTACAGAGAATTGGCTACCGCAGAGCAAGATTCGGTGAGAAAGAAAGCATTGATCGACTCTACATTGTTGATGTATGACTTGAGAATGCAGATCTGCGGTGATGAGGTAAATGTACTGAACAGGCGTGCCTCGGGTATGTACCGCTTCTACATTAAAGATAAAGAGAAACAGAAGTACCTACTCGACCTCTATGATGCAGCCATAGAAAAAAGTGGTGACAATATATCCACAAGTCTTCCAAGAGGGTATTTCAATGCCATGAAGATGAACAAACTGGGACTCAAGAATATGACCGACGAAGAGGCACTTGACCGCTACGATCATATTGTTGAGGTCATCGAAAAGAAAATCGATGCCGGCGGTGAAAAAGTGGACACTTGGAAAAAAAGCTTGGAATTCGTGAACGGCATTTTTCCTACCATTGTAAAAATCGACTGCGACTTTGTCAGGGAGAATTTCGGTCCCAAGTTCAAGGAGTCCCAAGATTTGGGTTCGGCAAAGCGTATTTTCAAGTACATGCTGGTATCCAAGTGTACCGACGATCCTCTTTGGCTGGAAGCTGCGAAGGTAGTACAGAACAACAAGCCTCAGGCATCCTTAGCGCTTATTCTCGGGAAGAAATGCCTGGCAGAGAAAGACTATAGCTGCGCCGATACTTACTTCAGTCAGGCTATAGAGATGAGCAGTAACAACTCGGAGAAAGCCGAAATCTATATCAATCAAGGCCTTGCCAATGCAAGGCGCGGCAGAAAATCAGCCGCAAGAGACCTATTCAGAAAGGCTCTGTCGCTGGACCCTTCTCATAAAGAAGCTTATGGACACATCGGTAGCCTGTACTTCAATAGTGTGAAAGAGTGTGCCGGAAAAGTCGATAAAGTGAAAGATAGACTGGCCTATATTGCTGCTTACGAAATGTATAGAAAAGCAGGTAATAACAGAATGATGACCAGCGCCAAGTCACAGTTTCCTTCTAAAGAAGAAATCTTCGAAAGGAACTATCAAAAAGGACAGAGCATGAGCGTGGGCTGCTGGATAGGAGAGACTGTAGTTCTGGATACACGAGACTAAGTAGGTATCGAAATACCCTTTAAGTCATCCTGAAAGTACAGGATGACTTTTTTTGTTCTTATGCGATATATTATGAGCTATAGAAGTGATTTGGCCTTTTGCCTTATAGTGAAAACACAAGGTTTTTTGTCCTAACGAAGCTTTTTTTGAGTGGCATGGCCAAGGTTACGTTGCAAGAGAAAAGTCAAGGTCAGGGCAAAAAGACTACTATTTTGCAGTCGAAAGAAAAATTACAGATTACTTCACAATTGTAGTATTGAAAAAACAGAGGTCTTTTCCCATGAAAATGTATTTTTCCAAAACAGCTCAACGGAACTTCTTTGTACTATTGTTATCGACCGGTATAACTTTATTGTCCTCATGTACGGAGCAGAACGAAGCCAAGAAAGTCTTCGAAGAATTTGAAGGCCCCATGATAGAAGCTACCAAGGTAGAGATGATCTTCAGTGATTCGGCGATGATCAAGGTGAAAGCAAAAGCCCCACTTCAACTGGAGTACCAAAGCGGAGATATGGATTTCCCAGAGGGGCTGTACATAGAATTTTTCAATGACAAGAAAGAAAAATATGCTTACATCAAAGCGAACAACGCCTATTACTTCAAGACAGAAGACCGATGGAGGGCCAGGGAAGATGTAGTAGTGGAAAACCTAGAGTCCAACGAACGATTGAACACGGAAGAGCTTTTCTGGGAACCCAATAAAGAGTGGATCAGTACGGAAAAATTCGTCACCATAACTACGGCCACGGAAATACTGCACGGCACGGGCTTTGAGGCAAAACAGGACCTGTCCGATGCCACTATTATAAAACCTACAGGTGTTTTTGATCTAGATGAAGAGGAAAGTGCCGACTCCACTACCAGCAAAGTACCGGAAAATCAAAAAAAATAGCCCCGCTCGCTTTCACCGATAGGCAAAAAATCCGTTTGGGGGATTGATGCCGCAACAGACCTTTACAGTTCACGATTTACACCTGATCCAATTAGTCTTTCGACATTAATTATGAAGCTAGTCGATACCATTATATTTTCACTCACAGTAGTATTGTTCGTCATCGGTGTCGACCAGACCATCAAGTTGGGGTTTGGGCAAGGATATTTTTTTTTCATGTTATGCACAAGTCTATTACTTTTATACTGGCTAAGGAAAAAAAAGTCCAACGATAGGAAAAAATGACAAATGACAACAGACAATAAGTAATAGACATGGAATACAACCCTATAGTGATGTTGGTAGTATCACTGGTGCTTTCTGCTTTTTTTTCGGGCATTGAGATTGCTTTTATATCCTGCGATAAGCTTCAGATAGAATTACTGGCCAACAAAGGGTCAGGGCGGGGAACGATACTTTCCCGCTTCGTCAAAAACCCGTCTAGCTTTATCGGTATGACACTTATCGGTAATACAGCGGCATTGGTACTCTACGGATATTTTATGGCAGAGCTGCTAGACCCTATTATAGCCGCAAATCTACCCGAAGTACTGAACTATTCTGCTTTTCGACTCTTCTTGCAGACCGTACTGTCGACCTTGGTAGTGCTGCTCACAGCGGAATTTCTGCCAAAGAGTATCTTTTTGATCAATCCCAATTGGTTATTGGAGTTTTTCGCTTTTCCACTGAAGGTGGTCTATTTTATTATGAGCCCCTTGGTTTTTGCAGTGGTAGGACTTTCTAGGTTCATCATAGTAAGTATTTTCAGATTAGAATATTATGAAGACAAGCCTGCTTATAGTCTGACCGATCTGAACAATTATATCAATAATACCGTATCGAACGAAGCAGAAGAGTCATCGGTCGAACTGGATACAAAGATTTTCAATAATGCTTTGGAGTTCAAGACAGTAAGGGTTAGGGAGTGCATGATACCCCGTACCGAAATCGTTGCCGTGGACAGTAGTGATAGTGTCGATGATCTACGCAAAGCTTTCATCAAAAGTGGCTTTTCCAAAATCATTGTCTATAAAGACTCTATCGATGAGGTCATTGGTTATTGCCATTCTCTGGAAATGTTCAAGAAACCAAAGAAGATCAGTAAGATTCTGACGCCGATCATCATCGTTCCCGAAACCATGCTGGCCAATGAGCTGATGATACAGTTCATTACGGTAAGGAAGAGCATCGCCTTGGTCGTGGATGAGTTCGGAGGTACCTCTGGGATAGTGACCATTGAAGATATTATCGAGGAGATCTTCGGAGAGATACAGGACGAACATGATGATGAAGACCTGACCGAGCAGTCATTGGACTCCGGGACTTTCCTGTTGAGCGCACGTCATGAAATCGACTACCTCAATGACAAATACGACTGGGGACTACCGACGGGTGACTATGAAACACTGGGAGGACTGATACTTTCCGTGACCGAAGACATACCAAAAATGGGCGACACCGTCGTCGTGGAGAAATTTACCTTTACGATTCAATCTACCGAGGATATCCGTATCGACACAGTCAAACTCAACCTCTATCCAGAGCACTTGAAAGACTAAATCATAAAGCTATCCGAGGATTATTTTGATTTTAATGGTATAAGTAGTTAAATTTGCCGTTCTTAAAAATTCGAGAATACTATGGGTGTAATGAATAATCTTAGGGACAAATATGGCAAGTATGTCATATTTGCCATTGGCTTCGCAATATTGGCATTTGTGATGTACGATCTTTTTTCCTCGAATTCTGCCATTATCAACGGTAGTGATAATGCTGTAGGCGAAATCGCCGGAGAGGAGATTTCCGCAGAGGAATATCAATTTGCCGTCAATGAGATGAGGACCCGTTATCAAATCCGTTCAGGAAGAGCTCCTTCCGAAAGTGAACTCACGGGAATCAGACAGCAAGCATGGGATTTGTTGATAGCAAGAAATGCTTACCAGCAGGAATTCGATAAGTTGGGGATACGCGTAAGTTCCGAAGAGCTGATCGATATGACGCAAGGAAAAAACCTTCACCCTAGTCTGGAACCTCTATTCAAAGACCCCGAGACGGGCAAGATAGATCGTAGTAAAATCGCTCAGGAGTATGCACGCTGGAACAGTCTGCCCGAAGGGCCTCAGAAATTGAGTATCCGTCTTTTTGAGCAAGACCTTCCTAAGGAAAGAGTACGTTTGAAGTACAATAATCTATTGAGCAAAACAGATTATACTACACAAGCGGAGGCCATAAAAGAATACAGTGCACAGAACGATGTTGCCGAGGTGAAGTATCTCTATATACCTTATTACTCTATCAATGATTCGTCGGTAGCTGTCAGCGATGCTGATTTGAAAAACTACCTTAACGAACACAAAGAAGAATACAAAACAGAGCGTAGCCGCTCTATGAAATATGTGGAGGTCCCTGTAGTGGCCTCAGCAGAGGATACCACGTATTGGAAAGAAGACCTTGCCTCCTTAATCGAGCCTTTCAAAAATTCCAAAGCAGATTCTCTTTATGCCAAAAGTAATTCTGATGGGTTCAATGCCTATACCACCTATAAGCTGGGCAAACTTCCTCAACCGCTAAAATCCAAACTTGCCGAGATCAATGAAGGAGACGTGATAGGCCCTATGTTCAGTGGAACAGGCTTCAAGTTATACAAAGTATCCACAATAGAAGAAGATACGTTATCTTCCGCCAAGGCAAGGCACATCCTCATCAAATGGGAAGGTGGTAGCGATGATGAAAAAGCAGAAGCGAAATCAAAAGCCCAAGAAATACTTAAAGATGTACGTGGAGGTGCCGATTTTGAGGAAACGGCTAGAGATAAAAGCGAAGGGCCCAGTAATACCAGCGGTGGTGATCTGGGATGGTTTACGGAGAAAAATGCTATGGTTGCCGAGTTTGATGAAGCAGTATTCGGCACTGAAACTATTGGTGTGCTCAACCAAGTGGTAGAGACTCAGTTTGGCTACCATATTATCAAAGTAGAGGAGCGTAGCAATAAGCAATATAAAATAGCTGAGATTGAAAGAAATGTTACCGCAGGAGAGGTGACCATCAATGAAGCTTATCGAATAGCAGATTATTTTGCAGCGGAGAGTAGTGATATGGATAGTTTTGAGAAGAGCGCAGAAGAAAAATCCCTGGAAATAGTGGATGTTGACAATATCGACCCCAATGCCGGAAGAGTAGGAAATATCAATGAAGCACGCCCTGTAGTACAATGGCTGTTCAGGGAAGCGAAAAAAGGTTCGGTTTCAGAGACTTTTGACCTAGGTGATAGATATGTAGTGGCTATCATGACATCTGAGCAGGACAAGGGATATAGTGATCTGGAAAGTGTGAGAGAAACAATAACACAGAAAGTTAGAAATGAAAAGAAAGCACAGCAGATTACCGCTAAACTGAAAAGTGCCTCCGGTGATTTGGACCAAATGTCCGCTTCCTATGGAGCTGACGCTAAAGTATATACTTCAAGTGACCTGAAGCTCAGTACGGCTTCCTTACCCTCTGTGGGTCGTGATGATAAAGTTATAGGTAAAGCATTCGGTCTGAAAGCCGGAGAGAATACAGCACCCATTGCTGGAGAGAACGGTGTACTTGTTGTTAAAATGAATTCAATTACCAAAGCACCGGAAGTAGCTGATTACAACGTGTACAAAGACCAGCTTACACAAGCAAGAGGTACAGCTTACAAAATAGATCAAGCTATAAAGGAATTTGCCGATATCGAAGATAAGAGATACAAGGTACATTAAGCTTTAGATACAATTGCAGAAAATAAAGCGAGGTTTCCTCGCTTTATTTTTTTGAGAAAGAAGTGATTCGAATCGTTTATTTTGAAGAGAAGGTAGAAAGATTCTCATTGCACTGATGATGCTCTTATTACTTGACACTGCTACTCTAAGGTTGTGATAAGATTTACTATCAGAAAGAGACTGACTGAATTTGTAGCTCTAAAAAAGCTCAGATTACTTCAAAGAATGGACTTTTGACCCTAGAATGACATGGATAAAGAAAGTATAGTCTCTTTCAAGGAAAAGTTGGATGCGGAATACGAATGGCCAGCGATGTACATGTTCAAATTCATCGTTCCCAAAGGTAAGGAGGCTGATATCAAGGAGATTTTTCTAGCGCATGAGGTCTCGGAGAAGAAGTCCAGCAAGGGCAACTATATCAGCCTGACCTCAGAGATAATGGCTGAATCCAGTGATGCCGTTATCGATATCTATATAAAAGCCCATAAGGTAGAGGGGGTCATAGCCTTATAATTATGGTATATCTCGTCAGGAATTATGGCTACCATATTGATTTTTTCGGAGATATTCCCTACCTCGCAGTATAACTAAAATGCTATGTGGAAAGAAGAAGATAACAAGCTGAAAAAGACCTATGAATTCAATGACTTTGTTGAAGCTTTTGGTTTTATGACCCGTGTGGCCATAGTGGCAGAGAAAATGAACCATCATCCTAATTGGTCCAACGTGTACAATAGCGTCACCATAGAACTGACCACACACGATGAAGGCAACATTGTTACAAAGAAAGACCGCTCCTTGGCCGAAGCGATAGAAGCTCTAGTGTAGTCCTTGGAAAATAACATGGAAGCTTCGACCGTACTTTATCTAGTCCCCACACCCATTGGGAATATGGAAGACATCACTCTGAGAGCATTACGGATCTTAAGTGAGGTAGATACGATATTGGCGGAAGATACCCGTAAGTCAGGGGTGCTGCTGAAGCATTATGACATCAAAAAACCACTACAGAGCTACCATATATTCAATGAGCATCAGCAAGTGGAAAAACTACTCTCCCGTTTACAGGGAGGGGAGACCATGGCCTTGATTTCAGATGCGGGTACGCCTGCCATCTCCGACCCTGGATTTTTACTGGTCAGAGAATGCCGAAGAGCGGATATCCCGGTAGAGTGCCTACCCGGAGCTACAGCATTCGTTCCGGCACTGGTCAAGTCAGGGCTGCCCAGTGATGCCTTCGTATTCGAGGGTTTTCTACCGCATAAGAAAGGTCGAAAGACCAAGCTAGAACAGCTGAACGAGGAAAGGAGGACCATAGTACTCTACGAATCACCACATCGACTACAAAAAACGCTTTTACAACTCATGGAGCTTTTGGGTAAAGAAAGACAGGCTTCGGTGTCTCGCGAACTGACCAAGGTCTATGAAGAAACTGTCAACGGTACCTTAGAAGAAGTCAATAACTATTATAAGGACAAAACCATCAAAGGAGAGATAGTACTGGTCATTGCCGGTGGAGAAAAGTGATTTCCTCCCGAGAGCTGCATTGCCTCACTGTTATGTCCGTTTTGATGGTTTAGTGAATGCGCTTAGCTGCATTTACAGCTTAGCTAGGAGGTTCAAAAGCCCAAAAATGCAAGCATTTTACTGATTTGAAGCTGTAATAGAGGGAATCAAACCGAAGGTTCGAAATACCTGTAGAAATCGATGGAATTTGGACTGAATGAATGATTCGAGTTTAAACCCCAAACAATACTTATGAAAACACTTAGTACTTTGCAGGACGAAGTTATCGCGTTGAGCAAAAAAGTCGGTGACTTTATTCTGGAAGAATCCAAGAACTTCGATAAGGAGGCCATTGAACTCAAAGGGCTGAACGATTTGGTTTCCTATGTGGATAAGACTGCGGAAGCGCAACTCGTGGCAGGTTTGGGGGAGATTCTTCCCGAAGCTGGCTTCATCGCAGAAGAGGGTACCAGCACGAAAGTAGGGGACCTTTATCAGTGGATTGTCGACCCTGTAGACGGTACTACGAACTTCACCCATGGATTGCCCATATTTGCCGTAAGTATCGCCCTCATGAGGGGAAAGGAAATCGTGCTCGGGGTAATCTATGAGGTCAATAGAAAGGAATGCTTCTATGCGGTCAAAGGTTCCAAGGCATACTGTAATGGAAAAGAGATACGTGTATCCTCAGTCGAACGCTTGGAAGAAAGCCTTTTGGCTACAGGTTTTCCATATTACAATTTTGAGAAAATGGACCGTTACCTTCGTATCCTCAACGGTTTCATGCAAGGTACTCACGGTTTGCGAAGGATGGGTAGTGCGGCCGTAGATTTGGCCTATGTGGCCTGTGGCCGTTTTGAAGGGTTTTTTGAATACAATCTCAAGCCATGGGATGTTGCCGCTGGAGTACTCATCGTTCAGTGCGCGGGCGGCAAGGTTACTGATTTCAAAGGCGGTAATGAGGCTGTATTTGGAAAGGAAATCGTCGCAGCCTGTGATATTCACCCTCATATGCAGCAGAAAATCGATGCTGTATGGAATGATCGATGAACTTATAGGAGGCGATAGGAGTTATTATTGAACAGATTTCATCTAAAGTGGAGTAGGTGAGGGCAATAATTATATTCCGGCAAAAACGAAACGATAAACAAAAAGCGCTGATAAAAATAAGCTTTTGTAGAATTGACATCAGTGGAGGATTGTTTTTGGTCGGATCAGTTGGAATACTCTTAATTAAGTTCGAAGCCATAGTGGTTTTTTCTATATACAAGATCATGCAAGAATTATTCGTATTTCTTTTATTCTTTAGTGCGCTGTTTTATCTAGGAAGACAGTGGTTCGGAAGTTCTCAAGAACCCAAAGGCTGTGCCAGCGGTTGCTCGGCCTGTAGCAGCATCGATTTTCGTAAAATCGAGAAGGCGGTCAGACAAAATCAGGACTCCCATCAACAGAGAACACCTGTGCTCAAGTGATATTGGCTCGATCTACTCAAGCGGTGTACTACCGAAGAGTAGTAGTGTCAGGTAATGTCCTTCATTCTTTTTGAAGTGTTTTTTGCTTTTGGACCTTATCAAGCCCACACTTTGGTGCCTTCGGTGCAATTGCGGCACATTTCTATCTGGCTTCTGGATTGTAATAGGGATTGTCGAAAGTTTTGGTACGCTTCACCATGCCATAGACTGCCAAAGTCGGTGCGGAGCACATTTCCCATGGCATGTTCAGCGTCTTTATCAAAACAGCAGGGTACTATCTGACCGTCCCAAGTAATCACGCAGGAGTGCCACATTTTCCAACACTGGTTCAATAATTTGTTTTTTATGATAAAGCGACCGTCGGCACCTTGCTTATAGCGGGAGTACTTCGCTATACTGGGAATCAGGGGAGAGCCATCTGCATAGTCATAAATCTGTGCAGTCTTGAAAACTACCTCGTCGATACCGATTTCTTTGGCCAAGGCCTGTATGGCATTGATTTCATGTTCGTTGGGCTTTACGACCAAGAATTGGAACACCGTATGAGGTGTGCTGGAGCGGAGTTTTTTCTTCCACTGTACGATATTACGGGCACCCGTGATTACCTTTTCCAAGTTACCTCCTCTACGGTAGGCAGCGTAGCTTTCCTGACTGGCGCCATCGATAGAAATCACAAGCCTGTCCAGACCGGAGCGAATGGTTTTCTCCGCCAGCACATCATCAAGATAGTGTGCATTCGTAGAAGTAGCAGTGTAGATATGCTTTCTGTGAGCATAGTGTACATGATCTAAAAAATCGCTATTTAAATAGGGTTCACCTTGAAAATAGAATAAGAGGTATAACAAGGTGCCGCTCACTTGATCGAGGACTTGGCGATAGGTTTCTGTTTGTAGCATACCCGTAGGCCGTGTAAAGGAGCGAAGTCCACTGGGGCACTCGGGACAGCGCAGATTGCAAGAGGTGGTCGGCTCTATGGATAAGCTGATGGGCATACCTTTATGAAAAGCATGGCCCCTCCACCTGGAGTACTGATAACTGCCCCATACTTTCTGGGCATTCAGTAGGCGTCGACCATTCAATTTTGAAAAAAAGTTCCTTCTATCCTGCCATATACCTTTCATTTTTTGAAAATACGAAGCAAACTTGTCGAGCACAAAGATTATTGCTTGAATTATTCCTATATTTCAGGGAAAAATATTGACGTTAAGCAATGTAGGCTAGGTTTTCATCCAATCCAATTGGAGATTTACCAACCTAACGAAAACCTTAACCTATTGATAACATTGAAAACACAGGGTAGGAGATTCAGCTTTGGTCTAAGCATTATAAAATAAGGCTTGGTAGTTATGTCGGATAGGATGAATTGACGGTGGAGCTACTGAGTTATTTTTGACGATATTAAATAAATATTTACCAATACTCTAATGAGATATATTTGTTCTTTGATTTTTTTCAGTATCCCGCTATTTGGGATGGGCGAACAGCTGAAACTTTCTTCCTCAACAGAGATTATGGTAGTTACCTGTGGTCCCGGTCAGGAAGAACTCTATTCTGCCTTTGGACATAGTGCTATACGAGTGGTAGATTCGGTCAATAATATCAACATGATTTATAATTATGGAATATTTGATTTCGATCAGCCCAATTTTTATGGGAATTTTGCCAAAGGTTATCTGAGGTACAAGCTGGGGCTGACCCGTTATCAACACTTCCTGAATGTCTATATTCATTATAACCGCTATGTCCATGAGCAAGTACTTAACCTTAGTTTGGACCAGAAACAGAAGGTGTTCGATTTCTTACAGTGGAATGCACAGCCCGAGAACAGCTACTATTTTTATGATTACTTCTATGACAATTGCTCGACAAGGATACGGGACGTGCTGAGGCAGGCCCTAGGGAAAGACCTACGATTTACGGACCTTGATGAGCCTACGGGACATACGATACGTAGCCTGACCGATCTTTATCTCCAAGAGCAACCATGGGGAGACTTTGGCATTGACTTGGCACTGGGCTTACCCATGGATAGAAAAGCCAATAACGAAATTGCGACATTCTTACCCGAATATTTGGAAAAGGCCTGTAATCAGGCGGTCATTACTGCGGAAGGCCGCACTCGGCCTTTGGTCAGAGAGACACTGATTACCTATGAACCTAATGAGAGGGAACTTACTTTTCAGTTTTTCACACCGCTTTTCACTACGATGACGTTTCTGTTATTTGCTACTTTGATTACTTTTTTCGATACCCGTAAACAAAGGGTGTCCTACTGGTTTGATAAATTGTTTTTCGGAATATCCGGACTGTTGGGATGTGTATTACTATTGTTATGGGTGGCCACCGACCATAATGCTGCTGCCTATAACTTTAACTTGTTATGGGCCATGCCCAGTCATCTGATTTTGTTTTTTCTGTTGTTTTCTAAAAAGAAAACAAAGTTTGTCAAAAACTATTTCCTTTATGTGGGTATAGTCAGTGCGCTATCGCTCATCGGTTGGTATCCTATTCCCCAAAAACTGCACTATGCCATTATCCCCTTGACCTTGGCCTTTGCCATTCGGTCATGGCATTTCTATATTTTGAATACCAAGACCTCAGAACAGGCCCAATCCTCACTCGAATAACGAAATAGTATCGGTATGCGTTTTTTAAGAGTATTCTCCCGTCTCATTCCTTGGCTATTGGCTCTGGGACTCGCCATTGCTTTTTATTCGTATACTAAGGATGAGGGTACTGCTGAGAAGGATATGGCTATTTTCCATACCTTAGTACTGGAAAAAATGGAAGCCATAGGCAAAATGGAGCTAGTCAGGTATAATTTCAAGGAGATTACTGAGCTGAACGAAAGCTTGGCCGAGTTTGCCGGACTGAAATTTTTCGAATCCAGTATCGTGTTGATATCAAAAGGAGAAGCTGTAGGCTGTGTTGACCTATCCAAGATCAGGGGCGAAGATGTGGTGATAGGAGGAGATACCTTGTATATAACTTTACCCGAACCGGAGTTGTGCTACTACAAACTGGATATGGATGACACGAAGATTTTCAGCTTGACCACCGCTACTTTCTCGGATAATAAAACGTTTATTCAGAAAGCCTATCGGCTGGCCGAGAAGGAAATCGAAGCCGCAGCTTATCGGTCAGGAGTACTGGAACAGACTAAAAACAATGCCCAGCTGACCTTAAGGCCTATACTGGAAACGATGACCTCAAAGACGGTCATCCTAAGGTTTCGGTCAACGATGGAGCTGAGCGCCCCTACACTTCAAAAACCCCGCTAGGATAACTAGCTGAAATAGAGAAATAAAGAATACAGTCCCAGAAACAAAAACACAAAACCGGGCAAGCTGTTGAGAAGTGTTTTTCTACGAAAAAGGAAAGCTATTTTTTTTCCAAGCAGGGCAATGAGGAGCAGTAAGGCAAAGGTTCCGAGAGATATACCGCTGACATAGATGGCCACTTGGGTGAGTGACATCTCGGGTATCCAGCCCAGTGTCCTGACATAGGCGGTAATACCTATCCAGAAAGGAATGGCCAAAGGATTCAGCAAGCTGATCAGTACACCTTTTCGAAAACCACTGGCGTTGAGCTTTTCCAGTTTCGGCGACGGACTCTTGGACGACCAAAGGTTCAGTATCCCTAGGACCAGCATAACAACAGTAGCCATCAGATGAAACTTACTGACCATATAGGGAGAGGCACTTATCCATGACTCGAACCGTACGGCGATGTAAGCATAAGGATATTCAATGAGCGCTGCTGCTAGGGCGAAGCGCAGTGCAGCTCTGAAATGCCCACTGACGGAATGCTGCAATACACTGATATTGATGACACCTGGTGGTATGGACCCCACGAAGCTAAATGCAAAACCGATAAAAAAAATAATAAGATACTGGAGCATGGAAGTAGTGGCCAAAAAATAACGACAGTCGCTATGCTGTAGCTTTTGTTTTATTATAGTTTCTGACTTTTTGATATTCTTTCCAGCCTTCGCGTAGACTGAGGTAAGGGATGCCCAAGCGATGATTGGCCCTGGATATTTTGAACAATGTTTTCCAATGTTGGAAAAGTACTTTGTAGGCTGTCAAAATCGAAAATCCGGGCTGATAGATATGTGCCGGTTCTGCACCTGCACCGTTTAGCTCCATGATTTTGACCTTTCCTTGATACATATCGTCGGTAGAGGCACAACGAAGATCATATCTCCCATAGTAAAAGCCTTGTACACCGTTACTGATCTTATCGAATGCCAAGTGCATCTTGTCATTGATCAGGTGGTTGCCATTTAAAAATTTGGTGCCCTTACAGTGATTACCAATATCCACTAACTGTAAGTGCTGCCCTTTCTCAAGTACCTCGCTCATATCGTATACCTCGGAGAGTACTTCCATTTGCAGTTTGGCACGATCGTTCTTAAGGATGAGATCTTTTAGCGTACTATGCCCATCACCCCTGACATGGAGCATTTCTTTAAGAACAATGGAACTGACCTTGCCCTGAGACTGTCCCGGGAAGCGATAGTAGAAGACCCCGGCCTCAACAGGTAGGTCGATGTACTCTTGAATCAAAAAATCCACCTTGGACCTTTGTAGATAATCGCTCAGGTTAGCTTCATCCACTATTTTTTCAACCATCCATCCACGCTCCCCGATATCGGGCTTTGCAATGATGGGGTAGTCAAGGTTCGCCTTTTGCAGCTTTTTGGAAATCGAAGACAGTCCCTCACCTGTCCTGACAAGGAAGGTAACAGGTTTCAGTTCATCATCCAACTTATCCAATATTTTGATTTTGGATTCCCCCAACATCCCTCCGTTTTCGATGCCCGGATTGGAGGCCGAAAAGAAGAACAGGGATCTGGCTCTTATCGATAACCATACCCAATAAAAAAATATAGGAATATATACGATTCCGAAAGGCCAGTATTCCCAACTCCTTAACCTGATAATGAAATTTTTCCTCCCCATTTTTAATAAGCCCGAATCGTAATGATCAGCGATGTATTATCCATAAACACTAAAACCCGCCCAAGAGACTGGTATGAAACATATTATTTTAGAATTTTGTATCACTTAACTTGAATACGGAATAAGACAAGGTCAATAAAGGTCGCAGCACCGGCTGTAGAAATTCCAACGGTATGAAGTGCCAAAAGGTGACCCAACAACAATGAGTATGGTATAGAAAGTTCAAATATCATTCCTACGGATTTTCTATGTGACCCTTGGAAATCAATCGTATACTCATGAAAATAGTCTTTAAGCATCAAGTACCTTCTCCGTTTTCTCTTTTTCCTGATAGCGTAGAGTGGATACGGCAATGCCGAAGCTCGGAGAGATGATAATATCAGGTTTGAGTTCTTTCAAACCGATTTTCATAATCGCCATATGATGTACCGCATGTTCAAGATTATAGGCCAGCTCTCTCAGGTAACTCGTCGGTATAGTAGTGCTGTCCGTATTGTCCATATCATAATTGACATGGAGTTTTAGACTATGGTTTTTGCCCTTCTGATTGATAAAAGCCTTGATTTCGTTTATTTTGCTCAAAGTCAATGACTTGTCATTTTCTATGGTCTTGTCATGCTTTCGATTATCATAATTGATACTACCTTGAGCAATGCCTTCTTCAAGACAGATGAAAAATTCCAGCGTATGGCGGACATGTTGTCCGATGGTCGATTGATTGAGTACTCTGACAGGAGTCCTGAACTCCTCTGCTGAGAGCTGAGCTACAACCTCTTCGAGTTGTGTTAATATCCGATGACAAGCGTTCTTTAATTCCATAAATCGTGTCGCCTGACCAATCAGGCATTGGGTTCGAACATGCAAAGATACGGGATGCCTTCTTTTCTTCAAACAAAATTTGAGATCAAGCCCTTTATTTTTTGGACTATTCTGGTCATAAGGTAGGTATACGACGTTTTCCGGCTACTTGATAATCCTCTTCCAGTTCTCATTGGCCTTGATGGTGAGTTCTTTTTCTTTTTTGTTCCAGTCCTTTAGCGTGTTATTGAAATTGAAATTGTAAAATAGGTACAACTTCCCATCGGTAACCTTAAAAGTTTTGGGGTCTACTCTTACCTTTTCACTATTCTTACCGATCGCATAGGCGCACCATCCACCGTACTGAGGGATATAGGCTGTAGGGTTTTTCAAAAACGTATCCAAATGCTCCTGCCCCGTAAACCAATAGGTAGCCCCATCATATTGTGCAGTATAGACCTTATCCCCTTTTAATGGGCCTGATGCCTCAAAATAACTGACTGCATCATAGCCTTGCAGAGCCACCTGCTGCTTGTTTGTATTGATATCAAGGTGGCCTTCTTCATTTTGCGCCTGACAGGCCGTTCCCCATATCAGTAGATAAGACAATAGTGCGATTTTATGATCAAAAAGGTCGAAGTGCTTGGGCATATCTTTATAGTCTTGAAAAGGGTGAATATATACTGGTAGTATGCTACGGTAAGGTATAAAAGTTTGCTTGAACCCAAATTGATGGATAGAAATCGTGATGAGCGTATCAATAGCAAAATACCGGCCATTTGTATTCGTTCGGCATAGCCCCGCTATGGTGAATGAAGACCGGAGGGCAAAGCTTCCGGTATGAAGCTATTTATGCGTGGAATAGGTTCTCTATTGATCATTTTGGGTTGAAGCGGATTATTACAGCTTTGTCTCGGAGTTATCGTTTAGTATAAATAGTAAATTCAATGGTCCAACGAATCGAAACTCTCTCGAAGGCACTGCCATATCAGCTCTTGTTCATAGCCTTTTCCGAACAGGTAACGGGCTATCTTGTGTTGAAGTTTGTAAGTATCCTTAGGAATGGAGGGCGGGATTTTCTTTTGCACCAAAGCACACAGTTTGTCCCGATACTCCTGTTCGTCGATGCTGTCCAATCCCTTTTGAGTGCAGTAAGCTGAAACTTTATGCTGTTTTAGTCCTTGGATTATTTTTTTTCTTCCCCAGGCTTTTACCCGGAACTTTCCTCCCGCATAGGCAATGGCAAAACGTTCTTCGTTTAGAAAACCATCCACAATTAGCCGGGATAGTACCTCCTCCACTTCATCGGGATAGAGGCCATAGGTATAGAGCTTGTCGCGTACTTCCTGTTGGGACCGCTCCTGATAAGCGCAGAAATCGGCGGCTTTCAGCTGAGCTTCTTTTAAGCTGTAGACGTTTTTCGGTTTCCCTTTGGATTCAAAATCGAACAAGACCTTGGATGGAGCTAGTGGACAATAAGAAACTATTCGTAAATTACTTCAGCAATTTGTTATCATTTACTTTGAAAATAGCATCAGTGGACAAATATAGCATCGCTGAGGGTATGATTCAAAAAAACTAAATAGGGTATTGATAGGCAACTATTTTAACCCAAAATAATCAATAGCCCTCCTATTACGAGCATAAATCACTTCAATATCAGCGGTTTTACGCTGCGCAGGCTCGTCACCTTAGTGATAAAAAGCCGCCTCACCTAAATCGCTGATCTTATTGCACTTTACACGCTCATTACGCAATCCGATTGATCTTAAGTCCGTAGTGGATATTCAAATCGCAGATGGCCGATACGGAGTATTGCCTTTTGTGCCATCAGCGAAAGTCGTTTCATGAAAATCTTCTAAGAAGATATATAGTAAGTAGCCTAGGGCCAGATCGGGTTTTCTGCTGACGGTACCAAGTACTAGCTTGATCATCCGATTACGGGACGGCAAACGTAGAGAACGTTGGTCCGTAAACAGGGGATTTTGCGTTAGCGGTCCTCTGTATATCCATACCCGATCGATATAGGAGCTGGAGCTATGCTTTGGTTTTGATCAATCCTTTTCTTTTCAAGATGGTCTCGACAAATTTCTTTTCATTTTCGGTATTGAAAATCTTGAAGGGCAAATGGATCAATTGGGCCTTGTTCACGACAAGTAGAAAATGATTCTTCCCCACCTCTGCCCGCTTTATATTTTCCCACTTCATGGGCATCCCCTGTTTGGTGTTGATTTTGATCAATACCTGTTGGCTATTGATTTCATAGGATAGTCTCTCGAACAGTATCTTGGTCTGTTCCATTTGGGTTACCCCTGCGAACTGTATCAGCCAGAACAATACATACAGGACCAGTGCTATACCGGCACCGATGAACCACCAGATACTGGGAATAATAAAATAGCCACAACAAATGGCCAATGCGATCAATCCTACCCACCACTGTTGTTTGAGAATGTTGATCATCCCCAGTTTGATATAGGTATTGTTATCGAGTTTGTATTTTTTGGTCTTTACGATCATTGACTATTGCGTTTATGCGATGTACCCTATGCACAAGAATTATAGGATACGGTGTTTCTGTAAAATGATCACAAAATTAAGATTAAAAATTGCTATGAACAACTAGAGTGATCTTATCCCCACGGGAAAAATAGACTTTTGTCCTCTGTAAAGGGCAGATTCTCGATGTTATATTGCTTTTAAACTGATGTCCATACTATTAATGGAGTGCGTGAGTGCGCCTACCGAGATAAAATTCACACCGCATTGGGCCACTTCTGCGATGGTTTCCTCAGTGATACCGCCGCTAGCTTCGGTCTGATGGCTGTCACCGATGAGTGCCACTGCTTCGCGCATCAGTTCGGGGCTCATATTGTCCAGCATGATAACATCGGCTCCGCCGACATGCATCACTTCTTTGACCTCTTCGAGGTTACGGGTTTCTACCTCTATGCGCAAGGACAACTGTTTATCTTTTAAGTAGGTTTGTGTAGAACGGATGGCGGCTTCGATACCTCCTGCAAAATCGATATGGTTATCTTTGAGCATGACCATGTCATAGAGGCCAAAACGATGGTTGGTACCGCCTCCAATAGCTACGGCCCATTTTTCCATCAATCTGAAATTGGGAGTAGTCTTGCGGGTGTCGAGCAGTTCTGCCTTTGTACCTGCGATGAGGCCCATGAGATGACGGGTATACGTAGCAATACCGCTCATCCTTTGCATGCAGTTCAGTACCAGCCGTTCGGCAGTGAGAATGGAGCGGGACGGGCCTTGTACCTCCAGCCCGATGTCACCGTAACTTACAGAACTACCTTCTTTGAGCAGTAGCTCTGTTTCCAATTGTGGATCTACCGCTTTGAAAATGTGCTCGGCCATCTCCAGTCCGGCGATGATGCCTTCGCCCTTGATCAATAGGCGTGCTTTATTATGAAAGTGTTCCGGTATGGAGGCCAGTGAAGAATGATCGCCATCACCGACATCTTCTAACAATGCGGATTGGATGAAGGCCTGAATGGCTTCTGGGGTAAGGTAGTCTAGTTTCACGTGATAAAAGTAAAAAAAAAGCACTGATATTTTCAGTGCTTTATAAATATTTACGATAAATGTCTACAAGGGGCTTATTCGGGGGTAAAGCTCATCTCATGGATACGAAACCGCCCTTCCGAATTTTTTATACGGATCCATATCCTGAAGGAGTCGCCATTACTGACATACTGACCAATAGCATAGGGCAGTTTGCCTTTGGAGGCTCCTTGATGTACCACGATAAAGCTGGTCGGCGGATGCTCCTTGAAAAAGTTCTTCAGTACGAACTCTGCTTGAGCTTTGCTGTAGTTTTCGTTCTTACCATCGAGAGATAGGCCTACATTGGCATTCATAAGTTTAGCTACTTCTTTTGCGCTACCGGACTTCAGGGCCTGCTTTACATCATTGATAATATCAGATTGTGCCATAGTAGCATGACCTAGGGACAATAATACCCAGACCATCATCGACACGAACTGTTTTGCTTTTCTTAATCTCATAGTTTTTAGAGTACAAATCACTATATCAGTGGCTAAAATTATGCCAAAAAATGCTCAAGAGAACAAGTTATCAAACTAATGCAGTCTTGAATTTACTATAATAATGAATGACTTACAAACCTAAAATTGAATAATTGCATTTGTTCTTTTAAGAGTAATAAAGATAAGAAGGTAGACTGAGTTTAAGGTGTTTGTGGAGATAAGATAGCTACTTTTTTCTACTACCGAGCTTTTATTTCGAAACTGTTTGGCAGCTATTGTTTTGGAATTTACTGTCGCTGATTCTGAGTGTAGAATGAGGCAGGGCCGAGCTTCAAAAAGCATTAATAGGGCATTTTAGCGAAGGAACCCGCTGGCTGCGCGGGGAAAAAACAGCAGCAGCAGCACTATCAATGGAGTCATACAAAATTGGGTTAAAAGCTAAGTTGGTATTATACGTCAAAGGAACACATCGGAAATGAGTATAACCAAGAAAATGTTTAGCTGAAGGTGAATGTCGTTCCTGCGAATTCCATGTGACCGTTGGTAATCACTGGGCACACTTGAAAATATAAGTGATGCAGTTCAAAATAGCCCTTTAGTGCAGCATTAATTAAATAATATGACGACCTTTACATCGCCCAGCCAGCCCTTTGGGTCAAAGTAAATGGCGGGTGTTTTCAACATCAAGAAATAATTATTTTCCTATGGACAAGAAAGTACTTCTCATGATATTGGACGGTTGGGGAATCGCAACGGACAGTTCGGTTTCTGCTATCGATAAAGCCAATACCCCTTTTGTGGATTCACTATACGATAACTACCCTCACAGCCGCTTGGAAGCTTCAGGGCTTGCCGTAGGCCTTCCCGATGGGCAAATGGGCAACTCCGAGGTAGGTCATATGAACATAGGTGCCGGCCGAGTGGTCTATCAGGACCTGGTGAAGATCAATAAAGCCGTAGAAGAGAAAACCCTACAGCAAGAGCAGACACTTATAGATGCCTTTGATTATGCAAAGGCCAATGAAAAGAAAGTACATTTTATCGGCTTGGTATCCGACGGAGGTGTGCACTCTCATATCGATCATTTGAAAGGTCTATGTACTGCGGCCTCAGAGGCAGGATTGGAACAGGTGTTCGTACATGCCTTTACCGATGGTAGGGATACCGACCCCAAAGGAGGGTTCGAATACCTGAAGGACCTTCAGCAGCATATGGACAAGACTACGGGCAAGATAGCCAGTATTACGGGACGCTATTATGCTATGGACAGGGACAAGCGTTGGGAAAGAGTAAAGTTGACCTATGATGCACTTGTCAAAGGTGAAGGCCAGCTGACCCATGACCTGCCAGCGGCAGTACTGTCCTGCTATGAAGACGGTGTCACGGATGAGTTCATCAAACCTATCATCCTCAAGGGTGATGGCGGGCAGGCGATGGCCAAAGTAGCGCCCGGCGATGTGGTACTGTGCTTCAACTTCCGTACCGACAGGGGACGGGAAATCACGGAAGTACTGACACAGAAAGACTTCCCGGAGCATGATATGCAACAGCTGGACTTGTACTATGTCACCCTGACCAATTATGACGATACTTTTGAAGGAGTGAAAGTTATTTTCGACAAAGAAAACCTGAGCAATACCCTAGGTGAGATTTTGTCCAAAGCAGACAAAAAACAGATACGTATCGCGGAGACCGAAAAGTATCCACATGTCACGTTCTTTTTTTCCGGAGGGCGCGAGTCTGAGTTTGCGGGAGAAAAGCGTTTGTTATGCCCTTCTCCAAAAGTGGCTACCTATGACCTACAGCCCGAGATGAGTGCCGGTGATATCAGGGATAAGATCATTCCTGAACTGGAGGCCCAGTGGCCCGACTTCATCTGTTTGAACTTTGCCAATCCCGACATGGTAGGCCATACAGGAGTCTTCGAAGCCGCGGTAAAAGCCTGCGAAACCGTCGATGGATGTGCGAAGGAAGTGGTCAGTGCCGCCACTGCCAATGGATATAGTACCATCGTCATTGCCGATCATGGTAATTCCGATCGTATGATCAATGAAGATGGTAGCCCGAACACAGCACATACCACTAATCTGGTACCCTGTATCCTAGTGGACGAGACGTATAAGGGAAGTATCAAAGATGGGAAGCTGGGAGATCTGGCACCTACGATACTCAAGCTCATGGGGGTACCTGCCCCCGATGAAATGACGGGCGATGTCCTTATCGATGGCTAATTGATTTTCCATAAAGGTTTCTTGATAGGAGCGGAGGACAATGTACCGCTCCTATCAACACCATGATTTTGATAAGTATGAAAAAACATACGATACCCCTGCTATTGAGCGCCAGCTTGGCCATCTACTCCTGTGTCAGCGAGCCTTCGCCCAAAGTGCCCGTCCATACGTACTACGATGTAAAAGGCCTATTAGAACAACAAGTACAGCTGCTCAGTGGGAAATCGGTAAAAACAACCAAAGTCAGCGTACTGAATGGCAAGAAAGACTCCTTGGAAATGAGTCTTGACAGTGCCGGCTGGTCAAAAGAGTTGGAGGTATTCTATACTATCGATATCAATAGCCCTGCCCTGGCAGATGCCTATACCCTACAAGAAGAACTTCAGGATAGGGAGAGCAATTTGAAAGTGATTACCTATAGTGCCAAAGCCCCCGAAGAAGTGGAGGTAAGTAAGCTGGAAATCTATTATTTCAAAAGACCGGAGCAGGTCCGTAAGATAAAAGCCCTGTATGATGATAGTAATACCTTGTACCACCAGAGCAATGAAGTAGAACTTACCTTTGACGAGACCGAGGACGGGCATATTCTGTTACAGTCCTATCGGCTGAAGGGCCATCAAAAAATGATACTTCGCGATGACCTCGACTATGAAGTACACGGGGAAGTCAATTTTTGAGTTAGATCCGCAGTAGATTTTCCAATGCATGATTCGGATTCGAAGGCAGTATTCCATACTGTTCACTTTGCGTTACTCTTCGTTGGAGATACCTGTGAGAAGGCTACCGTCTTTGTGTTTTGACTAAAGAGAAGCGTTTATCCCCAAACACAATTGCTTAAGGGCAAGGTGTTTTTTAGAGAAGCGAATGGCTCATTATGGATGTCACAAGTGTCTGTTTACCAATGGACAATACGCTTATTTTCTTAAGGCCGCTTCCTTGGTTTGTCTCCCTGCTTACGGTCTCTTGGGGGTAAAGGCTTTTGCTATACCGCATTCACTGGATTTCCAGTTCTATAAACACCCTTTTCAATAGACTGTCTTTTTCAATATGATGAACAGTGACATTGACCTTTCCTTTAGCTTTATAAAAAACCCTAGAGTGAATGAGTTTTACATAACCAAGGAATAAATCTTCTTTGTATAGTTTGACAGCGCTCTTATCAAAGCGATTTGTAGGGTCTAATTCATAAGTCAACCTATCTCCCTTTGATACTAGCTCAGAGGAGATTTCTTCTCGGGTAATACCTGCTATTTCACTGATGAAATTTAGACCTTTTATTGGATTGAAATCAGCAAGAAACTCAAAATTATCAATAGGTAACAATCCTTGAGTTTGAGCTAGCATATAATAGGGATCTTCTTTTTTCGTGAGGTCTACTTTCCAGAAAGAATAAAAATCACTTAAATCGTTACGTTCACTTTTTGGTATTCGTTGTGCGAAAATCTCAATTACATTCTCAGTATACTTTTTCTTAGGGGGCGGAAAGCCCGTATAGGGTATAAACCCTTCCCCTTCTGCCTGTTCTAATTTCTTCTGTATGTATTCAAATCGTGTTCCCGAGGAAACATTACGTTTTATTTTGCCAACAGGAATCCTCCTGGAACCGGGGCCTTTACGCCATACCAAAAATATGTTTCCTATTTTATTCAATTAATTGTTTCAATTTTTGAATTCGTAAATCTATTAAGTTTATCATCAACTCTTTACGATTTTCCGATAATTTGTAATGGCTTAATTCTGAGGGTAATTCCTTGTCTATAGTTTGGATCATTTCTTTTAATCCTTCGAAAGAATAAACTTCGTTGATTCGACTGATAGTACTGGTAAAGACATTTTTATATGTAACCATCAAAGCTCGCAACAATTCGAAATGTTGAGGTTTCTTTTTTCCTTCTTCAATTCTGATTTCTGCTTTTCCCTTATTTACATACGCATCCAACATTTGGGTATTCGTAAGCATTTTTTCGATTTTGGTATCAACAAGTTCTCTGCCCAAACAGCAACCACTATCATAAATCGGGGAAAAATCCGTCTTTACTATTAAGCTTTGACTTTGTAATGTGCTTTTTCGAGGCTTGGTATTATTCTCTTCCTCTAATTGTCTTTGAGCTAATGCAGCAGTCGCTAGAAACATTTTTAAGATAGGATATAATTTTTGGAAAAAACGCTTCTTGGTTTTAATTTCTTCCTCAATTTCAATGATTGTTTCATTGAATTTTGAAATGAACCCCCAGTTTTCCTGATGCCTATCCGAATTTCCGATTATCGCGTCAAAAATCAACATCTCTACAAATTTTGGTTCGCTATCTGTCAATTTAACCCAGAATGTTCGTTGGAACTTCGTCATGAGGACTTAAATGGCAATACATCAGGGCGTTTTCTTGGGTTCAGCGTAGCACCGCTACGGTGAATTCAAAAAACGCATTCATTTACTGATTTGAAGCCAGTTAAGTCCGGAATAGATTTTCTAATGGACATTTTGGGTTAAATCTATATTTCTTTTTTTTCGCTTGTATGTTACCGCTGCATAAGGGTGGCTATGTCTTGAGCATGCCTGTCCTCTCTGAGGAATGGACCTTTTGCATTATGCTTATCAGCTTTTTTATTATAGTCTTTGCTAACTCCGTAGCGTTGTCGGGCTCGTTTTTTTTCAGATTTATCCAGAAGGGTATAGTCAAAGGAAATTCTACTGGGTTTCTTGCACTCGGTACATTCGATGACCAACTCGTATTCACCATCCAGTGTGACGGTTACCTCTTCTCTAGTATATTGTCCCCTACCTGTTTTCGTTACCAAAAATGACTTACCTCCATCGATACTCAGCCGTATCTGATCATCTGCACCGACCGATAAAGTGTATCTGCCTCGTTCAAAGCTTTTGTGCATTTTATAACGGACTGAAAGAGATTTTACCTTCTTATTATTGTTTGACCGGAGGACTGTCTTATCCCCCCGAAGGTTATCGTCGAACATTTCCAGTGCTACTACCTTTCCCAAAGGCTTACTTTCGAGATTGTTGCTGCCTTCATAAACTTCTCCCACCCAGAAGCCTTCTTCAGGGATGGTATTTTTCATGATGGATTGAGATTGAGTAGAATTGATTTGAAAAAATAGTAAGGCGATAAGAAAAATAAGACGGATACCATCCTTTTTTGATTGACGACCTAGACCCATATGCAATTCTAAAGTGTTTATCATAAATTGTATTTTTGCTTCACCTTTTTAATTGGTAAAACCATGCCAAGCCCTTGGTATTCATGATAAAACGTGTTTAAATTCATTTTAGGATGTTTTTTAGACTTTGAATCTCCTAATTTGGGAAAGGTCTGCCCAATAGTGGAGGCTTACCATAGAGGCAATCGGTAAAATAAATTGCGCTGAGCAGGTCATCCGGAACGTACTTTTAGGCTGGATACAGTAAGACCGACTTGTCGGAAGGAAAACTGTGGGGAAGTGATTTAGACCTTTTGTTCGGCAGCGAGAATTTTGACTTTGGTGTCCTATTGAAGGCTTTTCTCTCTTGCATAGCCGAAAGCTAAGGAGCTTAGCTTAAACCCCTTCGATATAAACCCGGATTATGTGTTGGAACTTCGTAACGAGGGTTTACATAGCAATCCATCAGGGAGTTTTATTGGATTTAGCATAGCACTGCTATGGTGAATTCAAAAAACGTAGTGCAACGACCGGTTTGCAGCTATTTATACAAACTTAGCTTTTAAATATCGCATATCTTCCTGTTCATTTTGCTTCACTCTGCGTGGACAATCCTCGGGATAGCGCTGCTATCTCTGCGGTTATCGCCTTGATTGAAAAAAAATGACCCGCGGAATCTTATACGACATTTAAAACCCAAATTTGTATTAGATCCGCAGTAGATTTTCCAATGCATGATCCGGGATAAAGGGCCAAATCGCAGGTTCATGAGTTATGTTGGAAAAACAGATCTCAAACGAAAGAACCGAAGGCTCATGAACTCTGATTCTATAAAACTAAGCAGTGAACAGGATTACAGGTGCGTGAATATCATCAAGATAAGCATCATGGTGAGCCAAATGCATCATGTGGGTTAAACCCAAAATGATTAATAGAGAACCTATTCCGCGCATAAATAGCTTCATATCAGAAGCTTTGCCCACCGGTCTTCATTCACCATAGCGATGCTATGCTGAACGAACACAAATGGCCGGTATTTTGCTATTTATACGCTCATCACGATTTCTATCGATCAATTTCGGTTAAAGTTTGTCTTCGACAAATTGTGTCATCATGGTAAATAGGTGCAAACGTGTATTGCCCCCGCCGATGCCATGTGTTCTGTCCGGGTAGAAAAAAGTATCGAACTGTTTATTGGCACTGATAAGGGCATCGACCAATGCCATGCTATTCTGAACATGGACATTGTCATCACCTGTGCCGTGAATCAGGAAGAAGTTCCCCTTCAGTAGATGTGCATACTGCGTGGGGGAATTGTCATCATAGCCCGAAGCATTATCCTGAGGCCTTTGAAGGTAGCGTTCGGTATAAATGGTATCATAAAAGCGCCAATTGGTCACGGGAGCTACAGCGATGCCCGCTTTGAAAACATCAGCACCTTTCATCATGCAAAGCGAGGAAATATAGCCTCCATAGCTCCAGCCCCAGATACCGATACGGTCCGCATCTACTTCGGTTAGGCCCGCTAGGTATTTTGCCCCGGCGATATGGTCTTCTGCTTCCAGCTTTCCTAATTGCTTATAGGTCATTTTCTTGAAACGGGCGCCCCTTCCTCCTGTGCCTCTCGTGTCTACTACCGCAACAATATATCCTTTTTGGGCCAGCATTTGATGCCAGAAAAAATGACTTCCTGCCCACTCGTTCTTTACCTGTTGGCTACCAGGGCCACTGTATTGGTACAGGAGCAGGGGATATTTTTTTCCTGGCTCCATATCTTTCGGTTTTATCATATAACCGTTCAGTGCAGTGCCATCTACGGTATTGAAAGTAAAGAAAGATTTCGACTGTACTCCGTGCGCGCTGATCACTTGCTTTAGCTCAGCATTATCTTCAAGGTTTTTGATGAGGGTATTTCCTTTGGTTCGGTATAGATTGACTTGTTTGGGAGTAGTCGCATTACTGAAATACTCGATATAGTATTTGTAATCGTTGCTCATATTTACCCTATGATAGCCCCTGCGCTGGGAAAGTTTTTTCTTTCCTTTACCATTGATGCCGATACTGAAAAAGTAGCGCTCCATGGGAGAGCCTTCTGTAGAAGTATAATAAAGCGTCTGCTTTCCCTTGCCCTCTTTTATGCCCAAAAAGGTGTCCACGTCCCATTTACCTTTAGTGAGCTGTCTTACGGTCTTACCTTCCATGGTATAGAGATACAAGTGCTTATAACCATCACTTTCAGAGGAATGGACAAAATGCTTTTGGTCTTCGAGGTAGGTGAGGTCATCACAAAAGTCAATGTCGACATAGGTGTCACTTTTTTCTTTCAGGATAAGTTCGGCTTCTCCTGTCGTGGCATTGACATGGAACAGTTGCAGCTCATTTTGCAAGCGGTTCATCTTACGTATGGAAAGCAGGTTCGCTGTTGCCGTCCATTGGACCCGGGGAATATAAAAGTCATTGTCCTTTTCTAATTTTGCGGTAAGGGTACTGTTACTTTCGAGGTCATGGATATGAATGCTTACTTTGGAATTACCTTCTCCCGCTTTAGGATATTTGAATCGATAGTCTTCTGGGTATAGCTGACCTTTATTCCATTTTTGCATGTTGTACTCATTGACCCCGGTTTCGTCAAAGCGGTAGAAAGCAATCTTTTTTCCATCGGGAGACCAGAAAAAAGCTTTGGCGAAGCTATATTCTTCTTCGTATACCCAATCGGCACTTCCGTTGATAATATGGTTGAACTTGCCGTCCCGCGTAACCTGCTTTTCCTCTCCTGTCATCAGGGAAGTGTAGAAAAGGTTATTGCCCCTAACAAAAGCGATTTTCTCTCCATTAGGTGAAAACGTAGCATAAGATTGCTTTCCCTTGGAAGAAAGTGCCCTTAATTTTTTTTGACCTAGGTCATAGACATAATAATTGGCTCGATAAGACCTTCGGTAAATGCTTTCCCTTTCCGTCATGAGCAGCACTTGTTGTTCATCGGCACTGAACCTGTAGGCCTGAAAACGAAAATCGCGACCTAATTTTTCCCCTTCCAGTAGTGTTTCGACTACACTACCTGTAGTAATGTCATACTTCACGATATCATTGCCACTCTTGGCACTGTAGTACTGTCCATTGTTCATCCAGTTGATACCGCCCACACTTCTTTCATAAAATGTATCGGCTCCGTATATATCGTTGAGTGTGATTTTTTGTTGACCAAAAACAATAGCTTGGAAAGCTAGGAAACACAAAAGAAGAGCTGCTTTTTTCAATGTCTAAGAGTTAAGTGGATACAATGGCTATCTATTATCACTAAGTTAAACAATTGGGCGGTGCTACCGAGCAATTCTTTTTTAGCGGACATATGATAGAGTGAATGGCGCGAAATGTCCGTATTTCCATGACTTATTTTTCCATTTACTTTTTCATGAGCACAGATTATAGGCAGGTAAAAGAAAAAGTCTAAATCACTTCATTCTGATGAAAGACATTTTCCTTTTCAGGACGCTGTAATTGATGGCACTCTATCTTTTAACCCCAAATGATCAATAGAGAACCTATTCCGCGCATAAATAGCTTCATACCGGAAGCTTTGCCCACCTGTCTTTATTCACCATAGCGGTGCTATGCCGAACGAATCCAAATGGCCGGTATTTTGCTATTTATGCGCTCATCACGATTTCTATCGATCAATTTGGGTTTAAGCGAAAGAGCTTAGGGGTGGAGTGGAAGCTTGGCACGTCTTGTGGAGAAACGGCTTGGAAGGCAGGTATCGAGGAGCTTATCCACCGCTTTAGCTGTTTACAACAAGCATGAAATAAATACGGGCAAGGAGATAGTTTGCAACAATCTCTTAATACAAATTTGGGTTTCAAATGTCGTATAAGATTCCGCTGGTCATTTTGTTTCAATCAAGGCGAGAACCGCAGGGATAGCAGCGCTATCCTGAGGATTGTCAACACAGAGTGAAGCAAAATGAACAGGAAGATATGCGATATTTAAAAGCTAAGTTTGTATAACTCAATAGTTAGGTATATTGGTCGATAGGGCTAAAACGATAAAAGCCTGTCCCATTTTCTAGGGACAGGCTTTTATGCTTGTTGGCTAGACGCCCGTATTTCTATAACTTTCTTTTTACTTCTCTTTCTTCATAACTTTCGATGACATCGCCTTCTTTGATATCGTTGAAGCTCTTGATACTGATACCGCATTCGTATCCGTTTTTCACTTCCTGTACATCCTCTTTGAAACGTTTCAGTTGTCCCATTTCTCCAGAGTAGATGACGATTCCGTCGCGTATCAAGCGTATAGGGTTGTTTCTTTTGATGTAACCATCGATGACCATACAACCGGCTACTGTACCTACCTTAGATATTTTGAATACATCCCTTACTTCGACATTACCTACGATAACCTCTTCTACATCAGGAGCCAACATGCCTTCCATCGCGTCTTTGACCTCGTTGATGGCATCATAGATGATGGAGTACAGCCGTATTTCGATTTCTTCGGTTTCGGCGATTTTCTTTGCTCCACCGGAAGGCCTTACTTGGAAACCGACGATGACGGCATCAGAAGCTGAGGCTAGGAGTACATCCGATTCTGAAATCTGACCAACACCCTTGTGAATGATATTGACCTGTACTTCACCCGTAGATAACTTCAATAAAGAATCGGAAAGGGCTTCCACGGAACCATCCACATCACCTTTGACGATAACATTGAGTTCTTTGAAAGTACCGATGGCCAATCGACGTCCGATTTCATCGAGTGTAATGTGTTTCTTGGTACGTATGTTCTGTTCGCGTTGTATTTGTTCTCTTTTGGAAGCGATCTCTCTTGCTTCCCTATCAGAACTCATGACATTGAATTTATCACCCGCTTGTGGTGCACCATCCAGACCGAGCATCAGTACAGGAGTGGAGGGTTCTGCATCTTCCAGACGTTTGGTGGTATGGTCGAACATAGCCTTGACACGACCATAATAAGCACCTGCCAATATAATATCCCCGACATTCAAGGTTCCATTCTGTACCAAAATGGTGGTTAGGTAACCCCTTCCTTTATCCAAACTGGCCTCGATGACCGTTCCTACTGCTTTCTTATCAGGATTGGCTTTCAGTTCCAATAGCTCTGCCTCTAGCAAGACCTTCTCCAGTAGTTCATCGATACCCTGTCCTGTCTTTGCCGATATCTCTTGGCACTGGTATTTTCCACCCCAGTCTTCCACTAATATATTGTTGGCAGATAGGGATTCTTTTACTTTATCGGGATTTGCCCCTGGCTTGTCTACTTTGTTTATAGCAATGACAATGGGAACACCGGCTACTTGAGCGTGATTGATGGCCTCTTTCGTTTGAGGCATCACATCATCATCCGCGGCGACCACTATAATAACGATATCGGTTACTTTGGCACCACGCGCACGCATGGCGGTAAAAGCTTCGTGACCCGGTGTATCCAAGAAGGCGATTTTTTGTCCACTATCCGTCATCACATCATAAGCACCGATGTGCTGGGTAATACCCCCTGCTTCACCCGCCGTAACTTTGGAGCTACGGATATAATCGAGTAATGAGGTTTTACCGTGATCAACATGTCCCATAATGGTGACGATGGGAGCTCTATCCTGTAGATCCTCTGCTTTATCCTCTTCTTCTGTTACCTCTAGCTCATCGTCAGCAGTGGTAAACTCTACATTATAACCAAATTCATCTGCAATAACCGTGATAGATTCTGCATCGAGCCGTTGGTTGATGGATACGAACATGCCCAAGCTCATACAGGTAGAAATGACATCATTTACGGAGACATCCATTAATGATGCAAGGTCGTTTGCAGAGATGAATTCGGTAACTTTAAGTGTTTTCGATTCCTCCTGCTCCCGGAGCATTTTCTCCTCGTTGGCCTCGGCTATAGCCGACCTTTTCTCTCTTCTGTACTTGGCACTGGAACCCTTTTTGTTCTTGCCGCCACTGAGTTTGGCCAGAGTGGCCTTGATTTTGTCTTGTATTTCCTTATCCGAAGGTTCCTCCTTATCTGCTTTGGGTTTTCTTCCGCCCGCTGCTCCACGGTTACCTCCATGCCCTCCTTGACCAGGTCTATTGGTATTATGAATACGTTTTCTGGGCCGCTTCTTTTTCTTTTTCTCTTTTTGATCGTCAGAAGAAGCGACAGGTTTTGATTTGGACTTCTCTTTGGGGAGTTCAATCTTACCGATGACCTTGAGTCCCTGTAATCTATCCGCTTTTGCCTCTATGACATCTGGAGTCTTAGGTGCAGTTGCTTTTTCCTTATTTACTTCGGCTGGCTTCTCTATAGGCTTTTTGTTCTCTATGGGTTTGTTTTCTGTTGATTTACTCTCTACAGGTGTTACCACTTTTTCCACCTTAGGAGTAGATGGCTCTTTTTCAGGCTTTTTAATGGGCGCTACTGAAGGGGACGGAGTCTCTTTCTTTAGAGGCTCTTCTTTGCTTACGGGAGCTTTGGGTAGTTCGACTTCCTTCTTTTCCTTTATGGCAACCACAGCGGGCTTGACCTCCTTCTCTGCAGGCTTTTCCTCCTTTTCGGGAGTTTGCTTAGGCTGTTCTTTGATGGGTTCGATTTTTTCCTTGGCCACAGGGCGCGGTTTTTCTTCTACTTTCGGCGGCTCTGATTTCCTTTTGCCTTTTAGGCTATCCAGATCTATTTTTCCCAATACTTTGGTCCCTTTTAGTTTTGGGGTTTCTTTCTGAAACTTCGTACTGGACTCCTCCTTAACAGGTTCTGCTACTTTGGGATTGGCTTCGGCTTCTTTTTTCAAGGCAACATTCTTGATGAGAATCTCGTCATCAGAACCTTCTTTGGCCACTTTTTCTGCCCCCGTAACAACATTATCCGTATGTTTTTTGCCTATAGTCAGGCCCGAGGCTTCTTCTTTGTCCATGGCAGAGGACGCAAATTCCTTAGCTAACATATCGAACTGTTCTGTAGTAATCTTGGAATTTGGACTGCTATCAACTTCAAAGCCTTTTTTCACAAGATGGTCGACAATGGTTGTTCTACCAACATTGAGTTTTCTTGCTACTTGACTCAGCCTCATCATTTTTTCTTCTGCCATGCTCAAATATCCCTTTTTTTTGTGATTTTTTAAAAGTTTTGATCTTTATTCTATCTTTTAGCGTTACTTAAAGGGTAAAAAAAAATAGAATGCCCTGTGTTTTGATGAAGAAAGGCACTTAAGATCAATAGGTGCCTTTCATAGTTTATTCAAATTCTTGATTTAGAGTTGTGAATACAAAGTCGATGGTCTCCTCTTCCAGATCTGTTCTTCGAATGAGTTCATCACGGGTCAGTGTCAGTACACTCTTGGCGGTATCCAGCCCTACACGTTTTAACTCATCGATGACCCAGCTTTCGATTTCATCTCCAAATTCGTCCAAATCGACATCTTCCTCTTCGAACTCACCCAATTCTCTGAATACATCTATTTCATAACCGACCAGCTTGCTGGCCAGTTTGATATTCTGACCACCCTTGCCTATAGCCAAGGAAACTTGGTCGGGTTTGAGAAAGACCGAAACGCGCCCTTCATCTGTATTTATTTTCATGGAACCGATTTTGGCAGGACTGAGAGCACGGGAAATATAGAGTTCTACATTCTCCGTATAATTGATAACATCAATGTTCTCATTCTGTAGTTCACGGACAATACTGTGTATCCTAGAACCTTTCATCCCCACACAGGCTCCCACGGGGTCTATCCTGTCATCGTAGGACTCTACGGCTACTTTGGCTCGCTCTCCCGGTTCGCGTACTACTTTTTTGATGGTAATCAGGCCATCGTATACCTCTGGTACTTCGCTTTCGAACAAGCGTTCCAGAAAGACGGGCGAAGTCCTTGATAAAATGATTTTAGGATTGCCATTAACCATTTCTACACGGTCTACGATTGCCCTAACGGAGTCGCCTTTACGGAATCTATCCTTTGAAATCTGCTCTCTTTTAGGTAAAGATATCTCATTGCTCTCTCCATCGATGAGCAGTACTTCCCTGCTCAATATTTGATATACTTCGCAATTGGTGATTTCACCGACCAGTTCTTTGTACTTTTGATAAAGAATATCCTTCTCTAGGTCCTTTACCTTTTGCATTAGGGTCTGCCTTGCCGTCATCACTGCCCTTCTACCAAAATGCTCTAGTTTGATCTCTTCTGCTACCTCTTCTCCTATCTCAAAATCGGGTTCGATTTTCGTGGCATCTGACAAGCTGATTTTATCATGGTCCCAAATATCTTCCGAATCATTATCGACTATCTCGCGAAAACGCCAGATTTCCAAATCTCCTTTATCCGCATTGATAATAATATCAAAATTGTCATCGTGTTCATATTTTTTTCGGATCATCGTCTTGAATACATCTTCCAGTATGCGGATCATCGTTGGTCGGTCGATGTTTTTTTGTTTAGCAAAATCCGCAAATGATTCTATTAATGTCCCTGCATCCATTTTTTTCCTTTATTTAAATGAAACCAATACGTTTGTTTTTTTTATTTCCTCAAAAGCAATGATTACCTGAGGGTCTTCCATTGCTTTTTTTCCTTTCTTCTTTTTCTTCATTACCGTAATAGTATCCTTACTTACCGTGTTCAGTTCTCCCTCGACTTCCTCTCCATCCAGTGTCATTACCCTGACCGTCCTGCCGATATTTTTTTCATATTGCCTAATCAGCTTCAGTGGATGGTCAAGACCTGGAGAGGATACATCCAGAGTAAATGCAGAGGTGATCAGGTCCTGTTCTTCGATGCTAAGGCTTACCTTACGGCTCAGAGCCACACAATCATCTATACTGATACCTTCGTCTCCGTCCAATAAGATGAGTACTTTCGTAGGGCCTTTTTTTGCACTGACACTAACATCTACCAAAAAATGCTTATCATTGGCCAAGTGTTGTTCAGCAATAGACTCAATTGTACTTTGCAACTCCATCAAATAAAATATTGGTAAAAACTTTCTGATAAATAAAAGAGGGGGCTCTAGCCCCCTCTTTTATTTATATCCTATAATATCCACAAAGCTAAATCAAAATTTGTTGTCAAACAAATCAGCACCTAATTTTGATGGATTAGCGATGCGTTGACCGCAGCTTTACTTTTATCCTATTAATCAATTAATTATCTATATGTATCCAATTTTATCTTGCCGATACCTTTTCAGAACATTATCTTTTTCGGTTTGCACTACCTTTAGCAAGGTATATTTCGGCCTCCTTATCTTTCTGAGTCTATTCTTTGTTGCTTGTGAAAATAAGGACAGACCCAAAACGGACACTATAGACCTTCCCGAGGAAAAAGCTGTGGTGGTCCCTGATTTTCTTGCGGATTCTGCTTATCGATATATTGATGAGCAGGTAACTTTTGGTCCGCGTATACCTAATAGTACGGCGCATTCCGATTGTGCGGAATACCTTGTGGGCAAGTTAAGGTACTTTGGTGCCAAGGTTCAAGTTCAGGAGTTTGAAGCCAAGGCTTTCGATGGTACCGTGCTGAATCTGCAAAATATCATTGCCCATATAAACCCAAGTGCCAAGAAAAGAATACTACTGGCGGCTCATTGGGACAGTAGACCTTTTGCCGACAAGGATACAGAACGTAAGACAGAGCCTATCGATGGAGCCAATGATGGAGCCAGTGGCGTAGGTGTACTTTTGGAGGTTGCCCGTTGTACAGCGAAGTTACAGCCTTTAGAGAATATCGGTGTCGACCTGATTTTCTTTGATGGAGAGGACTACGCGGAACCGGAAGGGTACGAAGGCCCATATCCTGAGGGTAAACCTTATCCGGAAGGAGATAAGGTATACTGGTGCCTAGGTTCGCAGTACTGGTCCCGGAACAAACATAAAAAAGGGTATTCAGCTTATTACGGTATATTACTGGATATGGTAGGTGCCAAAGGAGCACAGTTTCATATGGAGGGGCTGTCCATGCAGTATGCCCCCAAGGTCATGAAAAAAGTCTGGGATACGGGAAATACTCTAGGTTATGGCCAGTTTTTCATCTATCAACAGCATAATGGTATCTTGGACGACCATCAGTTTATCAACGAATATGCTAAAATACCGACCATTGATATCGTTCACTATGACCCTAGTCTAGGTTATTTTGGAGACTATCATCATACCCACCGAGACGCTTTGGAAATCATTGATAGAAAGACACTGAAGGCGGTAGGGCAGACCTTGCTCCATGTACTGTACAATGAGTAAGTATGGTTAAGGTATCACGGAAAGGTCCATGACCTTTCCGTGATAATGATGCCTATTGTGAAAAGCATCCTTGCCCATCCGCTAAGCTTGCTTTTTCTGCAATGCCCCGATAGGCACCAATGCCCTAAAATAACCGCCTACCGCCACCGCAAGTTTTTTTGACTTCCAAAAAAGCTTCGGTTGGGCGACGCTTGGTGGTATCAGGTAGATGATCAATCCTCCCACCATCGCAAAAAAGAAACTGACCAGGCCTAGAAATAATATGATCATAAAATGAAAAATCACCGCAATAGGGAACAAGAGCCGTCTTTTGTCATTACTGCTGAAGAGTACCCCAAACAAAAGCATCTCTAGCAAGAGCGTGCCCCATGTTATGGAAGAAACAAATAAAGGTGTCCCCAATAGCTTTTCCATCATAGGGTTCATCCAGTCAGGATATGAAAAGAAAGGGTCATTGACATAATAGTAAAAGGCACTGCCTATCTTCCACTCCTCAGTACTGTATACCTTATCGGTAACCGCGTTGAGATAAATCATGGACATTTGTACGGTGATGATGAGCAGGACCAGATTGCCCACAAACTTTCTGTTTTCCCCAAAATCCTTAGAGTCTTGCCAATGCCACTTTCTATGATCCAATAATGTGACAGGAATCAACAATAATGTGATGATGGAAGTAATTTGATCTCCCCCTTCAATAATGCTGGAAGAGTAAAAAAAGCTGGCCGATACCCACCAGTGCAGCACTCCCGTATAACGCGGGTAATACCCCGTTAAGGTCAGCAGTAATATCATCATGGCCAGGCCCATGGACAATTGTAGGTTTTCATAACCCCATAAGTAGAAAAAATTGTAATCGCTGAACAGAAAGTTCGCATTGACTTCTTCGTACAGTTTTTGGTCAAAGATATGGCCCGGTTCGCTAAAAAATAGGGTAATCAATGTTCCTATGGCCAGTACGGTTCTGGCGCTGCCATAGACCCAGGTAAAGGGGTTCCTCTCAAAGAAGAACTGATTCATCTGGATCAGTGATTTTTTGATTAGGTATATATTCATAGCGGTAGATTCATTGTAGTTCAAAGCCTAAGTAGCTAAACTCTGTATGGTAGTTTTCATGAAAGCGGAGCCAAGCCCAAGGAGTAATGTGGTACTGCATGATAATGTATTTCCCTTTCTCTATGTAGTTGACACCATCAGGTTTGGGAAATTGCTCATCAAAGGGAAGCGACTCTAGTTCCAGGTCATGGACCTGACCCGTGGCCGGTGTCCAGTTGGAAGCTTTTGGGAGTTGGTCTTTTAACCGTTCTATTTCCATGGATATGCGGTTGCCCCGTCTGGAAAAACCGAAGTAATTGTTGGAAGAGGTTATTTTATAATTGATTAACTTTAACTTTTCGTCTTTCCATTGGTACAGCTTGTACTTCGCTTCACGAGGGTTGCGGGTGAAAAAACCCCAGCCTTGAGGAAAGAAAAACTGAACACCTTTATCATTAAGATAAGAAAGCTGCACAACGTTGGTCTTGAAAGTGGTTATGAAGTTCAGGTATACATAACCTGTGACCATCATCATGGCCATGAGTATCATCACTGTCCGTTTCATTCTCTTGAAATTGTTTAGTGGATATTTTTTGACGCTGACCGTCGTTAACTCAGGAAGGTCAAAAGGAAGCCTTAGCCGGTCCTTGGCTTCCCTAATTCATCTTTGAAAAAAAGATTTACCTATTGGATAACCGACCTACAATTAGTTTTCGAAGGCTGCTGCGATTTCGGTAACCAATCTCTCTTGCGTGAAAGAACCGGTCTCCAATCTGGGAATATTAAAGTTTTGATTGAGGTTAAAGTTCTGGTTGATATTGATGTTGAACTGAGTGTTGAAGTTAACAACATAGATAAAATTGGCGGCAACACGGTAGGCCAAGGCAATTCCCGGCAATGCCAGACAAAACTGCTTACTAGAGTCGTTGCCCCCTTTTTTGGCAGTACTCAATGAAGCCACTGCCTCCTCAAGATCGATACCCGCCTCTGCAAAACGCTCTTCGACCAATTTTTCCAATTTTTCCAAATCTTCTATTTTGGAGAAATCATACTCATCTAAATCGATATTTCCCAGAATGTTCTGCTCGGAGAGCTCTTCGATAGAGGTTAACGTGTTCAGACGATTGGTAGCTGCAATTAGGTTATAACCTTCTTGTATGGCTTTGGAGATAGCATTGAAGTTTTTGCTATGAATCCCTTCTTCCAGCCTATCAAAGTAGCTAGGGTTTTTTGCAGCTAATTCATCCAGAATTTTGTCCGCTCCATCTTCATATTCCGCTATGTAGACAGGGTCATCGGCCAGTAGCTCTCCAAGCTTTTTTATTTGAGGTTGGAAACTGGGTATTTCAGCTGCACGGTCCCCTGTGTAAAAGAATACTGTTTTAGCTATTTCTCTCCCATCAGCTACTTCGGGAACCTCTTCGATTTTAACTTCTTCCTGAGAACAGCCATAGATCACACAGGTGATCATGGCCATCAAAAACATTTTTGTTTTCATATTTTACTGTTGTTAAATGGTTTAAAAAAAGTTACTGCTAACGATTTTCCTATTAAGGAATATGAGCGTGTGTGGTGGTGAACTGTAAGTGAGCCGGACTTACGGTTACTCCCAAGTGAACTTGAAAGCACTCACTCATAATAGAACAAGGTATGGAGCCTGTCATCAATTATCATCCCAGTATTCAGGTATTCTATAAAATGGCAGATTCTGGTGAAAAAAAAGTGATTAGCCGGGGAGGGGTGAGCTGGTAGGTGCTGTCGTAGACTTTTAAATATACTGAATATTAATGATTTAGGCCTAGTTGGAATGATGATCTATAGAAGTGCCTCCGCGAATAATAAGTCCGATTTGCTAAAACCTAAAATTTCAGCCAAGTTCGAAAGCCTCTTATTTGAATTTATTACTTCCTGAAACGTTATGCCTCAATACACTTATAATCATGTCCCCAGCAATTTCGGACACCACTTGATCCGCAAAGAACTAATACAAATTTGGGTTTCAACCCAAATTGATCAGTAGGATTTCGTGATGAGAGCATAAAGTACAATAAAACCAGCGGTTTAGGTGAGGAGGCTTAATTGATTATTAAGGTAACGAACCTGCGCAGCGTAAAGCCGCTGATTTTGAAGCAATTTATGTTTGTAATAGGAATGCTACTGATTATTTTGGGTTAAACTCTCATAACTAAGCGCTAATACATAATCCGGGGTTGGACAATTTCGTTTGGGCATAAGAGCGAAAACAGGGATATATTAGCCACCATGGTTTGGGAGGCGACAATGTGCTGAAAATAAGATTGTTCTTTCTTTGGGCAAAGCTTTAACCCAAAATGTCCATTAGAAAATCTATTCCGGACTTAACTGACTTCAAATCAGTAACTGAATGCGTTTTTTGAATTAACCGTAGCGGTGCTACGCTGAACCCAAGAAAACGCACTGATTCATTGCCATTTAAGTCCTCATGACGAAGTTCCAACGAACATTCTGGGTTTAATGAAGAATCTAATAACTGCTTTCTTTTAAAGACCTATCTTTGTCAAGGTGGTTTCGATGCTTTTTCCTTTTTATTGGTATAAGCTACAAAGGGCGATTGTCGTCATCCTATATTTTTAAGTCCGAGCTGTTTGGAGCAGTTTTTCATTGACCCCCAGGGCTAATAAGGTGTTTCATGGTCCAGAATACTTTTGAGATATAGACCATAACCACTCTTTACCAAAGGTGCCGCCAATTCACTCAATTGAGCCGCATTGATAAAGCCCATACGAAAGGCTACCTCTTCTATACAGCCTATCTTGAGGCCTTGGCGCTCTTCGATGACCTGAACATAGGTCCCGGCTTGCATCAGTGAGGGAAAGGTCCCGGTATCCAACCATGCAGTGCCTCTGCTCAACAGTCCTACTTTTAATTTGCCCCTTTCAAGATATACCTTGTTGACATCCGTTATCTCATATTCCCCGCGAGGACTGGGTTGGAGGTTTTTCGCTATCTCCACAACATCGTTATCATAAAAATAAAGTCCGGGTACTGCATAATTGGACTTGGGTACTTCGGGCTTTTCTTCGATAGATACCACCTTGTTATGCTCATCGAATTCAACTACGCCATAACGTTCTGGGTCGGTGACGTGGTAGGCATAAACTATACCACCGTCGGGATCATTATTTTGCTGTAACAGCTCCATAAGCCCTGTCCCATAAAAGATATTGTCACCAAGTATCAGGGCGACTTTTTCTTCCCCGATGAATTCCTTACCTATGGTAAAGGCTTGGGCCAGGCCCTCGGGCTTTTCCTGAACGGCATAGGTAAACTCGCAACCTAGTTTTTTTCCATCGCCGAGCAGCCTCTGGAACATCGGCATGTCATGCGGAGTGGATATGATCAGTATTTCTCGGATACCTGTCATCATCAGTACTGACAGTGGGTAATAGATCATCGGTTTGTCATAAATAGGCATCAGTTGCTTACTTACCGCAAGTGTCAACGGATGCAATCGGGTTCCTGAACCTCCAGCGAGAATTATACCTTTCATGATGGGAGTGATGTTTTTTTGATTAATAATTAATGAGCTATTGGCCCATAGTCAAGAGTGCGGGCCAGACCCGCCTTTCGGGGTGGCCTGTTCAGCTGTACTGCTCATTATAATATTTCTGGTAATTACCGGAAGTCACGTTTTCCAGCCAATCTTCGTTTTCCAAATACCAATCGACCGTTTTTTCCAGTCCTTCTTCGAACTGTAATGAAGGTTCCCATCCCAGTTCGTTCATTATCTTTTTGGCATCAATGGCATAGCGCATATCATGTCCCGCTCTGTCCTGCACGTAGGTGATAGACTGTGCGGATGTCCCTTCTTCTCTGCCCAGTTTCCTGTCCATCACCTTGCACAGTAGGTGTACAATGTCGATATTCTTCCATTCGTTGAAGCCTCCGATATTATAGGTCTCCCCTAATTTGCCATGATGAAAGATAGCATCAATGGCTTTGGCATGGTCTACTACATAGAGCCAATCCCTGATATTCTCACCTTTGCCATATATAGGTAAGGGTTTATTTTGTTTGATGTTGTTGATCATCAAAGGGAGCAGTTTTTCGGGGAACTGATTCGGACCATAATTATTGGAGCAGTTGGAGATTTTGATGGGAAGCTTGTAGGTATTACTGTAGGCACGCACAAAATGATCGGAACTGGCTTTGGAAGCAGAGTAGGGCGACTGAGGATCATAAGCTGTGGTCTCTAGAAAATACCCGCCATCATCCAGAGAACCGTATACCTCATCGGTAGATACATGGTAGAATACCTTGTCACTGAAATCAGCTGCCCAGACCTCTTTTGCTGCGTTCAGCAGGTTGACCGTCCCTACGATGTTCGTGAAAAGAAATTCAGTGGGATTTTTAATAGAACGGTCCACATGTGACTCTGCCGCAAGGTGAATAACGCTATCAAAAGCGTGTTCTGCAAATAAGCCTTTGACAAACTGTTCGTCTACAATATCACCTTTGATAAAAGTGTAATTGTCAGCTCCTTCGATATCCTTTAGGTTTTCGAGGTTGCCCGCATAGGTGAGCTTGTCCAGATTGTATATATGATAGTCGGGATAGTTGTTCACAAAAAGCCTGATGAGATGAGAACCGATGAACCCTGCTCCTCCGGTAATTAAGATTTTGTTTGCTGCCATGATGGATATAGATTAAACCGTTGTTTATCGGGCCTTTAGGTCGGCCATTGATCAAAATAGAAAATACCTCAGAAGTGGTGGGTTGGGTCTACTGCTTCTGTTCCCAGTCCCAAGCTGATTTTAACATATCTTCCACACTCAGTTCCGCTTTCCAGCCCAGCTCTTCATTGGCCAGTTTCGTATCGGCATATACGGCCTCGACATCCCCCGGTCTTCTTGGACGAATCTCGTAGTTGATCTCCTTGCCCGTAGCATTGGTAAAAGCGTGGATCATTTCCAGTACGCTGACACCATTGCCCGTTCCCAGATTGAAGACTTCATAATCTTGTTTTTGTTTGGATTCCAGCTGGCGCTCGATAGCGTAGACATGGGCTTTGGCAATGTCGACCACATGGATATAATCGCGGATACAGGAACCGTCCCGTGTATCATAATCGCCACCGAATACCTTTAGTGAATCTCTTTTGCCCATAGCAGTCTCGGTAATATAAGGTACCAAGTGATGGGGTTCACCATGCTGTACTTCTCCGATTAGAGAGGTAGGATGTGCGCCTATAGGGTTGAAGTATCGCAACGATATCGTTTTAAGGTCACTGGCTGCGGCTGCGGTAGCATCTCTGAGGATGTCTTCGCACATTTTTTTAGTGTTTCCATAAGGAGAGGCAGCGGGTTTAAAAGGTGCTTGCTCATCTACGGGCAGCGTATCGGGGTTACCATAGACAGTACAAGAGGAGGAAAAGACAATGTTCTTCACCCCGTGCACCTTCATGCTTTTGAGCAGATTAATGGTGGAGAACAGGTTGTTCCAATAATAATGTACGGGCTTTTCCACCGATTCCCCGACTAAGAGTGCTGCTGCAAAATGGATGACGGCCTTGATTCCCTTATTAGCGGTAAAAAAGCGGTCCATTTCCTCTGGGTCACACATTTCTACCTTTTCGAACTGCGGCCTTTTGCCCGTGATTTTCTCTATGGCATCCAATACCTCTACGGTCGTGTTGGACAGATTATCGATAATCAAAGGTTCGTAACCTTTTTCTATCATTTCTACTACAGTGTGGGATCCTATATAGCCCAGACCGCCGGTGATCAATACTTTTTCTGGCATGGATGATGTCTGTTTAAGCCTCGGACATACTGTCCTTTGGCATATTGTGTGTATGCAACAGTAGCGATTTTCTTATTTTCTTACAAACCCTTCGAAGGTATTATGTTCTTTGGTATAAAGGTCATCCTTAGAGAGGGACTTGAAGTATTCATACGTGATCTTCAGCCCTTCCGATCGTGATACTCTAGGCTCCCAGTCCAATATTTCACGCGCTATGGTGATATCGGGCTGCCGTTGCATGGGATCGTCCTTGGGCAGTGGTTTGTAGATTACTTTTTGTGTAGTACCCGTCAGCTTTATAATTTCCTCGGCGAACTCGCCGATGGTAATTTCATCGGGATTACCTATATTGACAGGATAGACATAATCGCTCATGAGCAAACGGTATATCCCTTCTACCAAGTCATCTACATAGCAAAATGAACGTGTCTGCGAACCGTCCCCGAACACAGTGAGGTCCTCGCCCCGTAATGCCTGCCCGATAAAAGCGGGAAGTACACGTCCGTCGTTCAGTCGCATCCGTGGACCATAGGTATTGAATATGCGTACTATCCTTGTTTCCAGACCGTGATAGGTATGGTAGGCCATGGTCATGGCTTCCTGAAAACGCTTGGCCTCATCATATACACCACGTGGTCCTACAGGGTTGACATTGCCATAATATTCTTCCTTTTGTGGGTGTACCATAGGGTCGCCATACACTTCGGAAGTAGAGGCGATGATCATCCTCGCTTTTTTGGACTTGGCCAGCCCCAATAGATTATGTGTGCCCAGCGAACCTACTTTCAGGGTCTGTATAGGTATCTTCAGGTAATCGATGGGGCTAGCGGGAGAAGCAAAGTGGAGGATGTAATCCAGTTTGTCGGGGACATGGACAAAGGTAGATACATCATGATTATAAAATTCAAAATCTTTATGCTTAAAGAGATGTTCTATGTTCCTCAAATCCCCAGTGATGAGATTGTCCATGGCAATGACATGAAACCCCTCCTTGATGAACCTATCACACAGGTGGGAGCCGAGAAAACCGGCTCCACCTGTGATTAAAACTCTTTTTTTAGACATTGTATCCCCTTCCTATGCTGTAATATTCAAATCCTTTTTCTTTCATATTGTCTATCTGATATAGGTTACGGCCATCAAAAATGACCTTATTGTTAAGTTTTTCTGATAGTTGATCGAAGTCAGGGGTTCTGAATACAGGCCATTCCGTAACGATAAGTAATACGTCTGCACCTTCTAGGGCTTCGTATTCGTTACTACATAGCGTAATCTTGTCTCCCATGATTTCTTTGACATTGTCCATTGCTTCAGGGTCATAAGCTTTGACTTTGGCACCCATCTCCAAAAGAGCCTTGATGTTTTCCAGGGCAGGGGCTTCCCTGATATCATCGGTGTAGGGTTTGAAGGCCAGCCCCCATACGGCGATGGTTTTTCCACTCAGGTCGCCATTAAAGTATTCTTTGACCTTGGGGATCAATTTTGTCTTTTGTTTTGCGTTGATGTCCATGACCGCATCCAAAATCTTGAAATCGTAGTTGGCATCATCGGCAGATTTGGAGAGTGCCTGTACGTCTTTTGGAAAACAACTGCCACCATATCCGATACCGGCAAAGAGAAAGCGCTTTCCTATTCGGCTATCCGTACCGACTCCCTTTCTGACGGCATCCACATTGGCTCCCAGTAGTTCGCAAAGGTTAGCGATTTCGTTCATGAACGTAATCTTTGTTGCCAAGAAGGAATTGGCCGCATATTTTGTGAGCTCTGCGGATTTTTCATCCATAAAGATAACGGGATTACCTTGTCGTACCAGTGGGGAATACAAAGTCTCCATGGTCTTCATGGCCTTTTCGGATTCAGTCCCGATGACTACCCTGTCAGGTTTCATGAAGTCATCTACGGCGACACCTTCTCTCAAGAACTCAGGGTTGGAGACCACATCAAAATCTACCTTGGCATTTTCGGCGATTTTTTGCCTTACTTTTTCCGCAGTACCTACAGGGACCGTGCTTTTGTCTACGATAACGGCGTAAGATTTCAAAATGGGACCCAGATCTTCGGCTACTTTCAATATATACTGAAGGTCGGCAGAACCATCTTCACCGGGAGGTGTGGGTAATGCCAAAAAGATGATTTCTGCTCCTTCTATACCTTCTTTTAGGTCAGTGGTGAAGTCTAACCTACCTTGTTTTATGTTCCTTTCAAATAGAACCTCTAGCCCAGGTTCGTATATGGTTACTTTGCCACTTTTCAGTTTTTCAACTTTTTTGACATCAATGTCAACACAGGTAACGTGGTTTCCCGTCTCAGCAAAACAGGTACCGGTAACCAAGCCAACATAACCTGTTCCTACTACAGCTATTTTCATAAATAAAAAAAATTTTTATACCGAAAGATTTATTTTCATAGTGAAACAAAAATAACCTTTATTAAAAACAATCCCATTAATAGTTTGAATTTTAACAAGGATTTCCAATAAAGATCAAAAACCTCAGAAATGCCCAGGGAATTCCAAACTAACATTCGTTCGTGTTTCATTTTTATTGATTAGATTTATAACAAACTAAATATACATATATATGCTTGCTACTGCCGATACTGCGATGGGTTTGGGGTTTGAGGAAAACGAAAACCAGAAAATGATAGCCCAGATGATCCGTGATTTTGGGGAGAGGGAAATTCGACCTTATATCATGGAATGGGACGAATCACAGGAGTTTCCGATTCAGCTTTTCAAAAAAATGGGAGAACTGGGACTGATGGGTGTTCTTGTTCCTCAAGAATACGGTGGTTCCGGGTTTGGTTATTATGAATATGTTACCGCCATTTCCGAATTGGCCAGAATCGATGGGTCCATAGGGTTGTCCATGGCCGCCCACAATTCTTTATGTACAGGACACCTACTGAAGTTCGGTAATAAAGAGCAAAAGCAGAAATACCTCCCTAAATTGGCCAGTGCGGAGTGGATAGGGGCTTGGGGACTGACAGAACCCAATACCGGGTCCGATGCGGGCAATATGAAGACCGTAGCTGTAGAAGAGGGCGACCATTATGTCCTTAATGGTGCCAAAAACTTCATTACCCATGGCAAATCCAGCAATGTTGCCGTTGTCATAGCAAGAACAGGGGAGGTCGGCGACTCTCATGGCATGACCGCTTTTGTGATAGAAAAGGGAACGCCCGGTTTCTCTGCGGGGAGGAAGGAAAATAAACTGGGAATGCGAGCCTCGGAAACGACGGAGTTGATTTTTGATAACTGCCGCGTCCACAAAGACAACGTGCTCGGGAAAACCGGGGAAGGTTTCATACAGTCGTTGGGGGTGTTGGATGGGGGAAGGATATCGATTGCCGCCCTCAGCTTGGGAATAGCCCAGGGCGCGCTGGATGCCGCGCTACAGTATAGCAAAGAGAGGCATCAGTTCAACCAGCCCATAGCTAAGTTTCAGGGGATTTCTTTTAAGCTTGCTGAGATGGGGACCAAAGTAGAAGCGGCAAAGCTACTGACCTTACAGGCCGCTGACCTGAAAATGAAGGGCAAACCCGTCGGCAAAGCATCTGCCATGGCCAAGTACTATGCTTCCGAAATCGCTGTGGAAGTTGCCAATGACGCAGTGCAGATATTTGGTGGTTATGGGTATACCAAAGAGTATCCTGTGGAGAAATTCTACCGTGATGCAAAACTCTGTACCATAGGAGAGGGAACTTCAGAGATACAGAAACTGGTCATCTCCCGTGCCATGTTGAAATAAAGTGACTCTTTTGGGGGCAGAAAGCCCGAAATCAGCGAACCTTGGGCCGTTGAGCTGAATAGGATGACAGACCAAGAAGAGAATAAGCGGATATGCTTGCTGTCTGTGATGGGATAGTATCTAGAATTAGGAGATAAAACGATGTTACTGCTTGTAAATCCTTCCAAATTCAAGATGTTTTGCTTATATTTGCAAAGTTTTGAAAGGGGGTGTTATAATTATATGATCATAATCAACGTTAAAGAAAACGAATCTATAGACAAAGCCTTGAAGAGGTTTAAGAAAAAATTCGAAAAGACAGGTGTTCTTAAAGAACTTCGCTCAAGAACTTATTTCGAAAAACCATCCGTAAGCAGAAGAACCACTAGGTTGAAAGCAGCTTATAGACAAAAAATGTACGCAGAAGAAAATTACTAGTTCACTGTAATTTTCAAGCGATATTTATTAAATTAGTACTACAGGTTCCTGTAGTACTTTTTTTATGATTGCATCTTTTCTCAAATATCTGGCTTACGAAAAACGCTACAGTAAGCATACGTTGCTTTCCTATGAGAATGACCTACAGCAGTATGTTTCTTTTCTGGGAAAACATTTTCCCGATATTTCCCCTGCCGAAGCAGATTACAGAACGGTCCGTTCCTGGATAGTGTCCCTGACCGATAAGGGACTGGGCAGTAGTACTGTCAATAGAAAAATAGCTTCACTGCGCTCCTATTATAAATACCTTTTGAAACGAGAAGTTATTGCAGATAATCCCACACGCAAAATAAGGGCCCTTAAGTCCAATAAACGTCTACCTCAGTTTGTGGGTGAGAGTGAGATGCTCCATCTACTCGATCACTGTGAGTACGAAGATGGCTTCTCCGGGGCTAGAGACCAACTTATCCTAGAGCTACTTTATGGGACGGGTATACGCCTTTCCGAACTCATCGCCCTGAAAGAGGTGGATGTCGACTTCTACGAAGGGCATATCAGGGTACTGGGAAAAAGAAATAAAGAACGTATTGTCCCCTTTCCCCAAAACTTAGAGGAAACCTTCAAAAACTATTTGATACTCAAGAATAGAGGATTCAGTGCAACCGAACACGATGCATTACTCGTTACCGATAAGGGGGATGCTTGTTATCCCATGTTCATATATAGGACAGTGAAAAAGTACCTTAGTCATTTCACCACTTTGGATAAGCAAAGCCCCCACGTACTTAGACATACTTTTGCCACTCACTTATTGAACAAAGGTGCGGAACTCAATGCTGTAAAAGACCTATTGGGACATAGTAGTCTTGCCGCAACACAAGTCTACACGCATAACTCTATGGAGAAACTGAAAGCAATATTCGAAAGAGCGCACCCAAAAGCTTAAATTATTATCAACCTTTTAAAACTCTGTTATTATGAAGTTACAAATGCATTCCATACATTTTGATGCTGATCAAAAACTTCTGGATTTTATTCAAAAGAAAGTCGATAAGTTGGAGACGTTCTACGACCGAGTCGTGGATGGGGAAGTGTTCTTGAGGGTCAATAACAACAGCACTATCGAGAACAAGACGGTTGAAATAAAACTCAATGTTCCAGGGTCCCAACTCTTTGCCAAAGAAGAAGCAAAGTCCTTTGAAGAGGCTACCGATACAGCTACGGAGGCATTGCGTAGGCAAATCAGAAAACATAAGGTGAAAAAAACAGCAGCTCAATAAAAAAAGCCTCTCGTTTTAACGAGAGGCTTTTTTTATGAGTACGATTTGAACTGTTTTTTGCTCCTTAGGAGTTATGCAAGACCAAAAGTAGACTTTACCTTATCTACATAATCCAGTTTTTCCCAAGTAAAGGTCTCTACTTCATGACTTACTTCTCGTCCCGAAGAGTCCTTGAATATCAGGGTTTTGACTTCTGACTGTCTTCCCATGTGGCCATAGGCCGCCGTCTCGCTGTATATCGGAGTCCGTAACTTTAGCCGTTGCTCTATGGCATAAGGACGCATGTCAAATATATCGGCTACTTTGGCTGCGATGTCACCATCACTCAAATCTACTTTGGCCGTACCGTAAGTGTTGATAAAGATTCCCATAGGCTCTACAACACCGATAGCGTAGGATACCTGGACCAATACTTCGTCGGCAAGTCCTGCGGCCACTAGGTTTTTCGCAATATGCCGGGTGGCATAAGCTGCTGAGCGGTCTACTTTCGACGGGTCTTTTCCGGAAAATGCACCTCCTCCATGCGCTCCTTTTCCCCCATAGGTATCTACGATGATCTTTCTGCCTGTTAGGCCCGTATCACCATGCGGCCCACCGATGACAAACTTACCCGTAGGATTGATATGATATTTGATATCATCGTTGAAGAGCTGCTGTATCTCGGGCTTAAGCTGCGCTTTTACCCTTGGAATCAGTATCTCTATGATGTCTTTTTTGATTTTTGCCAACATCACCGACTCTTCATCAAAGTCATCGTGCTGTGTTGATACAACGATGGCATCGATTCTCTGGGGCACATTATCATCCGAATACTCTATCGTTACCTGTGATTTGGCATCGGGCCTTAGGTAGGTTATAGCGTCTTCTTCCCGTCGCAGTTTGGAGAGTTCTATCAGGACCTTATGTGATAGGTCCAAGGCTAGGGGCATGTAGTTTTCGGTCTCCTTGGTGGCATAACCGAACATCATCCCTTGATCACCGGCACCCTGCTCTTCCGGACTGCTTCTATCCACACCTTGGTTGATGTCGGGAGATTGCTCATGGATGGCCGATATGACCCCACAGGAGTTGCCATCGAACATATACTCACCTTTCGTATAGCCTATCTTATTGATAACGTTTCTGGCAATCTGTTGTACATCCAGATAAGCTTCTGATTTTACCTCTCCGCTCAGTACGGTCAGGCCAGTGGTCACTAAAGTTTCACAGGCTACTTTTGAATCCTTGTCAAAAGCTAGAAAATTATCGATAAGTGCATCGGAAATCTGATCTGCAACTTTATCCGGATGTCCCTCAGAAACAGACTCCGATGTAAAAAGATAAGCCATATTATAATTTTCGTTTTAGATTCTTGTTTTGTATGATTAGGTCTCACCAATTGGAAAGACAGCCAAAACTACGTGAAAATGAAAGAAAAAAAAATGCTTATGCCATTTTGACTGTTAAATCATGTTTTATCCCCTGCTCTGGGATTATATTTAGACTTTAGTATCGATTGTTTTGAATAGGACTGAGCGTCAAATAATACCCTGAGGGTTTGGTTGGCCGCGCGCGGTCGACAAAGATAGCAGTACTATCTGTAACGGTTTCTAACAGTGTTATATACGGAAAGGAGTACATGAACAGCGAAAACGATATATAAATCACTGATATTTTTAAGTATATTCTTCAGGTAAATTTCGTGTGTTCGTTAAAAATCAATAAATGTATCTGAAAGTAGGGAGCGCATTCCAAAACAGTTTTTTGTACTGATCGGAATTTTAAATAGGTACGAATATTTTGCTGGTCATTTTTAATTGGCCAGAAGCAAAAAAACAGTGGGTATCTTATGAAGATCCATTTTGAGCTTTTTCCAATCGGATACCGAGGCTGTTTTTATCAACTCCTTATCTCCGTTGATTCCTCGGGCGACACAGATTCTCGTGTCGGACCGGCAGGTGGACAGCAAAGCGTCCAACAGTTGATTGTTGCGATAGGGTGTTTCTATGAATAGTTGTGTTTCGTTTTTTTTACGGGAGTCCTGTTCCAGTTGTTTTATTCGCTGCGATGCCTCTTTTTTCTGAATGGGCAGATAGCCATGAAAAGTAAAGCTCTGTCCATTGAGCCCTGATGCCATCAATGCCAATAGTAGGGAAGAAGGCCCTACTATGGGAATGACACGAATATCATTTTTATGCGCAAAATTTACGGCCAGCGCCCCTGGGTCGGCGATGCCCGGACAGCCCGATTCGGAGACAATGCCCATGTTCTTGCCTTCGAAAATAGGGGCCATTAAAGATTTCAATGCTGTTTCATCGGTCTTTTTATCCAGTACCTCGAAGTGAAGGTCTTCTATGGGTCTGCCCATTTTCAGTTTACTGAAGTAGCGACGTGTAGTACGTACATTTTCCACCAGAAAATAATCGATATCCGAGGCACATTGTTTTACCTGTGCCGGTATCTCTGAAAAATCCGTACCCTCCGCTATAAAGGTAGGTATGAGGTAAAGTATCCCTTTTTTATTACTCTGCTGCACACTTTATGGATTATTGGCTAGAAATTCTTCCACCAGCACTACTACCTTTTCTGGCTGCTCAGCATGTACCCAGTGTCCGGCGCCTGCGACACTCAGTACCTGTGCTTTTGGAAATGCTCTTTTGATGGTAGGAACATCTTCCTCTTGAATATAATCGGAACGCTCTCCCGCGATAAACAGTGTCGGCTTCGTGCTCAGTTCTCCACTTCCCGAACTTTCCCCTACGGATTCGATTTGATCGGCAATCACGGACAGGTTGATTTTCCATGCAAAGCCACCCTCTTTTTGGCGGACCAGATTTTTGAGCAGAAACTGCCGGATGCCCGCCTCGGATACATGGGCCGCCAGTTGTGTGTCGGCTTCCTGTCGGCCTTTCAGCTGACCGACAGCTATCGACTGTAGTCCTTTCAGTATGGCCGTATGATGGACGGGGTAGTATTTCGGAGCGATATCCACGACAATCATACTGGAAAAACCATCAGGATATAATTCGGCATATTTCATTACGGTCTTTCCTCCCATGGAATGCCCCATGATGACAGGTCTGTCCAGACCATGTCGGTCGATGAAGGTTTTCAGGTCTTCGGCCATCGCTTGGTAGTTGAATACCTCATCATGGGGTGATTGCCCGTGGTTTCTCTGGTCCAACAGGTATACTTTGTTCTGCTCGGCCAGGCGCTTGCCGATACTGAGCCAGTTGTCGGAAGCACCAAAAAGCCCATGCAGGATGATCAACGGTCGGCCTTCACCGAATTCTTTATAATATAATTCCATAAGATCGTAAAGATAGCCATGGTAGGCAGATTACAAAATGCGGGCAATACAAAAATGGCAATGAGCGGCACATTGCAATATCGAATGGAAAACAGGATCTATATATGCGAAAAGCGATAGCGACTTCGTTGTATGTATTCGACGAATCAGGGCAACAGAGAACGAAAGATATGCTGCCTTACTCTATTATTTGTTCTATATTGTTGTGAGTTTTGGCACAATATTGGACAACCAAAAGGTATCACCACTTTAAAGCTATGCCTTGATCATAGATATTCTTTTGCAGCTAAGGCGTAATAAATAGGACTTACCAAATGATGAAACTTATGAATACCAAGTTTTTATTTTTATCCCTCATACTGGTTTCGGGCTTGTTCGTAGACGGTTTTTCGCAGGCAAAGAAGCGGAAACTGCCTGCGACTATTAACCGACTGACCATTATGAACCATGCTCCCTTTGTGAGTGGGGATGGAAACTCGCTTCTTTACTTATCCGACCATAGCAATGAGAGGGAATTCGTCCTTCGCTACACTTCCAAGGTCGGAATGTCCACATGGAAAAAACCGGAAGATGTGAGCAGTTTGGCCAACTCCCCCAAAATCGCCTATCAAGGAGGTTACAGCCTGAATTTTGACGGTTCCATACTGTATCATACCTTTCGCAAGCATCCTAGTGTCGGGGGCTATGATATCTGGTACAGTACCCGGCAGGGCGATGGATGGAGCACTCCCAAAAATGATGGCAAGCCCTTGAATACTACGGGCCATGAAGGCGCTCCCTCGGTCTCCGCCGATGGACAGTTTATGTATTTCATGCGTTGTGACCAGATGTCCTATGGTAGTGCATCGGGCTGTAAGCTCTATGTATCGAAAAGGAAGGGGAGGTCTTGGACGGAGGCCAAAGCGATGCCCGATGTCATCAATCAGGGCAATACAATGATGCCCCGTATCATGGCCGATGGAAAAACCCTTATATTCTCCTCGAATAGGTCTGGGGGAAAAGGTGGAATGGACTTTTACCTAACTAAAAACGAAGGAGGGGTCTGGTCATCGCCGAGGGCCTTGGACTTTTTGAATACCGAAAAAGATGACCTATATCTCAGTGTAGCCTCTAAGGGCAGGTACCTGCTGCATACGGTAGCGGACGGTAGGGGCGGAGCCTATATCGAAGAACTATTGATTCCCGATGATTTCAAACCCAGTAAGGTCATGCGCGTCAGCGGTCAGGTCATCGATGGTAACAGTGGTAGCCCTGTTCAGGCCAAGGTAAAGGCCTATACCATCGGGAGCAGGGACAGAGTGTGGGACGATGTGACCGATACCGATGGCAGTTTTGCTGTGGTACTGGAAGAAGGGCAGCAGTATGACTTTTCCATAGAATCCAAGGAAAAAGGCTATACCTATTACTCCAAACTTTATGACCTAGAGGAGATGAAGTACTCGAAAAGGGATGAAATGGAAGTCAGATTACTACCAATCAGCTCGAATTCGGAACTGCCTTTGAGCAATATAAATTTCGAACAATATTCTGCGGACCTGAGTGATGCCTCTACCTATGAACTGAGGCGCTTGGTCCGACTTTTGAAAGGCAATCCGCAACAAGCATTCGAACTGGACCTCACCGTAGCGGGCTACCGTCAGGATAGTCTACAAAGTGACCCTGATCTGACCGAAGTCCATATCGATACTGTCTACACGGAATATACCGATACGGCTCTCCTTGAGGACGATGGTGATGTCATGGGCAGTAGTGATAATGATGGGGATATCGAAGAAATGAACAAAGATAATGATGAAATGGAATCTTCGGCAGCTTCCGAAAAACGAATGGAACTGAAGTACACTTATCATAATGACCGAAGCGAAAAACAGAGCGAGAGGCTTATGGATTATCTGATGAAAAAAGGAATCGGTGCAGATAGACTGCGCATACAGACCTCACGCGAAGCGAAAAGTACCGAAGGAGGAGAAGCGCAGACCCTTGTAAAGTTGAAGGTCCTATAGTTCTAATGAGAAGTATGGGGGTAAGAGAGCGCTAGGATGAATATCTAAGATAAGTACAAAGTTTCTGCATCATGGTAGCAATATGCCGAAGCTCTATGTCCGAGCCATTGTTCTCATGGGTAGACCAAGACCATAGGCGGCGGCTCCGAGTTCTTCTAAAGTAGTGGTAGGGTTGCTTGCAGGTCCTTTAGGTGTAAGTAGGTTGCCCTCAAGAGTGATCGACTGGGCGGATTCTTTCCCGGGAAGAAGCTTGCGTGACAAGGAAATCCTCAACAACCGACCTACTCAGACTTCGTGAAAAATGTTCCTTTTTAGGGCGATTGATTTGATCGATGCCCCGGATTTACTTTCTCTTGGCTATAAACAGTGCCCAAAAACTGTGTTTTCATGAGAACCTTTTTAGCTTTGACCGACTTTGGGAGTCTCTATAAACATAGGCGCTCATCGGAACAATTAGCAAGGTACGGGAGTTTTTAAAATATCATCCCATTGGAGTGAACAATGCAAGTACAACGATACAAACCTGACGAAATCAATCTGCTGCCCAATGAACCGGGTATCTACAAATACTATGATGCAGAGGACCGCCTCATCTATGTTGGTAAGGCTAAAAGCCTAAAAAAGAGGGTCAGCAGCTATTTTACGAAGTCTACCCAACTGAGCCGAAAAACACGGAGACTGGTATCCGAGATCAGGAGCGTTGGCTTTGCTATCGCCAATAGTGAGTTCGATGCACTCTTATTGGAGAACAATCTCATCAAAGAAAACCAGCCCAAGTACAATATCCTACTTAAGGACGATAAGACTTTTCCCTATATATTGATTATCGCGGAGCGCTTCCCAAGGATCATCACTACGAGAAAGTTCGAACCCGGTAATGGTGAGTACTTCGGACCCTACTCCAGTGTAGCGGCCATGAACAATGTACTTGAACTTTTACGTAAACTGTTTACCATCAGGACCTGCAAGTATCATCTCAGTGAAAAGAACATCACTGCGGGCAAGTTCAAGATATGCTTGGAACATCATATAGGTAATTGTCAGGGACCTTGCGAAGGACTACAGGAAGAAGGGGACTACCTTAAAGATATCGAGAGTGCACGGTATATCCTCAAAGGCAACCTAGGGCAGGTACGTACTTATTTCAAAGAACATATGGAAAATTCCGCTGCCGCTCTGGAATTTGAGAAAGCCCAGCACTACAAAGAGAAGATCGAACTATTGGAAAAATTCCAATCCCGCTCTTTGATTGTCAATCCCAAAATTACCGACACGGATGTCTTCTCCATTGTGAGTGATGAGCAATATGCTTATGTCAACTATCTCAAGATCGTGGATGGGGCCGTCGTACTTACCAAGACCGTAGAAGTAAAGAAAAAATTGGACGAAACCGAAGATATCCTTCTGACACAAATAGCCTTTGAGCTGAGGAGAAGTTATCATAGCGAGAGCCGTGAACTTCTCACCAATATACCCATTTCCGATATCGATGAGAAGACCATCAATACATTGCCGAAAATAGGGGATAAAAAAAAGCTCGTGGATCTTTCCGTAAAGAACGCGCTCTATTACAAGAAAGATCAGATGATGGCCCGTTCGGTACAGCGTCAGAGCAAATCCCGAAACGAAGTCCTTGCCTTACTGAAGGCCGACCTTCGGATGACCGAAGAACCCGATCATATCGAGTGTTTCGATAATTCCAATCTACAGGGTAGCAATCCTGTGGCTTCCATGGTCTGTTTCAAAGATGGAAAACCATCAAAAAAGGACTATCGACATTTTCATGTCAAGACCGTAGAGGGGCCCGATGACTTTGCTTCCATGAGAGAGATTGTGTATCGACGCTACAAACGATTAATGGATGAGGAGAAGCCCTTGCCGAAGCTCATCGTCATCGATGGTGGCAAGGGACAGTTGAGTGCTGCATGCGATGCATTGAAAGATGTAGGTGTTTATGGACAAATGCCAATCATCGGTATAGCAAAACGCTTGGAAGAAATTTACTTTCCGGAAGACCCCCTTCCCTTGCATATCAGTAAAAAATCACCTTCCCTGCACCTGATTCAGCGCCTTCGAGACGAAGCGCATCGATTTGCCATTACTTTTCATCGAAAGAAACGCAGCCAACAACAGGTAGATACGGAACTGGACCATATCAAGGGTATTGGTAAGAACAGTATCGATAAATTGCTTTTAACCTTCAAGTCGGTCCGTAAAATCCGCGAAGCTTCTGCCGAAGAGATTACGGAAGTGGTAGGAAAGCACAAAGCAAACGTATTACAGGAGTATTTTCGGGGGCGGTAGCGTATTACAGAGATTGGAACAGGCAGTATGCTCCATCCATCATCTCACAAAGAACCCTCTAGAACTACCCCAATTACGGACATAGCATCTCTCAAATACTTAATTTTGTCCTGAGAAGGACAATAAGCGATAGCGAAGGTTCCTAAAAGAACTTTTTTCGTGATATTCGTTGTAATAGAATATCAAAATGATTTAGACTTTTTATTTGGCACCGAGAATTTTTGCTTCTATGCCCTGATGAAGGCTTTTTTCCCTTGCATAACCAAAGCTACGGAACTCAAAAAAGACAAAATAAGGGTACTCAATGTGAAATTTGCAGCTAAAAGAAAAAGTCTAATACAAATTTGGGTTTTAAATGTCGTATAAGATTGCGCGGGTCATTTTGTTTCAATCAAGGCGAACACCGCAGGGATAGCAGCGCTATCCCGAGGATGGTCAACGCAGAGTGAAACAAAATGAACAGGAAGATACGCGATTTTAAAAGCTAAGTTTGTATAAATCACTTCATCATCAAAATAAAATTGTTTTGCTAAAATCAAGATTTTTTTTGTTGCTCGCTATTTGTCTAGGAGCCTACAGTCTCACGAGCCATGCTCAGGTACTGACTCCTGCCACTTGGTCCACGGCCTGGGCCAAAGATGAAGTAGCACAAGGAGCTACAGTAGATTTACTGTTCCATGTCAGTATCGATACTAAATGGTATCTCTATTCGTCCGATTTTGACCCTGATTGTGGACCTACCGTTACTTCTTTTACCTTCCGTCCGGACCCTAGCTACGAACTCGTAGGAGGGGTCAGGCCCATAGGAGCTAAAAAGAAGTACGATGATATCTTCGAATGCGATTATACCTATTTTAGAGGGAAAGCACTCTTTCGGCAAACGGTCAGGGTTTTGACATCGAGCCCTTCCATAGAAGGTATGTATGAATATCAGGTATGTACCGATGTGGACGGAAAGTGCATCGCCTTTGATGATACCTTTGGTTTTACGGGCATCAAAGTCATCAAGTCCCCTACGGGAAGTGTCTACACCCCAGAGGGGAATAAGGATAAGGCCGTAGATACTACTACAAAACAAAAAACTTCTTCCAAAAATACCGATGAGGCAGTCCTTCGGGAAACGGATAAACCTCAAAAAGAAGATGCGGATGAACTGATAGATACCTTATCAGCAAAGAATGAGCCTGCTATGGCAGAAGTCTCGGATACAGGTGCCGAAGAGCCGAGTATGGGAAATTCGCTCAAGATCAAGGTGATGGAACCTTTTTTCGACGGAGAATTCCAGAAAAAAGACCGTTCTTATCTAGGACTGATGTTGATTGCTTTTCTTGCAGGACTGACGGCCTTGTTGACCCCTTGTGTCTTTCCGATGATCCCCATGACGGTGACATTCTTTACAGGTAAGACGGCCAAAGGTAAAGGCATCTTTCAGGCCATGTTCTATGGCCTCTCTATTGTTTTGATCTATACACTTATCGGAGCAACCCTATCCCCTTTGATGGGTCCTGAAACGGCCAATCATTTGGCGACCGAATGGCTGCCCAACGTCATCTTTTTTATCGTCTTTGTAGTCTTCGCCCTTTCCTTTTTCGGATTGTTCGAGATAACCCTGCCCAGTGGCCTAGTGAACGCTATGGATAGAAAATCGGATAAAGGAGGCTTGGTCGGTACTTTCTTTATGGCATTTACTTTGGTATTGGTCTCCTTCTCCTGCACAGGTCCTATTGTCGGGTCTTTATTGGTTGCCTCGGCAGGGGGAGAGGTTTTAAGGCCTATTTTGGGCATGTTCGCCTTTTCCATGGCTTTTGCCATCCCCTTTACCTTATTCGCTATTTTCCCTTCTTGGCTCAATAAGCTGCCGAAGTCGGGCGGCTGGCTCAACTCGGTCAAGGTGGTACTTGGCTTTGTAGAGCTGGCACTGGCCTTCAAGTTTTTGAGTATTGCCGATCAGGCCTATCACTGGGGTATTCTGGATAGAGAGGTCAATATCGCCATATGGATTGTCATCGGTACACTACTGGGATTCTATCTTTTGGGCAAGATCCGTTTGCCTCATGATAGTAAAATGGAAAGTGTCGGGGTCCCCCGCTTGTTACTGGCCATGATTACGTTCTCTTTTGTTATCTACTTGGTGCCGGGGATGTACGGTGCTCCACTGAAAAGCCTTTCGGGTTACCTACCGCCCATGCATACCCACGACTTCAACCTGATGGAGCCGTCGGGCGAGGGCGCAAGTACTGAAAACAATGTCGATATAACACTGAAAACAGGCTGTGAAGAACCCAAATATAAAAACCTGCTGCACTTACCTCATGGCCTACAAGGTTACTTTGACTTCGGTCAGGCGATGGCCTGTGCCAAGGCACAGAACAAGCCTTTGTTCATCGATTTCACGGGACACGGCTGTACCAATTGTCGCGAGATGGAGGCCAAAGTATGGTCGGATCCACGAGTTCTGAAGCGACTAAAGGAAGATTATGTTATCGTAGCATTGTATGTAGATGACAAGACGGAACTTTCCGAACAAGAGTGGTATACTTCCGTGGACGGAAAAGTCAAGAAAACCATGGGCAAACAAAATGCAGACCTACAGATACAAAGGGCCAATAATAATGCCCAACCCAATTACATACTCTTGGGACATGAAGAGAAAGCACTTACGGCACCCATTGCCTACTCGGATGTGGATGATTTCATCCAATTTCTGGACGAAGGCAAAAAGCAATTTCAGCGCAGCGGAGGCTTTGCTGCTACTCGATAAAACGTATCGTCTTGAGTGGGTCAGGATAGAAGAACCGGTAGCCCGTCACTTTGGCCAACTTGTCAGGGGTGATGATTTTGTAGGACATCTCTTCTTCGGAAAAAGTAGGAGGTTCCAGCCCGGCGATCTTAGCAGATAGTGTATAGAAGTCTTCACGACTCGGATGCTTCTCCGAGCAGGCATTGAAAGTACTGCCCCAATGTCCCTGATCCATCAAGGTATGTAGGATACCGATACAGTCTTCCAGATGAATGAGGTTGACGGGAGCTTGAGCACCTTTGATATTTTTCTTGCCGGCAAGAAAGCGGCCCGGTTTTCTATCTCCACCAAAGAGACCTGCAAAACGAAGGACCGTAGTCTCAAAAGCAGGGTTGGAAGTAAACAACTGTTCCATCGCCAGCATATCTACTCCCGAGTGTGGTGAGATGACATGCTCGGCCTCGTCTTCCCGTACAACCCTGTTCAGGTTGGGGTAGACCGAAGTGGTGCTGACGAACAGTACTTTTTTGACCTTTGCATCTGTTATTGCTGCGATGATGGCTTTCAGCTGATCGGGATAGTTCTCTTTACCATTGGGATTGCTCGGAGGAATATTGATCAGAGCGATATCCGTTTCGAAAAAGTCCGAAAAACCATTTTTCGGATTGGGCGCCAGCGAGAGTTGATAAGCGCTTATACCTTCTTCTTCCAGGTGTGCCAGTTTATCCTTGCTAGTGGTGGACCCTTTGACGGAGTAGCCTTTTTGCCTCAGTCTTATGGCCAATGGTAGGCCTAACCAGCCACAGCCCATAATAGAAATTCGTGTCGGTTTCTCTGTATTTGTTGCTATCATTGTGTATGCTGATATAAATTTTGTCCTATAAAGATTTTGGGATAATTTCAACCCGGATTATGTATTATACAAATTTAGGTTTTAAATGTCGTATAAGATTCCGCGGGTCATTTTGTTTCAATCAAGGCGATAACCGCAGGGATAGCAGCGCTATCCCGAGGATTGTCAACGCAGAGTGAAGCAAAATGAACAGGAAGATAGGCGATATTTGAAAGCTAAGTTTGTATTAGTGCTTAGTCCTGAGGGTTTAACCCCAAATGATCAATAGAGAACCTATTCCGCGCATAAATAGCTTCCTACCGGAAGCTTTGCCCACCTGTCTTCATTCACCATAGCGGTGCTATGCCGAACGAATCCAAATGGCCGGTATTTTGCTATTTATACGCTCATCACGATTTCTATCGATCAATTTGGGTTTAAAATGCAATAAATCAGGGCGTTTTATCGGATTCAGCGTAGCACCGCTACGGATAATTCAAAAAACACGCTCATTTCACTGATTTGAAGAAGCCTAACTCCGTAATGTGAGGGGCGCACCTCGGAATTTCATGAGTTCTGTTGGGAAAACAGGCCTCTAACGAAAAAATCGAAGGTTGAAGATGCTTTTTTTGCTCCTCGAAGGAGTCATCGAACTCACGTTTGTCGATAAGGATTATTGCCTTTATGGAATCAGTGAAAATCGTTTTAGAATACCGATGGCATGAGTTCAAGTTCAGCATCGGCCCCTACGTTATGTGTAAGTTTAAAAATAATGCTTTGTAAAAAGCTATTAAAAGTAGAATAAATTCAAATACTTCTTTTTTAATATATTTTTTTTTATACTTGTTCGTTCAAGGTGTTATGTAAACGCGCTAAAGCGCATTTTTTGAAAAATTATCATGCTAAAAAAATGGATTGGGCTATGTGCTATGGCCCTTATCTCTATTGGTGTGTACTTTGGTATGCCCTATCTTAGAGTAGACCGTCCTGCTATGGAAGATACCATTGCAGCGGTTCAAGCTTCTTCGGATTCCACTGAAATTGATGTCATCGAACCGGAATTCCTGTATGGGATGCCGGTGGATTCAATGGTGGTCATAGAAGCCAAAATCAAAAACAACCAAAACCTTTCCGATATTCTATTGGATTATAATGTGCCCTATAAAGAGATTCATCAGCTGGCACAAGTATCCAAGCCTATTTTCGATGTCAGGAAGATTGCGGCAAACAAGAAGTACACCATTATCTGCCATCCGGACTCATTGACGACCGCAAAGGCTTTCGTTTATGAGCCTAATGCTATGGAGTATGTTGTTTTCAATCTTTCGGATAGTATCACAGTAGAAAAAGTCAGTAGAGAGGTGGAACTGATAGAGCGCAGTGCTTCGGGAATTATAGAAACCTCTCTTTCGGATGCCATGCAGGCTATAGGTCTGGGGCCGCAGCTGACCAATAATTTTGTGGATGTATTCGGCTGGCAGGTTGACTTTTTCAGATTGCAAAAGGGCGATAGATTTAAGTTGGTCTACGAAGACAAGATTGTTGATGGAACTTCTGTCGGTATAGGTGAAATAAAAGGGATATATTTTGAGCATTTCAATAATCCCTATTATGCGATACATTATGATCAGGGCAGTGGGGCCGACCACTTTGATGAGAATGGCAATAGCTTACAAAAAGCACTATTAAAATACCCACTGAAGTTTTCGAGGATCAGCTCTCGGTATTCGGGCAACCGTTATCATCCCGTTCAAAAGCGGTGGAAAGCACACAGAGGAACTGATTTCGCGGCCCCAAGAGGAACTGAAATCAGAAGTGTCGGGGATGGTATCATCACCGAAGCCCGCTTTTCGAAATACAATGGTAACTTTGTTAAAGTAAAGCACAATAGTACCTACACTACACAGTACCTGCACATGTCGAAAATCGCCAGTGGTATCAAGCGTGGTACACGTGTGCGACAAGGGCAGACTATCGGCTATGTGGGCAGTACGGGTTTAGCTACAGGCAATCACTTATGCTATCGTTTTTGGAAAGCAGGGGTGCAGGTAGATGCACTTAAGGTAAAATTACCACCATCCGAACCCATCAAGGAAGAGCATCGTGATGAGTTTATGAAGATAAAATCAGAGATAGTGGAGAAACTGAATGCAATACCTTTTCCGGATGCAGATAAAGAACTAATGGTGCGGAAGTAATCGCAACTCATCCGCTAGGGTATATCAATACTCCAGCTTAAAGATAACATGGAAAACAGGGTATAATAGCCCTGTTTTTTTATGTCCATAAAATGATATGGATTCATTGCTTGATAACAAAAATTAACCCGAATAATGCATTGCTTTACGGTTGGGGCCGGTTTTAACCCAAAATGATCAATAGAGAACCTATTCCGCGCATAAATAGCTTCCTACCGGAAGCTTTGCCCACTGGTCTTCATTCACCATAGCGGTGCTATGCCGAACGAATCCAAATGGCCGGTATTTTGCTATTGATACGCTCATCACGATTTCTATCGATCAATTTGGGTTTAAATATCTATAAATCAGTGAGTTTTATTGGATTTAGCATAGCACCGCTATGGTGAATTCAAAAAACGTAGTGCAACGACCGGTTTGCAGCTATTTAGATCCGCAGTAGATTTTTCAATGCATGATCCGGGTGAAAAATCAATACCGACCAAAATGAAGGTAAAAAAGATACAGTTCAAAGCAATCTCTAAAATTGAGGGACTATTTTCATGCACTTTTTGTCTTTATTCTGCGTTGATAATTATCAGGAAGGTCTTTTTCACTTGGCCGAACACTCTATGAAGACCTCTCATGTACCTATACTGTTATTGTGTGGCAGAGGTGTCCTATACCAAAAGAGGAATAACATTAAATAGTACTACCTTCTTTGATCAGGTCGGTGTAAACGCCAATGCCTTCCTTGATAATCGTTATGATAGTAAACTCTTAAAGCAGATATGCCGCTGAAAATCCGAATATTGCTTTTATTGATTTTCTTGTTTTTCAAGGTAACATCGGCTAGATGCCAAAAAGTAGCCTTGGTACTTAGTGGAGGAGGAGCCAAAGGGCTCGCCCATGTAGGGGTTATCAAAGCACTGGAGGAGAATGAGATACCGATAGATTATGTGGTAGGGACCTCCATGGGGGGGGTTATCGGAGGAACCTACGCTGCGGGTTATTCTGCTGATGAAATAGAGGCGCTTGTCACTTCGGTAGATTTTCAGAACTGGGTATATGGGCAGGTAGACCGGCGGTACAATGATTATTATAGTAAAAAGGACATCGATCCCTCATGGCTGAGCTTAAAACTATCCGTAGACTCCCTGCTCAATGCTAATTTCAACTCTACCCTTGCCAGTGACCTGACATTGAACTTTGCCTTGTCGGAACAATTGGCCAGGCAGTCAGCAGCGGCCCATTATGATTTTGATAGCCTACTGGTACCCTTGAGGGTCGTCACTTCTGAGATTTTCACACAACAGGAAGTTATCATCGCTGAGGGTAATCTCAGTGATGCACTTCGGGCGACCTTATCCGTTCCTTTGTTCTACAGACCTATCAAGGTAAGTGGCAAATACCTTTTTGACGGAGGCATTTACAATAATTTCCCGGTGGATGTAGCTCAAAAGGAATTTAACCCGGACATCATCATCGGAGTGAATGTCTCTTCGAAAGTATTTGACGAGTATCCTTATCATAATGATGATCAGCTGGTCAATCAATCATTGCTCTATATGTTCCTGGATAAATCCGATCCGACAAGCTTGGAAGGCAAAGGAGCCTATGTCGAACCCAACCTGAAAGGCTATTCCTCCTTTGATTTCAAAAAAGTGAAAAGTCTCATTGATAGCGGTTATTCGGCAGGCCTAAGGGAGGTCGAGCGTATCAAAACATTGATCGAGCGCCGGAAGAAGTGCAGTACACTGGCGAAGGAACGAAACGCATTTGCAAATCAGTTTCGCCCCTACCATTTTTCGGATATCAAGTTCCATGGTTTTAACAGCAAGCAGCAGCGCTATATCAAGAAGGTGTTTTTTTTAAAAAAGGGAGAAGAATTCTATCTCAAAGATTTGAAAAAAGGCTATTTCAGACTTACCTCAGAAGAGTTTTTCCGTACGATATATCCCAATATCGTCTATGACGAAAAGCAGGAATCTTATGAACTGGCGATCAAGGGGAGGCCGGAGAACAACCTTAACCTGGATTTTGGAGGTACACTGGCCTCCAAAGATGTCAGCCATGTCTACCTTGGACTTTCTTATTATCACTTTGGTAGTTTGCTCACGAAGTTCAATATAAGTGCCTATGCCGGGAATTTTTACAAATCCTTTCAGGCGAGGCCCAAAATCAACTTTCCAGGGAGGAAGCCCTTTTATGTCGAACCCAAGGTGACCATTAACCGCTGGGATTTTCTGGACATCAGTGATGTACTCATCCGAGAGGAGTCCCCAACTATTATGGACAATGTGGACCGAAGTTATGGTCTGGGAATGGGTATGCCGCTGGGCAGTAAGTACAAGCTGATCATGAGCGTGGCCCATGTCAACAATACCAACCGTTATAGCAACCGCTCTTCCTTGATTTCCACGGATATTCTGGACAAACTTGACCTAGAGGGGCAGCGCTACGGCTTCAGCCTATCCAGCAATACCCTGAATAGAAAGCAGTATGCGAACCAAGGGAAAAGGCTGAACCTTTCCGCTGATTATTTTACTATGGAAGAAAATTACTTCCCCGGGAGTACTGCTTTCATTGACAGGGGGGTACGTGATTCTCATCAATGGCTACGCCTAAAACTACAACTGGAACATTATCTGAAAGCAGGCAAATATAGTTATGGGTATTACTTGGAAGGTGTGGCTTCCAATCAGCCCTTTTTTTCTAATTTCCTGGGTTCGGTCATTAGCAGTCCTTCCTTCAACCCATTACAGGATAGTAGGACGCTGTTTCTTCAAAAACTGAGGGCGCACAATTTTTTGGGAGGAGGGTTTAGAAATATATATGCCATCCGCCCAAATTTAGACCTGAGGGCAGAAGCCTATATGTTCAAGGCTTTCAATGGTATCGTGGAAAGCTTTGATCAAAGTGCAAGGTATGGCGAATTTGAAAAAGGTTTCTTTTTCGTCGGTACGCTAGGTGCCGTCCTGCACAGTCCTGTGGGGCCGATCAGCGCCAGTCTCAACTACTATGATGACCCTGAAACAAGATTCGGTGTGTTGATACACGTTGGTTATCTGTTATTTAACAAGCATTCTCTCGATTAGGTATTTTTTTTGCCCTTATAATAAAATACGAATTTTCACCTGCAATAACCTGTTTCGACCAAGAAATTATTTTAATTTTAATTTTTTAGTTATGTTTAGTAAGGCTAAGGCTCACAGGCAGATTTTTTTAAGAATTAATTTTTCCACATGAAAAAACATTTACCGATACTTATAGTATTATTGTTTTTGGTTTGTTCATTTTCAAAGGCTCAGAACATACAATGGGCAAATGAAGTCATAGAATTTTCATCCGAACTTACCCCGGTACAGTATGCTGCTCAACAGGTGCTGGGTAAACCGAACGTGCTACCGGCAGGTGGAGAAAGCCCCAATGCATGGACACCCGACAGGGCCAATAAGAAAGATTTTTTGAAAGTCGGTTTTGCCCAACCTATGAAAATTCGACAGATTGCCATCGCTGAGTCTTATAATCCAAGTACGATATTCAGAGTTGCCATTTTCGAAGAGAACGGTACGGAACATGAAGTAAATACGTTTAATCCAAGAGCCATACCTCTAGAAGGTAGGATGATGAATGTTTTCATGGAAGAAACCCCTTATGCGGTAGTTGCCGTCAAGGTGGAGTTCGATGGCGCTGCCGTACCGGAGTACTACAGTATCGATGCCATCGCTATCTCTGATTCGGATATTCCCATCACGGCTGAGATAGCGCTTCCCGAGGATCTGAATGAGAAAATCAAAACGGAACGTCTAAGCGAAAATGTAAACAGTAAATACAAAGAATTCCGACCCTTATTATCACCGGATGGTAAGATACTTTATTTCAGTAGAAAAAATCACCCGGAAAATATCGGCGGTATCAATGACGATGAGGATATCTGGTATTCGGAAAAGGATACCCTGACGGGAGAGTGGAAAGTGGCCAAGAACATCGGTCCGACACTGAACAATGCCGGCCCCAACTTTGTGAGTTCTGTTACCCCGGATGGCAAAACAGTATTGATGCTGCTCGGAAACCGGTATACCAATAGTGGTAAAATGCTGGCAGGAGTATCGATTAGTTCCCATGAGAATGGCGAGTGGTCGAAACCGACGGCACTCGAAATACAAGATGATTACAATTATTCCAAAAAAGCCAATTTCTTCCTTACCAATAGCCGGAAAGCCCTGATACTTTCCGTGGAGAGAGACGATACCAATGGTGACAGGGACTTGTACGTAAGCTTTCTACAGGAGGATAGTGTATGGACAGAACCGCTCAATCTCGGAAAAACCGTGAATACTGCCAGCGAAGAGTCTTCACCGTTTCTCGCGGCTGATGACAAGACCTTATATTTTTCCTCGAAAGGATTCAGCGGCTTTGGAGGAAGCGATATTTATGTCACACAACGATTGGACGATAGTTGGACCAACTGGTCCGACCCTCAGAATCTGGGCGCAGACATTAACTCTGAGAAGGAAGACCTATTTTTCAATATACCCGCCTCCAGTGATTTTGCTTATTACTCTAAAGGGGTAGAAGAAGATGACATGGATATCTTCAGGATAGAAATGCCGCTTATAGTGACTCCCGACCCTGTTTTTACAATCAAGGGTAAGTTGGTCAATGCCAAAACAAACGAACCCATAGAAGGAAAAATTGTTTACGAGCGCCTTTCTGATGGAAAAGAAATCGGAATCGCAAAATCCAATCCTGAGAACGGAGAGTATGAAATTATACTGCCTTTTGGTGAAAAATACGGAATAACGGCCACTATGGATGGCTTTATGACCGAAAGCCAGAACATCGACCTAACCGATGAGGCGATGGACAATAAGAAATCCTTTGAGCTGGATAATATCAGTCTGGTGCCCATAGAAGAAAAAGCAGTCATCGTACTCAACAATGTGTTTTTCGACTTCGACAAAGCCAGGCTGAAAGAAACGTCCAATGCTGAGCTTCTGAGGATGTCCAAACTACTGAAGAAGAATGAGTCCATAGAAATGGAAGTGGCGGGACATACCGATAATGTAGGAGATGCCAATTATAATCTACAACTCTCCGAACGGCGGGCAAAGGCCGTCTATAACTATTTGATAAAAAATGGTGTTAAAAAAGACAGGCTTTCACTGGTTTATCTTGGTGAGAAATCGCCGACTACCTCTAATGATACTGCCGAGGGCAGGAGTCAGAATAGGCGTGTTGAATTTAGGATTATTAAAGAATAATTTCATTTGATAAATATCTAACATTGGCTAAGCAAATTATTTTTATATATTTCGTATCCATTTTTTATATAGGGACCTGCTTGGGGTCATCTGTTATGGCGGATACGGTAGTGAACGCCGTGCAAGGCAAGGTCGTTCATGTAGAAACGGGTGAGCTCGTAGAAGCAAAAATAGTGTACGAGAGTCTGCCCTATGGCAATAAAATCGGAGTGCTGTCCGGAAATAGGTATGAATTTCCCATCAAAAAAGGAGAAGCTTATGCCATTTATGCTACTGCCCCCGGATTTCGAAAGGCGACGATAAGAGTTCTCTTTTCAGAGAAAAACGAAAACGGTATTGTGGAGCAGGATATTGAAATGATACCTGTCAAAGAAGAAGAGCATGTCATGCGTTTGGAGAGGCTTATTTTTAGTCAAGGTCAGTACACGATTACGGAAGAGTCGCATGATGAACTCGACCGGCTAGCCGTCATGCTCAAAGGTAGTCCGAATATGGTCGTTCAGCTGGAAGGCCATACTGACTCCAAAGGAAACGCTAAACAGAACATGAAGCTATCACAGCTCAGGGTAGATGCGGTAAAAGAATACTTGGTAGATCGGAAATCTATAGAAAAGCGCCGAATAAAAATCAAGGCTTTTGGAGGAAGTAAACCTATTGCAACGGACGGTGACGACCCTACTATCAATAGAAGGGTAGAAGTCAGGATATTGAAGTACTGATGAGAAAAGGAGTCTTGTCCTGATAGAATAAGGTTGCGAAAAAAGGTTGTTCTTTTCCAGTCCTGGGGATCATATATATATACCGGCAGTACTTAGATTTCGGATAAAAAAGCAATAGGATAGGTTGCTTTTTGAAGTATTACCAATAGAAAATGGATAGAAAACCAGCTCAGAGTAGCGATTAGTGTAATAAAGCATATCGTCCAACGATCATTGATGAATAGGGTTCATGAAGGTACAGTTCCACCCTGAAAAAACATCCTGTTTCAAACCAATTGCGCTAGGGATATAAGTCCGTATATTAACTGCGGGTTTCCACTGCGCAAGGCCGACACACAATAGAAGCTCTTTTAATCCTTAAGCTTAACCATTCTTTGAAATGCACCTTTTATGTCCTCCTTCATAGGTGTTTGTCTTTTAACCCAAAATGTCCATTAGAAAATCTATTCCGGACTTAACTGACTTCAAATCAGTAACTGAATGCGTTTTTTGA
>CANLOE010000009.1 GCA_947492745.1 uncultured Cyclobacteriaceae bacterium | reverse complement strand
CACTTAGGTTTTCCGGTTCGGCCCTGGTCTTGAGCAATTTGAACGATTCTTCCACAGGCCACCTTTTACGGTACAGGCTCCTGAACTCGGCGCACCGATATTCTTTTTGGTCGATCAGGTTGGTGACCGGTACATGGTCCTCATTACCGTCCATAGGGACCCTTACCGACCTCGGTTTCAGCGCAGAAGTATCTATCCCTCTTTCACGGCACTTTTTAACCCAAAATAATCGATAGCCTTCCTATTGCGAGCATAGATCACTTCAAAATCAGCAGTTTTATGCTACGCAGGTTTAACGGCTTCATTGCCCGGGCCTACTTCGATCAACTGTTCTTTCTTTTTAGAAGATGGGAACTGCTTGGCCGGCTTCCACCGATTGGCCTTTACCCTGATCGAAAAACTCTTCTTTTGGTGATGAAGGGCGGCCATTGGCCAAAAAGCAGCATAGGCCCTATCCATAATGAGCAGGTCCAACGTGTCCGGACAGGGAAGGTGGCGCTCGCACAGTGACAGCTCACCTGTGCGGTAATGTTCTATCCGGGCATCGATGCCTATCCCATTGAGGACATCATATGCCCGGGAGGTACGGGCCAGGACCACTTTCCCATTGTTTTCGGTCCTTGTTTCAAAATGACCGAAACCCCAACAGGTTCTTTGCCGTAAGGCAAGTGGACCAGAGAGGAAAACCCCAGGCCCCTGTTGCGTGTGAAATCCGTTCCGGAAACCCCGAACCGTTCCCTGACGGAACCATCTTCGATCTCTGTTTTTATGAGGCTTGAAAGATCCTCCGAAAAGGTAAAGGATCTCTGTACTTTTAATGCGCTACTGAAAAATTATCGCTCCCTTTTCCTACAACCCTAAGTTAACACTTTTTCCTTAACTAAACGACATTGCCCGAATCATGCATTGGAGCTTAGTTATGAGGGTTTAAAAAACAATAAATCAGGGTGTTTTATCGGATTTAGCGTGGCACCGTTATGGTGAATTCAAAAAACGTAGTGCAAGGACCGGTTTGCAGCTATTTATACAAACTTAGCTTTTAAATATCGCCTATCTTCCTGGTCATTTTGCTTCACTCTGCGTTGACAATCCTCGGGATAGCGCTGCTATCCCTGCGGTTACCGCCTTGATTGAAACAAAATGACCAGCGGAATCTTATACGACAGTTGAAACCTAAATTTGTATTAGATCCGCAGTAGATTTTCCAATGCATGATCCGGGTTTATACCTAAACGCAATTGATTTGAGACAAGATGATTTGTTGACTTAGGTGCCACTATTTTCCAAAAGCCCTAATGACACGTCTACCCGTAACGATTCAAAACTCTACGGATTTTCCCCATGGCCATTGCCTATCAGGTTTACCATTTCATTTTTTCTTGAGTATAAATATAATTTCAAAACAGTCTCTTAGGCTTCATTTTGGTAACGGTTCGGTAAACTGTCATTTCAGGTGATCTGCGTAAAGAATAACAAAGAAATCAGCCTAAGGAATGGCCCTGATGAAAAGGCGTTTCACCCAACGGTCGTTGGTAGGTAGGTAAAGTTGCCGTACTCAAAAAAAAGCAAAGTAGGATACTGTCACGGCAAACAAGAGTATTACGGCAAGTTTATTTCTAGTTAACTTAAGATGTTTGAGAGCATTACTGATCTGTAGCTCTACGGTACGTTTGGAGAGATTTAAGCGATCGGCAATCTCTTGATTGGACAGTCCTTTATAGCGGCTCAACCGGAATATCTCCTCGCAACGATGGGGAAGCTCTTTTATGACATTATCAAAAGAGGCTTTGAGTTCGTTCAATTCCATGGGGCCATCAGCGGTACTATCCGTAACTACCTGATTGAACACTTCGATATGGACACCGGTATAATACTTTTTCTGCCGAAGCTGTTTTAGGGCAAGATAGCGTACAGCACCAAAGAGGTAGGCCGGTAGATTGTCAATAGTCCGGCGCTGACACTTTTCCCATAAATCCAGAAATACTTCCTGAACTACGTCCTCAGCAGCTTGGTCGTCCAGCACTATTTTTCGGGTATATGTATAAAGCTGCTCCCAATACCGGTCGAACAGTATATTGAAAGCCAGCTTGTTGCCCTGCTTTATCAGTCTCAGGAGTTGAACATTTCCGCTATCGTCATTAGAGTATATCACTGAATTGGATTCCGTTTTTGGTTATCGATTAGTTTCTCCTAAAGTTCGGCACCATACATATCCACTTGAGCTGAAAAATCCTATTCGTGGAATAAATACAATTACGAGGATTATTTTGAGTAAACGATAAAATCTAAGTTAAGAATTTTTTAACCTTTGGGAGCAAGCACTTACTGTCATCGGTCGGCCCGAAAGGCAACTCGTAGAAAACACTGTTCCAAAGACCTGTTCCGGCCAAAGGTTTACTTAGGAACCACTGAAAAAGCACAAAACCCACGATAGAACAATACTTAGTTGGGTTTTCACGAACTTAAGACCATATGAGCGCAAGAGAATATGAAAAAGAATTCAACAAGGCGTGTACTCCGCCAAGCCAGTTGACCCTGACAGGTTTCAAAACTCCGTTTTAACCCAAATCATGCGGCAGAAAATCCATATTGAAATCAAATAGCTGAAATTCAGAAAATTGAATGTGTCTTTCTTGAATCCAGCACAACAGTGCTATGTGTAATCTAAGTTTATAATAAAAATACCTTCTTTCGTATTTTCCTTCCAACTGTATTCAGCACTGGACACTTGATAGGATTTGGTGCATTGGGTATCAATAACCATTACAACTGAAAATTATAGACAATTGTACTCGTACATAGAACTGAAAGACTGTTTTGAAATGTATCAGTGCTCAGTGTTTGTGCCGACATCAACGAGCTTATCTTCGGAGCCGCGATGAATAAAAAACTCACTTTCCCAACACAAAATACTCACAACCAAGATTATATAAAGTCGCTCTTAAAAAAATAAAAGAGAAGAAAATCAATCCTTCAATGATTCTAAATCATAAGATAAAACCAAAAGAAGCGCTTGAGCGCATATCGCATTTTCCGTGATAAGAAAGGGGCTTGTATGAAAGTGGTTTTGACTCCAAGGCGTATCACATAACGCACAGTCAACTATAAAAATTAAGGGCGGAAAAACGACATTGATCACCGCATCGTTTTTCCGCCTTACTTCTGGATTTTTTCCAGTCGATATCTTGAAAACAAATTAACCGTACTGCTATAAATCAGTCGTTCAACTGAGGCGAATTATCCAATTCAGCCTGAGGTATAGGACTGAAATACAAATATTTGCCGCTAGTTTCAGGAGTCTTCGAGTTGACAACGTCTACTGCCTCATCGGGCGATCTATTAGCAAAGGCCTCCACAACACGATTCGTTCTCACCAGATCATGCCACCTTTCAAACTCACCCGCCAGTTCCCATTTGCGTTCTGTAAAAGCAAGCTCTGCCAAATCTCCCGAGGTGATATCGATACTCGGCGCTGCAATATTCGGATCTAGCCCGGCAGCTCTTCGTCTCACCTTGTTCAATGCTTCCCATGCTTCGGTGCTGCTATTTCCCGAACGGCCAGAGGCCTCTGCGTAGGTCAAAAGAACATCCGCATAGCGCATAAAATAGCGGTTAATAGCATTATTAGTACTATTGACCACACTCACTTCGCTCATATCACCACCAACTACCTTTCTTAAAATAGGATGGGGTTCAATATCAAAATTCCTCCATTCGGCACCATTGGGTTCATCCCCTCTGGGCAATACTTCCAGGACATAAGTATCTTCGAACCTTGTCGTGGTTCCTTCTGCCATCGCCGCAGCTTCCATATCCTCGAAAAAGGCAATTTCTCCAAAAGTCTCACTCCAGCCTTTAGCCTCTAAAGGCAGTCCGAGCCTCCCCGTGGTCCTATTGCCCGTACCGCAGACCTCATCACAGAATACCATAGTAAACACCCCTTCGCTATGAGCAAAACGATTGCCCACGGTCCACATGCTTCTCAAACTGGGCGAAAGATCGTAACCAAAGCCGCCATCGATGACTTCTTTTGACTTGGTAGCCGCCAACCCATATTTATCACTTTCGTTCAACGGAAAACCTGCCCAGTGCATGTACAGACGTGCCAAAAAAGCTTTGGCAGCTCCTTTACTTGGACGTATACCCGTAGCTTGAATACCAGGGTAGACATCGGGAAGCAAACGCTCAGCCTCTAAGAGGTCCGCTTCTATCAATTCGTAGAGTTCTTGAAAGGAGGCCTTTCTAAGTATTTGAGGATCATTAACATTTAACTGTACAGGCACTTCGCCATAGGTCCTGGTCAGGTGTAAGTAGGCAAAAGCCCGCATAAAATGGGTCTCCCCAATCAGTCGGTCGATGATTTCCCGATCACCTTCAATAGCTTCTTTGGCATTTATGGCTGTATTGGCTATGGCAATCATATTGTAGGCTCCACGGTAAGCTCGTACCAAGCGATCGGAAGCGGGAGTCTGTGCCCTCCAGTCCGCCTCTCTAAAGCCCACTTTATTACCTCCACTGAACGTGGTAATATCATCACCAGAGTATCCGGCAATGAAAAAATTTGACCATCGCGCTTCGTTTTGTACCGTACGGTACATGCCTGTAATCAATGCTTCGAGTGTTTCCACGGAAGTCAATGTTCCAGGTGCAAGTTGCACTGCTCCAGGATTTTCTTCCAGCTCAGTACATGCGTTGATTACAAAAAGTAATGAAAGAGAGATAAAAAAGGTTCGGTATATGGAATTGAGATAATTCATAGTAGTGTTTGGTTCTTTTCGGTTTTTGGTTATCAAAGGTATATTGGTCAAAGTCCTATTTTGACTCCTATCGTAGCCGTCCTTGGATTAGGAAAGGCTCCCGAATCGAACGATACTGCGCCATCACTGCCGCTTGCCCCTGAAGAGGATACTTCTGGGTCAAACCCAGTATAGGAGGTAATGGTCAATAGGTTTTGACCGCTGACATAAACCTGTACTGAGCGGAAAGGTGCGAACTCTTCCAAAGTATAGCTTACGGTAATATTACTCAAACGCACAAAGTCGCCTTTTTCCACATATCTTGTGGAAGCTAGATTAGTACCTCCTGCAGGTATTTCCGTTTCGTTTTCGGCAGTCCAGCGGTCGAGGTAGTCGGCATGTGAAGCCGAGCCACTATTGGCGGGAAACATCAGACTTGAGTACGTTTGGTTGAATACCTCGAAACCATGAACTCCCCTCAACAGGAAGTTCAAATTGATGTTCTTATAGGATATAGTGTTGTTCCAGCCCCAGGTCAACTCCGGTGTACCATTACCGATAACGCCCAGTACGGGGTTACCGCTTTCGTCCAGTGCATATTTGGAAGTCCCTGGCACCTGTCCGGTACTTTGGTCGGCAGTTTTCCAAGTACCTAAAAAGGTAGCTCCGTAGAACTGCCCCAAAGGCTCTCCCACGCGTATGGCAAAAGAGCTGCCACTACTACTACCACTAAATGCACCGATCAGTATCTGCTCCTGCCCCCCTAAATCGATGGCTTCGTTTTTCACAGCCGATAGATTCAGGTTAGCGTTCCATTGAAACTTATCCGTGTTAATGATACTGGCACTTAGTCCTAAATCCACTCCTGTGTTCTGAACTTCCCCTACATTGGTCAGAAAAGTCCCTCCACCAGAGTACAATGGCACGGGCTTTCTCAACAATAGGTCTACCGTATTTTTTCTGAACCAATCTACTTTCAGCAAAATACGACTATCCACTAAAAAGAAATCAAGTCCTGCGTTGAACTGTTTCGTGGTCTCCCATTTCAAATTAAGGTCCTTGAAAGTTGGCGTACCCAGCCCAACGACCTCATTATCACCATCAAAGGCAAAATCTCTACCCAGCGGTAATTCTGAGAAGGTGTTCAAGGCACCTACATTCTGGTTGCCCACTTCTCCATATCCCAGCCTAAGTTTTACATTATCAAGGTATTCATTACTCGGTAACAGTTTCTGAAAAGAATAGGCCGCTGAGACTGATGGGAAGTACCCTGTACGGTTTTCTTTTCTAAAATTGGAAGATTCATCAACACGCAGTGTTGCCGTCAGTAGTAAATTATCCTTGAAGTTCAGCTCTCCCCTACCTACATAAGAGCGTATAGCCGACTTTTCCCGGTCTGCCTCTAAGCTAGGGTCCGTTCCCAACTCCAGTAAATAGAAAGCCTCTTTGAGACCACCAATAGCAAATTCTCCAGAACGACCACTGGCAGACCTCCACTGTACTGCCTGCTCTTCAAAAACACCTGTCAGTTTGAGCTGCGAAGCCCCTATCTGCTTATCCCATGTCAGAATATTACTGATTTGATAATTATCCGACCTTCTTGATAGATAAGAAGCTATGGGAGATAGAATGGTCGTGCCGTCGGGAATACCTGCATAGTTCTCGTTGTTGACAAACTGGAATGCCCCCCCAACTATGGCCCTATAGTTCAGCGACTCCGATATATCGTAGGATAGGTTAAAATTGGCATTGAACCTATCCTGTAGCCTATTGTTATCCAGTTCGGTCTGAACAGCTACAGGGTTGACCAAAATATTCCCAACAGAAGACTGTAGCTGATAGTAGGAGCCATCAGGGTTACGGATAGGTTTTGTAGGATCCCAGCCCAATATTCCCAATATACCGCCTCTCCTGTCCCCTGCTGTACCGGCTCCTCCGAAAAATACGTTATGCCGATGCTCTCTTGAGCCAAATAGATTCAGTCCTATCTTTAATTTATCATTGGCCTGTAGTTCCAGATTCGACCGAAGTGAAAAGCGTTGATATCCGGAATTGAACACAATCCCTTCCTGATCGACATAATTACCCGAGACAAAATAAGAAAGTCCATCCGCAGCCCCACTAGTGGACAATTGTACGGAATGGAGCAATGCAGTCCGAAAATAAGCGTCCTGATAGTCCGTGCCACCGTCCACTACATCGATGCCTGATATCTCCGCAAACTGTTCCGGGCTCAGCAATGGGATTTTTTTAGGTATTTTCGAAAAAGAGCTAAAGTATTCAATATCGAATTTTGCTCCGCCTTCTCCCTTTTTGGTGCTCACAACGATAACACCATTGGCCCCTCTAGAGCCATACACTGCTGTCGCAGAGGCATCTTTCAATACATCGATAGAGGCGATATCGTTGGGATTTAGACTTTGTAGGGTACCTCCGATAACCCCATCAATAACGACGAGGGGTTGATTGCTGAAGGAAATAGAATTGGAACCACGTATCCTTATCTTTACATCCCCACCCGGAGCACCGGTATTTTTGGTCACTTGAACCCCAGCTGCCCTGGCCTGCAGTGCATCTTCTGCCCGAATGACGGGCTGTTGTTCAAAATCATCCGAAGAAAGTGAGGATATGGCCCCGGTAAGGTCTTCTTGGCGTGAAGTACCATAACCTATGACCACTACCTCTTCTAATAGTGCATTCTGAGAGAGTACAACATCTACAGTAGTCCTGCTCCCTACTTTAATAGTCTGTGCTTTGTAGCCGATATAGCTGAAGATAAGGGTAGCTCCTTCGTCTACCACGATTTGATAGTAGCCATCTGCATCCGTTACAGTACCTTTATTGGAGTCGGCATATTGTACGTTCGCTCCCGGCAGCGGGCTTCCATTGTCATCGGTAACCTTTCCCGACACTTGTTGCTGTTCCTGCGCCGATAGGTTGCTTACACACAAAAACAGTACTCCAATGAGTAATCTTCTGATTGCTAAATTTTTCATAACAGAAATCCAGATATACCTCCCAAGAATGGACAACTCACTTGGAGTAAAAAAGTAAAGTCCCAAACTCAATGTCGGCCCTCTCGAAAAGATTCTGAATGGTTTTGGTCTATAGTTTTGGTTTAAATTACTGGCGTTAAATATACTTATTTTATTGACTATGTATAGGCTTAAGAGGACAAAAAAACTTCAGCAGAAAAATAAAGAAGTGTGTTACTTCCATTCTATCTGAAATTTGAAAAGTCAGATTATTCTCCTCAACCTATTTTCATACCGAAAATCTTGCAGGAGACTATTTCAACATGCATCTTAATAATTTTATCGCATGGATGGCATTGATTTTCAATAAACGCATGAAATTCGCAAGGACATGTTTATCTCATTTGAATATTTTCTTCAACATGCTCATTTCCCCTATAGTTTTTTATGCCTAATTCTGTTGAAATTTCCGTAGATAGCACTCCAAATCTTTATCAATGGTTCTGTAATCAGTAGAAGCGATAAAATATTTTAAATATAATTTCAAAACAGTCTGGTCTTCTATACTTAAGCCCCAAACTATTCTCACTGAGAATACCACAAATTCCATCATCCAGAATAGTTTAACCCAAATTGATGGATAGAAATCGTGATGAGCGTATAAATAGCAAAATACCGGCCATTTGGATTCGTTCGGCATAGCACCGCTATGGTGAATGCAGACCGGTGGGCAAAGCTTCTGACATGAAGCTATTTATGCGCGGAATAGGTTCTCTATTGATCATTTTGGGTTTAACGAAGATTCAACTATTTTTGAATTCGTCAACCATTAATAACCTTATAAACTCAAATTCACCCTTGATTACCATTCTATTTATCCCATAGTCTTTCATTACTGAAAACTACTTTATAGAGCTATTATCTACAGGCTGTAATACCTATTATATGGGACAGCCGTATCACCCTCTATCCGATATCAAAAGTAAGGGTATATAAAAACACAACATTATTGTTTTGGATTTTGACATATGGTTAGGCTTCACGCGACAGTAATTCCCCGGAAAATCCGCAAAAAAACAGATAAGTAGTATGCTAAAAACAATAAAAACCTTCATGCTAATATTCAACAAACGCCTTGCTCTTTTACTATTCTTGATTTGGTCGTGCCACCTCCTTTCTATAGCTCAGAATACAAGACAGTTATCCCCACTGAATGGGGTTGGTTTTGAAAAGGGTGTTCCCAAAATGGTGTATTGTACCCAAGGGAAATTATCCACTTCCAATAATCATTACGCCCAAGGGCGGTATAGCCTTCGATGGGACTATGTCCCTGGTGATACTTTGGTCATCTTAGGTAAGATCGGATATATAGAACAAAAAAGGGAAATACCAAAGCAGATTTTAGAAGATACCTTTCTTCTGACCCAAGAGCCCGTCGGTTTCGAATTTCCTATATATATGGAAAAAAGCGAAGATGCCCTGTTGCACTTTATGTTCGGCAGGGGCGATACAGTAGATTGCAGTATTGATTTTCGACTGGACTATCAAGGTTGGCGGCGATTCAGGACTACTTATGATAGAGGCCACCTCACAGGCCGGCCCAGAAACAACATGAACAGTCTTATTATCAAGGCATTATCAAACAGTTCGGGGACAGTTTATTTTGATAACCTAGTGTTCTCCAAGCGTATGAATCCGCGCCTAGTACTACCGACACGGCTGGCTCCCAGTATCACCTTTCACCCTCAAAGAAAAGTAGGAGCCACGGGCCATCTCATTCGCAATGACCGCTATCTCAATCGCCCTTGGTTCCCCTTACCCAATACCGTCACCAGAGAGGAGAAATCAGCCTTCCAGACTATACATCATCGTCTTTTAGCTATAGAATGGGACATTGAGGACAAACACGAACAACTGCGCAAGCCTCTTATGAAGTCACTGAAAGAAGAGTTTCGCTACTTCCGACTGCAACGAGGGCCGTCCGGCCACGTCAACGGCCTCCATCTAACAGATGGAAAAGACCGTGCCCGTTTTTGTCAGCTCATAAAGAAAATAGCGCTTTACTATACTACTTTGGAAGAGGGAGGTCAGAAAGAGTTATTATCGGCATACCTGACCTTGATGATAGAACATGGTATAGAAACGGATACCAATCTGAACTGGTACCATGGCAGAGGTTTTGCCGAGGGTTGCTATCTCGGCAAAGAAGTTCTTCGCAAAAAAGGACTACTTGACAAAGCCGTCCGATTTATTCGTAGGAAGTATGATTTTAACCGAATCTACGATGAAGATACTCCCCGTGGTGTACATGGCGGAAGAGGGGTCAGTTCCGATCATCTGTATACGAACTCTATAGGTATGCTCCTTTGCGTGCTGATACTGGACGATGGCCCGAAAAAAGTCAGGGACATGCAGCACTTTTCTTCTTGGTACAGCAATATCGCGTTTAATTATGCTCCTGGGCTGTCTGATACTTTCAAGCCCGATGGTTCCCATTATCACCATGCCAACGCCTACCTGATCAGGTATGGTAACTATACCATGAAAGAGGTGACCAAGTTAATAAGGCTCATTGCACAGACCCCCTTCCGGATACAGAGCGAGGCCCATGAGCGAATGAAACATAACCTTATGGTCAGAAGGTTTTGCCGTAGTCGTAGTTATTACCCTTGGGCCTATGCACATAATCTGATTCGCCCGGACGAGAGTACCTATCCTATAGAGCTGCTTCATTTGGCACTGGCCGGGACTCCTGATGGTAGTCAGGCTGTGGACAGGGAAGTGGCCGCGGCCTATTTGAGAGCCGTACCCAAAGGAGAGAACAACGAGCATATAGCTTCCCTAAAATCGATAGGAATTGTCCCCGAATCCGAGCCACAAGGACATCATACCTTAAGCTATTATGCCAAAGCAGTACATAGAAGAGGTGATTGGATGACAGTTATCGGTGCTTTCAGCAGGTATATATACCAGACTGAAAGCTGGCACTGGAAGCGAGGCAATATCCGTCTGAACCAATTTGTGAACTGGGGGACCATGGAGGTCATTCATCCCGATAAGCAGGGGCATCCGTTCGTAAACAATGGGTGGGAACTGAATGGATGGGATTGGTGCCGATTTCCCGGGTCTACGGCCTTCAAAGCTCCTTTCGAGAGGATAAAAACCCTACCACTGAAAAATGGAGACGATCTCGATGAGCATTTGCGCTCTGACCAGGCTTTCGTTGGCGGGCTATCCATGGGCAATGGTGATGGAGTCTTTACCACCACGGTGCGTGGACATGACAAATATAAACTGGATTCCTTTCGGGCTACCAAATCATGGTTTTTCTTTGATGACCTTATTGTGTGCCTAGGTACGGGCATAGACAATGACCTCTCTAAATACGAAACGGAAACCACCTTGTTTCAAAACTCATTATCGCATACGGATAGGCCTGTACTATTGGGCAATCGTCACGGAATACGCTACTCACCACAGCAAGATTCACTGGTCACGACGGAGGGCACCTGGCTCGTAGACGGCAGAGCTGTTGGATACTACCTTACCGAAGGTCAGGAGCTAAGTTTCAAAAGCGGGGTGCAGATTTCCCGGGATGCCAAAGATGAATTAGATACTCAAGGGGAATTTGAACTATGCTACCTTCGCCATGGCAAAGCTCCACAATCAGCCCGGTATGAGTACGCGATGAAAATCAATACCGACACCGTTTCCATGCGGGCTTTTGCAGTAAAAATGCAAGAAAACAAAAAGGCCCCATATACCGTTGAGCGTGCTGATCAAGGCGCGCACATTGTCCATTGTACGGACAAACGAACCACTGCCTATATTCTTTTTCGAAAAGACTATGAACTCAATCATGGCCATTTGAAAGGGGTTTCCCACTCCGCCATACTCTCTCTCAGAGATGCAGACGAACATCTAGTATTGTCCATCAGCGATCCCGATCTTAGACTGTACGAAGGCTTTGGGGCAGATACCGACCTGGCCCTCCGAAGACATGAGACGCCCCCCTATGGTCATTATTGGTTTCATCAGGAAAGTATCCCTTCCACCATCAAGGTATTTCTCCATGGCCAGTGGGAGTTGGATGCTAGCCTGAAAGGCAATGGCAAAATTATCCAAACAGTCAACAATGTGACCGTGGTGGAGTTCCAGTGCCAGCATGGCCTGACCTCGGAACTGAGACTGAAAAAAGTCAAACCAAAAAAATAATTTGAGGAATTGATGCGGTAGGACATCCGAGTTCAAGTTCTCATCGTAACAAACCCAAACCAAAGACCCTGCACTCAATTTGGGAAAGCGGAAAACCATATACGCTATGATTTCCACTTTTCACAAAACAATGGCTATTCGATCAGGAACAAAGATTGATCGTATTCTACGGGTGTACCGTCCTCTACCAGCACTTGAGCCACTTTTCCGGCGACTTCGCTCTTTACTTCATTGTTGAGTTTAAGGGCCTGTATCGTTCCCAATACATCGCCTTCGTTGATTTGATGCCCGATTTCGACCAATTCGGTGTTCTTAGAGAACGATTTTCGATAAAAAGTGCCGATAAAAGTTGATTTAACAGTTTTGTAATCGGGTTCGGGTTTACTAGATGCCTGCTTTGCTGCTACAGACGGACTTTCCTGTTGCGCGGTCACATGCCTATTATTGATAGTTTTGGGAAGCTGCACATTTTTTACGATATCCGCGCTTTTCTTAACACTCAACTTCATTTCCTGGGTATCCAGTTTCAATTCATTGATATCGGATTTGCTCATAGTCTGCAATAACTCTCTGATTTCTTCGATTTTTTTCATAGTATTTAAGGTTGTTTAAGATTTTCTGTGCTTGAGATTACACCCTTACCACATATCATAATACTTTAGCAGCATTTAAAGACTGGGATATTATTATTTTTGAGCTTGAACCCCCGCAGGGACAATCGCGACCTATTTCCTAGACTCACAACACCTTACGAAACTTTTGAATGTCCATACCTCATCAGGTATAAAGCAATATAGCGGATAGCAAAGATAAAGTTCATTTTTATAAGGGTTTGAAATTGAGTCCAATTGATTCGATATTACTTATCTGCGCAAGTTAATATCGACCTTCAGCACAACAGAAGTTACAAAATAACACCGTACATCCTAACAAACATGCCCTTCCGAGTGAATCTTGAGGCATTTTCACAAACTTCAGGTAAAAAATCCAATGCTTCAGCTCACTGAAATCAGGATGTACAGAACGAACTCTAAAAATAAATCATAATTATAAGATTTGCTTAGTTAAAGCGTAATCACAGTATTGCCCATGACTTGACCTTGGCCTTCATCGTGGTGGTAAGCCACTCACCCAAAGAAAGGCAATATCTGTTTAAACGACTAAAGTGAATTAAACGTTGCAACGCCTTTTATGATTTCTATCGTATCAGAGATAAAATGTGAAATTTAGCTTTTGGAATGCCCTATGAGTCGTCAAGAATTTGTTGCCCTCAAGAAGGAAGCAGATCGGAAAAAAGGCAAAGAATCAGCCCTATACCATAAAGTCACCGAAGGTTTTTATAAGTACCTATTGTTCTGAAATTACATTTACAATTTGTTTCTATTTGTTTTTGAGGCGGAGAAGCAATTAATACAAACTTAGCTTTCAAATATCGCATATCCTCCTGTTCATTTTGCTTCACTCTGCGTTGACAATCCTCGGGATAGCGCTGCTATTCCTGCGGTTCTCGCCTTGATTGAAACAAAATGACCCGCGGAATCTTATACGACATTTAAAACCTAAATTTGTATAACAAAGATAGGAACACTATCTACGGAAATTTCCAACGGAATGTATGCCCGAAAAACAATATGAGAGATAAGCATTATTGAGTAAATATCATTCTCCTGCGAATTTCAGGTATCCATTGGAAGTCAATCAGCTTAGATTTGTCATTGGGATTTTATTATGAAGGGCCGGAAGGGATTCTATCCAGTTTGTTCAGGTTGCGGATCACGTACATCAATTTGTCGAACCGTGACTCCAGCGGCCCCACAGACTTGTTGCATTTCGATATCTCCAGATAAATGAACGTCAGCTTGTCATAGAAGACCCAGCAGGTATCCACATCGGTCAGCTTTACATCGCACCAGAGCCTGTCCGGCTCTTCCATATCAGAATCGAAAACGAAATCCAGGATGGCTATCGTGTAGACCGACTTCAGCTCGAAGTTCCGGTCCGAACCCCGCTGGGCCTGTTCGTGGATGGGAAAGGTGGAGTAGTAGACCGTCCTGTCCTTGAAGAACTTCTGCTTGGTCTTCTGGGACTCGACAATGAACTTCTCCTCGTTCTCACAGTACAGGTCGAAGACCGCCTTTTTTACGTGAGGGATGACAAAAGCCTAAGCATATTTCTGGGGTAAAAGCACAAAGCCCCACTGAAAGTGGTGCTTTGTCTGTGTAATGTATGTATGCTACTAAACTTGATCGGACCTTGCCTATCAATCTCTTTTTAGCAAAAGTTTCTGTGAAAACAGAAGTTGATTTACTCTTGCTTTTATAATGTAAAGCCCTTCGGGCATATTCCGGTCTGTGGTATAGGTACTCGTACTACTCCATTCTTCCATTGACGCCCAGTGGCATCCCTGCATATCATAGATTTCCATGTGAAAATCTTTCACTTCTCCTAAGTTATGCTGAACGAAAAGGTTTTCTGTACCGAGAAAGAACTTTACCTGAGAGTGTTCTGCCTCGATTTTGATACTTACCGGGCGGAAAACTTCATTTCCCCCGTCATAATCTATTTGTTTGAGCCGATAGTAAACCAAGCCTTTATAATTGATAGCGTCTACATATTCGTATTTCTGAATTTGGGTGGAGTTGCCAGCGCCTTCCACAATGGCCAGCGTTTCGAAATCGCGACCATCAAAAGAACGTTGTACTTCAAAATGACTGTTGTTCTCCTCAGAAGCAGTGGACCATATCACTTCCACGCCTTGTCCTACTTCATTTGCCGAAAAGGACATCAGCTGTATCGGTAATGGGGAAGCGGTAGCAAAGCTACAAAAGGAGCCTCCCGAACCACCTATGGAGCATGTACCCCCAACGCTGGCCCCACCCGTACCACTAGCATTGGCCCGCTCCGTAAAGGTGGCATTGTTGCCAATATTCATGAACCCGTCTATCGTGAAGGCATTGTCTCGGTTTCCTCTTATATTTCCCGCTATGGATGTAGTCCCCGAGATGTTCATAGAGGTTCTATCATTCATGTCCACATGGGTACCTATGGCAAGGTTGCCACTAACATCAACATCCGCATCATAACCCATGAGTAAGCTTCCTTGAATCGAAGCAGTGCCAGGGACATTCAGGTCGAATCTATCATTCGTGTCCATATCACCTTCTACAGTGAGCATGCCGTTGACGTCCACATCCACATCATACCCTACAATCAAGTTGCCTTTGACCACTAATTCTCCATCTACCTTTAAGTCGAACCTGTCTTTCACATCAAAATCGCCCCAGATCGTCATTGTAGCCCCTGCCGCAATGGTCAAGCTATTATCGTACCTGGCTAAAAAGTCCCCTGTTGTCGATGAAGAACCGATAGTGATATCTCCCGAATTCATCACCAGTGTACTCCTATCGAACATTTGCAATCTCCCTATAGTATAAGAGGAAGTAGCAAAACTCATGTCATTGTCATAAGTGAGAACTGCATGTTCAACAATCTGATTCGGCACATTTGTTCCTGACCAGTTGGAAGGCGTATCCCAGTCTCCATCTATATTTCCTATCCTCGTCTGAGCTTGGGTCAGCATAGGAGACACAAAAGTAATAATCAAAAATAAAAGCTTAAAAATCCGTAGCATGTCAAAAAGTGTTGACGTTGAAAAAAAATATACATTACAGTCATATATACTACACAAGCATGTAAAGTAACCTAAAGCAACAATTTTATTATAAAACCTGCTTTAAAGCTAAAAAAAGTCATTTTACAATCAAAAAATGTTTCATTTTTTTTTGATTGGTATTTTTTTTTGACAAAAAATAGACTTTCATTACACAATGCACAGGTCTTATTCAACAAAAAAACCTTAGCATTTCCCAAAAAGAGGTACTGAGGGTTTAAAGACAGCTCTTGAATAGATCTTCTATTTTTGAACAGGGTAAAATTGGTTTTCGTTGGAACCAACGAACCTACTTTTCATGAACAACTATGAGACAAACAACATAGTAAATCAAATGCACCATCCGGATTGAAATCATTGGTACAGCTAAGTATATAAGCCTGAATACCTTTTTGCAAAAAAGACAATAACATTTATTGAAAAATCAGGTCTTAGGTAAGGAGGCTTAATTGATGACTACTGCCGTTGACTTAAGCATGTTTTTGATTCATATGATATTTTCTGCCTTCAAAATAGGCCCTCTTTCGGGCCTGTCCTTTTCCGGAATATTCTATTCCGGACCTGACATTTTCGGAAAACTCATCGATTGATTTCATTATGTCCCTTCCCCTCAAATTGAGGGTACGTTTTCTTTCCGTCGGCCTGTTCCCGGCATCGGCCTTTTTCCTTTTGGGCCTGATCGGATGGCACAGCAATGCGGTCAGGTTGTGCAGCAGGAGCCTGGCCTTGAAATCCTGTCTGACTCCCGCTCCGATCGGCCATCTCAAGGGTGTTCCTCAGGTAACCGTAGCAGGCCTCCACCTCCCATCTTTTGGTTTATAGCCCAAATATGGCCCCACGTGAGTAGTTACTGCCATAGTGGAGGGAAGTGAACGGTACCCCGTACTTCCCGTTGATTTTTTTTTCATCAACCGCCCTTCTATATCGATGCTCTCCCTTGTTCGGGAGTCGGTAAAGGTAATGGTGATGCGACATTCTCCTTTCCCGCGTTTCAGGAACCTTCCGGTCGAAAGCAGTTTATCGGTCAGGGGCACTACGAAGTGCGCCCCAGCGTCCGGTACCGCCCTAGGTACGCTGCACTTTGCATAACCCCAAAATGTCCATTAGAAAATCTATTCCGGACTTAACTAGCTTCAAATCAGTAAATGAATGCGTTTTTTGAATTAACCGTAGCGGTGCTACGCTGAATTCAAGAAACTTAGTTAAGCTACTGATTTTCATATATTTAGATGCGCATTAGATTTTTCATGCATGATCCGGGTTGAAATTAGGCTTAGAAACAGGAATCTAGTTTTAGAGACTGTTTTGAAATTATTTTAGAATTTATTATCACTTATTTTGGATAGGACCGAGCGTTAAAATAATGCCCCGAGGGCATTAATTAGTGAAGGGGCCGGTCTGCCGCGTCAGCTATTGGCAAAGATAGCATGTCGCGCTAACTAGCGGAAATTTCAACGAAATCAGGTGCCAAAAGAAGTACATAAGAAAGAAAAAGATACATTTTAAAACAGTCTCTAAGTATCCAATAAAAAATTTCGCTATTGGCGATTCATTACTGTTTCTTATCAATTATGATGATTTCTCCCGCCGTTTTAACTTGAATAGGTATTCATTATTCTTTGATACCTACCAGATCGAGCAAAAAGGCATAGTCAAGCGCTGTCTCACGATATACCTTGAACCTGCCCGACGCTCCGCCATGCCCTGTCTCCATATTCGTCTTCAATAGCAAGCGATTATTGTCGGTTTTCAGTTCGCGAAGCTTGGCTACCCATTTGGCCGGCTCCCAGTACTGTACCTGAGAGTCGTGCAATCCTGTAGTGACCAATAGGTGAGGATAAGACTTAGCTTTCACATTGTCATAGGGAGAGTAGGAAAGCATGTATTCATAGGCCGCTTTATCATTGGGATTGCCCCATTCATCATATTCACCCGTGGTCAAAGGGATACTCTCATCCAGCATAGTAGTCACCACATCCACGAAAGGCACGGCAGCCATCGCTCCTTTGAACAGGTCAGGTCGCATGTTGATGACCGCACCGACCAGTAAGCCCCCGGCACTTCCTCCACGGGCAAACATCTTCTCCGACCGGGTATAGCCCTGCTCTACCAGATAATCCCCGCAAGCGATAAAGTCGGTGAAGGTATTCTTCTTTTTGAATAATTTCCCATCTTCGTACCACTCACGGCCCATCGCCTCGCCTCCACGTATATGAGCAATGGCAAAGGCAAAGCCCCTCTCCAAAAGGCTCAGACGTACGGAACTGAAACTAGGGTCTATCGTATTACCGTAGGATCCATAGCCATACAATAACAACGGAGTGTTGCTATCCTTTTGGAATCCTTTTTTATAAACAATGGATATCGGTATTTTGACCCCATCTTCCGCAGTGGCAAAAAGCCTCTCGGTCACATATTCTGTTTTATCATAGCCACCGACTACCTCCTGTTCTTTAAGCAGGGTTTTCTCCTTGCTTTTCATGTTGTAGTCATAGATGGAGCCCGGTGTGGTCAGCGAGGAATAACCGAAGCGCAGCAGTTCGGTATCGAAGTCGACGTTAGTAGCGGTAAAGGTCGTATAGGCAGGTTCCCCAAAGTCAAGGTAATGCTCACTGTTATCCTTCAGGTTCATGATACGCAACTGAGTAAGGCCTTCCTTTCGTTCTTCTAGAACAAAAAAGTCCTTGAAAACCTCCATTCCTTCTAGATAGACCTCCTCGCGATGTGCGATGACCTCTTTCCAATGACTTATCTCTGTCGACTGTTCGGGCGTTTCCATCAGTCTGAAATTAGTAGCCTCCAGATTGGTAATGATGTAGAATTTATTGTCAAAATGTTCTATGGAATACTCCACACCTTCCTTACGAGGGCTGAAATCACGGAAATCACCGTCGGGCTTCCCGGCCTCCAACAGTTGATAATGATTGGTCAAGGTGCTTCCCGACCATAGAACAAGGTACTTATCGGATTTACTTCGGTAGATGCCTGTATAATAGGTCTCGTCCTTTTCATGATAGACCAGTTCGTCGCTGGCACTGTCGGTACCTATTTTGTGACGGTAGACTTTGTCAGAGCGAAGGGTGACCTCATCTTTTTTTGTGTAGAAGACGGTACGATTGTCCGCCGCCCAGGTGCAGCCGCCATTGGTATTGGATATAGTAGTAGGTAGGGTTTCTCCCGTTTCCAGATTTTTAAAATGTACGGTATACTGCCTTCTGCTGACGCTATCCACACCGTAAGCTATCATTTTATTGTCCATACTTACGCTCAACCCACTGACCTGAAAATACTCATGGCCCTCTGCGAGGACATTGGCATCCAGCATGACTTCTTCATCGGCCTGCATGGATTCCTTTTTACGACAATAAATGGCATATTCCTTCCCTTCTTCATATCGGGTATAGTACCAATATCCTCTGGACTTATAGGGTACCGACTCATCGGCCTGCTTGATGCGCCCGACAATTTCTTTGTATAGGCTCTCCTGAAGTTCTTCGGTATGTGCCATCACCTTATCGGTATAGTCGTTTTCGGCATGTAGGTAGTCGAGGACTTTTTGAGTATGTTCATCCGGTTTTTCTGCGTTTTTCTGCTCATCCGTCAAGCGCATCCAATAATAGTTGTCTTCTCTGGTATGCCCATGAGCGGTCATTTGCTTTGCTTGTTTCTCGGCCGTAGGTGCCTGTATATCCATGTCTTTGCGTTCTGTCGTTTTTTCCATGCAACTTAAATGTGTAAATAAGAATATAATCGGAATGATACTACAAATTCCCGTGAAGTGAGCAGGAAACTGCGTAGTATTTAGAGCTAGCGTATGTCTAGTGTAGCAAATATAGGATTTCATCAGTAAAGCAAATAAGTAATCGGAAAATACACGGTAGGATATCCTGAGAACAATAGTAACTATTTTGAATTTTCAAAGATGCTGATTTCTCCTCTTCAAAACCTACTCTTTCTTGATAGTATCCCGAGAAATATCCATGAGCGGCGAATTCCACTTTAGGTATTTCCGTAAAATTTGAGATGTAACGAAGACATTGGACTCATTTTTTGATGAAAAACTAGGAAGCTACTGAACAAGCCCTAACTTTAAGTTCTTAAATCACTAGATGATGATAGAAACAGTAAACAGCAAGGCGCTGGTTATAGAATATTTTACAGAAAAATTCAATAGAGTAAGGAATCGTTCAATGCAGCTGTGCACTCCACTACAGGTGGAAGATTTTGTGGTACAACCTGTAGTTGATGTAAGTCCGCCCAAGTGGCATTTGGGACATACGACATGGTTTTTCGAAAATTTCATACTGGTTCCCAATGCAAAAAACTACCCTTTGTACGATAAGGACTTCAGCTATCTGTTCAACAGCTATTATGAAAGTGTAGGAGAGAGAGTGCTACGGCACAACAGAGGTTTCGTCACCCGACCTGGAGTGGAAGAGGTGATGCGGTATCGGGAACATGTAGACCGTCACATGTGCAGTTATCTAAGCGAAGTCGGAGAAATGCCCAGCGAACTGGCGGAGGTCATGGAGCTGGGATTACAGCATGAGCAACAGCATCAGGAACTTCTGGTGTACGATATCAAGGCTATTTTGGGAAATAATCCCCTGTTCCCAGCATACCTTCCTTTTGAAGACCTGCTTATACCCAATGGACGGCCCTTGAGCAACCGTTTGGTAGAAATCCCGGAGGGTGTATACGAAATCGGTCATGAAGACAATGAAAACTTTGCATTTGACAATGAAGTAGGGGTACACAAAACCTACTTACATGCTTATGCCCTCATGGATAGACTGGTCACCAACGGGGAGTATCTAGAATTCATGGAAGATGGAGGCTACCAAGATTTCCGTTACTGGCTCTCGGAGGGCTGGGGCTGGGTCAATGAGCAATCAGCGACCGCTCCCGGCTATTGGCACAAGCAAGGGCAAGACTGGTACTGCTACCAGTTAAAGGGAGGCTTAAGGAAAGTGGACCTCTCCGCCCCTATCACCCATATCAATTACTATGAAGCCGATGCCTACGCCACATGGAAAGGCAAACGCTTGCCCACGGAACAGGAATGGGAAGTGGCGGCTAAACATGGCCTTTGTAATACGCTGAAACAAGCCAATATGGCAGAAAAAGGCAATTTTGGCCCCATAGCCGCAAGGGATGGCAACAGTCAGCTCTTCGGTGATGTCTGGGAGTGGACGGGAAGTGCCTATCTGGCCTATCCCAGGTTCAAAGTGGCCGAAGGTGCCCTTGGCGAGTACAATGGCAAGTTTATGATCAACCAAATGGTACTCCGTGGTGGCTCCTGTGCTACCCCCAAAGATCATATACGACTTACCTATCGTAATTTTTTCCATCCTCATTTAAAATGGCTTTTTGCCGGTATCAGATTAGCGGAAAGCTTATAACCTAAAATTCATGAACAGTCAATTTGCGAGCGATGTGCTCACAGGCCTAGTGGCCAAACCTAAAACCCTGTCCTCAAAATATTTTTACGATAAGACAGGTGATGCTATCTTTCAGGAAATCATGGCTTTAGAAGAGTACTATCTGACCAAAGCAGAATTCAATGTACTGGACTCCAACAAGCAGGCCTTACTGGACAGTATCGGTAAGTCAGGATTTTTTCATTTAGTAGAGTTCGGTGCGGGTGATGGCCTGAAGACCAAGATCCTCCTACAGCACTTTCTGGAACAAGAAGCCGACTTTGTGTACGAGCCCATCGATATTTCCGGTAATGTACTGCAACAACTAGAGCAGGACCTGAAGGAGAAACTCCCTGATTTGAAAGTAGCGACTCTTCAAGGAGACTACTTCGAGGTATTGAAAGGACTCAACGGGCATAATGGTCGGAAAAAAGTAGTCCTGTTCCTAGGCTCTAATATTGGTAACTTTACCGATGACCAAGCCAAAGACTTTCTCTCCAAGCTCTGCGACAGTCTCCATAAAGGTGACCAACTGCTCATAGGCATGGACCTTAAAAAAGATCCAGCGACGATACTGGAAGCGTATAATGATAGTAAAGGAGTAACAGCACGGTTCAACATAAACTTGCTGGAGCGAGTCAACAAAGAGCTGGAGGCTGACTTTGCGGTGGAAGATTTCATGCATTATCCGGTATACAATCCACTGACCGGTTTTGCCCAGAGCTATCTGGTGAGCAAAAAAGAACAGACCGTACACATCGCCGCCATGGGACAGGACATTCACTTTGAGGCCTGGGAAGCAGTACATACAGAGATTTCAAGAAAATTCTCCCTATCCGAGATCAGAGAATTATCCAAAGCGTCAGGTTTTGAACTCAAGGAGAATTTCCTGAATGACAAAGAAGAATTTGTAGATTCGCTCTGGGAAAAGGTGTAGGTAACTTACTCCTCTCCCGAAATAGTATCACCTGAGAACACCCTAATGATTTTCTTTCAAATACAGTGCCACATCTATTGCTAATGAAAATAATCCTTGTTAGCTTTGCCCTCCTTTAAGGCAAATTGCAACGAAAACAACGACTGTCTTAAAGGAAGTAAGTTCTCAAGCGCACGTGGCGGAATTGGTAGACGCGCCAGGTTGAGGGCCTGGTGGCCTGTATTGGCCGTGGAAGTTCGACTCTTCTCGTGCGCACTCAGCAACAAAAACCTCTCGAATCGCCGATTCGGGAGGTTTTTTTTAATGTATTTACAATAAAATCTACGATTGACCTGATTTTAGGGGATTTTGCTTCGACTCCGTTCTTATTGAAGGCTGACTCAAATTTTCTCCTCATTACTTGACTTCTTTATTTTTTAATTTCCCTGCATTGGCCAAAGCCTTTCATATTGCCTTACAAACCTCAGTTTTTCTTTTGTGATGGGATGTGTCAGCTTATCGAATATTGAAATTCTGGAATCAAGCGTTAAGCCTGCAAGGAAAGAAGAGAAAGAAAACGTATCCTCAATCTCTCCAATGCCATATCAAGGTGCCGATCGTTATTGATCAAAATACTGAGGGTAAGGGCCATAATTAAAATCGATCGGTGAGTTTTCCGAAAATGTCAGGCCCGGAATAAAATGTTCCAGAAAAGGGCTGATCCGAAAGAGGACCTATTTCGGAGGCAGAAAATATCATATGAATCAAAAACATGCTTAAGTCAACGGCAGTAGAAGGCTATTGACTATCTTGGGTTAAAGGAGGTTTTATACAAACTTAGCTTTCAAATATCGCATATCTTCCTGTTCTTTTTACTTCACTCTGCGTTGACAATCCTCGGGATAGCGCTCCTATCCCTGCGGTTCTCGCCTTGATCGAAACTAATATGACCCGAGATCTTATACGACAGTTGAAACCCAAATTTGTATTACCTATTCGTTTTCTATGGGTAACACCTGTATTTGCCCCAAAAGCATAGGCGTACACCGCAATACTTACCCATGTGGTTCTGTTGCAAGGTAAGGGTTCCTGGATCCACAAAAAACATCTGATACAAAGATTGAACCCGAATCACTGAATACGTTGTCAGGAAATTCAACCCAAAAACAATTAAATAAATGTAAAACAGTCTGTTGAAATCTGTGACAGACTTATATACATAGATATACCATCCGTTGGACTTATATGCTTAGTTAGCTATAGGATTATCCATGTTGCTTCATTTTGACCCTATCCATATATATTCCTGCCGAAAAACATCTTTTCATTGCCAAAAGGGTAGAAGACATCTTTGTATCTACCCTTTGGTCCGTTTCACCTCAAGCCGGCGGGGCGCGTACTCCTGCGCGGCAGACCGGCCCCTGCGCTGAAAGGGTTCCCCGAACCCTTTCTTTACGCTCGGTCCTATCGATAAAATTAAGCAGGACGAAACCCATAGGGATTTCGGGCCAGCCTGTGGGATACAGAAAATTTTGAAAACGCTGCGCCCGGACAGAAAAATTTTCAAATGAACTACCGGAATTTGGATTGCGTTCAACAGTGTACCGGATTCAATGTGATAACCAAAATATAATCAACATAACTAAGTATATAAGTCTAATCTGTTATATTGATTTTGTCTCGATAGAACTATTATCAATCAGTTCTATGTAGTAGGTTTTTCTATTTTGATCATGACGTTTGAGGGTGCAAACTCAATCTGGACCATGCATTGGATTTTCTATTACGACTTTAAACTATTTCAGACCAGTAGAACGAATGTGTTTTTTGAGTTCACCATAGGGGTACCACGGTGAACCCAAGAAACCCTACTGATATATTGTACTTTTAAAGTCTCATGACAAAGTTCCAATGCATGATGGTTCGGGTTCAATCATAATTTCAAAACAGTCCCTTTAACCTAACGATAGATGATTTGAGGATTGTCAGATTAAGTTTTGACCAATTCAGCTATTTGATCAAAGGCATATCGCTAACAAGTTTCCACTGTCCTTTCCCATCTTTTACAAGATCGATCAGGGAAACAAATGTCGTTTTACTCCCCGCCAGGATTACCTTTGCGCTAGCGGTATTCCCATTAAGGATGAGATTATCGATAGTTACTTTACGTTCATCTCCTCCCCATTCCTTAGACTTTATCTTTTCAATGTATACTGCCCTTGGGACTACATTGACCTCTTGACTTCCAAAGAGACGGTTCATAACCACCCTGTAGTTATCATCGAGACAGCGCTCTAAGGCCTTCACATCGTAGGCATCACCTGCTTTGGAAAATTCATAGATGGTCTTTTTTACCTTTGAGATCTCTGATTCCTGAGCACAGCTTATTGTTGTGCTTAGCAAAAGACCGAACAAGCTCATTAAAATTGTCTGTTTCATAGTACTGGTTTTTAACGTTAGAATAATAAACACATCATTGATATTGCAGTAGTTTATAGGGCTCAATATCATATTCTTTTCACCCGTGATACAGGTATATCGAAATATAGAATGCCTGAATGGCTCCATCTCGCACCGTTAATGATATTACTTCTCTGTGTACTTCCAACAAGCAATACACAAAACCCATCAACAATTGATATATCAATATTTTAGTCAAAAAAAATCACTTCACATTGTTCTGTATCCGCAACAGCATTGCTTTGAGCACAAGAAGCTCATCATTACTAAATCCCTTGATACTCAGAATCCTATGTTCGTGAATCATCTTCATGTTCAAGGCCACAAAATCGGCCCCTGATGGTGTCAGCTCTATTTCATATTGTCTCCTATTCTCGGGGATACGCCTTCTGATTATAAATCCTTTTTTTTCCAATAAATCCAGTGTCCTCGTTATGGAAGCTGGGTCCCGGGAAGATTTGTCCGCTAGCTCTTTCTGTGATAGCTGCTCTGATTCCTGTATTACTTTCAGCAAAATCCATTGCTCAATGGTTATTCCCAGATTAATCTTGTCAAACTCTCTCTGGGAATACATTTTCGCCATCTTACTCGTCTTTTCAATTTGAAAAAGGATGACGTTCTCTATATTTTTTTCTACTTCCACTGAAAATGATTTGTTCAAAGATAAACAAAATAATTGATATATCAATAAAAATACTCTGTTTCCCCAATCATTTTTGAGTCAATCACTGATATTCATTCGGACTTTACCATCGATGAAGGGAAAACACACAAGTGTTATTAAGAATAAACAACACGCACGAAAGCCACCTGAACATAATTATACTCTGTGCGATCACACACAAATCAAAGGAGAATTCACAAAGATTTTATGCACTTATCCAGTAAATTTACAGGATAAACGTGTAACTTCTAGCGAAAAAGCAACTCAGCAGGTAGGCTATCTTTCGGTCTATGGCACCCAGAGAATACTTATTTCATAATAGTCCCATTACTTGTTTTAGACTTCAATCAATGTAAAATGAGATTTTCCAAAATCCTATTTTCTATTCTACTCCTTTTCGCCTGCTGCACTGTAGGGGTTTCGCAAAAAGTCATGAAAGAGAATATACCGGACGACTTAAATGACAAAATCCTTATCGTGCTCAAGTATCGAGTGGACAATAGCGTAACCAGTCCTCAGGCCAAGGCCAATTTTGAGAAAAAGGTTTCTCAATTTAATAAGGAGCTTGAAGAGGTCATGTTAGAGTACCCATTTTCCTATCAAATCATAGAAGACAGAAAAACCCTGAACAGTCCGGAACATCAAGGAAAATACTTGATAGCCTACGAGCCCCGCGGGTTCTGCAAACATAAAAATAACAATGAAAGTGCACTACTATACACGTTCTTTATCAAAGATCTGGACAATGAAGAACGAAAGGATTTACTGGAAGTGTACAATGCTGCTGTCTACGATGTGGGTGACATTTACAAAAACATCATTAAAACCGTTAAAAAAAAGTATAAAAGCCGTTAGGCTCCTATCCGTACGGGTCTTAATAATTCTGCCTGCATAGCAATAGGGCCGCTTTGAAGATGAGACTGTTCATTTCAGACATCTGAAAGCTTTCAACAATTGCTCTTGGTCATCTGGTTTTACCTGAATATCAGTGTATCTCGGCCCCATATCCACGTGTATCTTTTTTATCTTGACATTGGCCAACAGCTTATAATGCTCAGAATTTACCACGTAGTAGACCTTTGCACGCTCTCGGCCATTGGTCTTTGATGTAGAAGATTTGAAATCCTTTATTGTTTTTAACCCTATTTTCTTTCCATTGGCAAGGTGAATCGCCAATCGGTTGTCTTGGTACACACTAAATTTGGGAACTACCGAGATATTCATCGCAATCAATCGTACGTCCCCTAGCTTGGCAAGCTTAATAGTGTAATTCTCTTGGATACTGGTTTTCAATGTTTTTCTCCATTTGGATTCTTTTACCGTATTCCCATTATGTACCAGCTTCCCCTTAACAAATTCGCACTGCTGGGCCTTGACCTTTTGGCACGTCATTACTGTTAGTAAAGAAAAGAAAATGATTGCTGCTATTCTACACTGCATATTTAGGTAAATTTAATGAATTGGAGCCGATATACGGAAAACCGACCTGTAGTTATGGTCTTTTTACATTTCATCAATCGCGCCACTGGTTATAACGTCAAGATAAGGCCTATTATTATGGAGATTTCGGACAAATCCGCATTACATACTTTATGTAAAAGTGTTTCCAAGTGGAAAATGAAAACGAATACTACCTTCGGGCCGAGCCTTTTATGTAGTTATCCCTACTTTACGACAAAAGCTACGGAAAAGATTTTATGTCAAGAACAAAAATCAATTCCTTGCAATTTATTGGACCAATATTTGCTAATTAATAATTATCAATAAAATAGTTTCAAAACCTTTAAACATCTACTGAAAAAATTGTAAAAACGTTTGTAAACACTCTTTTTTACCAAAAATCTACTTACTTTATAGTAATATTTACGCATACACAGTTAAATTATTCTTTTAGGTATGAGATCTATATTTTTTTTCATTCTCATCGCGATATCGACATTTTCTTTTGGTCGACAGGAACAGGACAGCCTAATTCAGGTATTGAATACTAAAGAGCTGCATGATACGCTTCGAATAAACACTATGATGGACTTGAGCCTTCAATACATCAAAAGTTCTTCCATTGATTCAACGGAACTGTACTTCAACAGGGCCATAGCCCTTTCAAAGAAAAGCGGAAATAAAGAGAAATTGACCTCCTGCTACATGAAGGTCGAAAATTACCATAGAGAATACGCCGATTACGAGAAGAGTATCCTCTATTTGGATTCTGCTTTCCTATCGGCGACGAGCATACCCGACTATCGGCAGGCTTTCAAAGCACTGAAGAGAAAAGGAGTCACCTACCGCCTTTGGGGCGACTATAAAAATGCGAACAAATATTATACTACTGCTCTCGATTATGCTGAGGCCCATCGACTTGATTACGAAATCGCAGACGCATTAAATTCCTTGGGGGTGTTCGAGTTTTATAAAGGAAACCATCTCAAGAGTCTACAACACTACTCTCATGCCAAGGAGTGGTTTGAAAAAGTCAACAGCAAGGTCAAACTCATATCTTTACATAATAACATTGGAATTGTTTATATGAACCAAGGAGATGTGGAAAATGCGGAGGAGAGCTTCCGAAAGTCCATTGATATTTCGATGGAGGACCCAAACAGCGAAAACACGACCACCTACATGTCGTTGATCAATCTATCGCTTTTGTATCGTGGCGCCGGGCGTTTTGATGAAGCTTTTTCAGTACTCGAAGAATCCTTTCGGCTATCAGTCAAGAACAAGAACAATACGTATCGTTACCTGAGTACCATCTACCTTTCGGAAGCTTATGAAGAGGCAAAAAACTATAACGATGCTTGGGAAGCCTCAAAAGACGCCCTCCTTATCGCTGAGAAAATAGAGTCGGAATGTTATATCACCCGCTCTCTACTCCAGCAGGGTGCCATAGACAATACGAAGCGAGAACATGGCCGTGCCCTAAAGACACTATTGAGAGCCCAGAAGCTCATTACCGATAAAAGCGATGTGGAAAATCAAATTCGTCTGGCAAAACAGCTATGTATAGCCTATAGAGGTTTGGACCGGCTGGGACTTTCTGAAAAATATGGCCTACAGGCTTATGATATCGCCAGAAAAGAAGGCATGAAAAAGCCGCTCGCGAAAATTACAAAAGAGGTCTACAAAACGTATAAACAGATAGGAAAGCATGGAGATGCGCTCTACTTTCTCGAACTGAACAAAAGCATCAACGACAGCCTCCTAAACGAAAGCAAGGCTTTGGAAATAGGACGCCTGCAAGAGCGTATCAACACGCAAGAAGAAAAAAGAGCCTTACTGGACCAGCAGAAGAAAAAAGAACTTGAAATAGAACAACAAAAATTCACCCGCGATATGTTACTGGTGCTCATTATTATTATTGCCATATTTGCCTTTTCCTACTACCGCAACTACAAGAGAAAGGCAGAGTCCAATAAGATGCTCCAAGAAATGAACAATGAGATCCATGAGCAAAAAGAAGAAATCATCACTCAGAAAGAAGACCTCTACTCGAAAAATATGGCATTGGAAAGGCTCAACGAGGAAAAAAACGGACTCATTAGCGTCGTAGCCCATGACCTTCGCTCCCCGATGAACACCAATATCGGACTGGCAAACCTCATAAAAATACAAGGGCCTCTCAGTGAAGCACAGGAAGGTTCCCTAAAACTTCTGAATAAGGTCTGTCTTAACGGACTAAGGCTTATCGAAGAAATCCTCTACCTACATACTCTGGAAGCTTCCAACAGTGAACCTTCAACAGAAACTACGACCATTAATTGTCTACTACGTGAGAAACAACAAAATTTCATGAAGCTAGCGGAGAAAAAAGACATTCTGCTCATGATGGACATACCCGAGACATCTATCATCGCCAATATCAATCCGAGTTACCTGAGCAGAATCATAGATAACCTAATGACCAATGCCATCAAGTATACCCCAAAAGGAAAAGAGGTGTTTCTTCGGTTGTCGGAAAGCGATGAGCATTTTCGAATAAAAATCAAAGATGAAGGACAGGGCTTCAGCAAGGAGGACCAGAAGAAAATGTTCCGCAAATTCCAGAGGCTATCCGCTCAGCCTACCGCTGGCGAATCATCCACAGGGCTTGGTCTATCTATTGTAAAAGGCCTCATAGAGAAAATGAATGGAAAAATGACATTCTCCTCAGAGAAAAATGTAGGTACTGAATTTATTCTCACTTTTCAGAAAAGAGAGGTAATGAGCGTTCAAGTAGCCTGATTTTCGAATCAATGGTAGATTTGCTAAAGATAGTTTAACCTGGACTTAATGCCGTTTAGATAAGCTCATACTGTCTTGTAATTCCGAGAAAATGTTCTCTGAAGTCCTTTTTCGGGCTTTCTAGGGCTCGACTGCCCCTTCCTTGAATATTCTATTGTAGAGCTGACCCTGTTCATGAATCGGTATACCAATCAGAAATCTGCCCAAAGCAGAACTGGACCTTCTGCAACAGCCTTTTGGTCTGGGCAATGGCATATGTATTGTTGATTTCCGGGATTCGCCCGTCCTTGACCATTGGGCTTGGCCCCAGGCCAAATTTGAATATTGATGTCAGGCCGATCAGGAAGGTGTTGGCATAGAAGCCCTATTGGACGGCGTGTACGGTCTTGCCGGAGAAATGGACCGTGTCCAACCTTGCCTTCAATATTTCGCAGGCCTCCTCGATGCCCCATCTCTGCCTGTAAAGGTTGACAATGGACTTTTTGCCGTACTTGCCCGAATCCAATAAGGAAAGTCGCATAGACATGCACCTTTCCGGACCTTGAGATATGCTTGATGAGCCTGACCCGAACTTTCCTGTTCGCATTGGAGGGGATCTTTTTTGTCACTTTTGAGTACTTGTAAACATCCAGGTCAACGACCTGCTCGTCAAGGCCGGCCCCGACCAGCTCCCTGACACATGCCCAGGAGTGGTCCCTCATCCTGAAAAAGAAGCGCACCTGTTTGTGCGCCAAGGTACTGAACAGGTAGTGGGAGGCATAATAGCGGTCAAAGATGACCAGGTCGCCTTTGCACAGAAAACCAAGGTTGTTGTCGCACAGGGCAGCCCCTGAGGTATCAAAGCTTTCCATCTGGGCATCAAAGACCACATTGTTGAGTACATCGTACAGGTAAGAAATCCTTGACATCCATTTGTGTACGTTCTTCCTAGAACCAAAACCATGGCGTGAGAACTTTTCACAAAGGGAGGGGTGATCGGGAAGACCGAGCATGGAACCATCCACCGACAAGACCCTGAATCCCATCCATTTTTTGAAGTTCACTTGTGAATAGAAGAGGTAGCAGGCCCAAAGGTTGAGCCTTTTGAAGACCTTGTGACACAGGACGCTGCGTGCCTGGCTGAACGCGCTCTTTGTGGGATGGGACAATAACTTTCCATCAAAGAAATCCGACAGGCATACCGTTGGATTTTTGGATGATGAACAGGACCAGCGCACTGAAAGGAAGGAGCCTGGAACGGGAAAAACGGTTCAACAAAAGTCCACTTTTGTTGATAAATTTTTCATCGTTTAGTTTTAACTTGAGTTCATTGATTAATTTAGTTTTATACTCAAGAAAAAATGAAAAGGGAAATTCGAGTTTCAGCAAACCAATGGAAAAATCCCGCATTGGTGCAATTTCATTAGTGGATTGGTCATTGGGGCCGTTCCGGGCGGAAATTGCTTTCGCAACGATCGTCAGTCTGTCCCGGAACAATTGCATTTGGGTATAAAACAGCCACTCCTTGCTTTTGTAGTAGCTGTTTTTATATGACTAATTTAATGAAAATTAATCAATTATGCACTAGCTAAACGGCATTAGATCCAAGTTTAACGAAAGTAGGTTTGGCCATCAGGGATTTTCTTTCCGGGAATCACTTTCCCAAGATAAGCCATATTACTCCATAACCAATTACACCTAGGGATAGTCTTATAGGCCTTTCGGCCAAAAATCTGCCACCTCTTTGCATACGAGAGGTTTTAACATCTGTTATTGATTTTCACCAAACACAATTGATTTGAGACAAGATAGTTTGTTGACTTAGGCGCCACTATTTTCTAAAGGCCCAAATGACAAGTCTACCCGTAACGGTTCAACCCAAATTAATCGATAGAAATCGTGATGAGCGTATAAATAGCAAAATACCGGCCATTTGTATTCGTTAGGCATAGCACCGCTATGGTGAATGAAGACCGGTGGGCAAAGCTTCCGGTATGAAGCTATTTATGCGCGGAATAGGTTCTCTATTCATCATTTTGGGCTGAACACTATCCCGATTTCCCTAGGGCCATTACCTGTAATGGTTTACCATTTCATTTTTCTTGAGTATAAATGTCGTATGGGACTTTGCCAGGTCATTTTGCTCTCGTCAAAGCGAAAATCGCTTGATTAGGACAAAATGAATAGTCAGATATGCGACAAAGGCTAAGTTCGAATAAGACCTTGTACTTATGGGCAAGTCCAAGAGCGTCGAATAGAACAGGACTATGTTACAACAGTATAGGTGTAAAAAAGATAGATAAACAGTAGTACCCCTCCTTCTATTCTTCCTATTTTCCGGTTATAGAGCATCATTGGAAGTATAATCAGTGTTATCCCTAACATAGGGAGCATATCATGATTGATGATCTCGTCACTAACGTGGATTTCCTTGATAATACTAGTGACGCCCAAAATGGAGAGGACATTAAAGATATTGGAACCCATCAGATTACCCAAGGCCAAATCCGTTTCCCGCTTTAGGGAAGCCGTGATAGCAGTCACCAATTCCGGGAGACTGGTACCCAGTGCCAGAACAGTGATGCCGATGACCCTTTCACTTACCCCCCAGTGCCTGGCCAGCTCTTGGGCACTGGTAACAAACCATTCCGAACCATAATAAAGCCCTAAGCAACCTATCACGATAAGGAGTATATCCTTGATCAAATCCAATCTGGACAAGGTCTCGCCCTGATCCGGGTTGGACTGTTCAACTTCTGTTTTGCTGATCTTTCGGGATCGCTGAATGATATAAAAAGTATAAAAACCCAGAATACAGATAAAAATTATGCCCTCATAGGTAGTAATGACCCCTTCCCGAACCAAAAAATAGAGCATGGCAGAACTTCCCATCGCCATAGGCCAATCAATACGCACACTGTCACTCTTCACTTTAATAGGACCAATGAGCACTGTTATACCCAACACGAGTGCCAGATTACAGATATTGGAACCGATAACGTTGCCCATCGTCAGGTCAGGACTGCCTGCCAATGCCGACGTGATGCTGATCAGCATCTCAGGAGCAGAAGTCCCGAAGGCGACTATGGTCAAACCTACGACCAAGGGCGATATATGAAGACTCAGGGCAATTTTCGTAGCACCTTTAACCAGGAAGTCACCACCATAGATGAGAATGGCAAGTCCTAATATCAATAAGAAGACATCTTTCAACATAAACTTCCTTAAATTTTCTCTCCGAAACACAGATCACCTGCATCTCCCAGACCGGGTACAATGTAAGCTTTGTCATTTAATCTTTCATCAATGGCCCCTGTCCATATAGAGTGCTGCGCCTCCACCTTCTCTTGTATATAGGCAATACCCTCTGGGGCCGCAATAGCTGATACAAAATGTATATGTTTGGGCTGACCGTATGTACTGAGTGCTGTTACAGAGTCCACAATGGACTTACCGGTAGCCAACATCGGGTCTATCAGTACGATTTCTTTTCCTTCCAAGGGCCCACAGGCAACATATTCCATATCTATGGAAATTTCATCTGCTGAACCCGCATTAGAACGATAGGCTCCTATAAAGCCACTATCGGCAGCATCGAAGATATCCAAAAAACCATCGTAAAAAGGCAGGGCGGCTCGAAGTACAGGAATCAAGACCGGTTGTGCGGACAGGCCATAGGTATTCATAATGTCCAGTGGAGTTCTGACTTCCTTGGCTTCGTATGACAATGTTTTGGACAACTCATAGGCCAAAACAGTACCTAAGCGCTTCAGGTTCTTGCGAAAACGCATTCTATCGGTTTGCGCCTTTATATCCCTAAGTTGGCCCAGAAACTCGTGAGCTATCGAATGTGTTCGGTCCAGTGTGAAAACCATCTATATTATGAAATAATGTTAAAGAATGTGAAGCAGATAATGATTACCTAAGCATCCAAGAGTCTGCTCTGGATTTATAATTGAAATCTGTTGTTACTTATTTTACAGGCAGAATCGTTGACAATGATAGTAAAGCTATCTGCGAAAATTTAGACAAAATCATGCATCAAAAGACCGCGCTAGAAAAAATAAAAGAGATACAGTTCAAAACTTCTCTAAATTATGTGAATATTGGATAGGAACAGCCTAAAGTCATCGGTACATGGAAAATCCTCTTTTGACGAACACCGATGAACGTCAATAGTTGCCATACCCCATAAACTAGCCCAAAACTTTCCGGACTCATTAAAACCTCTATTTAATAGGATGCATGCGCAAGACATTCCATCTATATGGAGACACAATTTTATCAGGAAATGACCATTATCAAAGTATACTATAATTTCGGTTTGTAATAGGTGCTATCTACAACAATATTCATGTCAATATAACGCTATTTTTCGTATTTTTTTGAAAGAACCTTCTTTCCGTCAAAGCACCTATTTCATTCCTTGAATTCAAAATTGTCTCAAAGACCATCAGAGAACTCTGCTTAAGATTTTATCTTTGTTGCTCCCATAGACTCCAATACTTTTATGAAAACCATTGATACAGAACTACTCAAACAACTATGTACTATCCACGCTCCTTCGGGTAATGAATCAAAAATGAAGGCTTTTTTGATGGATTATGTACAGAAAAATGCATCGCGATGGCGCTGTATGCCCGAAATTATAGAAGGGGATATTTTTCAAGACTGCATTTTATTGAAATTCGGAAAACCGAGAACTGCCGTCTTCGCCCACATGGATAGTGTCGGGTTTACCGTGAGGTATGAAGATCAGCTGATACCTATCGGAGGCCCTGAAGCGCAAACAGGTTATCTACTGGAGGGGGAAGATGAACTTGGTCCCATCCGTTGTGAGTTAAGGATAAATGAGGAAGGACAGATGCGCTATTACTTTCCGAGGCCCATTGCCAGAGGTACCGATCTCGTTTTCCTCTCTGACTTTAGAGAAACAGAAGAATATGTACAATCCTGTTATATGGACAATCGCTTGGGCGTATACAATGCGCTGAAAATCGCCGAAAACCTAGAGGATGGACTATTGGTGTTCAGTTGCTGGGAAGAACATGGCGGTGGCACCGTACCCTACTTGGCCAAGTTCATTTATGAAACCTACGCGGTAAAACAGGCATTGATTTCCGATATTACATGGGTCACTGATGGGGTACACCATGGAAGTGGCACGGTCATATCACTACGAGACAGGAACATACCCCGAAAAGCCTATTTGGATAAAATCATCGAAGTCGCAAAGGATTCCGGGATTGCTTACCAACTGGAAGTAGAAGCAGGAGGCTCTAGTGATGGTAGAGAGCTACAAGAGGCACCTTATCCATTTGATTGGTGCTTTATCGGTGCCCCGGAAAGCCACGTACATTCGCCGAACGAAAAAGTACACAAAAGTGATATCATTTCCATGCAGTCCCTGTACGAGGTTTTGATGAAAGAACTTTAGCCTGTAAAACCTAGAGGCTTGAAGATTAATGTCTATATTTGCAAGCATTTTTTGCCCGAAAATAAGGCATACACGGCTAACAGAAAACATGGAAATAAAGGATAAGGTATTCGAAAAATTCATTGAGGGCAACGACATCGCGAAGAGAATCAAAGCTATTGCGAAGAGCATCAATATGGACTATAATGGCAAGAGTCCGCTGTTCATTGCTATCCTCAACGGCTCGTTTATGTTTGCTGCTGACCTTATGAAAGAAGTGGATATATCAGCGACGATTTCTTTTGTCAAGGTCGCTTCCTACAATGATATGGAAAGTAGTGGCAACGTAAAGCAACTTATCGGTTTGGCAGAACCTATTTTTCAAAAGGATGTCATCATCATTGAAGATATCGTCGACACTGGTAGGACCATAAAAAAAATATTGAACGAATTCACATCGCTAGGCGCCAAAAGTGTAGAAGTGGCCTCTTTACTCCGCAAACCACTGGCTTCCTCCGCAGATGTGAACATCAAATATCTTGGCTTTGATATCCCTGATAAGTTCGTTGTCGGTTACGGCTTAGACTACGATAGTCTGGGCAGAAACTTAAAGGACATTTACCAGTTAAAAGTATAAACGGTCCCATGTGACCAGTCTCTACTTAAATTATACATAGAAAACATGAAGGATTTGTTAAACCTAGTATTATTTGGCCCTCCAGGTGCTGGAAAAGGAACACAGAGTGAGCACATTATTGAAAAGTACAACCTGACCCATATTTCTACAGGAGACCTCTTTAGAAAGCATTTGGGAGAAGGTACAGATTTAGGGAAGTTAGCCCAAAAGTATATGGATGAGGGCAACTTGGTACCCGATGAAGTCGTCATAGGAATGGTCGACGATAAAATCAATGGGACAAGCACTGCTGCCTCGGGGTTTATTTTTGACGGATTTCCCCGTACCGTACCACAAGCGGAAGCTTTGGATAGGTTGTTGGAGGGCAAGGGCCAGCGTATCTCTGGGATGATTGCCCTAGATGTCCCTGAAGAAGAACTGAAAAAGCGATTGCTCGCGAGAGGGAAGACATCTGGCCGTGTAGACGACCAAAATGAAGAAAAAATCAATAATAGGATTCAGGTATATGCAAAAGAAACCCTACCCGTAGCCGAATACTATGAACAACAGGGTAAATTCAATAAAGTAAAGGGGATAGGTTCCATCAACGAAATCTTTGAGTCCATCAGTACCGTCATAGATAACTTCTCTCAAGAGAAGTAAAGGATGGACATAAAACCTACTGACTTTTTCTTCTCCTACAAGAGAACAGGTACATTTATTAACGATAAGTAATTAGTATGGCAGGGGCCAATTTCATAGATCATGTAAAATTCTGCTCGCGCTCTGGAGCAGGAGGCCCCGGCGCGGTGCATTTCAGGAGGGAAAAACATGTACCCAAAGGAGGCCCCGATGGTGGTAACGGAGGTAGAGGCGGGCACATCATCCTTAGGGGCAATACCCAGCTGTGGACCTTGTTGCACTTGAGGTATAAAAAACATGCCATCGCTGCTAATGGGAAACCCGGTGAGGGAGGGAACCGAAGTGGAGCACAGGGAGAAGATGTCATTTTGGAGGTACCCTTAGGGACCATAGCCAAATATTCCGATACGGGCAAAAAGATTGCGGAAATCACTATTGACGGAGAGGAGATTATCCTGACCCCTGGTGGTCAAGGGGGTTTGGGGAACGATAACTTTAAAACCGCGACCAACCAGACACCGAGATACGCCCAACCGGGAGAACCCGGAACTGAGGAATGGATAACCTTAGAGTTGAAATTACTGGCCGATGTTGGCTTGGTAGGCTTCCCTAATGCCGGCAAATCCACCCTACTGTCCGTACTCTCGGAAGCTCGCCCGGAAGTCGCCGATTATCCATTTACCACATTGACCCCTAACTTAGGCGTAGTCGCATACCGAGACTACAAATCCTTTGTCATGGCCGATATCCCTGGGATTATAGAAGGGGCTTCCGAAGGAAAGGGACTCGGTATACGGTTCCTGAGACACATTGAGCGTAACGCTGTTTTGCTTTTTATGGTACCTGCGGATGCCGACGATATACAAAAAGAATACGATATCCTTCTTGACGAACTGAAGAAATACAATCCAGAGCTTCTGGATAAGAAAAGACTGCTGGCCATCTCCAAGGCGGACTTATTGGACGGTGAGCTCATGGAAGAAATCAAGCCTATGTTACCCGAAAACATCCCCTCCCTCTTCCTCTCCTCCATCACACAGCAAGGGCTGGACCAGCTCAAGAACGAAATCTGGCTGGCACTCAACTGACATTGAACTCAAATCCAAGGGTGCCATTTTGGCATGACTTTTTATTTGGCAGAGTAATTGTCCTTGCATGAATAAGATGTATATATGTACAACAACCGGGAAAAACCTAGTTACCACTAATGTACAATATGTCCTAAAGGACAAGTTGACGTGGAAAAACAAATAGTAAAAATACTGATCAAATCAGATTTGGCCTAAAAGTTCAAAGAACGATTTGATCGATTATCCCAGTGAAAACTCATTGTACATGTAAAACGATAGCCGGTATAATGTTAAATAATAGGTTTAAAAGTAGTCTATGCTCATAACAGAAGGGGTAATCGTAGTTTTGAATCAAAACAGAGCACTGGTGGATAAAATAGTAAACAGATACAGCAAATATCGATTTCAATATTAATATAAATCTAAGTTTATAAGGGGCATCATCTGATTAACTACAGTTACAGCCCATTGCAAATTGAAACACAGCAATGAAAAAAGAGGAATTAGAAGAAAAAGAAGCAAATAAAGAAGACAACGGTACGCAAGAAAACGATACTGATACTTCTCAGGAAACAAAAGCAAACGGAGAGTCAGAGTCCCAAGAAGGCGGCGATGAAGAGATGTCCGAAACGGACCGCTTAAAAGAGGAAGTAGCACAGGCTAAGGACAAGTACATACGCCTCTATTCGGAATTTGAAAATTTCAGACGTAGGACTTCTAAGGAAAAGCTTGATTTGATCAATACTGCCAATGAGAAGTTGTTGGTGGACCTACTCCCCGTTATCGATGATTTCGAGCGGGCCGAAAAATCAATGGAAGAAGAGACAGAAGTGGAGGTGATGAAAGAAGGTTTTCAGTTGATTTCCAATAAACTGCTCAAATTACTCACACAAAAAGGCCTCAAAGCAATGGAGAGCAAGGGTACGACCTTCGATTCTGACATACAAGAGGCGATTACCCAGATTCCGGCTCCGGAAGAGGAGTTAAAAGGAAAGGTAGTCGATGTCATAGAAAAAGGTTACTTTCTCAATGACAAGGTGATACGTTTTGCAAAGGTAGTTATAGGGAATTAAGATTTTAGCACAATAGGGTTCGTACCTCGGACCCATAAATGACCGGATATGGCAAAAAGAGATTATTATGATATATTGGGAGTAAGTAAGTCTGCCAGTGCTGAGGAAATAAAAAAGTCCTACAGGAAAATCGCTATCAAGTATCATCCGGATAAGAATCCGGGAAATGAAGAGGCCGAGGAGAAATTCAAAGAGGCAGCGGAGGCTTATGAAGTATTGAGCAATGCTGAAAAAAAACAACGCTACGATCAGTTTGGGCATGCCGGCATGAGCGGTGGCGGTGGCTTTGGTGGTGGCGGTGGTTCCATGAATATGGAAGATATATTCTCGCAGTTCGGTGATATTTTCGGCGGAGGCGGAGGTAGCCCTTTCGATAGTTTTTTCGGTGGCGGTGGGCGTCAACGACAGAAGAAAGGCTCCAATCTAAGGATCAAGCTAAAGCTGACATTGGACGAGATTGCAAATGGTGTAGAGAAGAAAATCAAAGTCAACCGACTTATCACTGCTGACGGTGTCACCTTTAAGACCTGTCCTACCTGTCAGGGCGCGGGCCAAGTAAGAAAAGCCGTTAATACCATGCTGGGACAAATGGTCTCCACTAGCACCTGTAGCACCTGTAGCGGAACGGGGAAGGTCGTAGACCAACGTCCATCGGGTGTGGATAGCTCAGGATTAAAACACAAGGAAGAAGTCATCCCTATCAAAATACCGGCAGGTGTGGGTGATGGCATGCAGCTATCCATGATGGGTAAAGGTAACGAAGCACCCGGCGGCGGTGTAGCCGGAGACTTACTCATTGTTATCGAAGAGAAGGAAGATGAGGATTTGAAGCGGGACGGCAACAACGTCATCTACGATCTTTACCTGAGCTTTATAGATGCAACACTAGGTACTTCCGTGGAAGTCCCCACCATCGATGGCAAAGTGAAAATTAAAATAGAGGCCGGGACGCAAAGTGGTAAAATACTTCGCTTGAGAGGCAAAGGCATCAAGGATATCAACGGTTATGGCAAAGGAGATCAACTGATACATATCAATATATGGACTCCCAAAAACCTTAGCAGCGATGAGAAAACGAAATTGGAAAGCATGCGTGATTCCTCCAATTTTGCTCCTAAACCAGGAAAGGGGGAGAAAAGCTTCTTCGACCGAATGAAAGAATTCTTTTAGAAAGAGACGCATCACAAACTATTTGTGGGCAAACTATTTCGCCCCCTTGGTAGTCCAATCGAATGATCTACTAAGGGGGTTTTGTTTTGGAAGATATTCAGAAGATTAAAGGCCTCAATATGAGAAAATTTGAAATGAAATTGTAACTATCACTAATTAACTTCGTAATTTACACTATGTGGCGAAAGTATTTTATGATAGCGATAGGTCTGGTAGGTTGCAGCCCTTCATTCTCTCAAATAAAAAAACAGTTTTTTATAGAAGAGACTAACCGGATAGACAAAGTGGATTTTAGCTTCACCTGTAAGTCCGGGGTCTGTTTTATTAAACCGGCATACAACCAACATCCTTTGAGCATATATAGCAATCAAGGGCTTGATGATTATGCACACACTTTCAATAAGGAAATCAAAAATAGAATCTGTGATGTTGACCTGACCCTCCACAATGGGAAAGGGAACGATTTCAGTACAACGATATCTTCCCGCATGTTCAATGATGAGAAGAAATCAGAACAAAAACTCTGGAAAGTCTACCTCGCTCAGAATACTTCCTACCGACTCGATCTAAAGTATGGAATGGAAGATGCCCATATCGACCTCTCAGGACTGAAAATAGAAAATCTGAAAATCAAATCGGGAAATGCGGATGTCAATATAGGTTATACTTCGGGCTTGAGCAATAAAGTGGAGATGGATACTTTCTATGTAAAGGTGGGCATGGGTTCCGTAAATGTCGAACAGATGGGATTGAGTCGATCCAAAAAAGTTATTGCAGACGTCGGTTTTGGTAATCTTTCCATGGATTTCAGTCAGGTTCCTATCAATAAAAGTGATATATCTGCTAGCGTGGGTGCCGGCAACTTGATCATAATACTCCCCGAAAAAGGTGTTCCGGCTATAGTAAGGGTCAATAACTCCATGCTCTGTAAGGTACGTCTAAGCAATTCATTTCATGAAATCAGTGACAATGTCTTTATCAATGAATCTTACGCTGAAAATGCCGACAATTTACTCAGCTTTAATGTAGATGTCTCTCTAGGAAGGATTGTTTTCAAAGAAACCAAGGATTAAATCGGTAATCACACTCCCCCTGTGAAAGTTTTTCTACCGCAAGCTGTGTCTCCGAATATGGAAAACTTCCCTTAGTCCATTCCAGGAAGTAGTCCTTGGTTAACGGTTGTTATCAATGCTCTTCAAGTAGCATTTCTCTATCCCCACATCATTGTTATTGTCATACATCTCCGGTAGTCTAGTCCGAAGGGTTCCTATCTGCGGAGATTACTGTAACAAATCCGAGTTGTGGATGCCCACTGCCCCGCTTTTCCCGCTGCGACACTCGTATTACCTCCGTCCCAACCATCGTTATTTTCCGAAGAAGAACAAATGGCTGACTTCTCCATGACCACCCAATAGTTTGCAGTTTTCGACCACGGCACATTTTGTGATACTTATATTTTTATGCGTAAAGTACTCCTACAACTTTGCAGCATACTGGCACGGTAACCGGTTCCTCCCGTCCGTAGATCTTCTCTATACCGAAAGCCAGAGTACAATTCTTCGCTAAACCAGATCATGCATTGGCCACTCTAATTATACAAATTTAGGTTTTAAATGTCGTATAAGATTCCGCTGGTCATTTTGTTTCAATCAAGGCGAGAACCGCAGGAATAGCAGCGCTATCCCGAGGATGGTCAACGCAGAGTGAAGCAAAATGACCAGGAAGATAGGCGATATTTGAAAGCTAAGTTTGTATTACAGCTTCATATCAGTGAAGTGGACGTGATTTTTGAATTAACCGTAGCGGTACTGCGCTAAACCCATTACCGCTTCATTCTTCATCACAAAACCGCAGTACACAATCAGGATTAAGCAAGTACGCGATACTTCCCTTAAAATTTGTATTATTCTGTAGCAAGTTATTGTTCGCACTGATTATCTTTATTTTTTTTGACAGATTCGTAACAAATCAGACGGCAAAGCAACTAATGGTTACAAACCTCATCACTAAACAACATGTGTTTTGAATATTTTAGAAGCAAAAGGCATCAATAAAAGCTATGCGCAGCATAAGGCACTGAGCGATGTCAGTATAGACATCCCGAAACAGAGCATATTTGGCCTATTGGGACCGAACGGTGCCGGAAAAACTACCCTTATACGCATCATCAACCAGATCATCGAAGCAGATTCGGGCACTATCCTCATCAAGGGCAGACCACTACAGGAGAGTCATATTCGGATGATCGGCTATCTACCCGAAGAGCGCGGACTCTACAAAAAAATGAAGGTAGGAGAGCAGCTGATTTTCTTGGGACAGTTACGAGGACTGAGCAAGAAGGAAGCCTTGCAGAAAAGCCAGCAGTGGATCAAGAAACTCGGACTGAAACCGTGGTGGAACAAGAAAGTCGAGGACCTGTCCAAAGGAATGGCACAAAAGGTACAGTTCATCTCTACTGTCATGCACGAACCGGAACTCATCATTTTGGATGAACCTTTTTCAGGCTTTGACCCTGTAAATGCGAACCTGATCAAAGATGAGATATTGGAACTTCGAGATAAAGGCTGTACCGTCATCTTCTCTACCCATCGAATGGAATCCGTAGAACAATTGTGCGACCATATCGCTATGATCAATAAGTCCGAAAAGATACTGGACGGTTCGAAAAAAGATATCAAAGAGGACTATAGAAACAATACCTATGACTTAACACATTTCGGTGAAATAGGGCCGCTCAGCGAGAACTTTCATGTTCTGGAAAGGGAAATACTAGGAGAAGGCCACTTTCGTACAGCTATACAGGCACTCAATGGCGAAAGCCCGAACAACCTGTTGAAAGAACTCATCGTGCAGACGGAATTACAATCGTTTATGGAAAGAATACCCAGTATCAATGATATTTTCATCGCTAAAGTAGAAGGAGGAAATCATGAATAAGATAATGCTTGTCATCAAAAGAGAGTTTCTGAGCCGAGTAAAAAAACGCTCCTTTCTGATTGCCACCATACTTACCCCGCTTATATTTCCCGCGATTATCGGAGGTATGATCTACTTCTACATGGAAGACATGAAAAGTGCCGATAAAAAAAACGTTCAGGTACTGGACGAAAGTGGATATTTTGAACTGAACGATACGACAAAATACACCTATATCTACCTACCGAGAACACTATCCCTGGAGACAGCCAAGACGGCCTTTAATGCTACGGAAGATTTCGCGCTCATCCATATCCCTGAATTTGAACTGGACAACCCCGAAGGTTTCACGATGTATTCCAAAACAAACCCCAGTATCACCGAACTGCAGCGGTTTACAGGGCAGTTTGAACATAAAATAAGAGACCTGAAGTTGAAACGGTTCGATATTGCCCAGAGTACCTTGGACAGCCTGAACACACAGATAAGCCTGCGTTCGGTCAATATAGGGGAAAGCGGTGAAGAAAAGGAAAGCAGTGCTGTAGCGGCCTTTGGCATCGGTTATGCTGCCGGCTTTCTCATCTATATGTTTATCTTCATTTATGGCGCTCAGGTCATGCAAGGAGTAATCGAAGAAAAGTCAAGCAAAATCGTAGAGGTTATCGTCTCCACGCTACGTCCCATGCAGCTAATGGTAGGAAAGGTAGTGGGTATCGCTTCCGTGGGCCTGACACAGATACTGATCTGGATTGCGCTTATAGCTGTACTCTCTTTGGGCATATTGGCCTTTTTCAACATCAGCATGCCCTCGCCCGAGGATATCGAACTCATCAGTGAGGGAAGTCAGGCGATGACAGCCAATAATCCCTTGGCCAACAACCCCAAGCTTATGCAAGGAATGAAAATAGCTGCTGATATCCCCTACCTTTATCTTATCGTCAGCTTTATATTCTATTTTGTGGGCGGTTATCTAATGTATGGGGCGCTCTTTGCTGCGGTAGGTTCTGCGGTAGACTCTTCTCAGGAAGCTCAGCAATTCATGTTTCCCATCACTATACCTTTGATTGCCTCTATTATCAGCCTCAATTTTGTGCTCGATAATCCAGAGAGTAATTTCAGTTTTTGGCTCTCTGTTATCCCTTTTACTTCCCCTATAGCCATGATGGGCAGAATAGGTTTCGGAGTACCCCTATGGGAACTGGCACTATCCATGGCACTCTTGGTACTCGGATTTACTTTTACGATATGGGTAGCGGGCAGGATATACCGCGTGGGCATACTCATGCACGGCAGTAAGGTCAACTATAAAGTACTTGCCAAGTGGTTCATGATGAGAAACTGATTACTCCTAAACCCATACCGATGGCAACCCCGGATGGTATTATCCATGCGGGGTTCTTTCTTTTGAGACCTAATGCTATAATCAAGGTTTAGGGTTGCACCATGAAGGTTCACTACCTCCTTGTATCGAGAATAGGTGGCAAACATTTCGTTGGTCATAGCCCTCTTGTAGGACCCCTGTAAAAATACGCAGGACGATTAGAGACTGTTTTGGAATTGTATCTAAACTCAAACTCATGTGTTGAAGCTTCAAATCGGTAAAGTAAACCTGTGCTTTGTATCAATGTTTGTTCGTAGTTTTGTAGACTGGCAAAAAACGATATAGGCCTTACCAAGTAATGAGCTAAATCGAAGGACATATAAATACAACGCATACAACTATACCATATGCCGCCATTAACGAGGATAAAGACATGAAGAAAAAAGCCAATAACAGTACCTCGGGTATTTACCGTAACAGAAGCAAGATCAAATGGCTGGTACTGTTGTTTTCGGCATTGATAGGTCTGGGATCGATTTTATATACCAATTATCTGGTACAAGAACTGAAAGCAAGGGAAAAGTGGCTAGTGGAATTATTCGCAAAAACACTGGAATACACCTCCAAAAACAGCTCCATGACCAATGATGTGTTTTTCATCACTCACGAAATCATCGTACCCAATAATGATATCCCAGTGATTCTGGTCAACTCGGAAGGTCATATCTTGGATTCAAAAAATATCATTGCCAATGATAGCATAGCCCCGGAAAAAAAAGAAGAGATCACCTACCGAGCCTTGAAAGATATGAAAGAAGGCTATGCCCCGATTCAGATAGCCTTTACCACTATGGACGGAGGACAGGACCGACAATACGTATACTACCGCAACTCCGATACACTGAACCGGTTGACCTACTATCCCTATATACAACTATCGGTCATATCTATCTTTGCCGTAATTGCCTATATCGTTTTCAATTACACCCGTAAAGTAGAGCAAAACCGCGTATGGGTAGGACTGGCAAAAGAGACGGCCCATCAACTGGGCACCCCCATCTCCTCTCTGATGGCCTGGGTAGAGTACCTCAAGAGTATCGAAGAACTGAAGGAAAAGGGAGTTGTAGAGGAGCTGGACAAGGACATCGCTAAGTTACAGATGATTACCGAGCGCTTTTCGAATATAGGGTCGGCCCCTGTACTGAAAGAAGAGAACATGGTCAGCCTCATCAACAATACCGTGGCCTATCTTAGACCGAGGATATCTCAGAAAGTGAGCATAACGGTAGAGACAACAGAAGACTGCATCGTTGCCAAGGTCAACGCTCCACTGTTCGAATGGGTCATAGAGAATCTCTGTAAAAACGCGGTAGATGCCATGAGCGGGGTCGGTGCCCTAAGACTGAAGATTCTCCGCGCCTCAGACCAGCATGTTTTCGTGGATGTTTCCGATACAGGAAAAGGAATCGCCAAGAATAAGGTCAAGCAGGTTTTCAACCCTGGGTTTACCACTAAAAAACGAGGCTGGGGGCTGGGGCTTACCCTTGCCCAACGTATCATCGATACGTATCATCGAGGCAAGATTTTCGTGAAGTCCTCAGAAGAAAAACAAGGCACGACCTTCCGAATTATCCTGCGCCGCTAATGGGCTATCTATAGCAAGAGAAAAGGCTTTTCAAATACGTATTACAGAGGGTAAAAAATATTCATCGACTTGGCTTTATTGAATAATAAGGTTAGTTTTGCACTCTAAATTTTCACGTTTATCGATGTTTTCAACGATGCGTGATGTACCAATGAAGTGTTCGGTTGTACTTTCGGAAAGGAAGCTGAGTGCTTATGGAGCATGAATGAATACTACATTTCTTAAAATTATAAATAATGGCAAATACTGGTAAAATAACGCAGGTCATCGGTCCTGTAGTTGATGTAAGCTTTGACGCCGAAGGGTCCAAACTCCCCAACATCCTTGATTCGCTCGAAGTGGTAAAGTCAAATGGACAGAAAGTTGTACTCGAATGCCAGCAGCACCTTGGTGAGGATAGGGTCAGAACGATCGCAATGGAAGGAACGGAAGGCCTCGTTCGTGGCATGGAGGTACTGGATACAGGTTCTCCCATCAAGATGCCTACCGGAGAGGAAATCAAAGGAAGACTGTTCAATGTGGTAGGAGAGGCCATCGACGGCATCAAACAACCCAACAATAATAGTGGGCTATCCATTCATCGGTCAGCACCCAAATTTGAGGAGCTATCCACTTCTACCGAAGTACTTTTTACCGGTATTAAAGTTATTGATCTTTTGGAGCCTTATGTAAAAGGAGGTAAAATCGGACTTTTCGGTGGTGCAGGTGTCGGTAAGACCGTACTGATCATGGAATTGATCAACAATATTGCCAAAGCTTATTCAGGACTGTCCGTATTTGCCGGTGTGGGCGAACGTACACGTGAGGGAAATGACCTCTTGAGAGAGATGATAGAATCAGGCGTTATCAAATACGGTGACGATTTCTTGGAAGATATGGAAAAGGGCAACTGGGACCTATCCAAAGTGGATGAAGACGAACTGGCCAAGTCACAGGCTACTTTGGTCTTTGGTCAGATGAACGAACCCCCAGGTGCTCGGGCCAGAGTTGCGCTCTCCGGGCTTACCGTAGCAGAATATTTCAGGGATGGCGATGGACAGGGACAGGGTCGTGATATCCTTTTCTTTATCGATAATATCTTTAGGTTTACCCAAGCGGGTTCGGAAGTATCCGCACTGTTGGGGCGTATGCCTTCGGCGGTAGGTTACCAACCTACACTGGCTACTGAAATGGGAGCCATGCAAGAGCGAATCACCTCGACAAAAAGAGGTTCCATTACTTCGGTACAGGCCGTATATGTACCGGCAGATGATTTGACCGACCCCGCTCCTGCGACGACTTTTGCTCACTTGGATGCTACAACGGTACTCTCCAGAAAAATTGCCGAACTAGGTATTTATCCTGCGGTGGACCCCTTGGATTCTACTTCTAGAATTCTAAATGCCGAGGTCCTGGGAGACGAACACTATAACACCGCACAGCGTGTCAAAGAGATACTCCAGCGTTATAACGAACTTCAGGATATTATCGCTATTCTTGGTATGGATGAGCTTTCTGACGAAGATAAGGAGACCGTACATAGAGCAAGGCGCGTTCAACGTTTCCTATCTCAACCCTTCCATGTAGCAGAACAGTTTACAGGTCTAGAAGGAGTTCTGGTCGACATTAAAGATACCATCAAAGGCTTCAACATGATTATTGACGGAGAACTGGACCACTTGCCCGAAGCAGCTTTCAACCTTGTAGGCTCCATCGATGAAGCCAAGGAAAAAGGGGAGAAACTCCTTGCGGAAGCGAGCAAATAATTTAGCTAATCAAAAGCATTGCCTGTTCAGGTGATGCTTTACATACTTATACTAGGATGTTTTTAGAAATCGTTACCCCAGAAAAGAAAGTATTCGAAGGAGAAGTCAACGTCGCTACATTTCCCGGCAGCGATGGCTCCTTTCAGATATTGAATGATCATGCACCTCTCATTAGTGCATTGCAATCGGGAAATATAGTATATAAAAGCAACGCCGGTGAGCAAGCGATTGGAATCAAAGGGGGCATCGTCGAAGTCCTGAACAACAGAATCATCGTATTGGCCGAAGGCCTAGCGGAAGCTAGCTGATACAGCTACCGACATTACTCATTAAAAAAACCTATTTGGCTTATCCCAAATAGGTTTTTTTAATGCTCTCCTGAACCCAAATTCGTATTAGAGTTTAGTTATGAGGGTTTAATGGTTTTGCGTATACGCTGTATGGGGGCCTCGTAAATGAGGGCTTAAAGCCCCCTTGCTCTTAGGCATTATCAATAACAATCAGGACAAGACCAGTCACCAATGCAATGGCACCAATGGCCACCAACACACCTATACTTACAGAGCCAATAATGATGAGTATCAGGCCAGCGGCTCCAATAATGACACCTGAACGGGTATAACCTGTCAGTCTTTCCGCCGACTCCGCCATCATAGCGGTATCACCGGCCTTCTTGGCTTTTTTATATACTTTCTTCTCTGACCTGAAATCCTTACGGATGGCTTTCTTTTCCAATTTCGTATACGCTTTCGTCTTTTTTAGAGGAATCCCATTGGGCAAAGCTTTGGTTTTTGTTTTGTCCCTTTGCTGAGCTGAAGCAACAGGACTGACTTTGGGAGTCTCAAGCACAGGCTTCAATACTTCCGTATCCATATTATCGAGGCCAGTCTGTGCCGTACTTGCAGATAGAACGGGAGTACTCTCTACAATAGAGTTCTCTACCTCTTCATGTGCTATCCCGGCCTTCTGTTGATAATCGTACCGGCTGAAATTATAACTGTATTTTTGGCCGCTTGAGCAGGAACAAAGCAGGGCGACAACCGAAAAGAGATAGATTGAAGATAAATTGAAGTTAAGTTTTAGCATGTTATCAAAAATTTATGTTTAGTGTTTCGATTTATTGAACAATCGACTTATCCGTCGGAAAGTCTTCTTTTCGAAGTCCCAGAAAAAGGAAAATTTCCCAAATAAGGAGCCGTAGAAAAGCAATATTATATTGTAAACAGGAAAAATAAGAATGTAATAAATAACACTGAAAACTTTATCTTCCCTAGCATCTAGGGACCAGTAAGCCAGTAACGGTTTCTTCAGTAGCATCACGGTGATTCCTGTGCAGGCAAAGACCAGTAGGATGACAAACACTTCCATCGTGTTCTTGAGTCCCCATCGCTTGCGTAGTTTGTCTTTCCAGCTATCCTGCTTCACTTTAATGAAGTTTGTTGATGTCTTTTGGTTTTACTTTTATCTCTTCAAGAGTGAGAAACTGCTCCCAGAAATCGTTTTCGGGCAGCCCTGCCCTTACCGACAGGTATTCTTTTTTAACCGGATGTAGAAAAGAAATGTTTTTCGCATGAAGGTTAATATTACCATCTCTATTCGGTTTAGGGAAACCATACTTCAGGTCACCTTTTATCGGGCAGCCCATAGTAGCCAACTGCACCCTTATCTGATGGGGGCGACCAGTGATAGGGTTTACTTCGATAAGGTAATGTTCATTGAGCATACCCAGCACTTTATAATGAAGTTCAGCCTTTTGTCCACCGTCAATCTGCTTTCCATACGCTTTGGTCATGTTCTTTTGGCTATCTTTAATGAGCCAATGTACCAACTTCCCTTCCTCCTCGCGGGGTTTTCTTTTGACTACGGCCCAGTAGGTCTTTCGAATAGCCCTGTTCTGGAACAGTCTATTCATTCGCTCCAATGCCTTGGAGGTTTTAGCAAAGATGACTGCACCACTTACCGGCCTGTCCAAGCGATGTACCAGTCCCAGGAACACATCTCCCGGTTTGTGATACTTTACCTTTATGTAATACCTACATAGCTCTAGTAGTGGGGTATCACCCGTACGGTCACCTTGTACCAAGGTACCCGCTGGCTTGTTGACAATCAACAAATGATTGTCTTCATAGATCACATTCACAGCTCCTCTGTCCATAGGGTAAAAGTATGCAAAAAAAGACTATCCTTAAAATTACCTATTGCTTTATAATGATTGTTATCTTCACTCATTGACCGCTATCCTATGAGGGGCCATCTGATCGATCACGCTCATGCTTCTACTGACAATTGTTTTTTGGTACTAAAGTTGATATATTATTTATGATTTTTTTAAAATAGACAATCGCTCAATGAAAGTAAAATACAAAAGCCCCTATCTATACTTTCTTTCTTTACTCCTGACAGTATCACTGACCAGTGCTAATAGGATATCAGCTGAGGAAGCAGAGAACTATACATTCAAAACACTATTTGTCTATCAGTTCTCCAAATATATCCAATGGCCAAAGCAGAGTGACCGTACCGTTATCGGAATTCTCGATGGGAATAAAGATATTATCGCTTCTTTCAAAAAAATGGCGGTCAAAAAGTCAGTCAGTGGTAGCTCCATCGAAGTGCAGAACTACTCCAGCGTGGCAGCTATGGAAAATTGTCATATCCTGTTCGTTCCCAAGAAAAACAGTAATATGTTAAAAGCAATCCTCGCCAAATATGGAAATAGCCCTGTACTGATCGTTACCGAAAGTGATGGGCTGGCAAAAAAAGGAAGCTGTATCAACTTTAGAATCATGAACGGAAAGCTGAAATTCGAGATGAATCTGGGAAATATGAAAAAAGCAGGCCTGAAGGTGCCTCAACAGCTGACCAATCTGGCCATTCTGGTTTAACCGATACTGTACATTTAGTCACTTTCTCTGTTCGGTGATATTCTAATGGTATTCATAAAATGATTTGTATTGATTCCTATAAAATCCATCAAGGTATCGATAAATCATGATTCGCTGATTCCATAAAAAATAATACAACAGTGAACTAAACGCAGAATACGGTTTCGACTCAAAGCCGCTCGCGCGGACCCAAGTTTCACACGATAACCACCCCGTTCAAATTCAAGTTGAAGAAAATGCAAGAGACTGTTTTGGAAGCTATTATTTTAGAATTTGTTATCGCTTATTTTGGAGGTAGAATAAGGCAGGACTGAACGTAAAGAAAATAGTAGCCGGCAAAAGGACCAACCTGCCACGTGGAAAAAGAATAGCAGCGCTATCTGCGAATTTTCAAAGAAATTCTACACCAAAAGAAGCACATACAGCAATGAGCATGATGGAAAAGTGAATTTTGAGATGAATGCTGTTCCTGAGAATTCCATGCGACGATTAAAAATCAATATCGACCAAATGAAAATAAAAGATACCGTTCAACACAGTCTCTAAGTCAATAATTCTATCAACAGGTTCGCTAGTTTGATAGTACGCTCTTTTTAGCGCAGCTCCCTTTATAGATCATACAATGAATTCTCCTGTATCATCGAATTTCATGCTACTGCTGTTGATTATTATTGGCAGTCTTAACCATTAGATATACCAAGTATTCTTGGGATTTCATACTTTGCCGTACATGCCTGTCCAATATGGGTTTAATACAAACTTAGCTTTCAAATATCGCCTATCTTCCTGTTCATTTTGCTTCACTCTGCGTTGACAATCCTCGGGATAGCGCTGCTATCCCTGCGGTTCTCGCCTTGATTGAAACAAAATGACCCGCGGAATCTTATACGACATTTAAAACCTAAATTTGTATAACCCAGAATGTTCGTTGGAACTTCGTCATGAGGACTTAAATGGCAATAAATCAGGGCGTTTTCTTGGATTCAACGTAGCACCGCTACGGTTAATCCAAGAAACGTAGTGCAACGACTGATTTGCAGCTATTTAGATCCGCAGTAGATTTTTCAATGCATGATCCGGATTAATAGTATATTGCACGCCCCATCTCTTTGCCAAAGTTTGCTTTTACCAGAACAAAAAAACCCTTTACTGAGATTTAGAATTCTCTCTATCGTATCGTTTCCCAGTGATATCATGGTTATAGACCCGGTTAGCCTAAACGGGCCTTCAAAATCTACTTTACCCTTAAAACATGGCTGTTGAACTTTATTCAAGGCTGATTTATCGAAAACGCAAGAAAAACATACAGCGATGCACTTACTTTGTACAATAAAATCAAAGAATTTTAATTATTTTCTATTGCTTGATGTATAAATTCTTTATCCCATGATACCCGTCTTGACACTGAACGCCTCCTCTTATGGAGGTATAAATGTACGCAAGGCCAGATATATGGCTTTGTTTATAGCAAAATTCGTAGAACATATAGAGTCTCAAAAGAGGCATGAACACAATCTACGAATAGGCATATATGGCCAACCCGAAGTATATTCGGCCTTACATGGAATACCAATTTTTAGAAAAAAACGCGTTCAGCTTGATAAGTTGGACATTCCGACCGATTTTGCTCAAAAAGACATTGTTTTTTATGAAGAACGTAACGACACTTCATTTCGAGAAGCGTATCAGCTAGCGGACAGTGATGCACTGATGATTACTGCTGATACCAAATACCTAAACGAAGGTGCCGATATCAGCTTTTACATAGAAAGAGAAACCCTGAAATTTTCTCTGAACCAGAAATCTATCATAGACAAGAACTGGAATATCAGTGACCACATCAAGAAATCGGAATTCTGTAATTTAACAATAATCGACATAAACCCTACATGAGTATTTTTCGTCATAAGATTTAATCCAGCAAGCACTTATTTTCAGCCCATTTTTATTTTTATAGCTGACTAATACCTAATGCGATACTAAAGGGGGCAAGTTGAATGAGTGTATTCTGGAGCAGTAGGTCGAGCTTATATTTTGTGGAAATAGGAGCACTTCTTATAACTGATTACAATCCTCTTCAAGAAATTTTATTATACCCCATTTCTTCCAAAGAGCAGAAATCATGCTATCCTTCTTGTGATGCTCAGAGGACAACCTTTTCCGTAAACCCCATCATGCAAGTGAATAGGGAGACAGCTCAGGTGAGCAGCCACCCATAATGAAGCAGATCTCCCGTTGGTCATTGGTAAATCAACTATTGACGATACTTCATAAGGACATCGTTCTATCAAAATACCATGTCCCAAAACAAGTGTTTGAGGATAACTATGCATTTTTATACTCACAGAGTCCAAGTTTACCCTCAAGTATGAAAAAAATGAAGCTTTTGCCTATGAAATGATTTAGCCAAGACGTTGACCAAGAGTATCAACACCAAAAGTACCCAAAACCTTTCGCAATGGTTTTTGTTATTCATAAAATAATTAGAAAGGCTATTTTAGCATCTTCCACTGATTGACGTTAGTTATTTTACTTACTCAGAAATAACCAATAACGCTACCTTCTTATAAGAAAGAAAAGCTCCTTCACTTGAAAAAGGCATTGTGGGCCGGAACTCCAGTAAAATAATAATCTTGAAAAGGTTTGATTCAAGGCTATTGAGATGACAATCATCCAGTGATTTGTTCTCGGCAATCTTAGGCTTGCCATAGCAGTATTACGATAATTTCAGGAATAATTTATCTTTTTCATCAGACCAACAAGATTGTTCAATCATCGCCCCATCGACTGGATTCATCTAAATAAGCTCTAAAAATAGTCCTGAAATTGTAATTTTAGTCATCTATATTATAAGCGATGACGCTTGACACTATTTTATTCTATTATAATGAATCATTTCAAATATATTTTACTTGTAGAGGATGACGATGTCGATGCTTTTATCTCCAGTAAGGTCATCAAAAAGGGAGAAGGTGGGGTTCACCGGAAAATCACCCACTGTCGCAATGGTAAAGAAGCTCTTGATTACTTATTGCAAGAAGGCAATACAGTACCTGATATTATCGTTCTGGATCTGAACATGCCCGTTATGAGTGGGATAGAATTTCTGGAAAATAGATTAAGGCATGCTTCTATCAGCACTATACCTGTAATAATACTGACATCGTCTTTTTCACAGAAGGATAGACAGAAGGCATGTTCTCTGGGAGTTGAAAAATATCTGGAAAAACCCCTAAATGAAGTGAAAGTAAGAGAAATCTATACGCTCCTGGGATATCATTCTAAGGCATCTTAAACCCAAAATGATCAATAGAGAACCTATTCCGCGCATAAATAGCTTCATACCGGAAGCTTTGCCCACCGGTCTTCATTCACCATAGCGGTGCTATGCCGAACGAATACAAATGACTGATATTTTGCTGTTTATACGCTCATCACGATTTCTATCGATCAATTTGGGTTGAATCTACTATTCAAACAGTTCAGTACTATTTTCGAACAAAAAGGACAAGGCTCAATGTTATGTGTTGATAAAGGCTGATTTTTTCATAGCAATATGTTTGTCCTAACCTCATCATAAAGGCGAGAATATCCATAACAGAAATTTAGGTTTTAGAATTTGTTATCGCTTTTTAGGTGCGGAACGAAGTAAGGTCGAGCATTAAGAAAATGTCCAGAGGACAGTTCCAATGAAAAAGCTTCTGCCAGTCACGTGGGAAAAGACAGCAGCACTATCTGCGAGAGTTCCCACGAAATTATGTCCCAAAAGGAACACATTAGAAATGGACATGGCCAGGAAAGCAAAAGTTCGGGATGAATGTCGTTCATGCAAATTACATGTACCCTTTAGGGTCAATACCATACGCATGAAACCCTAATGGAACCATGCCATCAAAAAGCATAAGAAAGAGTTTGAAAGTTCCTTTCGGCCATAAAGAGAAGACCATTTTCGAAAGAAAAGATACAAATTAAAAAGCCTCTCAAACAAATCGAAGATTAGATAAACCCCGCTGAAATCAATCATCGACAGGAAACTTCACTGATAATTCTTGAAAGAGTTTTAGCCTATTACTTTCACATGGGACCGATAAGGATAAGTGTTAAAAGAAACTCGATAGATCCTGGGTCAAAGGTTTAAGCCGTCTTTAGGATCCCAGAAAAATTTTTCAAACTCCATTATCTTATCCTCCTTTACGCGAATGCCCTCTTCTTCGAGCAACTCCTGCATAGCATTGGGACCTTCGAAATGATGCTTCCCCGTCAATAAGCCCTGGCGATTGACGACCCTGTGCGCCGGCACATCAGGTTGTCCGTGGGCTTTGTTCATGGCCCAGCCCACCATACGCGCACTTCCTTTGGTACCCAGATAGTGGGCTATGGCCCCATAACTGGTCACTCTCCCTTTCGGAATGAGCTTTACTACTTCATAAACATCTTCGAAAAAGCGATTCTTATTCAACGTCATACGTCAAAAATAGCAAATTTGAAACTATACAATGCAGCACATAATAACCTAAACTTCAAAAATAGGGTTTCGAAAAAACATTGTTAAATTAACAAAAAAATAAATTATTGATTATCAATAATTTATAAATCTTACTATCATCTACACAAGAAAACATTGAATTTTGACTAAAAAATAGCCATTTTTCCTGTAGCTTTAATATACGAATGCATCTCTCTCGAATATTATATTAGGTATTTCAAGACTAAAATAGGACAATATGTTCAAAAACAAACAAGAAGAGAAAAACTCGGCCGCTGAGCTTAGTAACTCCAGCAACATCATAGGCAAAGGAACAATTTTTGAAGGTAGTGTTCAGACTTTTGGTAATTTAAGGGTCGAAGGTAAGATCATTGGCAATATCAAATCCAAATCGAAGGTAGCCATAGGCCAATCCTCTGTAATAGAGGGCAATATATTGGCTCAGATTGCAGAAATCGAAGGGGAAGTACACGGTTCCGTGGAGGTAACCGATGTTCTCATCCTTAAACCGACCTGTAATATAAAAGGTGATATCACTGCAAATAAGCTCATCGTTGAGTCGGGCGCTGTGTTTAAAGGAAAGTGTAATATGGGAGTCACCAATAAGAAAATAGAAATCGCCCAAAAAGAGTTCGGGAAAGGCTCGGTAGGCAAGGTTGGCCAGCAAAAAAGTAATCCTGTCATGAAAGCACAGCTGTAGTGTTAATACCGATTTTCTTGGGCCTCTTTAAGCCTTACTGTATTTCCTGAATGTAATTTTCATCCTATGAGCAATAGGAAATGGATACCATTTAAAAAAGGGTCAACGTACTGCTTTTATTTCTGGAAATAACACCACATTAAATTTGCCGCACTCATTTCCCCCTGTTCATAGACCATACGTAACTCTTTATGAAGCACATCGGACGTGCATTATTGTTTTACTGACACCTCTTTTAAAGAGAACTACAAACGTTATCAAAATCTATAATTGATGGTACCCTCCTTTGGGAAAAGAACACTTACCCTTAGGCATTCCCAATAAACCCAAAATTATCATTGGACTTTCTATTGCAGGATAAAAGTGGCATTATGCCATTGATAATAGATTTTGTCAAACCGCTGATTTTATGTCCTTTTACCGGAACGTAAAGGCAATTACTACTACCGATTTAGAAACTGTTTTGAAATTATCCCAAGAATTTGTTATTGTTTATTTTCAACAGGGCCGGGCATTCTGAAAATGTCCCGAGAATTTAGCCAGCGAAGGAGGCCAGCCTGTCACTTGAGCGTCATTGACAAAGGCAGCAGCGCTATCTGCGGAAATTTCAGCCAAATTACGTACCAAAAGATTATCTACAGCAATGAGCATAATGGAGAAAGCAAAAGCCCGAGTTGAATATTGTTCCCAAGAATTCCATACAGACGTTGAAAATCAATAAACAAACATAAGAATAATAGATACGCCTCAAAACGGCCCTATGAGTTTACTTATTCAAATTAGCAGTTTAAGAAAGCGTAGGTTTCGTCCTGTTTCTTTTTTTCGATTGAAAACATTTTTCATAAGCATCTTTAAGAGTGTAAGACCTCAATGAACTAAAGATGCATACTATTGAAATCCATTAGTAAAAGTAATTCAAATTTGGGTTTCAACTATCGCATATCTTCCTGTTCATTTTGTTTCACTCTGCGTTGACCATCCTCGGGATAGCGCTGCTATCCCTGCGGTGTTCGCCTTGATTGAAAAAAAATGACCCGCGCAATCCTATACGACATTTAAAACCCAAATTTGTATTAGACCTTTTATTTGGCGCCGATAATTTTGGCTTTTGTACACTAAAGAAGGCTTTTTTCTATTGCATGGCCGAAGCTACGGAACTTAAAAAAGACAAAAGCAAGGTACTAAATGTGAAATTCGCAGGTAAAAGAAAAAGCCTAAACCACTTCATTAAAATAAAAGGCACATTTCAGCTATACTCACTCCAGTTTTCAATATTGGTTCAACGAAAGCCCTATTACAATATTCACAAAACAATAGTCAATTTAACTTGTTTATTTACAATAAACGTATTTTTAAGCTCTTTTTTTTTAAATAAAAAAAATATTCGCTCACCTTAAATAAAAAACCATGAAGAAAACTGTCCTTATCCTAGCCGTATTGGCAATAAGCCTATACAGCTGCCAAGAAGAAAACATCAGTCTACAAGAACAAGCAATACTTGCAGAAGAACCTTTGTCTCGAAGTGCTATAAATGATATTATAATCAGCTTATTGAAAGAAAATGGAAGCTTTCAATGGAGCATGGTCAACGATCATGTATTATGGAGCGCATTACGACAATCAGACGGTATGCTCACGGTAGGCTATCGGCCCGAATCCATTCAAAATGTTGCCGGTAGAATACATAGTTTGAACATTCATACCGATGAGTGGAAAGAAGCCTGCAAATCGTTGGAAAAAATGATTTTTTTGACAGAAAGTGCAGGTAACATCAATGGAGCGAAGCGAAAAACAGCCATTATAGAGAATTCCTCGCTGCCCTACTTCGATGTTCAGATCAGAGAGCTGGTTACGGTTGAAAAATTGCGCAGCCATCCCAATACGCGCTATATCGAACCTTCCGGTTATAGTATCGAAGAAGAAGCGGTTAGGACAGGGGCTAAAATAGAAGATAGCATCTTTGGCTGTGATAATCGGCCGAACAAGGATATACCTGAGGACGATTTCAGGACTATCACTCCAGGGGCAAAAGTCTCTTGGACCTATGACCTGATGAATATTCCACAAGCCTGGCAGTACAGCACAGGCCGTAATACGACCGTCGCTGTTATCGATACGGGAGTATCTCCGAATCAGCCCAAACTGGGTTCTCAATTTGCAACCATACCTTCTGATGGCAGGTCCATATTTAAGTTCAGCACTTATCCTTCTGGGTCTAGCACGGACGGACCGAGCGGTCGTTGCGGTCATGGAACAGCCATGATCGGCACAGTGGGTGCACCTTTGAGTAGTGATGGGTCTGCTGTAGGAGTAGCCTACAATGCTAACATAATAGGTATCAGAGGTACTTCGGACGTAGTTATCAGTACCTCAAGGGAAAAAACAGGTGTCGCCAATGCTATTAAGCTGGCAGCCGATAATCCTCAGGTCGATATTATCAGTATGTCCATAGGAGATGTTTTCTATAATTCCAAAATTGCGGATGCTATTCGATATGCCGATGGCAAAGGAAAACTGATCTTTGCTGCGGCAGGGACCTCCACGGCATTTACCAACTGGGTCGGTGTTATATTTCCAGCAAACATGAACGAAACCATTGCTGTCACTGGAGTTACTACCGCTTCTCGTTATCGCCGTTGTAACAATTGTCATTCAGGAAGAGAGGTCGACTTTACCGTGATAATGCAACGGGCAAGAAAGGCAGGTCGTGTTGCGCTCACATTGGCAGATGAAGGAAATGTGCCTTCTGTCGTAGGCGGTTCCAGCATAGCCACCGCTACTATGGCAGGAGTCGCGGCCATGGTATGGTCTCTGGACCCTTCCATGAATAAAAATCAGGTACTTGAGAAACTTAAGAAAGCCTCGGACCTGTATCCCAACAAGAACAGGAGTTTCGGATGGGGAAATGTGGACGCCCTGAAGGCAGTACAGAATTAAATACGCATTATGTATTAAAATTATGCAGTGAAGGTTTAATGCCGCTTGATTAGCGTTAACTACCTTATGATCGGAATTTGCTTATCAGAGGTAAATAATTGTTTCCTGTGACCTTAAACAAATGGTGTAAAGGTATATACCCTTTTGGTCTCCTAAGGAGTCTTACAGCCTTTTTCATACTTGATGGTAAGACGGGCTCACAGGGATTTCGACTGAACTCTCTGATTTTGTAGACCTTTGCATTTTTAAATTACCAAAAATATCTTTCTTGGACTCGGGCGAAGAAAAACCACCCTTTATAGCAGTGCACAGTGGTTTTCTTCGTTCTTAACAATTAAATTATAAGTACAAAACGTTACAAATATACTAACGATTCATAGGCAAGAGTGCTCAGTAAGCAATAAAATTTGCTTTTCATTGATCTAATGAATATTTTTACCGCAAAATATAAGAACGATTTTGAAAATTTCTTAGTGCGAAATTTTAGACAGTTTGAATATAAAATATTATCTTAAAGGGTTACCAGAATCATATAATACGTATAAAAATTTGAGTTAACAGTTTTTTTTGTCGAAACAGATTAAGTGACATCGGTTTCGCTCAACAATATCAATCATCAAATTATGAATTTGAGTCAAGCAGTCGGCCAATTACTTTTCGGGTTGGAACTTGTTTTTTTTGTATTCTTAGGCTTCAGCGCACTATATATATTCGTATTTGCCTTTATTGGATTATTCTACAGAGAGAAAAAGATGAGCCGACCGGGCGCTGGCAATAAAATTGCCGTACTCATACCTGGATACAAAGAGGACAGCGTCATCATCGAGGTAGCTAAGGATGCCCTTCGGCAGAACTATCCTACCAATAGGTTCGATGTTATCGTTATAGCAGACAGCTTTCAGCCGAAAACATTGAAAAAGCTGGCAAAACTGCCTATAAAGTTAATGGAGGTAAGTTTCGAAACAAGCACCAAAGCAAAATCCATCAATACCACACTGGCAAAATTACCGGAACACTATTATGATATTGTCGTGGTACTCGATTCAGATAATATCATGAAGTCCAATTTTCTGAAAAAAGTAGATCAAGCTTATACAAATGGCTATAGGGCCATACAAGGGCATCGAGCTGCCAAGAACAAAAATACGACCTTCGCCCTATTGGATGCGGCCAATGAGGAAATAAACAATCACATCTTTAGAAAAGGTCACTGGGCAGCAGGTCTATCCTCCGCGCTGATAGGTTCGGCCATGGCTTTCGACTACAGCATGTTCAAAAGAATGATGAGGACGATCGGCGATGTTGCCGGAGAAGATAAAGAACTGGAAGTCAGACTACTGAAAGAGAAGATAAAGATTATCTATTTGGATTCAGCTTATGTACTGGATGAAAAAGTGCAACATGCAGAAGTTTTTGCCAATCAGAGAAAACGCTGGATTGCGACCCAGATACATTATGTAAGGCAATACTTTTTCAAGGGTATCTCTGAAATGCTAAAAGGTAACTTTGACTATTTCAACAAAGCCATTCAGGCTATAGTCATGCCCCGTATCCTATTATTGGGCGTTTTGACACTGGTCATCGCTTTGTTATTGTTCATTCCCAACTATATACCGGATGCCCTATGGGCGGGACTCTTGCTATGTACCTGTCTAGCGTTGTTAATGGGGCTTCCCAAGAAGTTTTACAATAAAAAAATGCTCAATGCGGCATTGAGCATACCCAAGTCTTTCTTTTTCATGATAGTAGCATTGACAAAAATCAAAGGAGCCCATAAAAAGTTCATTCATACACCACATACGGTCAGTGGTTCCGAATCAGAGGACTAAAACGCTAACTATACAAGCTTGTGAAGTAAGCTTTTGGCAACATTATCACAACCCATAAACTGCCCTCTATCCTAACGTAAGCCTTACACAAACTTACATTTCAAATGCCACACATCGTGTCGTTTGTTTTGCTTTCTTTTGCAACTCCCCTCGATAGTATGGCTATTCACCTTAGCCTTAATCGGAATAAAATGATAGGCTTGGAGACTGTTCTAAAACTTGTTATCGCTTATTTTGGATGTATAGACCATCGGCAAAAATAGCAGCCCTATCTGCCGAAATCCCGGTACAACCCTGCATCAAAAAAACACATACGACAGTGAGCGGAATGGAAACAGAAAAAACAGCGATGAATAAAAGAAAGGCTGGCCCGGCGAGGGTAAAACTGTCCATAAAATAGCGCCTTTGGACTTCAAGTGTTGAATTGTATATGACCAGTTTTAAACCCAGAATGTTCGTTGGAACTTCGTCATGAGGACTTAAATGGCAATAAATCAGGGCGTTTTCTTGGATTCACCGTAGCGGTGCTACGCTGAATTCAAAAAACGCATTCATTTACTGATTTGAAGCCAGTCAAGTCCGGAATAGATTTTCTAATGGACATTTTGGGTTAAATTCAAATCAAGCACTCAAAAATTTATTTCGGGCTAAATATCTGCAAATTGAACATGTTTTTCTAAACGAACTGTAGAAGTAATGCTACGCTGAACTCAAGAAGGCCCAAGATTTATTGCTATATTAAGCACTCGTCGCAATGTCCAAATCGAAAATTCATGAGTTCCATTGGAAAAACGGACTTCATACGAAAAAACCACAGGTTCTACAGATGCCTTTAACCCAAAATGATCAATAGCCTTCCTATTACGAGCATAAATTGCTTCAAAATCAGCGATTTTACGCTGCGCAGGTTCATCACCCTAACACTACGCTAGGCCTCCTCACCTAAACCCCTGATTTTATTGCACTTTATGTCCTCATCACGAAATCCTATTGATCAATTTGGGTTTTAACCTAATCGATGTATGGGTCAAACCGCAGATTCGACAAATACCGTTGACACCGCAGGTTCATGAGCACCATTAAAAATCAATACAATGAGCGAACTAAATCAATCGATGCAATGAGTCAAACCAAAGATTGTCAATTTATTATATTTTGTTCTTTTGGCATCAGCGAACTAACGTTTGCTGATGCTTTGAATAATTGTGAGTCAAAATGACAAAGGCCCCGAACATGCTCGGAGCCTTTGTTATAATTATCATTAATTTGCTGGATATATTTAACTATACCTGCATATCGATACGAGTGGTACTACTTTTTGGAGTCGTCCACTTCTTCGTACTCTACATCCGAGACATCGTCTCCGTCCTCAGCACTGGCACTACCCTCTTGTCCAGGGTTAGCGGCAGCTTCGGGATTACCTGCTTGCGTCTCGTTGGTCGCAGCATACATCTCTTGTGAAGCGCCTTCCCATGCTTTGTTCAAGGCCTCCATAGCAGTATCGATAGCGGCAATATCCTTAGATTGATGGGCTTTTCTCAGTTCTTCCAAAGCACCATTGATTGCCGTTTTATTACCTTCGGAGATTTTCTCACCGAATTCTTTCAATTGCTTCTCCGTTTGGAAAATCAAAGAGTCGGCTCCGTTGATCTTTTCTGCGGTTTCCTTGACCATCTTGTCAGCATCCGCATTTGCTTCCGCTTCCTGCTTCATCTTTTGGATTTCATCTTCGGTCAGACCCGAAGAAGCCTCAATCCTGATTTTCTGCTCTTTATTGGTACCCTTGTCCTTCGCCGATACATGGATGATACCGTTTGCATCGATATCGAAAGTCACTTCTACCTGAGGCACGCCTCTTGGAGCCGGTGGTATCCCATCCAAGTGAAACTTACCAATGGTCCTGTTATCTTTGGCCATAGGGCGCTCTCCCTGAAGTACGTGTATCTCCACAGAAGGCTGATTGTCCGCAGCCGTAGAAAAGGTCTCCGATTTTTTCGTAGGGATAGTGGTATTGGACTCTATCAATTTGGTCATCACACCACCCATGGTCTCTATACCGAGTGAAAGTGGGGTTACGTCCAGTAACAATACATCCTTTACCTCACCTGTCAGTACGCCTCCTTGGATAGATGCCCCTACAGCCACTACTTCATCGGGGTTAACTCCCTTCGAAGGTTTCTTGCCGAAAAACTTCTCTACTTCTTCTTGAATTTTAGGTATCCTTGTCGAACCACCTACCAATATGATTTCATCGATATCCGAAGTATCCAAACTGGCATCTTTCATCGCCGCTCTTACGGGGTCCATAGACCTTTTGATAAGATTGTCAGCCAATTGCTCGAATTTCGAGCGGCTCAGCTTCCTCACCAAGTGCTTCGGCACACCATCTACGGGCATGATATAGGGAAGGTTGATTTCTGTTTCCGTCGAGCTGGAGAGTTCTATTTTCGCTTTCTCTGCTGCTTCTTTCAATCGCTGCAGTGCCATAGGATCCTTTCTCAAATCGATGTTCTCATCGCTCAAAAACTCCTCTGCCAGCCAATTGATGATTACTTGATCGAAGTCATCACCACCCAAGTGGACATCACCATTAGTGGAAAGCACTTCAAACACACCGTCACCCAACTCAAGAACGGAGATATCGAAAGTACCACCACCCAAATCGTAGACAGCGATTTTCATATCCTGATTCTTTTTATCAAGACCATAAGCCAGTGCTGCGGCCGTCGGTTCGTTGATAATCCTTTTCACATCCAGACCAGCAATTTGACCTGCTTCCTTGGTGGCCTGACGCTCGGCATCGTTGAAATAAGCAGGAACGGTAACGACCGCCTCTGTCACCTCTGTACCTAAGTAATCTTCCGCTGTGGATTTCATTTTCTGCAAAATCATTGCAGAAATTTCCTGAGCGGTATATAGTCTATCACCAATCTTTACACGAACGGTGTCATTGTTACCTTTTTCTAATTGATAAGAAACCGTTTTCAGCTCTTCACCCACTTCTGAGTAACGCTTACCCATAAATCGCTTGACCGACATAACGGTATTCTGCGGATTGGTAATGGCCTGTCGTTTGGCCGGGTCTCCCACTTTCCTTTCTCCTTTTCCATCGTCCAAAAAAGCAACGATAGAAGGCGTCGTCCTCCGACCTTCACTGTTAGGGATGACCACAGGCTCATTTCCCTCCATTACAGCTACACAGGAATTAGTGGTACCTAAATCGATTCCAATAATTTTACCCATAATACTTATATAGTTATTTGTCTCAAAAATTCATTTTACACTTCTAAGCTATCAATGCTTGTGCCAAGCCTGAGCATATGACACATTGGCAGTTTCAGGGTGTTTACCAAACCCATAAGTAGGTAATGAACCTGATTGATAGCTCAAATACCAAAAGAATCTAAGGTCTATTTTGTCACAGAAGCTATGTCGGGAATACATACTCAAGGAAAATAAAATGCGAAATCTGCGAAGTGGACCCTTCGGAAAAACAAGCAGTTCAAAAAAGGCTCCTTACTGTTCCGGACCGATGACACTTCGGTAGAATTACACACCTCTTTGATTCGGCTCGCTCTATCCTCCGGCTTCGAAGGTACTTATGGAATCTTTGGTAAAAGGGCCGCTGGATGAGCAAAATCCCGAAGCCCTCCAACCCTGAAATAAACCACCTACAGAATGGGATATAGCCGCTTTTGATTTGTTCCGTACTGCTATAAAGCTATGAGATGCCGCAAATTCAGAGCTGTATTTTCCAAGCGATAATATCCTTACCCGAAGTCCCCTATGGATTTGGCCCATTAATTGTATAATTTTGCACATTCGAAATCGGAGTATAAGTTACTCTTATCACCAAAGGATACTATCAATTTGCCCTATGGCCATAGAACAGGAAATTGCAAAACGCCGAACATTCGGTATCATCAGTCACCCCGATGCGGGTAAAACCACTTTGACAGAAAAACTGCTGCTTTTTGGTGGTGCCATCAAAAAAGCAGGAGCCGTCAAGTCCAATAAAATCTCAGACCATGCTAAGTCTGATTTTATGGAAATAGAGAAGCAAAGAGGAATCTCCGTGGCGACATCGGTGATGGGGTTCAACTACAAGGACATGAAAATCAACCTTCTGGATACACCTGGTCACCAAGACTTTGCAGAAGACACTTACCGTACTCTTACAGCGGTAGACAGTGTCGTCATGGTACTGGACTGTGTAAAGGGGGTGGAAATACAGACAGAAAAACTGATGCAGGTCTGCCGTATGCGTAAAACCCCCGTCATCTGTTTTATCAATAAGCTAGATCGTGAAGGAAGAGATCCTTACGATCTTTTGGATGAAGTCGAAGAGAAGCTGGACATAAAAGTACGGCCACTAAGCTGGCCCATCAGTATGGGAAAGTCCTTCAAAGGTGTGTATAGCCTGTTCAATAAAAGCTTGCATCTGTTTGAAGCCAGTAAACGGCAGGTCGAAGGAGAGGGCCTGAAGATAGACGATATCAATGACCCTATACTCGACCAAATGGTCGGTGAGAATGACGCAGCTCAGCTAAGAGAAGATGTAGAACTCATCGAGGGAGTATATCCGGAATTTTCCGTTGAAGATTATCTAGCGGGTGATGTTGCCCCTGTATTCTTTGGCAGTGCTGTCAACAACTTCGGAGTCAGGGAGCTGTTGGACTGTTTCATTCAGATAGCGCCACCACCACGTCCCAGAGATACGGAACTCAGAACAATTATCCCCGATGAAGATAAGTTTTCGGGTTTCATATTTAAGATTCATGCCAACATGGACCCTAAGCATCGTAACCGTATTGCTTTCCTCCGTGTGTGTGCGGGTAAATTTGAACGTGGTCGCAACTACCATCATGTCAGAATGGACAAAGGACTTCGTTTTTCCAATGCTACCGCCTTTATGGCGCAGGATAAAGAAACCATCGATGAAGCTTGGCCCGGAGATATTGTAGGACTCTATGATACGGGCAATCTCAAAATCGGGGATACACTCTCCGAAGGTGAGAAAGGAGTTTACAAAGGTATCCCCAGCTTTTCTCCCGAGATTTTCAAAGAAGTCATCAATCAGGATGCCATGAAGTCAAAACAATTGGACAAAGGCCTGAAACAGCTTATGGAAGAGGGGGTCGCTCAGCTGTTCACTTATGAGATGGGCTCCAGAAAAGTGGTGGGCACCGTAGGTGCACTACAGTTTGAAGTGATACAGCATCGCCTTAAGAACGAATATGGAGCGACATGCCGCTTTGCACCGATGAACCTGCACAAGGCCTGTTGGATCAGTAGCGATGACAGCAAGGAACTCAAAGCCTTTGTTGATTCGAAATACCGGCATATCGCGAAGGACAAGGATGGGAAACTGGTCTTTATGGCAGAATCCAAGGCTTGGTTACAAATGGTCCAGGATAACTTTCCGAGTATACAGTTTCACTTTACTTCCGAGTTTTAATCTGAAAACCGGAAGTACCCGCCTTTAGTGGAGCAGCTTCCCGAAGGACATAAAGTAATCTATACTCAAGAAAAAATAAAATGGAAAGCCCTACAATGGCCAAAGAGAAAAATCCGTATGGTGTTCAACCCAGATCATGCATTGAAAAATCTACTGCGGATCTAAATAGCTGCAAACCGGTCGTTGCACTACGTTTTTTGAAGTCACCATAGCGGTGCTATGCTAAATCCAATAAAACCTCCTGATTTATTACTATTTAAACCCTCGTCACGAAGTTCCAGCGCATGATCCGGGCTGAACCGTTACCGGTAGACTTATGATTAGGGGCTTTAGAAAATAGTGGCACTTAAGTCAACGAATCATCTTCTCCCAAATCAATTGCGTTTGGGTATAATGTGAATTGTGCAGAGACGAACCGAAGGTTCGATGAATACCTTTGGAATCACTGAATTTACATTTGATGACGCTTTGTTTGTCCTTTGAAAGAGTCATCGAAAATAGTCCCGTGAACATCTATGGAGATAAATAGCATAGTAAAAAAAGGCATGGCTTGGGTTCAACGCGAATTATACAAATTTAGGTTTCAGATGTCGTATAAGACTCCGCGGGTCATTTTTTTCAATCAAGGCGAGAACCACAGGGATAGCGCTGCTATCCCGAGGATGGTCAACACAGAGTGAAGCATAATGAACAGGAAGATAGGCGGTTTTAAAAGCTAAGTTTGTATTATACCCAAGAGAAAATAAATAGGGAAAAGCTCAACGAAACGGTCAAATGTAATGAAGCCTATGGTCCATTGCACATTGGTGAACGGGTCGCTGGGAACGTTTCATAAAGAAACACAGTTCCATCAAAAAACATCCTGTCCCAAATCACAATTGCGCTTGAGTATAGAAAGTGATTTAATAGTAACGTAGAACAAGGTGATAGTGCCGTACTGACAGAGTCTTGGAAGACCAGTGAATTTTTATCCCAAAATAATCAATAGCCTTCCTATTCCGCACATAAATTACCTCAATATCAGCAGTTTTACGCTACGCAGGTTTCACACCTTAATGATGCATTAAGCCTACTCACCTAAACCACTGATTTTATTGCGCTTTATACCCTCATGACGAAAACCTATTGATCAATTTGGGTTTATCGGATACCGATTGTCACAAAGAACAATTCAACGAAATGAGTACTGCTGGATTTACCAATGTAGCATAAATACATTGCACATCAAGACGTTCAACAACAAAAGAAGCTGTATCAAAAGGCAGCCTCTTCTTTTTGGCTCCAAATATAGTTTTGCTATAGATTTATTTTAGCGGTTCAAAGACTGAAAACAGAACAAAACTGATGGATATTGTCCTAAATCCGTCTTGGAATCAAGGTAGTCCATATAAAATTTGGCGTAAAAAAGGCTGTACCACTTTTGATACAGCCTCTTGACTTTTATATAATATCGTCTTCTCTTGAACTATCCTAAGTATTCGGCCAGAAGCTTGCTTCTTGAATTTGACCTTAACTTGTTGATGGCCTTTTCCTTGATTTGCCGAACGCGCTCTCTTGTGATTCCTATTTCTTCGCCAATTTGTTCTAGGGACATGGAATTGGGGACACCGATACCGAAAAACAGTTTGACCACGTTACGCTCTTTCTCCGTGAGTGAACTCAAGGCTCGTTCTGTTTCTATCGTGAGGGAATCATGATAAACAATATTTTTGCTTGTCGTATCCGAGTCTGAGTCTACCATGACATCGAGCAGTGAGTTGGACTCTCCATCCTCAAAAGGTGCATCCATAGATAACTGCCTTGCACCATTGTTCAATGTATTGGTAATTTCGAACTCGTCCAATTCCAAGATTTCCGATAACTCCTCTGCTGTCGGTTCTCGCTCATACTGTTGTTCAAGATTGGCCATGGCCTGCTTTATCTTGTTCAATGTACCGATTTTGTTCAAGGGTAATCTAACCGTTCTGGATTGATCGGCAATAGCCTGCATAATGGACTGTCGTATCCACCATACAGCGTAAGATATAAACTTAAAACCTCTGGTTTCATCGAATTTCTGGGCTGCTTTCACCAAACCTAGGTTTCCTTCATTGATCAGATCGTTCAAGGAAAGATTTCTGTTTTGGTACTGTTTGGCAACAGAGACGACAAATCGCAGATTGGCTTTTGTCAATTTTTCTAAAGCCTTATGGTCATTATTGCGGATCCTCCTTGCGAGATCCACCTCTTCCTCTGGAGTAAGTAGGTCAACCTTACTTATCTCGTTAAAATACCTTTCAAGAGATTGACTCTCCCTGTTGGTAATTGATTGTGTTATTTTAAGTTGTCGCATAGTTAATTATAAACATTCAGAAGGATTCAAAGTACCTTCGATATCTTGATCAGTATTACCGAATCTCTAACATTTGTTGGTTTTTCTATTTGATGTTAACGCCGGAAACCACGATTCAATACATTATCCTTAAAAATCAGGTATCTTCTTATACCTAATCACTTTAATTCATATTAAGTTCATTCAAGTGCAATATAATTGAATATTTATTAATATTTATTTAATTTTTGTAGAATGCTATCAAGGCGGTTATTTCCATATAATTCCTCACCGGCACGCTTTTCGTCATGAAAATTTGCCCCTACAGGCTAGTTCAAAACAATATTCTGCACTCGGCTACAATTCCGGAATCGAATTCTTTTTTGAAACTGCAAATAATCCTAAAAAAGTCAACGCTCCGTTAACAATAAGAATAAAGAATCCAAAATCAAAACCGTTAAACCAACTCTTCGAATTAACGAATAGTATTCCCGAAAGTTGAACGGCAAAAATACAGACCCAGGGCACGTACTTATCCAAGGGACTGCGGGAGGTCATCAGTGCAAAACCATAAAGGCCCAATAAAGGCCCATAAGTAAAGCCTGCGGCAGTAAACACGGCACTGACGACACTATCGTTATTGATCATTTTGAAGCACAGGATGACACCGAATAGAAGCAGGGAGAAACCAAGATGTACCCATAGCCTCACCGAACGGTTTTTCTTATCATTTTCCTCTCTGCCCGACCGGCCCTGCCCCAGAAAATCCACACAGAAGGAGGTGGTCAGTGATGTCAGTGCCGAATCGGCACTGGAGTAAGCGGCGGCGGTCAGGCCGAGAATAAAAGTTATCCCAGCAATGGGACTGAAGTGTTTCGTCGCCAGTTCAGAAAAAAGATAGTCTGCCTTTTCGGGGATAGCAACGCCCCTTTCGCTGGCATAAAGGTATAGTAGTGCACCCAAGGACAAGAACAGCAAATTAACGAAAACCAGTACAATACTGAACCATAACATATTCTTTTGGGCCTCTTTCAGGTTCTTACAGGTAAGGTTCTTCTGCATCATGTCCTGGTCCAGCCCCGTCATCACAATAGCAATAAAGGCACCGGACACAAATTGTTTGAAGAAATTATGGGGTATATTCAAATCCCAGAAAAAAATCTGTACATATCCATGACGGTCAGCTAAATCTACCAAAGAAGCCCAACTCATATCCAGTTCATCCTTTATCAGATAGATACTGAACCCTACAGCCAAAAGCATGAACAGTGTCTGTAATGTATCCGTCCATACGATGGTCTTTATCCCTCCCCTGAAAGTATAAAGCCATATCAGTACAATGGTAATCACCACAGTTTGCCAAAACGGGACTTGCCAAGCTTCAAAGATGACATTCTGTAGCGTGATGGCTACCAAATAGAGTCGAAACGAGGCTCCTGCGACCCGAGAGATAAGGAAAAATGCTGCTCCGGTTTTATAGGACCAAAAACCGAAACGTCCTTCTAAGTAGGAGTAAATGGATACCAGTTGGAGGCGGTAATACAGCGGCAGGAGTACTGTCCCGATTACAAAATATCCTACGAGGTAACCCAGTACCATCTGCATGTAGGAAAACTGTGTAGAGGCTACCCATCCCGGAACAGAGATGAACGTCACACCGGACAGTGAGGCTCCAATCATACCGAAGGCCACAACATACCAAGGAGATTGTTTGTTGGCTGTAAAGAAAGTTTTGTTGTCGGCATTCCCCGAAGTCAACATGGCGATAGCCATCAAGACAATAAAATAGGCCGAGATGACCGACAGCATCAATTTTGGACTCATAATTATATATATCAATCGCAAAATTGCGTTTTTTTTTGTATTTTTGATAAAGTTAAGCGAAAACTATATGGACTACGACCTTCAACAGGAAATATTGGTCAATGCGCTCAATGACGTAGCACTGACCGACGTAAAAAATTTAATAGTGTTCAACGATGACTTCAATACATTCGACCATGTGATCACTACTCTAATGAAGGTATGCAAACATTCGGCGGAACAGGCCGAACAATGTGCCTTCATTATTCATTATAATGGTAAGTGTTCCGTCAAAGAAGGGCATTTTGATGAACTCAAGCCTATGCAGGAAGCTATCTGCGAAGCAGGCATAGATGCCAGGCTTTTATAACTTATCGCAGTCTTAGCGCATTGATTCCCCCTTATTATACATTTAAAATGGCTTTTGAATATGGCTTTGCTCCATTTCAACTTCCTCTCTTTTGTGGGTCAGAGTAATCATTAGGACATATTATGGAATTTTCCTCCAAGCTGATAGAAGAAGCTGTCAACGAAATCGCCAAGCTTCCAGGTATAGGCAAGAAGACGGCATTACGGCTTGCCCTGCATTTACTGAAAGTAGAGGAGACCCATACCCATGCACTGACAGAAGCACTTACTCGACTTCGTACCGATATCAAATATTGCCAGCAATGCCATAACATAGCCGATAGTACCCTTTGCTCCATTTGCAATAGTCAACGAAGGGACAGGAGCCTGCTCTGCGTGGTCGAAGACACCAGAGATGTAATGGCCATAGAGAATACCGCCCAGTACAATGGTCTATACCACGTTCTTGGAGGGGTCATCTCCCCTATGGAGGGCGTAGGCCCCGAAGACCTGAAAGTAGCTTCCCTGCTGACCAGGGTTACAGAGGGAGAAGACATAAAAGAGGTCATACTTGCACTCAGCCCTACCATGGAGGGCGATACTACTTCTTTTTACCTTACCAAAAAACTAACTCGCGCGCACCTGAAGATAACGACCATCGCTAGGGGAATACCTATCGGTGGAGAGTTGGAATATGCCGATGAGATTACGCTGGGAAGAAGTATTTTGGGAAGGACTGCCCAAGATAAGCCATAACCGTTCAGTATCATCTATCAAAGTGAATAAACAGAGCCCGTATCTTATCCCCTGCACTATCACGGTCTCTTTCTGATGATAGAGCGACGGGACCAGTACTCATAACAATAAATATAAGGCCCTGCTTTCCCCAAAAGAGATATTGATACTGTATCAGATTTTATCGATTGTTCGGGTTGGCACCTCCAAAGCTTCGGAAAGTATGTAGAAAAAAAAATATTAATGCTATAAATTATACAAATTTAGGTTTCAACTGTCGTATAAGATTGCGCGGGTCATTTTTTTCCAATCAAGGCGATAACCGTAGGGATAGCAGCGCTATCTCGAGGATTGTCAACGCTGAGTGAAGCATAATGAACAGGAAGAGTAGATTTTTCAATGCATGATCTGGGTTAAAAAAGCAAGGTTGCTCCACTTATGGATAGTTTTAAAGTATTCATGTCCGATATTAGTGGCTACTATTTCACCATGAAGTGATGCGAACTTTTTGAGTTGAAGCGAAAATCAAAGATTTTGCACTCTGTTGAAGCCTTTTTTGGATAGCATAGCTAGTGCTAAGTCATGATAAAAAGCTTGAATTAGGATGAAAAAATCTAAATTTGCAGCCGAGAAAAAAGGTTTGGCTTACTTCTTTATCTATAAATTTTATTATGGAATTTTTATCAATTTACTTGATGACGATGATCAAGTTTATTGCTGGCCCTACACTAGGTTATGCCGCTGGTTTTCCCTGGTGGAAAAGTGTGCTGGTCACTATCCTCGGAATGATGTCAAGCGTACTTTTGTTCACTTATTTTGGAGGGGTTATCCGGGAACGGGTCATTAAAAGGTATTTTCCAGAGGCAAAGACCTTTACCAAAAAGAACCGACGGGTCGCTGTCTTGAGAAGAAAATACGGGCTTATCGGCGTGGCCGCACTCTCTCCAATAATCTTCACTCCTATCGGAGGTACCGTTATTTTGGTCGGATTGAAAGCCCCAAAAGATAAAATCATATTCTACATGGCTGTGAGCGCAGTATTCTGGTCGATTATCTTTGTCTCGGCCATTTATTTCCTAGGTCGGTTATTACCGGAAGGTTTGATTCCGACTCAACGCCCTTAGTCCTCCTCTAGGATATCGATATCGCGAAGGAGGACCCTTTTCGATATTTCTCTACCTGTCTTGGTGGCGGCCAGACCTCCCTCTGCCGTTTCTTTATAGCGACTTTCCATACTTTGTCCGATTTCGCCCATAGCTTCGACACATTCGTCCACAGGTATAACACCACTGACATCTGCCAGCGCTATTTGGGCCGAAGCGTTGGCAATGGCCGCAGCACTGGCGTTGCGCACTACACAGGGTACTTCAACGAGTCCCGCGACAGGGTCGCATACCAGTCCCAGCATACATTGAATCGTAATACCGACAGCATTGAGAGCCTGATCGATACTACCTTCCAAGCAGTACACCATAGCTCCTGAGGCCATCGCGGCAGCACTACCTGTCTCTGCCTGACAGCCGCCTACCGCCCCGGCAAGAGACGCTTTCTGCTCAATAATAAGGCCTATCCCAGCTGCCACTAGAAGCCCTTCATATATCTTTTTATCAGGAAGACCATGTATTTGCTGTAGCGTGTACAAGGTCCCCGGTAGTATACCCGAAGCGCCCGCTGTAGGAGCGGCCACAATTCTACCCATGCAAGAATTGACTTCTTTGGCGGCCAATGCTCTTGCTACCAAAAACTGAAACTCCTTTGATAATACCGTTTTCTCAGAACGGTAGACTTTCTTCGCACCATTATCGATCATGCCCGACCGCGAGGTCATATCCTCCTCTAAACCAGCCCTGACAGCTTCTTTCATTACAGTATAGGCCGCGGCTATACCTTCCCATATTTCTGATTCCACACGTCCTTTCTGATGCTGCTCATAAGCCAAAACAGGTATATATAGCGCTTTGCACTCTGATTTACAGTAATCGGCCCAGCCACGAAAACTTTCAAAAGAAAATACCATTATAGAGTAAGGAGTTAATCTGTGAAACTTAATTTTACTTATGATATAAAAATAGCGCTCAAATTTCGCCTATAGTATTGTTCATTTCGGCCCACTCTGCATTCGCAAATCTTATGATAGCAGTGCTATCATAAGATTTGGATGAGAACAAAATGATTCACGAATCTTACACAAAACTTACAACCTAAATTTGTATAACTACCGTTCTACATCCTATCGGATGTATCTATTGATAAAAGATGAACCACTGTGTCAGCTTCTTACAGAGACCATATACTTGGTTTCTTCGATCGACTAGTGATTACTTTTCAATCCCACTTTGATAAGGTCCTGTCTTCGACAATACTAAGCTATTGCGATCAAAGGCCACTGTATCTAATACTATAAGGCCTTTTTCTTTTCCGGAATCCATGAAGAGGAAGCCCGTCAGAAGAAAAGCGCCTGACAAACACCGTATAGTTTTTTGATTATGGCTACTCCTATAAAAGACAAAAATATATAAGAGATAGTTCTGGAAGTCAACCTCTCGCCATAGAAAACCCCTATGGGTGCCCCCAGAACAACTCCCAGTGACAATGGCAAGGCTATAGGGAAAATAATATAGCCCTGGTGCAAAGCGCTTATAGCAAAGCCATGTTCGGCCTTTAAGTTCAGTAGTGTCAGCAATACTGCTATACTGAATACCATACCATAGGCTATGGCTTTAGATTTTTTGATATCGATGTTCAGCCATACATTGAGCATGGGGATGGCGATACTGGCACCACCTAAACCTGTCAGCGCCGCTACAAAACCGCCAGAGAGACCTGTCAGTCCCAACTTAACTTTGGAGGTTTTTTCTTCGTGGTTTTTGTCGGTATGCAATCGGTTCAGTCCGCGATAGAGAATATATAATAAAAATAATGTAATCAGAGTATTGTATAAAAGGGGGAAATAGGTAATGCGCTTTACGAAAAATTCAAGCAGGATTCCAGCACACAGTACTGCTATACTTGCTGTCCAGAAAATCTCTTTTGGGTAAAAGCGTCCTTGTTTTATCGAAGTGATATTGTTCATAAAGGAAGAACAGAGCGTACCGAACACGGTGTTGGCCAGCGTAAATTTTACCAGGGTGTCTCCGGTCATGCCCATGTGCCCTAGCGCTATCGGGATTATCAATATAAGCAGTATTCCCGTACCTATACCTGCAAGACCGGATATAAAACCGCCTATAAGTCCTGCAAAAAAAAGTAACAACTGATCGAGCATAGCTTCAAACCTACGACAGATGGCCCCATCTACCAATAATCGTAATCAAAAATAGCTCATACTACTGCATATAGTTGTATATAGGAAAGTAATGAACGGTCAGAACTACCCTATTGTACATAGCAGTGACACTCTATACCAAGAAAAGTTGATTTTCTTCCAAAGTAGGTAAAACTCCAATTCTTTAGTTAATGTCAATCCAAAATCCTCATCATGTGCTTTATTCCAAACATGCATTACTTCGATAAAAGATCATTTACCGTAACTTTGGCTTAGACCTTTATTAAAATTATCGATAGTATTTTGCCTCGAAAGGCTAAATCTCAATCATGCAGGGTAACTTCGCCATGAAGGTTCAAAATGAAATAAATCTTAGGTTTTCTTGATTTCAGCATAGCACTGCTACTGTTAATTTAACCCAGAATGTTCGTTGGAACTTCGTCATGAGGACTTAAATGGCAATACATCAGGGCGTTTTCTTGGATTCAACGTAGCACCGCTACGGTTAATTCAAAAAACGCATTCATTTACTGATTTGAAGCCGGTTATACAAATTTGGGTTTTAAATGTCGTATAAGATTCCGCGGGTCATTTTGGTTTCAATCAAGGCGATAACCGCAGGGATAGCAGCGCTATCGCGAGGATTGTCAACGCAGAGTGAAGCAAAATGAACAGGAAGATAGGCGATAGTTAAAAGCTAAGTTTGTATTAAGTCCGGAATAGATTTTCTAATGGACATTTTGGGTTAAAAACCAATCCATGTATTTCACTGACTTGAAGCTTTCAAAGCTATAATAGCCTTACGTATCTGATGTCACAAAAGAGGTTACATGATGAAAGTCTAAACGAGGATTTTGGACTTATAGGGATGTGTCACTTTCAAAGACTACTTCAAGAACAGACGTGTCTGAAATGTCCCCGAATTGGTATCATGTAGATACAGAATGTAATCGTCTCTCTTGAGATTACTGATGTCCAATGAAATCTGCTTGCTGGTACCGGAAGGTACAAAGACATTGTTCATTCTCAGTTCCTCAACTCCCTTACTTCCTGTAGTGTAGCGCTTGACTACCACGGCACCTTTTACCGGTCTGAATATGCTTGGAGTGGTCAATGTAACGGTCGTTTTTCTTGAATTATCGTCCGACTCTACCGTAATGGGGTAAAAATTAGGGCGAGGAGTGAACAGTCTCACCTTCCAATACTGTCCACCGATATTATTCCTGCTACTGCTCAGCATGACTTCTCCCTGACATAGAGACAGCGCCTCTCCTGTTTTCAGGCTTATAAATTGCTTCTTCTCATCACTGACATGAACAACTTTCCAGTGCTGGCCTATATGGTGACTATTCGCCTCACGCTGTATAGGCTCTCCTCCAACGACATCAATAGCCTTACCCGTTTTGACATTGATAATCTGGACGGTATTGTTGCACAAGTCAACGAACTTCCATTTTTGAAAATCCTCGATACGACCTCCGATTTCGCCCTCTGCAATATAGGACGCGCCATCCTTCTCATCAGCAACAAACTTATAGCTCGAGAAGAATATCTTTGTGGCATATTCTAAAGTGAGTGTCTTATTAGAGGTATTATTGACAATCAAGAAATTATCGCCCGGACTGAATGAAAGAGGTCGAGTTTCTGCCCTAGCCGTAAAGCTCAGCAGGAATAAGCAAAAACTCCACTTGATCACCGACAATAGCGATAAGTGCCGATGGCATTTCATTTTCTGTAAGATGGGTGTCATTTTCATAACAATGTAAGGTTAGGTTTTGGTTAAAAATAAAGGTTAATCAAGGGGTATTGGGTACTATCTTGCTTCAGTGGTTTCTTCTGAAACAGAGTTCTAAAGTGCCAACGTTAGAGTAAATGTAATGGGCCGAAAAAACATAGAAGTATAGTTTTGAAAGCCCATCATATCAGTAAAGAAAAGAAAATCTTTCAATACGAAAAACAGAATCATTCTATGCCGCTAAATATAAGCTAATAAAGCAAGTATTTGTCGTATAAAAGACATTGAATTACAGCATTATAGCATGTGTGTTTAAACAAATATTCCCGTAAAAACCATTGCTTCCGACTTCCTCAAAATCAAGAAAGTAGTCGTTACCCTATCGTACTGACAATGCGGTGGTCTCCCGGTGCATGCAAGCTTACTCCTTTTACCTGTTCCGAAAGAGAGAAGACCGATAGTATTTTGGGGTCCATCTCGACTTTGATTCTATACATCATGGCCTTTCACCTGATCTTAGTTAAGAGAGAATTACTTCAAGATCAATTACTTGCCATTGCCCTTATTTATGCCCATAATCGTGCAATATCCCTTTTCACTAAGCGCTGTATATTAATGCTGCACGGCTGTGCAGAAACAATAATTGGGTTTTGAACTCAAGGGCATACTAAATATGCCGCCCTATAACCATACTAATGCAAGTAAGTATGTCATATTATAGTGATTAGCCTCTATATTTGAGAATGCATTTGAAAAACGATTTATTGATCAGGGCCGCCAAGGGTCAAATGACCGAGCGCAAACCTGTCTGGCTCATGCGTCAGGCCGGTAGAATTCTTCCCGAATACCGTGCTGTGAGAGAACGTTTGTCCGGTTTCATAGAATTGGTAAAGACCCCGGAACTGGCAGCGGAAGTAACCTTACAACCTGTGGATATTTTAGGGGTGGATGCGGCTATCATCTTTTCGGATATTTTGGTGATCCCCGAAGCTATGGGCCTACCTTATGAAATGATAGAAAAGAAAGGTCCCTTTTTTCCAAAAACAATACAGTCTGCAGACGATATACTGCGCCTAAAACAAGCCGAACCCGATGACCTTGCTTATGTGCTCGAAGCGATTCGGCTGACCAAAACCGCACTTAATGGGCGGGTGCCATTAATTGGTTTTGCGGGTGCCCCGTGGACGATATTTTCCTATATGGTAGAGGGGAGTGGCAGTAAGACGTTCTCAAAGGCACGTGCCATGCTGTATACCGAACCCGATATGGCACACAGCCTACTCCAGTTGATTACGGAAAGTACCATACATTATCTCAAAGCTCAGATCAAAGCAGGTGCCGATTTAGTTCAGGTCTTTGATTCTTGGGCCGGTATCCTGCCCAAAGAGCATTATGAAGCCTTTGCCCTACCCTATATTAGACAAATATGCGAGGCCATCAAAGCTACGCCCCTGACCGTGTTTGCCAAAGGCGCTTACTTCTCAAGAGCCGCGTTGGCAGCGCTTGATTGTGAGGTCATAGGACTGGACTGGAACATGGACATCGCCGAATCCCGTGCCATAATCGGTAAGGACAAAACATTGCAGGGCAATCTCGACCCAGCAGTACTGTACGGTAGTTTCAGTGAAATCAAAAAAGCGACCGAAACCATGCTGGACCGATTTGGACCGGGAAGGCATATTGTCAATCTTGGTCATGGCGTATACCCCGACATACAGCCGGACAAGGTCAGGTGTTTTATTGAAACGGTAAAAGAATATGGTCAACCTTCCCATGCTTCATGAGTTGAGGCAGGGCGACACAGGCCGCATAAGGCATCTTCAATGAGGCCATTATACAAATTCACCTTTTTATACCCAAAATCAACTGAACAGGGAAATAGCTCGAAGGAACGGTCAAATGTAAGGAAGCATATCGCTCATTGTACTTTGGTGACCGGGAATGTTCCTAAAGATATAGTTCCATACAAAAAACATCCTGCCCCAAACTAATTGCGCTTGAACGTAAATACTTTTATAAGGCCAGTATTCGTTATAAAGAACCCTCTTCCCTTCGAGTCACAGGAGCAGAACAGGGTCAATATAGCTTAATACCCGTACGTCCATGCAGAAATTACTTTGGAGGGTGAGGAAATCATCAATTATCATTGATACAAACTGAGCCACTTTAGCCGAAACCCTCTCTGCATCTAATTTATCAATAACTGATTCGTATACCTAATACTAATTTGTGTTTCAACTGTCGTATAAGATTCCGCAGGTCATTTTTTTCAATCAAGGCGAGCACCGCAGGGATAGCAGCGCTATCCCGAGGATGGTCAACGCAGAGTGAAGCATAATGAACAGGAAGATAGTCGATAGTTAAATCCAGGTCATGCATTGGAAAATCTACTGCGGATCTAAATAGCTGCAGACCGGTCGTTGCACTACGTTTTTTGAAGTCACCATAGCGGTGCCCTGCCAAATCCAATAAAACTCCCTGATGTATTGCTATGTAAACCCTCGTTACGAAGTTCCAACACATGATTCGGGTTAAAGAAACGCATACAGTTCGACCATGTGCAGCTATAATAGAAGGGCTAATGCATGGTATCATTCGGGTTCAAAGCTCCTCCACCCAGTTTTTCCAATCCTGCTTCTCCGAATATAAATGGGCGGTATCCCTGAACTATAACAGCACTTTGTCCATAGCTTCTTTTTCCAGGCCTTCTTTGTTTATGGGCACTACTCCTACATGTTCACAGACCAGCCCTCCCCCCAGATTGGACAGCTGAGCGATAAATTTGGGCGACAATCCCAGGGCTATGCAAAGTCCCGCTATGCTGATGACGGTATCTCCGGCACCCGATACGTCGGCAATTTCCCTTAAGTGCGCGGGTATTCGATGCTGTTCTTGTTGATAATCGATGTATACGCCCAGTTCCGACAATGTCACTAAGACACCATCGCTGTGCAGTACCTCTTTGAGCTGTTCTACTGCTATGGCAACCTGCTCGATATCTTTGGCGTCGAAGTCTATCTTGAGCCCCTCTCTAAGTTCTTTGAGATTGGGCTTGAAGAGCGTGACCCCTACATATTCCTGAAAATTTCTCTTCTTGGGGTCTACAACAGTGGGTATGTCCAAGCTTTTGGCCAAACTTATCGTTTCTTGGATAAGAGCAGGGGTGATACAACCTTTATCATAGTCCTCAAAAATAACGGCTTGACAGGTGGGCAATAATGTTTTGATTTTCTCTAATAAAGCTTGAGATTCCGAATCACTAGCGGGACCATCCTCTTCTTCATCTATCCTTATCATATGATGATTGCCCGCAATGACCCTGGTTTTGACGGTGGTAGGTCGTTCTTTGCTGATAACGATACCAGAGGTGTCCAGCCCCTTTTCCTCCAACCTTTGGAACAACTTACGGCCTTCCGTGCCCTGTCCTACGAGAGCACATACGATGGCGTTGGCCCCTAGGGCATGTAGGTTCAGCGCCACATTAGCGGCGCCACCAAGCCTGAAATCACTGTCTTTGCTCTTGATTATGGGCACGGGGGCTTCGGGAGAAATCCGGTCCACCGTACCCCAGATATAAGCATCGACCATTACATCTCCGATGACCAATATGTTCAATTGTTGAAAGGCATCGAATATCTCTTTTATAGAGCGGTACTGCTGCATGCGTAAAATAGTTTGTAGCGAAAACTTATTGGTCCAGCTTACTTAGCGCTGCTGCAATTCTTTTTATGGCTTCTTTCAGGTTTTCCTCAGAAGCGGCATAGGATAGCCGGATACAGTTCGGGGCTCCAAAAGCTGCCCCCGTCACTAAAGAAACATGCGCTTCTTCCAATAAGTACATACAGAAATCCGTTGCATTTTCGATGGTGATATCACCATTGGATTTACCAAAGTAGTAACTGATGTCGGGAAAGAAATAGAAAGCTCCTTGAGGCATGTTGGCCTTGAATCCTTGTAGACCTGTCAGCATATCATAGACCATGTCCCTACGCTGAGCATAGGCTTTTGCCATCTCTTTAGTAGGTCCAAGGTCGCTTTCCAAGGCCGTCAAAGCGGCACGCTGGGCTATAGAGCAGTTGGCCGAAGTCACTTGGCCCTGCATTTTCGTGCAGCCTTTGGCTACCCAAGTGGGCGCTCCTATGTATCCTACCCTCCATCCTGTCATGGCAAAACCTTTGGCAAAGCCATTGACCGTAATCGTCCTCTCCAACATACCCGGTAGGGAAGCCATACTGACATGTGTATCGGTATAGTTGATATGTTCGTAAATTTCATCCGCAATGATCATTATGTCCTCATGCCGCTTGACCACCTCTGCGATAGCCTCTAACTCCTTTTTGGAAAATACGGAACCGGAGGGGTTACAAGGTGAGGAATAGATGATGGCCTTGGTCCTGGGTGTAATTGCCGCTTCCAACTGCTCCGCAGAAGCCTTGAAATCGTTTTCGATACTACCTTCTATAAAGACCGGTTTTCCCTCGGCCAAAGAAATCAAGGCACTATAGCTTACCCAATAGGGCGAGAAGACGATGACCTCATCCTCAGGATTCAACAGTGTGAACATCACATTGGCGATGGACTGTTTCGCCCCGTTGGAAACAACAATATTCTCTGGTTTATAGACAATATCGTTTTCTCTTTTGAACTTATCAACAATGGCCTCTCTCAGGTCCAAGTAGCCCGGAACGGGCGGATAGGAAAAATACTTGCCCTCATCGATGGCCTTTTTGGCGCCTTCTTGGATGTGTACGGGCGTCTTGAAATCAGGCTCTCCCAAGCTCAGGCTAATGACGTCAATACCTTTGGCCTTGAATTCCCTAGCTTTGGCCGCCATGGCCAAAGTGGCAGATTCCTCCATATTGTTGATCCTATCGGAAAGAGTTCCCATGTGTTGTGAAAGTTATGTGCTTCTTGATTTTTTTGAAAACAGCGCAAAAATATATATTTAGTTATTCAGATTCCCAAAAACACAACGTTTTATTTTGATTCCCTTGGCATGACATCTGCCTAACGGGAAATCTATGCCAAGAAAAAAAACGTAATTGAACAAAAAAAGGGTAGCTAAGAACTATCATAAGAGGTATGACGCTCAAAATTAACAATTTAAAAACACAGTTTTGCCAACCCTGTTTTCTACCAACTTCACCAACCTGTAAACACCTATCTATCCTCTATAAAAAGAGGTTCAGTTATTGTCTCACCATTCAAAGAAGAATTCAACACATTAAACAGACAAACCTTAACTTAACGATATTTTTTTTAACATATTGACCATATTGATTAGCTTTAATTTTTCAACACCTTAATCAAACCAAATAATTATCATGAAGAAGTATTTTTTAATGTTTGCAGTTCCCGGTATACTGGTGTCCTGTAATGACAGTATTGAGGAAAGTACCCCTGTTTCCAAAAGCGAACAATTAACAGAAGTATTTTCTGAAAACTTATCTGACGGAAAAAAAGTAAGTGCCTATTACAAAGGAGACTTGGTAGACTTGACCTTGGTCAACGGTTCCTATATCTATGAGGGCGACATTGTTGTTCCTGAAAATCAGTTGTCTTTTGTAGCTCCTCCTGAGCGTATCGACACCGAAATTGTCGGCCGCACGAGCGGAAGGTGGCCCAAAAACACCGTTTATTACCAAGTAGCCAGCGACTTGCCCGATAAAGCAAGGGTAACCGATGCCATCGCCCACTGGGAGTCCAAAACGAGCCTGAAATTTGTCAACAGCAAGGGAAGTGGAGATTATATCCTCTTTCAGCCCGGTTCAGGTTGTTCCTCTTCAATAGGTAGAATAGGAGGACGTCAGGTCATCAATTTGGCCGACGCATGTTCTACAGGTAACAACATCCATGAAATCGGTCATGCCGTAGGTATCTTTCACGAACAGGCCAGAAGCGATAGAGATAACTTCGTCACTATCAACTTCCAGAACATCCAAGCCAATAGAAAGAATAATTTCTCCAAGGCAACCCGTGGGGCCACTGAATATACTTCAACCCTCGATTTTGAGTCAATTATGATGTACGGTTCGTTTGCCTTTTCCAAAAACGGCAAACCTACAATCGTGAAAAAGGACGGTTCTACTTATACTGCCCAGAGAAATGGCCTATCTTCTGAGGACCTTAAGGGAATCGCACTGATGTACCCCGCCAACGGTGGCGGTGGAGGTAACCCTGTTTATAATAATGGTCAGTACTATACCATCGATGGCCTAAGAGTCTATCGTTTTAACGACAAGTGGTTCCACTACACCAGTGACAATGAATGGAGAGAAGTAGTCAACAGAAATGGGGAGTGGTTTTACGTTTAAGTAATTAAGTTTATCAAGCATAGCAAAAGAACAGGCTATTCTATCTTAAGATAGAATAGCCTGTTCTGTTATGAGGTCACAAAGAATGACATAATGCCCAAGGACGGACTCTTCTTGTGACCAATATAGCATCGGAGTTGGATTACATACTCTTGATGATTTCGTCACCGAACTCAGAGCATTTCAACAAAGTAGCACCCTCCATCAATCGTTCGAAATCGTAAGTCACCTTCTTATTCGCAATAGCAGAAGAAAGACCTTTATAAATCAGTTCAGAAGCTTCGTTCCATCCTAAATGTTCCAACATCATGCATCCTGAAAGGATGACAGAACCAGGGTTTACTTTATCCTGTCCGGCATATTTGGGAGCTGTTCCGTGCGTTGCTTCGAATATGGCATTGCCCGTAGTGTAGTTGATATTCGCTCCCGGAGCGATACCGATACCACCCACGATAGCAGCAAGAGCATCTGATACGTAGTCGCCGTTCAGGTTCAATGTAGCGATGACATCGTACTCGGCAGGTCTCAGCAGAATCTGTTGTAGAAAAGCGTCGGCAATCACATCTTTGATGATAACTTGATGTCCGTCTTTCTCTATCACCTGCCAAGGTCCGCCTTCATAGTCTTTAGCGCCGTAGGCATCCTTTGCTAAGGCATAGCCCCAGTCTCTGAAAGCTCCTTCAGTAAACTTCATAATATTACCTTTATGCACCAAAGTGACCGAAGGTCTTTTTTGTGCAAAGGCATAATCGATAGCCGCTTTGACCAGACGATGGGTACCTTCTTCGGAGACGGGTTTGATACCATAACCGGCCGTTTCAGGGAAACGTACTTTGCTATACCTATCCGAAAATTTCTCGCTCAGGAATGCCGCGAATGTCTTCGCATCTTCAGTACCCTCTTGAAACTCAATACCAGCATAGATATCTTCCGTATTTTCCCTAAAAATGACCATATCGGTCTTTTCAGGTTCCTTTACGGGCGAAGGTACACCATCAAACCACCTGACGGGCCTAACGCAAGCATATAAATCCAGTTTTTGACGAAGTGCCACATTCAACGAACGCATCCCTCCACCCACAGGCGTGGTCAATGGTCCTTTTATACCTACCAGATAGCTCCTAAAAGCCTCCAAAGTTGCTTCGGGAAGCCATTCTCCTTTCGTATTGAAAGCTTTCTCGCCAGCATACACCTCTTTCCAAGCTATCTTTTTGCTCCCATTATATGCTTTCTCTACGGCTGCATCCAATACTTTCTTAGCAGCAGGCCAAATATCCACTCCAGTACCGTCTCCTTCGATGAATGGGATAGTAGGGTTATCGGGAACGTTCAAAACACCGTTCTCTATTGTGATCTTTTGTTCACTCATAGTTATTTATATTACTGTTTTCAATGATTATGCTTGTAGGGCGCTGCGAAGTTAAAAAAATTCGACTAGGATAAGAAATACTCTCTGCATTATAGGACTTATCCTATCAAATTTTAGTAATGAAGTGATTTGGACTTCTTCTTTTACCTGCAAATTTCATATTTATCACCCTCATTTTGTCTTTTTTACCCCAAATCAATAGGATTTCGCGATGAGGTCATAATTACAATAAAATCAGCGGTTCAGGAGAGGAGGCTTACATCGAAGATTCATGAACTCCAATGGAAAACAAACACCACAGTGAAATAAACCGAAGGTTCATGAATACCATCAAAAAGACAAACACAACAGTAAACTAAATCGAAGATTCGACGAATACCGTTGGAAATCAATGGATGTAATGAGTCAATTAGTAGTAAGGTTATTGATCAATTTGGATTCAACCCAAAATGATCAATAGAGAACCTATTCCGCGCATAAATAGCTTCATACCGGAAGCTTTGCCCACCGGTCTTCATTCACCATAGCGGTGCTATGCCGAACGAATACAAATGGCCGGTATTTTGCTATGTATACGCTCATCACGATTTCAATCAATGTGGGTTGAATATACTATTTTGATACCGAACCTACTGGCTTTGCTTTTTATTCTCTATTAAATGGCGGAGTAAAATCTGGCTGATCCGACACGTCGACATTGGGTATACGTCCTGGCCGAAGCCCTACAGTGGGGATGGACCTCTCAATGGAAAGAGAATTTGGCATGAATTGTGTCTTTATAGTCTTGACTACTGATGGCAATATACCTACTTTGGTTACGTATCAGAACGGGTTGTTCGTTCTATAATACCATTGAAAACATTCTAATATCCAGTGCGCATGATTCTTCTTTTTTTACTTCTATCCATTTTTCCATTGCCTTCCAACACACAGGCGATGGATGTCGATAAGCATGATCCCACTACAGAAAGTATCGAAGTATGCTTGAGCAAAGAAGAAAAAAAACTGTATGATATGATGATGCGCTATCGCGCTACAAAAGGACTGGGGAAAATCCCCCTATCGCCCAAGCTGACAAAGGTGGCCAAGCTCCATGCTATCGACCTTCAAGAAAATTTCAATCTGAAAAATGTCAAGAAATGCAATCCCCATAGCTGGTCGAAAAATGGGGATTGGACATCGTGCTGTTATACCAACGATCATGCGAAAGCTGAATGTATGTGGGAAAAGCCGAAAGAAATCGCAGAGTACGAAGGTTATGGATATGAAATCGCCTATTACAGCTCGAAAGGAGCTTCGGCCGAAGAAGGACTGGAAGGCTGGAAAAAAAGTCCCGGGCACAACCCTTTGATCATCAATAGTGGTATTTGGGAAAAAATAGAATGGCAGGCTATGGGCATTGGTTTTTACGGTGAGTATGGCATAGTGTGGTTCGGGGAACAGCAAGATACCGAACTACTGACGAACTGTCGGTAATGCTATAACCCAAGGAATACCAGAAACATTTTTAAGATCATTTCAAAAATTTGTGTTTGCCTATTTTGAGTGCAGCATAAGCTAGGGCCGAACGTGGAGAAAAGGTAGTCGCCCACGAAAAGGCCAGCCCAGCACCATTACTGATAGCTGCACCGGCCAAGGGGGTTTTTAGTGGGAGGATGCACCAAAAGATTACTTACAGCAATGAAGCATGAAGGGGAAGTAAAAACTTGAGATAGATATCGCTCTCTTGCTACTTCCCTGTCCACACCGCAAATCGATGAATACACATGAAAACCCTCATTCCAGAAGGTAAGATACAAAGAGATAAAGACCTTTACCAAGAAGATAAAAAGATACATGTCAGAACCTTTCTTGATCTCTCCATGCTATTTCACTTGGGTATGGCATCTAAATTTGTGTGATTTCAATCGCCAGTGGTCTTCAAGTTACCTGCCCGACGTTTCAATACTGCTCTTTTTCATTCGGGAAGTCTCCTGATTTCACGTCATCTATGTAGTTATTCACTGCATCGGTGATTACCTTATCCAAATCCACATATTGCCGTAGAAAACGAGGCTTGAATTCCTTGGTAATGCCGAGCATATCCTGCATGACCAGCACTTGACCGTCAACCTCATTTCCCGCACCGATACCGATGATGGGAATATTGACTTCTTCAGCAACTTTCTTGGCCAGTTTAGCGGGTATTTTCTCCAGTACGATACCAAAACATCCGCACTCTTCCAGTAACTTGGCATCTTCGAGCAGCTTTTGTGCCTCTTCCTCTTCTTTGGCCCTGACCGTATAGGTTCCAAATTTGAAAATAGACTGCGGTGTCAGTCCCAAGTGCCCCATGACGGGAACCCCTGCACTCAGAATACGGACTACCGACTCTTTGATTTCGGCCCCGCCCTCCATTTTGACGGCATGGGCCCCCGATTCTTTCATAATACGTACGGCAGAGCGCAAAGCCTCTGAAGAATTGCCCTGATAGGAACCAAAAGGGATATCCACAATCACGAAGGCCCTCTCCGTAGCCTTCACCACAGAAGTAGCATGATAGATCATCTGGTCCAAGGTGATAGGAAGTGTTGTCTCATTGCCCGCCATAACATTGGAGGCAGAGTCACCGACCAATAATACATCTATGCCCGCTGCGTCCAATATTTTGGCCATGGAGTAATCGTAGGCCGTCAACATAGAAATCTTTTCATGACGGTTTTTCATTTCCTGCAACTGATGCGTGGTTATTTTTTTTATTTCAGGACGATGTGTAGACATGGTTTGTGGTTTATTGATAGTGATATTACTTCTCGGGTCAATACCTTTTTTGGCAGTACCCGGAATCAGTATAGAGGCATTGCCTATTTGTCTGCCCAACTATTTTACCGATGTTTTATTTAGAGACTGTTTTGAAATTGTAATTAAAAATTTGTTGTCGTTTATTTTGAGTAGCGTTAAGAAAATGCCCTAAAGGATTTAGCCAGCGAAGGGACCGGCCTATCGTATGAGCATGGTAGAGAAAGAAAAGTTTGAGATAACTATATTTCATTCGAATCCATAACTATATCTGAAAATAAAAGATACCTGTTAAAACAGTTCCTGCACCTAAACTCGGATTACTCATCAATTCTTCTATAATATGAAATTAGACTTCTTCAAATCAGCAAAATAAACCTATTTTTTGGATTAACCGCAGCAGTGCCAATGCATCCTCTGGATTAAATCAATCCATTGATTTTTCTTACAGAAAGTCGGATCCGTAAAATACTGCTCCCGTGACCGTTCTAATTCGACAACTGTCGATCCTCTACGGTAATGGACGGCCCCTGAGTACACACTTCCCTTACCGAGAAAGTGCCATCCATCGCAATACAGAGAACCAATACTACTAAAGGTACACCCCCATCTGCGGCCCTTCCAGTAGCACTTCCACATGCTCATTGATAGTGGTCGCCAACTCGTATCCTGTATAGTTACAGGATACGGGAAATTGGGTATGGCTACGGTTGACCAATACGGCAATCTCTATTTTCTTGACACGGACATTGAGAAATGGTTTTAGGCTATAGGCCAAGGTCCTTCCCGTGTTCAGTACATCGTCCACCAGTATCACGGTACGGTTTTCCAGTTGTACGACGGGGTCCATCGCGATTTCGCTTTGCAGGGGTGCCAGTTTATCCAGTTCGACCTTGACCAAAGTCACTTTCAGTGGAGCGATGGACAAAAGTTCCTTGGAAAGCATTCCTGCCAGTTCATAGCCTTTGTCATAAATACCAGCAATGACGACACTTTCTTCCTGAAAGTTGTTCTCATAGACTTCGTAGGCAAGCCTTTTTATTTTCTGCTTGATTTGCTCCGCATCAAGTATCAATGTCTTGGCATTCAACATAGTATCTTATTCGGGTATCGGTATTAGCTTACTGTCCTTAAAGGTGGAAAGTACGATCATTGACTGCATACTGTCAACGACTTCAATATTAGTCACTTTTTCCAACATAAGCTCTTGATAGGACTTAATATCTTCAGCGATGATCTTCAAAATAAAATCGCCGGAGCCTGTTATATGATGGCATTCGATGATCTCGTCGATTTTGTTGATATTCTTTACGAACTGATCTATATTCTGTTTGTTATGCCCTTTTAAGGATACCATTACAAAAGTACTGACGCCCAAACCTACCTTATCGGTATCCAGTTTGGCATGATAGCTCTTTATAACCCCGGAATTTTCCAGTTTTTTGACCCGTTCCAAAGTAGGTGCCGGAGAAAGCCCAATCTCTATAGAGAGTTGTGCGTTGGTTATCTTAGCATTGGATTGAAGTATTTCTAAAATCTTTCTATCTGTTTTATCTAATTTTATCAGTGCCATGAGTTCAATATACGAAATTTTATTCTGCGCGAAATTAATTATAATTGTAAATGTATTTTAGTATAATTGGTTTAATTTGATGATTTGTATTCAATATGATTAAGGACCAATGTAAGTTTTATAGGTTAAAAGTCAGATTTTTTTATGTTTTTTAACAGTTTTGCTTTTATTGGGTATGGTCGATACCGGAGAAAGATCGAAACATTTTGTTCAAAATCAACGATCTACATCTCACTACGCCGTTCGGATACCCCAAGAAGAGCAGAATAGATTACTCGTGGCTTACTATGGCCGCCAACAACAATTTTTACCACTACTATATAATGCCTTCAGTTACTCAAAAATAATGTAAGCCCTAACCGAAGGCCTTACTAGTATATGTTTATTTAGTACAGTGCCATCAGGCAACCAAACCGAGTACTCTTTATGAAAAAACTCTTAAGACCCCTATTTTACCTTTTGGTCAAGTACTACAAAGAAATCGGCCTAATCTTCCGGGTAGAAAAATACGACAGTAAAGTGTTTTGCATCGGTTTCAACAAAACGGGAACCACTTCGCTGGGCAAAGCATTCGAAATGCTCGGATATAGGAACAGTACCTTTAACCGTAAAGTATGGAGACAGTACTACCTAAAAGATAAAATCGTTCCCGTGCTACGGTATACGGCAAAGTTCGATTCTCTGGACGACCTACCCTGGCTGCAAAAAGACATGATACCGCTTTTGGACCGTGTATTCCCGAACAGTAAATTCGTCTATCTGACCAGGGAAGAAGCCGCTTGGAAGAAGTCCTATACCGATTGGCGGTACAAGGTATTCGGTGAACATGTCGATATTGAGAAGGTATGGAAAGAATACCAAGACCACAATGCTTTTGTCATGGAGTACTTTAAGTCCGCCACACCTGAGAAATTTCTTTTGCTGGACATCAAGGATGAAAATGGATTTCAAAAACTAGCTGATTTCTTAGGGAAGGAAACGTCCATCAAGAAATTTCCCCATATCAATCGGACCTCGGAGCTGCCGGACCGGACATGACCGTCACCTTCAGCGCCGCCAAGGTGACATGTAGATTAAGCCCAAAATGATCGATAGCCTTCCTATTACGAGCATAAACTGCTTCAAGATCAGCGGCTTTACGCTGCGCAGGTTTTATACAAACTTAGCTTCTAAATATCGCCTATCTTCCTGTTCATTTTGCTTCACTCTGCGTTGACAATCCTCGGGATAGCGCTGCTATCCCTGCGGTTATCGCCTTGATTGAAAAAAAATGACCCACGCAATCTTATACGACATTTAAAACCCAAATTTGTATTACACCTTAACCATCAATTGGGCCTCCTCTCCTAAACCGCTGATTTTAGTGTACTTTGCATCACGAAATCCTATTGATCAATTTGGGTTCAAAAATATCCTGAGGATTCGGCCAGCGAAAGGACCGGCCGGCCGCGTGAGCATCAATATGTGATATACTTCATTACATCCGCCCCTCCCCCTAGCTTTTCCCTATTCATCTTCTCTTGGGTATACAACCGGCCTTAAGAGCGCAGCTGTTTTTTTTCCATCACTTGACAGTACACCTCATGGTATCTCTCGACTCCCGTCGTCAGTGCATAGTGGTCCATGGCACCTTGACGGATCCTCTCTCTGGATTGTTGCAGTAGTACCGGAATATGGGCCACTGCGGCATCAAACTCGTCTTCGTTAAAATCATGAATGACATGACCACAACCTGACTCTGCTATAATGGTATCGGAATCGCCTATACCGGAATTGGCAATAAGGGGAATCCCCATCCCCATGATTTCCCCTTGCTTGGTGGGGGAAGAAGCTTTTTTCGAAAAGACCGGAAGTATAAAAAAAATAGACATACTACTCAACATCAGGTACTTTGGCATATTTTTTCTTTCCGACTGACGAACGATGATATCCTTCCTGTCTATACCATAAGTGCCAAGTTTGGAATATACTAGCTGTGGGTTGTCCTTGGAGAGCATCATGAACTTCGTCCGAGGGATGTTTTTTTGCAGACGCTGAAAAAACCAGAGCATTTCGTCCAGCATGTACCAGCTTCCAAAAGAACCCACATAGGAAAGTACAAAGTCTCCTTTAGAGATACCCAAGTCCATCCTCATGCTCTCCAAACTTGCCTCTTCTTGCTGTCGATAGTCGAAAAGCTCCAGATCCGTACAACAAGGAATTACCTTTATGGCAATGGCCGCAGTTCCACTTTCCCTGACCCAATTCCAGTTGTGTATGATTTCCTTCGCTTTCCGTGTCAGGGTAATGACATGATCTGCCTGCTGTAAGAAATACTTCTCTTTTTTTTTGAAGAAGTTATAAACTACTTTAAAAACGGGATTTTTCAGTTTCCATATTCCTCCTTCGACACGCTCATCGGCCCAGAATCCCCGCATATCAAAAATAAATCCTGTTCCGAATTTTTTCTTCATCCATACTCCCACAAATGCACTGATATAGCTGCGGCAGTGGATGACCTGAAAGGTATGCTTTGTGTGGAGTCTATGAGCGACCTTTCTCATCTTCATCAGGTCGTACAACGTTGACAACAATGGGGGTGATTTGTGGTATATCTCCGGATACCAAAGAATGTCGTAGTTTTCCAGCAAATCCCTGATCATCTGTCCTCGCTGTTCGTAGAGGTCCGGTTTTTCAAAACTGATAATGGAAAACCGGAACCCATAGCTTTTCAGACCTATCAAATAAGGAATAACCTGTGATTGTCCCAGCGGGTCTGTCATACCGTCATAGGACAGGTAGAGTACATTGTTTTTCATAGCATTGATTGTGTTTTACTATTTACCCCTTTGGCCATCCTTCTTTCGGGTAGCGACGGCAGTATCGGGCAAGGGTACGGTCGTCATCCCATTTACCTTAGCTCGATAAGCACCGGAATCAACTTCTTTCTTTAGGTTTTTCGAAAAAACAGTCCAGAGAAGGGCCTGTTTCCACCTTATACCCCATTGCTTGGAATAGAACAGCTCCCCTTCGGCGATACTCTCCTGAGGTACGGAAGGACACTTTTCAGGAAAACGGACCAGCAGCTCCAGACAGTTCAAATAGAGCCTATGCGCCTCTTCCATGACCTTCAGGTGAATCTCCTTCAACGTCTCGCTACCGTCAAGCTCCACTATAGCAGAACTAATGATATTGCCGGAGTCGATACCTGCGTCAAGCCACATAATGGTATTTCCTATCATGTGGTAGTTGCGCTTGGCCATGCACCAGTTAGTGCAGTTCGGACCACCTTTCACATAAGGCGACAGTCCTGTGTGCAGGTTCAGGATTCCATAGGATGGACGGAGATCGATAATATTGGAGCGCAGGATTCGGGTTCCGGAGACCAGTAGCAAATCCGGCCGGGCCTCCCGGATAAAACCCTCCGCGGCCGGGTCATTGATATTCTCTGTATGTGCCACTCGCAAGCCCTCTGGCAATGTCCCATAATGCACTCGGTAATGATTGAGCATGGAGAACCATGATGACCTGATCACCATGAACAGTGTCCTGTCCAGCAGCTTCTCCACGATTTTCCCCGGACTCGTTTTTCCCCGTTTTACCCGTCTGGTTTCTACCAGTACGCCCACTATATCAAAGTGCTCTGCGACCTTTTGCACCAGTGCTATCTGATTGGGCGCATTACCGATTAACATCACTATCTTCATAAACATTTTTACTTCTACACTCCGGAATGCGCTGTACACGACATTCAAAAACTAAATTTATATGGTCATGCTCCACCCAATGGACTGAGCTACGGAAGCATCGCTGTATCGCTCGTCTGCTATCTTTAGAAAGGTAGTCCCCTCCGAACCGTTCTGTGGCAGATCAGCACTGTCCGGCCAGACCGATGCTCATTTCAGTTTATTTCTGATTTTTTTCACTCTTTGGATTACCTCATGGGTCCTGAGCTTTGTTTTAAGGACACTTTCATCAAACAAAGATATCCGTGGTATGTCAAAATGCGTCACTACAGAAGGGTGATAGCTCCGCTCTTCCACAGCCAGCCCCAATTGGTACCCCAGCTGCTGCGCTACTTCCACGACCCGATGATCATAGCTACCATTAGGATAGGAAACGACATCGATGTCCTGCCCGACCTCCCTTTGTAGTATGTTCTTGGAAACCTCTAACTCCCGATATATTTCCTCTGCCGATTCGACTTTGTCCAATAGCGGATGGGTATGGGTATGAGAGCCTATCGCTACCCCATCACTTGCTATCTGTCGGATTTCGTCCCAGGTCATCAACATGTCTTGTGGAAGACCTATATCGTCAAAAGCAAGATTGAATTGATGGCAAAGTTCCATTCTATGCTTATTGTTCTGCTCTTTCAAAAACAGTTTGAGTTTTTGGGCATAGTGGATTTTCTCCAAGTTGTTTTTCCACTGGGGACGTTTAAGCTCTTCCGGTAGGAACTCATCGTTCAAGGACAGGGCCGATTTTGCGCTGTGCTGAAACTTATAGTCCAGCGCATAGGTCCATGGGGGTACTCCTTTTTCTGTGCAGTCAGTTATTACAAAACAAGAAGAAGGCACCCGGTACTTCTTCAGAATGGGCAATGCATACTCGATAAAATCCTTATAGCCATCATCAAAAGTGATGACGGCAGGTGTCCTGGCGCTTCGAAGAGCTTGGGCATCCTTCAGACCCGACAAAGGGATAAGAACAAATGCCCTTTGGATATACCTGATGATGCGCTCAAAATTCCGCGGACTGATAGGGGGCCATAACTTATCTTCCTGAGGAGATACACGATGAAACAAAAAGACTTTTACCATACTCCGAATTACAAACTTTTATCCACATAATTTTTGTACCACAACTGAAAAAATACCAGAGCCCAGACCCTCTTGTAGTGAAAAGTCCTACCTTGCCGAAACTCTGTGAGCAATCGACGAATAACATAAGGGTTGAAAATACCCTGCTTTCTAACGGTTTTTTCATTGAGATAGGTTTCTATCAGAAACCGTAGCCCATTGTTCAGCCAATCTCCGATGGGTGCCGGGAAGCCCCACTTCTTCCGGTAGACGAGCTCTTCGGGAAGAAATCTGGTCAATAGGCGTTTCTGAATGTATTTTTGCGTTCCCTGATTTACTTTATAATGCAAGGGCATATTGATGGCCGACTCGACAAAGTGATGGTCCAAAAAAGGCACCCTTACTTCCAGACCGAAATGCATGGAAGCAATGTCGACCTTGTACAAAAGGTTATCGGCAAGATAATGATTGATATCAAAAAGGGAAATTTTCTCATAAGGATGGATGTCCATCGCATGGATATCCTTCCAGTCTTTTTCTAAGGACTTATGTACATAGTCCTGGCCTGTCAGATCGGCAATCTCCCTTTCCGAGAACATGTATTGCTCCTGGGACCAGATATGCAGCCAAGCCCGATATCCGCCTTCATGATCAAGGATGCGTGCCGCGCGCGCTTGCTTTGTTCCCATCAATGAGAGTAACTTGCCCGCAAGCCTCCTTCCATGATTTCCCCCATAGCGGCTCATTTTTGTAAACCGGTCCATCCAGTTGTAATAACCGTATCCCATAAACAGTTCGTCTCCGCCATCCCCACTCAGGGCTACGGTAACCTCTTTCTTCGCTTCGCGACAGACCAAGAGCGTGGGGAAAGTAGAGGGGGCTGCAAAAGGCTCGTCATAGGCAGCACTGACTTTTTGGTAAAACTGAAGGGCATAATCCTCGTCGGCAATCACAGAACGATGATCGGTCTTTAGCTTTTCGGCCACTTGATGGGCATAGCCGGACTCATCAAAGGCCGCATTTTCAAAACCTATGTTGAACGTAGCAATCGGGTCCTTGCTCACTTTCTGAAACATGCCACATATCAAAGAAGAATCGACACCTCCACTCAAAAAAGCCCCAATAGGGACATCACTGATCTGCCGAAGCCTTAGCGAGTTTTCCAGGTCAGCATGAAGGCGGTCCAGACAGGCCGTTTCCGAAAGCCCGGACTGTGGGTCGAAGCGCTGAAGAAGATCATAGTAACGGTGAAAACGTAGGCCCTGCGCATCCAATGTTAAGGCCGTCCCTTTCTCCAACTTATGGATATGCTTGAATATCGACTGTCCGGCAGGGATGTACTCTAAAAACAGGTAGTCCTTGAGCGCCTCCAGGTTCAGTGCTACCGTATCTCTCAAAGGCAAAATGGCCTTTGACTCCGAAGCAAAGGCAAGTTGCCGGCCGTCATAGCTATAGTACAATGGCTTGATTCCCATGCGGTCTCGAAAAAGAAAAATCTTGGCCGCCAGAGTGTCATAAATCGCTATGGCAAACATCCCGTTCAGGTGCTCTACGAAATCAGGCCCCCAACGCACAAAGGCTTCGAGGACAACTTCCGTATCCGAGTCGGTGCATAAGGGGATGTCCAAGGTTTTGGCAATAGACTTATAATTATAGACTTCTCCATTGAAAACCATAACGTACCTACCACACTGAGAGGTAAAAGGTTGGTTGGCCCGATCGCTCAGATCGATGATGCTCAACCTTCGGTGTGCCAGACCAACGGTCCGCGAAGGGTTGATATACAGTCCTTCGGAATCCGGTCCTCGATGTGAGAGCGCCTGTGCCATTCGGACCAGGCCCGATTCATCTATCACCCTATCCATGGAGAAAACCCCAGCTATTCCACACATAGTCTTATAATTTTTGTTGTATATAGATCCGTGAATTCTTCGCCAAGGCCAATCGCGGGTGAGCCATCAAATAGCCCAGAGCCCATAACTTAAGCACGGACCCGCCTTTTTTGAAGAGCTGAATCAAGATATCTATTTTTTGTTCCTGTTCCACTCTATCGATTTCTTCCAGTTGTTCTGCGGTCATTGACGCTTGCCTCGCCACAAACTGCTCCTTCAATACGTAGAGCAATTCAAAAGCTGCCCTGACCATGGCTGTGCTGACTTCGTCCGGAAACCTATTGATCAGTATTCGATGGATATCCCTGTCCAGTTCCATACGGAAGTAAGCTTCGATATGCTTTCTGGAACAGGTCGCAAAATTAGTATTCTGGAGTGCTTCAAAAGTGATGGAAACACTTTGGTCCGAAGCCCGCTTTAGCACTAGATTTTCCTTCAGGTTCGCACAACAGACTCCATCGGAGAGCATTCTAGTCCAGAGGTGATAGTCCTCCACATGCAGGGTGTGCCTATCATAGAAATAGCTGTACTGTTTTAGCACATTGCTTTTCGCCATGAACCCAGGGTGCAGCAGCGGTGTGCAGATGAAAGAGGCAAAGAAGCAGGCCTGAGGGCTTAAAGCCTTGGGCTTATGACCGGCCATTGGCCGGCCACTATCATCTATCAGCACTGCTCCAACAGAAAGCACTTCCAGTTCGGGCCACTGCCGAAAAGCATCGATCTGCTTCTCAAATCGGTGCAACATGGCGATATCATCCGCATCCATACGAGCGATATATTCTCCTTTGGCCAGAGCGACACCTCTGTTCAGTGTCCTGATCAAGCCCAGGTTCTTTTTATTGTGCAGTGCGATGACACGCTCATCCTCCATGGCAAACTTTTGGATGATCCTCCCCGTCGTATCGCTAGAGCCATCGTCAATCGCCAAGATTTCCATCCTACCATAGCTCTGTCCGACCAGAGAGGCCAGGGCTTCCTCCAAGTATTTTTCCGCGTTATAGCAAGGCAGTATGACAGATATCAAAGGTTCGGTATTCAGAGGATTGCTCAATTCGCTGTTAAGATTTAACCAAGCCCAGCTTTTGCTTCACCAAATGCTTGAACCTGAAATTATTGTAATTGTACCATAGCATCAGTCCGAAATAGTACAGTTTCTTTACTCCGGAGATGGGCTGTCTGATTTTATTAAAACAAAAATTACTATACTGCTCCCTACGTTGTTTTCCTTCCAACCAAGGGTACTTCTTCTCTCTGTTCTCTTGGAGAAAATGGGCTATTTTTTCGTTCCTGTCTCGTTTTTTTCCATTGTAACGGTAAGGGCCAGGAGTCATCACCTCATAGTGTGCAAGCTCTAGGTCCATGACTTTCCTCTCCACAGCGGCAATGCCATGCACATCCAGTTCGTTACTATTGTGTGCCGATACCGATGGCGGGTCGTGCCATATGAAATAATCGCAGTGGAGGCTGAAGTTTTCGATGACATTAAAGGCGTATTTGGACAAGCCTGCATGGACAAAGCGGTAGGTGTGTTCCGTGTGGCCATAGCGTTTTGGTTTCGCAAAGGCATCATGCCAGCCGCCGACAGCCGACAGCCCCTTGCCAGTGAAGAAGTTGAACTGCGCACTTCCATATTTGGAATGGATCAGTCGATACTCTCCTACTTGACTGTATTCGATGATTTCCCTGGAACCGTGAGGCTCAAAAAGTGAAAAATGCGGTATGCCCGATTTTTCGGACACCTCTATGTGTCCCCTGAACACCGCTGGGTCCAACAGTTCTGCGTCATCTTCCAGAAAAAAGTAATAGTCATAGTGGGCAAACTCTCTATAGACCCTGTTCTTTGATATACCCACTCCTTCCCGGTCTTCGGAATACAGTAAAGGGATGTCCCACTGTTCGCAAAAAACAAGGTAGTCCTCATCATTACCGTCCAAAGCGATAACAAAATCAAAATCAGGGTCTCGGTTACAAAAATCGATGTAATTCAGGGCATGGGCCTTAATATTGCTCAAGCGCTTACATGTGGTGATGGCAATTAATGCTTTCAATACTTAGGGATTTGATTTTGTTATTGATCCGTTCCATCCATGTCATGGGCCCACACTTTGTAGGGCAAGTTCAAAGGGCAGTAGATTTTGGAAGGGTAACGTATCCGGCATAGCCTTGCTACGGTCGCTACAAAACAGCTTTCACTCATCGGTCCAAAATTATTCGCCTTTTAGTTTTTTCCTGTCTCCGGAACTCAAGCTCGACAAAGGTGAAAAGCGCACTTCTGATTGTACAATGGCTCCTATCAAAGACACAAGAGAGCCGAGCCACATTAACCGCTTGCCTTCTCGGACTTGCCCGATAGGCTTTTTAGTTTTTGTGCCGTACTGTTCCCAAAAATGGATTTGAACAGGCACTTAATATAGGTCATACTGTCCAGCTCTCCGTTGTAGATCGACTCGATCATATCGTTTTTCCGGGCAAACAATTCATAGTGAACCAGGTTACGCAGTGGATTGGGTGCCATCGATGTACTAAGGGGCTTGTCTTTTGGGGCCAGTAGTACCATATTCTGTTTGTACCACCAGAACACCTTGGGGTTGTCCCAGAAAAGAGGCTTGAGGATATCGTGCACTATATAATGGTGCCGGGCAAACTTTTCCTCCCAGTAGGAGAGCCATTGCTCATTGATGTGATTTTGTCCCCCTTGGTCGGGTATGGCTGCCGAGAACAGGATGGTTTCTCCCAAAGAGGCCAAGTTATCGACAAAGGTATCGGCAGACCTCTCGGACAAATGTTCTGCCACTTCCAAGCTAATGACCAGATCGTATTTTTTCCCGACATTGATTTTCTGTTCCAGGTCCCTTTCCTGAAACTCTTCAGGGGACAGGTGTTTGTGCAACATCTCTTTGTTGACCCATGGTCCATCGATGCCAAGCACATCTTTTACTCCTTGTTGTTTAAAGCAGTGCAAGAACGTACCTATACCACAACCAACGTCCACCACGCTTTTGGGCCGTAGCAAATTCATGATGACGGGGACGATTTCCCTAGGAGATTCTAAATTATGTACATCCTCTTCATGTATGTATTTCTCTATCATTCGGTACGGATTATAGACTTATAGCTAAGCTTCTTTACTTCATAATTTCTCGGTCCAGTGCCTCCAGCAGCTCCCTACTCTCCTGCTCGTTAAATTTCCTTGCAAAAAGAGCTCCTGACCTCAGTATCGGCTTCAGGTCGCTTCCTTGGAGTACGTTGGGGCCGTTTGCTGATTCCTCCCATACCATAAAGCGCAGGTTATCGTTAACAGGGAGTTTTTCCATGGGACCTTTTGCATTTATCAATATCGATTGGAAAAAAATCTCGTCCGGTATCAATGTATGCCTATGGTATGCAATATAGTCTCTGTTTTGCTCTAAAAAAAGCAATATATAATCTACGGCCTCTTTATTCAAACACCACCATTGGGAACCATAATAAGGGACCATACCTTTCGGAAAAGCTCTTTTCTTCTTAAAGGCACAATATAGGCCCAATAGAAAGTTCAGTGATTTTCCCTTTCGGTTGAGGCTATGGGCATAGCTACTGGGCAGGTAGGTTTCGCTCCTTCCCCGAAGTGTAAAAGTATAGCTTTCAATACGGTGCATACCACCATAATTCAGGCCCTCACTGGGCAGGGTACGGTAAGTCATGAAGTTATCCCCTGCACGGGCACTGAAAAACGCTTCTATGAACGCGTTGCTCTTCACGGGGTAGTCCTGTCCGCTCAACAAGCAGACAAAATCGAAGTCCACTGGGAGACGGTTCACTTCCTCAAGGGCATTCAATGTGGCCTGCACGAGGCGGAAGCTTCCCCACACGGCTTTTTCCCTTTTCTGAACATAATGGATTTTTTCGTCAAATGGTAGAACAGCGGTATAGTCCTCCATTTTCGCTCTGGCATCGATATGGATGAAAAAATGGTTCTGTTTGTAGGTCAGTTTCTCGACCAACCGCCCTAGGTGTCGGGGATACTTGTGGGCCAGAATAATGTAGGCAATGTTCATGGTCTATAAGGATTGGGTCTCCATCAAAAGTAAGTAGTGGAAGTAGTGACTCACGATAAGGGTTTTAACTGATCGATCAGTTTTTTATAATTCCTGTTCTCTTCAAACCGTGCATGAAAAAAATCCTGAACGATCGACCTGTTCAGAGGCTTATTGAGCAATTGTATGATTTTTTCGGCTATCTTTTCGGAAGGTTCATCGGTACCGACCAATGAACCGGTCGTCTCGGTCACAATTTCGGGGATACCGTAGACACCACAGGCCAGTATGGGAATACCATAACTGATGGCCTCCATCATGGACACCGGCAGTCCTTCCCGGGTGCTCAATGATACAAATAGGTCCACGTGATACGTCCGATAATAAGCCAACACCTCCTCATTGCTCGCCTGTCCCTTGAGTTCATAGGTGATGTGCGAAGGTATTTTTTTAACAGCCTCCCTGACCTCAGCTTCCATGGGACCACTCCCAAAATGCACCCATTTCAAGGGAAAAGGAATGTGTTTCAGTACCTCCGGTATCCTCTCTACCCGCTTGATATCAATAATACTGGAACAGGATACCAGCAGGGGCACTTCCAGCTTTTCCACCCTCTGGGCAAGGTCGGCGGGAGCCTTTTTCACTCCGAGATAGCTCAATTCGACCTTTTCTGAGGCAAAGGGGATTTTCTCCAATAGATATTGCAGTCCATGCTCGCTGATGGGAAATATCCTCTTCAGGTACTTTGCTTTGTACTCCCTGAACGGGACCTTGGCCGAACCCCATCGGATATCGTACAAATCAAAATTATGTACCCGGGAAACCACCGTCTGGAGATGACCTTGTTTCTTCAAAATTGCCAGTGCCAGAGTAGCGTTTTCAAACCAATAGTCGTAAAACAGGGCATCGGACAAATTTTCTTCCTCAATCCACTTTTTGAGGTATTCTCTACGCTGTAAGGCCTGAAGGGTCAGGTCCACGTACATTTTACTATGTCGCAAATAGGTATAGAAGTTCCCTTTCCGGAACAGGCTGAAACCATAAATAGACAATACGGGCAAACTGTACCTCATCAAGGACCGCCATTTGTTCCGGACAGTTATTGGAGGCAGCCCATCCACCACCTGAGCATTTTCCGGAAGAACTCGTTGGGTATTCATTTTTTTTGAAGGCAAAATGTACACCTTGGCAAAAGCCCGACACAGGTGATGTATTTCGGTCTCCAGATAAGTCTCATTCTTCTTTCCATAAGGAAAGGCATTCGTGCACAAAACCAGCGTTTTTTTGTTCATGGTAAAAATATGTAGAGTAATACTGCACTATTGCTTGTCCATCCTAAAAAAGCCGTAGCTCTTGTACAAATTTAGATTTTGAATGCCGTATAAGATTCGTAGATCATTTTATTCTATTCCAAATCGCTTAATAGCAGCACTATCATAAGATCTGCCGACGCAGCATGGTGCGAAATGAGCAACACTATAGGAGAAACTTGAGAGCTCTACTTGTATTGCTCTGTATCGGCGTGCAAAACCGGTATGGTCAGACCTTCCGCTTCAACAGTGCCAAAGAACCTCATAAAGGGTAGCGGATTTTCATCCACTTCCAGTTATACCTGAACGCAATCGGTTTGGGACAAGATGATTCATTGACTTAAGTGCCACTATTTTCTACTGACCCTAATGACAAGTCTACCGGTGACGGTTCAACCCGGATCATGCATGGGAACTTCGTAACGAGGGTTTACATATCCATAAATCAGGGATTTTTATTGGATTTGGCATAGCACCGCTATGGTGAATCCAATAAACGTAGTGCAACGACCGGTTTGCAGCTATTTAGATCCGCAGTAGATTTTTCAGTGCATGATCCGGGTTCAACATTATACGGGATTTTCTCCTGGGCCATTTCCGATAAGGCTTCCCATTTCATTTTTTCTTGAGTATAGACCGAGCTGCAAAGTACTGCTATTTCGCCTACTGAAAGGTTATTGTTGCCTTCGCAACCAGCTATTGTCCCAGTATCTTTTTTAGTTTGAACTTTACCTTGTCGTTAAAAGAGACCTTCCTGTCAATCTTTTTGTAATCCTTCTTTACGTTCTTCTTGAGTACGATAAATTGATACTCCCCCTGCTCTACCCAGATGTCATAGGTTTCCAAACGATGGAGATATAGGTTATGAGGGTATGCATTGGCAATCAGTTCATCCGTGTATATCGGCTGGTCGATGATCTGTAGTATCTCCGGTTTGTGCTCATGGCACCACTGTAGGTAGTAAGGGTCGGGGATATGCACGAACAGGTTCCCTTGGTCCTCCAGCAGTTGGCTCAGTTTTCCGAAAAGTGAGTGGTGGAGTTCTAGGGGTATGTGCTCTATCACATCGGGAAGTACGATGGTATCAAAGCTTCCCTTGATTTCCTCGGAGATGATATCACAGGCTTTGATACTCAGGTTTTTGTATTGTCCCAAGTTCTGCTGAGCTATGGCCACGCTCTTCGGGCTCAGGTCTACGGCCAGCACTTCCCCTTCGGTAACATACTCCATCAGTAGAGAGGTATAGGTACCTACTCCACAGCCGATTTCCAGAACCCGGTCCGTGGCCAACATTCCGTTGTATACCGATTTTTCCAGAATAGAACGGTGCCTGTCATTGACGCCAACATGTACCTGCCTAGTGGTATATTTATCATAATAGCTTTTTACTTCCTCGGCATCCATAGCTTTAAAATTTTAACAATTTTCTGATATCGCGGGGCATTATAATGAAATAATTGCTTTTGGGCATCTTTAATCGAAATAAAATAAAGTAAAATACCGCAATAAAAATAACCAAATAGACAATACTTGAGGCAATGCCGGCGCCGGTAGCACCATAAACGGGTATCAGCCAGAAGTCCAATACCAAGGTCAGTGAAAAGCCGATAACCGTGGCTATCAGGTTATATTTGACTTTACCGGCATTGACCAGGGCAATCCCCATGAGCTGTGAGGTAGAAGAGAACAGAACTCCAAAAACCAATATCCTCAAGTATAGGGAAGAATCTGCAAACCGAACTCCGTATACCAATGGCACCACCCAGGGTGATAGCAGGTAAATGGCCAGGGCAACCAGTACCAAGGTGGTAAAATGCAGCCTGGAATATAGGATGAACTTGGCTTCTTTGTCCTGCTCATCAGGGCTGTTCAGCGTCGGCTGCAATACTTGCGTAATGGAAGTAGTCACCATCCCCATCATTTGGGCGATATTGACCGCAAGTGCATACAGGCCCAGTGCCGCAGCACCATGATAATACTCCAACACCCAAAAATCCATCCTATAGTTCAGCAGATTGATAAGCTGGGACAAATAGGCTATCGCGATAAAGTTGAAAACAAGTCTGAATTCTTTGAATCCAAGCGAAAAAACGGGAAGAACACCTACCTTCCGGATATAGTGATACAACCACAACAGGGTGTTGAACAACAATACAGCAAGGCTGAGGGACAAGACCCAGAGCAAGCCCACTTTATCGGGATAGAACCGGGCATAAATGAAGAGGCCAAGAAACACCGTAAAATTGAATACCGCATTGAGCAAAGCGATGAAGTTAATGGTCTTGAAGTCCCTCAATGCTCTGAAGGCAGCCGAAAAAACAGTATTGCACAGTGTCAGTACGAAGCCCAACAAAAGAAAGACATGATAAAACAGTGTCCCATAACCTTTAGGGAAAATCAGACTTTCTTCCTTACAGACCCAAGTATCGACAACTATGAACAGGGTCAATAGGAGCAGCCCCGACAAGGCCAGCAACATCGCTAATCCCATCATTTTCGATAAGGACATCTTCTTGTTCGATACAAAATAAGCTATCCCAAAATTAATATTGAAGCCTAGAAACAATACGAACAGGGCCAAGTCGCTCTGAAAAATAGCGTAGGCCCCTTTCCCTTCCGGCCCCAGTACCCTTGTCGTAAAGATGCCCACGATGATTCCAAAAAACAGCGTAGGAACCTGTGTCAAAAATGTGAGAAAAATATTTTTTTTAAGTGACATAAAAAACAACTGACTTACATACTTACTTAGAGCTTGTTCAAAAACAAATTTTCAATAATTATCATCTAAATAAATAGATAATATATACTTAATAATGTGGACATAAATTACTTTAATACAATAATAGATTTAACTAATAATCAATATGTTTGACCTTGAACAAATGGCGTTAAAAAAATCAAGAAATGTAGCGTAAAGAAATCCACCCTGTTTGACCGTAGGGAGTTTGGTGGATTTTAGCGGAATGGATTGATTTTTAGCCTATTTGTTCACAGTCCTGACTTTTTTGCTTCGTTTTTGGGTCAGGCCAAAAATGAAGAAGCTGACCTATCTTGATAGGCTTGGCCTGACCACCAAACCAACCTAAAGTAGATGATATCCGGTTTTTAAGAGTAACGCAAAATTATATATGGAGAAATGAATTAAATATATGCCCATCATTTTTAAACATGCTCTTATGCCATTGATTTTAATAGTTGATCAACAGATGTCCCGCTTATTGAACTTATAGTGGGTATTGTGCATTTCATAGTCCGGATAAGCGGCCCATATGTTCTTTGATTGCCCCACAATTCGTTTTCGCCTTGAGCCGGCCTTTTTACCTCCATTTTTTCCTTGCTAAAAAACAATGCACCTGTTCATCCCAACAGACCTAAAGGAGTATCTAACTTCCCGATAGCAGTGCAGACACTGTAGCGATACCGGACTCTATCTCCGCATTGCCTGCTTTGTTTCTACTTACTATTTTTGAAATAGTCCTTATCTTTAAGTCCGGTGGGGCAAAATCAACTCAGTATTTCAGTAATGGTCTCGTCAGTCCATCGGTACCAAAGCCAAATATATGAAAATACTTTTTTTAACTCCCTATCCGGAAGGCAAGGCCCCCTCTCAACGTTTTCGGTTCGAGCAGTATTTTGAAATTCTGGATAGAGAAGGTATAGTCAAGCATGTGCGGCCGTTTCTCTCCGAAAAGACCTGGGACATACTGTACCATCATGGGAATCTATGGCAAAAGTTTTTTGGTATCGTGGCAGGTTTTATCAAGCGCCTCCTGTTACTGCCTTCCGTTTCGGAGTATGATTATGTTTTCATCCATCGCGAGGCCAGCCCTCTGGGGCCCCCTTTTGTGGAGTGGTTCATTGCTAAGGTACTGAAGAAAAAGATTATTTATGATTTTGACGATGCCATATGGCTACCCAATACCTCTGCGTCCAATCGGCTCTCGGCCCGACTGAAGTTCCATGGGAAAGTAGCTCTCATCTGCAAGTGGAGCCATAAGGTCAGTTGTGGCAATGCTTACTTGGCAGCCTATGCCCGGCAGTACAATGGCCAGGTCATCATCAACCCTACCACCGTTGATACCGAGCACCTCCATAACCCGCATCATTTCCATAAAGAAAAAAAGGATAAGGTCACCATAGGCTGGACAGGTACCCACTCTACGCTGCCCTACCTCGAAAGCCTCCATACCGTGCTCAAGAGACTTGAGAAAGAAGTAGGTTACGAGTTTTTGGTCATTTCCAATCAAGCCCCCAAGCTAAATGCCATCGGGTCCCTCCGCTTCCAACCTTGGTGCAAGGACAGTGAGATAGCGGACCTATACCAGATGGACATCGGCATCATGCCCCTTACGGATGATCAATGGGCTCAAGGCAAGTGTGGCTTCAAGGCACTACAGTATCTATCGCTGGGCATACCTGCGGTAGCGTCACCGATAGGAGTCAACAAGGATATCGTAGACCACGGTCACAACGGCTATATCTGCAAGACCGAAGAGGAATGGTTCGAGCACCTAAGGGACTTGATATTGTCACCGAAAAAAAGAGATGCCATGGGCAGGGCGGGAAGAAAGAAAATCATAGCGCAATACTCCGTGATTTCCAACCGGAAAAACTTCAGGGGGCTTTTTGTATAGGACTCTCCTTAATTTATACTCAACAAAAAATGAAATGGGAGATTTGATTTCCGTAGTCTTGGACAAATCCTGCATTTATCCCAAAATGTTCGTTGGAACTTCGTCATGAGAACTTATACAAACTTAGCTTTTAAATATCGCCTATCTTCCTGTTCATTTTGCTTCACTCTGCGTTGACAATCCTCGCGATAGCGCTGCTACCCCTGCGGTTATCGCCTTGATTGAAACCAAAATGACCCGCGCAATCTTATACGACATTTAAAACCCAAATTTGTATTAAATGGCAATAAATCAGTGCGTTTTCTTGGATTCAGCGTAGCACCGCTACGGTGAATTCAAAAAACGTATTTATTTACTGATTTGAAGTCAGTTAAGTCCGGAATAGATTTTCTAATGGACATTTTGGGTTTATTGACCGGTCATTTGGGCCGTTCCAGGCAGAACAGTGTTTTCTTGATTGTTTCAGTAGGTCCCAAAACAATTTAATTTGGGTATAACTTTTCGTTTTTGCCAAAAGGTCTTATCGATGTATTATAGAAAATGATTATCTTCAACACAAAATCAGTATACCTATGGGATTTGACGTGAACGGAACAAGGCTCTTGCTAAAAGCAAAAGAGCTTGGTGTAAATTTTCAGAAAACAGCCATGATAGGGCGACAAGGTCTGCACTTGGGAGAAAAACCTTTAGCGCAGAACCTGAAAGATTTTGGCCATGGGCATATCGATGCCAAGGATATCCTTTCGAAAAGCAAGGGCTACTCCGAACCTTTTTTGGAAATCCTAGGTGCCAAGGAAATCCACTCTTTCGACGCTTCCGATTATGAAAATGCATCGAAAGTACACGATATGAACCGACCCATACCCCAGGCACTGACCTCTTCCTACAGTACCGTTATCGATGGAGGCTCCTTGGAACATATCTTTAATTTCCCGGTAGCCATCAAGAACTGTATGGAACTATTGGAAGTCAGTGGACACTACTTGGGCATCACGCCGACCAACAATTTTCTGGGACATGGTTTTTATCAATTCAGTCCTGAGCTCTACTTTCGTATTTTCTCGGAAAACAATGGTTTTGAGATGGTAACTGCCCTGTTCTATATCGACAAAAAGCACAAAGACGACACCTATAGTCAGTACTTTGAACTCATCGACCCAAAAGAACTCAAACAGCGGGTAACTTTGGCCAATATCAAGCCTTCCTACCTATTTATCATGGCGCGCAAAGTGAGCGAGAAACCTATCTTTGCGACACCTCCACAACAGAGCGATTACGAACACATCAGCTGGAAAAAAGATACTGCCGCCAGTACTGAAAAGAAGCAGAGCATCTTTGTAAGAGGACTGAACAAGTTGATGCCCAATGCATTTCAGGAAAAGTGGAACAATTACCTTACCTCCTCGGACCCTATAGGCACTGCTGACAAGCGTTTTTTCAAGCCTTTTGAGCAATGAGTCCTTATCGCTCGTTATGAAGTCCCTTACATGTAGGCACATCACCGTACTACTGATGGTCTCCTATTCATGGCCGCAATAGATGCTCTATCACGGTTTTTGGGCTAAATCCGAGCTGAATCAGTATTCCATTTTTTACCGACCACGGACCCAAAAGCCGTGATACCGAAAGACTATGCTCCAAGGAGGTAAGGTGAACAGCAAGAAATGCAGCTTGTAATACAAATTTGGGTTTTAAATGTCGTACAAGATTCCGCAGGTCATTTTGGTTTCAATCAAGGCGATAACCGCA